>DATJVI010000090.1:0-18116 GCA_035501875.1 Burkholderiales bacterium
ACAGGATCGGGTTCGCAGTGCGCGCGGGCGTTGCCCCGCAGCCCGCACCCTCAGCGGTTAACGGCCGAAGCGGCGGCGCAGTTGAGCCGAATTTGCCTGCTCCAGCTGGGATGCGGCCAGACCTTGCCCTGCCCCATGCCCGGACCGGCCTTGTCAGCGGCAGCAGACGATCGGCCCGACTCTGGAGAACCAGAGATCCGCTCGGAGCAGACAGCTCCGTGATCTCGGGTGCGTTGGCACGTGGGCCGAGCGGTGCACCCAGTGGCGGAAAGCGATGAGGACGGGAGGATGGGGCGTACGGGTACTTACCGCGCCGTCAACGGCTAGCGAGCGCCGCCTTCGGTCACTGGTGAAGCTGGCGAGCTGCCGCTTGGTAGCTCGAGTCCAGTGCCTGGATGCGCTGGGCGAACTGGCCGTACGTCAGCTGTCCGTGATAAAGCTGCAGAATCGCCCGGCTGACCTGCTGGCGGGTACGGACCAACAACGGCGAGGGCGGCCCCCGGTGTTCCAGCTGGTACTGCTGCGCTTGCTCTCGGATCGAGAGCCAGACCTTGATGGCGCGCTTCTCCGCCGCGGTGGGGCGGTCGTCGTTGGTCAGCTGGACCGGCGTCACCGCGCCCGAGCGCAGGACCAAGGGCACCTTGTCCCGGATCGGATCCAAGCGCGGGTCCGCGAACAGATGGTCGAGGTTGCCGCCCGGTGCCGCCGGCCCCTGCGGGGAGCGTGCCGTCTCCGGGGCAGCTCCCGCCTCGGTACTTTGGGTCCCCCGGGACGGCTGCCCCGCCTGCACAGGCTGAGGCTGCCGTGGATAGTATGGATGCTGCGCACATCCGGCAATGGCCGCCCCGCAAAGCAGCGCGCCGAACACGCCCGGTCTCATCGTCGGTCTCCGTCTCTGCCGGGCCGGCGCTTTCGTCCGCGCGCCATGCCCGCTCGATGCGAAAAGCTTCAAAACAAGGCTACCACTCCTTGATCCGCTGCGCAGCCGGACCACGGACCCCCGTCATCGGTTTGCAATGGTAGGGCTCAATCATTACGCGGCTCGAGCATCGCGCTCAACGTCTAAGGAGACCCCGTCATGAGAAAGCTCCGCTACGCCTTCGTTGCCGCACTCTTCCCCGCTTCCCTCGCGCATGCAGCCGTCGAGCTGATCGCCATCGGCAGTGTGAGCGGCACGTACGAGGATCTTTCGGCCGAGACGGCCGCCCCGCTGGAGAACGGCGTGCCCGGGAATCGGCTGGGAGGGCTCGGCTCGGGGATCGCCTACGCCGGAGGGACCACATTCCTGACGGTCCCGGATCGCGGCCCGAACGCGGTCTCCTACGACGCGGCGATCGATGACACTGCCTCCTACATCAATCGCGTCGAGTCCTTCAACCTGAGCCTTGCGCCCAGCGACCCGAGCGCCGTACTGGACAGCGATCCCGCGACGAAACTGCCGTTCACGCTGACACCCACCTTGCGCCGCACTACGCTGCTCTCGAGCAGGACCAAACTGGTCTATGGCAGCGGCGCGGGCCTGGGCGTGGGCAGCGGTGAGCCTGCTTTGAACGCCAAGCGCCACACCCACTACTTCACCGGCCGCTCGGACAACTTCGACCCCGCCTTGCCCTCGACCAATCCCAACGACGCGCGCTTCGATCCCGAGAGCATCCGCGTCTCCAACGACGGCCGCAGCGTGTTCATCTCGGACGAGTACGGGCCGTTCGTGTATCAGTTCGACCGCGCAACGGGGCAGCGCATCCGGTCCTACCCGCTTCCCGCCAAGTTCGCCGTCACCAAGCTGAGTCCGGTCGGGAACACGGAGATCTCGGGCAACACCGCCGGCCGCGTAGCCAACAAAGGCATGGAAGGCCTCGCCATCACGCCCGACGGCGACACGCTGGTCGGCATCATGCAAAGCCCGCTGATCCAGGACGGCGGCACCAACGCGGCCTTCACCCGAATCGTCACCATCGATACTCGGAATGGCGCGACGCACGAATACGCCTACCAGCTCGACAATATCGGCACCGCTTCGAAGCCGAAGTATCCGACCGTCAGCGACATCGTGGCGATCAACGATCACGAGTTCCTGGTCGACGAGCGCGATGGCAAGGGGCTGGGCGACGGCTCCCAAGCGAGCTTCAAGAAGCTGTACCGGATCGACCTCGCCGGCGCGGTGGAAGTGAGCCAGCTCACCGGAGAGGCCAACCTCGCCGGCAAGCAGGTCCCGAAGTTCCTGTTCCTCGACGTGGTCGCGGTTCTCAATGCGAAGGGCATCAGCAGCGAAGACATCCCGGCCAAGCTCGAAGGGCTGGCCTTCGGCCAGGATGTCGTCATCGGCGGCGTCGTCGAGCACACGCTGTTCGTCACGAACGACAACGATTTCGTGCCCACGTTGACGGACAGCTTCCACCCGGCCGGAGTCGCCAACCCGAACCGGTTCTTCGTGTTCGCCTTCGACGACGACGACCTGCCGGGCTTCGAGCCCCAGCACTTCCGGGCGCACTGGGACCACGATAAGGATCGCTGAACCCTCGTCAGACTGTCGAAGCCGGGGCCGATCTCCATCGGCCGGGAAGTCTTCCAGCGTGTCCCTTGCGCGCCGAGCGCCACCCGAGGAACCCCATCGGGTGGCGATCCCGGCCCCGGGATCCCCAGACACATCGAACAGGCAATACCGCCGCGCATCGCCGCGCAGTAGCGTCGCATGCCGGTCGCGCCATCCGCCTTGAGCGCCCCCCGCAGGCGTGATACGGTTCGGTCTCCCCTGTCATAGTGCCCGCGGAGGCCGGTTCGTTCAGGGGGGAGCGCGAGGATGACGGATCTCATCTGCGGCATCGACACGGGAGGCACCTTCACCGACTGCGTCGTCATCGACGCGGACGGTCGCATTGTCACGGCCAAGGCGTCCTCCACTCCGCGCGACTTCTCCCAGGGCGTGCTCGATGCGCTCGACCTGATCGCGCAGAAGCTGGGGCTTACGACCGAAGCGGTGCTGCGTCGCACCGCACGCCTGGCGCTAGGGACTACGGTAGGCACCAACGCGCTGGTGCAGCGCCGCGGCGCCAAAGTAGGCCTGATCACGACCAAGGGCCATCGCGACGTCATCCACATCATGCGCGGCGCGCGCGGGGTGCCGGGACTGGCCAGCGAAAAGGTGCTCCACTTCCCAGAGAGTAACAAGCCCGACCCGCTGGTGCCCAAGACGCTGATCGCCGAGGTCAGCGAACGCGTCGACTGCAAGGGTGCAGTGGTCGTCGAGCTGAACGAGCTGGAGGCCGAGCAGGCCATCCGGCGGCTCGTGAGCAAGGGCGTCGAGGCGATCGCGATCTGCTTCCTTTGGTCGTTCAAGCACCCCGAGCACGAGCGCCGCGTGAAAGCCATGGCCGAGAAGCTGGCGCCGGGCGTGTTCGTCTGCTGCTCGGTGGACCTCGTCCCGCGCTGGGGAGAATACGAGCGCACCGCCGCCACGGTGATCAACGCCTATCTCGGCCCCGTGACCGCCGCCTACATGGAGCGCGTCGGCCGGCGTGTCGGTGCGGCCGGGCTGGCCACGCCGGTGCAGGTCATGCAATGCGGGGGCGGTGTCGTGCCCGCAACGCAGGCCGCGCGCAAGTCGTTTCTCACGCTCGACTCGGGCCCGGTCGCGGGCGTGCTCGCGTCGCAGTTCCTCGGTGACGCGCTCGGCCACAAGCATGTGATCGCCACCGACATGGGCGGCACCTCGTTCGACGTGGGGCTGGTCTACGACGGGTCGCCTGTGGCGAGTTACCAGAGCGTCGTGCACCAGTACGAGTACTTCGTTCCGCGCATCGACATCCGCTCCATCGGCAGCGGCGGAGGCAGCATCATCTGGCTCGACGAAACGAGCGGAAGCCTGCGCGTCGGGCCGGTCTCGGCGGGCGCGGACCCGGGCCCCGTGTGCTACGGGCGCGGTGGCCGGCAACCGACGATGACCGACGCCGCGGTGGTGCTCGGCTACCTCGATCCGTCCCACTTTCTCGGCGGGCGGCTGCGGCTCGACCGCGAGGCCGCGATGGCCAGCTTCGCGCCGCTTGCCGAACGGCTCGGCATGGGCGTGCCTGAGACGGCGAGCGGTGCAGCGCGCGTGGTCGAGCACCAGATGGCGGACCTCATCCGCAAGGTGACGGTGCAGAAAGGGTACGACCCGCGAGACTTCGTCGTATTCGCTTACGGCGGAGCGGGGCCGGTGCACGCCGGAGTGTATGCGCATGAGCTCGGCGCGCGCTCGGTCATCGTCCCGCTGGGAGGGATCTGCTCGCTGTGGTCTGCACTGGGTGCTGCATCCGCGGACCTGCTGCACATCCATGAGGCGGTGGACATCCAGCCGAACCCGTTCGACCCGGCGCGGGTCAACGGCCGGTTCGCGCAGCTCGAAGCGCAAGGCGTCGCGCAGTTGCGCGAAGATGCCATCGATCTTTCCACCGCACGCATGCTGCGCTCGGCGGACATGCGCTACAAAGGCCAGATCAACGAGGTCGAGGTCGCCGTGCCGGAGGGGACACTCGACGCCGCCGCGCTCGAGCAGCTCATCAGCGATTTCCACCGCCGCTACGAGAGCCTGTACGGGCCGGGCGCAGGGTTCCGCGAGGCGCGCGTGGAGATCGTGACCTACCGCGTGCGCACTTCCGCCGTGAGCCCCAAGCCGCGACTCAAGCCTGCACCCGAGCGCGGGGCCACTCCGTCCGTCGAGGCGCGCGCGCCGACCCGCAGCGTTTACTGGTCGGAAAGCGGCCGGTTCGAGGCCACTCCGGTCTACTGGGGCGAGAAGCTCGCCGCCGGCAACTGCGTGAGCGGTCCGGCGATCATCCAGGTGCCCGACACGACCATCGTGGTCCATCCGGGGCAGTCGGCGCGGATCGACCCCTATGGCAATGTCTTGATCGACCTCCACGCAGGAGAGTGACCCATGGCCGACACGCCTCATCCCAGCTCGGTGCCCGGCGGCCCCTACGACGGCGTCACCTTCCCGTACATCCCGAGCGCGAAGCTGGATATCGATCCGCGTCTGTCGCTGCACACGGATTCGACCGACCAGCTCGATCCCATCACCTACGAGGTGGTGCGCCATCACCTGTGGACCATCAACGAAGAGCTGGGGATGACCATTCAGCGCATCTCCGGCTCGCCCGTGGCGATGTACGCGTTCGATCTGAACTCGTCCATCTTCACCGAGGACGGCGAGTTCATCTACTACGGGCCCTACCAGCTCTACATGTCCGGCGTCTCCGACGTCCAAGTGAAGTGGACGCTGGAGCACCGCAGCGGCAACCCCGGCATCTTCGAAGGCGATATGTTCCTTTCGAACGATCCGTGGGTCGGCGCTGCGCACCAGATGGACGTGACGCTGCTCTGCCCCGTGTTCTGGGACGGCAAGCTCTTCTGCTGGATCACCAACGTGCTGCACCAGTACGACGTGGGCGGCATCACGCCGGGCAGCTTCTGCCCCAACGCGCGCGACGCTTTCGACGAAGGCATCCTGATCCCGCCGGTGAAGATCGTCGAGCGCGGAGAGCTGCGGCGCGACATCGAGGGGATCTACCTGCGCTCCTCCCGCAAGCCCTATCTGGTGGCGCTCGATCTGCGCGCTCAGATCGCCGGCAACGTCACGGCCAGCCGCCGCATCGTCAAGCTCATCGAGCGCTACGGCGCCCCGGTCGTGAAGGGTGTGATGCGCAAGATCATCGACAACGCCGAGGCCGCTTTCCTGCAGAAGATGGCGAAGCTTCCCGACGGGATCTTCCGCGAGCGCACGTACGTCGAGGTGGCGCGCGTGGGCGACCGCGGCACGTACCAGGTGCTGCTCACGATGGAGAAGCGCGGCGAGCAGCTCGTGTTCGACAATGCGGGCACGGCGCCTCAGACCGGCGCCATCAACACCACGTATTCGGGCTGGCGCGGCTCCATCCTCACCGCCGTGAACGAGCTGCTGTGCTGGGATCAGCTCTACGCCATCGGCGGCGCGCTGCGGCACATCGAGTTCCGCCCAGCCATCGGCGCGTTCACCAGCGCCACGCATCCGGCTTCGGTGAGCACCGCGCCGGTGCAAGCGATGGAGATCTCGCTCTATCCTGCCTACAACACGCTGTCCAAGATGCTGGCGTGCGATCCGGAGCTGCGGCGCGATGTCATGTGCATTGGCGGCACCAGCCAGTTCCCGTTGACCTGCTTCCGCGGCATCGACCAGTGGGGCGAACGCTTCGGCTATCTGCTGCTCGACCCGATGGTGGGCGCCATCGGCGCTTTCTCCTTCCGCGACGGCATCGCCACCGGCGGCCAGGTGCGCAGCCCCATCTGCCGCATCGGCAACGTCGAGCACAACGAGCAGAGCTTCCCGATCCTCACGCTGTATCGCCGGGAGAACACCGACTCGGGCGGAGCCGGCAAGTACCGCGGCGGCAACTCCGCGATCACGGCGTTCATCCCGCACGGCACGAGCGAGATGTGGCACGAGACGGAGTCGTCGGGTGCGGCCATCCCGACGGCGCCGGGCCTGAACGGCGGATATCCGGCCTGCACCAACGCCTACGACTTCAAGCGCGACTCCGACGTGCTCGAGTGGTTTCGCCAGCGCCGGATGCCCGGCGACATCGCCGACGTGACGGGCGAAGAGGAGCTGCTCCAGCTGCGGCAGATCGATATCCGGCAAGGCACCAGCGACATCTACGAGGTCGCGTTCGCTGCCGGCGCCGGCTACGGCGACCCCATCGAGCGGGACCCCGAAGCCGTGCGGCGCGACGTCGAGAACGGCGACATCTCTCGTGCGGCTGCGCGCGACGTCTTTCGTGTGGTCCTGCACGGCGAAGACGACGATCCCACCGTCGACGGGAGCGCCACGCAGGCGCTACGACGCGAGGCCATCTTCGAGCGCTTGGGACGGGAGCCACGCGCACCGGGCAAGCGCCATCCCGTGATGAGGCGGGTGACCGAATATCTCGACCTGGTCACGGCGCGCGATGCAAAGCATCTCGCCTGCTCGCGCTGCGGTCACGTGCTGTGCGAAGCCGGGCACAACTACAAGGAGCATGCACTGCGCATCGTCCGCCCGATCCAGGCGTCCAATCCGCTGATCGGCGATCCGCAGCGCTTCATCGACGCCGGCGTCGAATTCCGCCAGTTCTACTGCCCGGAGTGCGGCGGCCTGATCGAGAACGAGGTGAGCCGCGCGCACGATCCGCTGCTGTGGGACATCCAGCTCGCAGTCGAGGACGGGCGGTGAGCTGACGACGCTCGCCCGCCGATACGCGACCTTCTTGGGCGCCTGCCCGCCCGCTTCAAGCGCCCCTCGCGCGAGGCGCAGCTGCGGGCTGCCGAGTGCATTTGACGCTGGCATGGATCTCTGCCATATTGTCCGCCATCCCCTCTGCGCTTCGCTTTCCTCATGCCAAGCGCTTGCCCCTTCACCAGAACCCTGCGCCGCCGGCGCAGCTCTTCACGCGCTAGCCTGGGCGCCTATCGATCGCCGTACGCCGGCGCACTGAGCACAACGGCGCAGCTCAACGGGATCCATTCGCGATGCCGTCGCGCGACGGCCATAACCCTGTTCTCCAGGCCGTCTCGTGAGGCAGCGCTGTCACGTGCTGCTGTACTTTCGAGGAGGGGGAAAACCATGAAGAAGTTCAATGCAAGGCACTGGAGTGTTTCCGTTGTCATCGCGATAAGCGCGGGGCTGACGTTGTTCTCGCTTTCCGAACCGGGATGGGCACAGCAGAAGTGCAAGCGCTCGGGAACCTACCTCCCTCAGGACAGCAAGTTCACGCAACAACATGTAATCGATGTCGGAGACTTGCCTGGCCACCAGGTTCGGATTCTCGAGGTTCACCGCACCCCTTCCAATGCCAAACCGAACTGCGAAGGGCTTAAGGTCGTGGAGACGTGGAACCGCGGCTATTCCGATTACATCGACATCAACGGTCGGGCCTGGGGATACTCGGTTTTCATCCTGGAGAACGGCGACAAGATCTTCGCCCAGTGGTCCGGGACCACGCAAACCGTATTCAATCCCGACGGCTCGAAAACGAACAGCTACTCCGGGGTGTATACGCTCACGGGCGGAACGGGCAAGTACCGAGGGGTTCACGGCCTGCGTCGCGAACTGTCGACCTTCGATCCGATCACAGGGTTCAACGAATCACGGTGGGACGAGGAATACTGGATCGAGCAGTAGGTCGGCGCGTGCCGACATGGAAGGAAAACAGGCGGAGGAAGCCATGGACAAACAGGTACGCCGGTTCGTCTCGATGGGCCTGTGGGTGGTCGCGGCATCGTTTTCGAGCAACGCCCTGGCCCAGCAAAAGCACCCGATCGCATTTTGCGCGGAGGGCGTCAAGGGTCGTTACGTGCAGCAGCTCATCGTGGACGCGGGGATCGCTGCGGTCGACGGCGCAAGGACGGAAAGCCACATCGCATCAGAGATTCCGTGACGACGGCCGGCAATCGCCTCGGGCGGAGCGCCCAACGGCAGCGCCGCGGTTGGGTACCCGCCTCGCTTCGCGGCGCAAGCCCTGCTGGGCGGTAGCGTTCTCAGGACCGAGCGGTTTCCCCGGCGTCCGCTTTCGGGCCACTCGCTGCCAATCGAGTCACCAGGAGCTTGTCGACCCGGTTTCCGTCCATGTCCAGGACCTCGAATCGGAAACCGCAGCTCTCGAACTTGTCTCCCACCTGGGGGATGTGCTCGAGCTGCAACATCGTAAAGCCGCCGAGGGTTTGATAGCTGCCGCTCTCCTCGGCCGGAAGCGGCTCTTCCAACCCGGTCGCCTCCTTGAAGCGCTCCGGACTCACCGAGCCGTCCACGAGCAGCGAGCCGTCGTCTCGCCGTACGATGTCAGGCTCGGCCGCATACTCGACGGTTGCGATGTCGCCGACTAGGGTTTCCATGATATCGCTCATGGTCACCAACCCCTGCAGCTCGCCGTACTCGTCCACCACCAACGCAAAGTGCTGACGATGCTTCTTGAAAGTCTCCAGCACTTTCATCACCGTGAGCACCTCGGGGACGTACAGGGGCTTCTCTGCGCGGTTTGCCAGGTCGATGCGGCGCCCCAGGAAGGCGTCTTCGAGCAGAGACCTGGCGTCCACCACGCCGATGACATCACCCAGCCCGTCCTTGCACAACGGAAAACGAGAATGCGGGCTCACCAGCATCTTCTGCCGGTTCACTTCGAACGGGTCGTTCAAGTCCAGCCATACGATGTCCCCGCGCGGCGTCATCGCGCTCGCGACCCGCCGCTCGTCGAGACCCAGGACCCGTGACACCATGACCTGCTCCTGCCGTTCGAATACGCCTGCCTGCGCGCCTTGCTCCATCAGCACATTGATGTCTTCTTCGGTCACCAGCGGCTCCTGAGGAGACGTGCGAAACACGCGAAGCACGGCGTCGCTCGCGGCACTGAACGCTTTGACCAGCGGGAACGCAAGCCGCGTCAAGGATTGCATGACCGGGGCAAGCGCGCTCGCGATGCTCTCCGGGTTGCGCAGCGCGAGCCTCTTCGGCACGAGCTCCCCGAACAGCAGATAGCAGGACGAAACCGCGGCCACCACGATGACAAGTGCGAGGCGCCCGGCATAGGGATGCGCGACGCCAAACCCGGCGAAGAACTCCGCTACATGCCCGGAGAGCGTGGCCTCGCTCAACGCCCCGCTGAAGATCCCGATTGCGGTCATCCCGATCTGAACGGTCGAGAGGAAGTGCGCGGGCTCGGAGGCCAGCTGCAACGCCGCGGCCGCGCCCGGGCGACCTTCCTCGGTCCAACGCTCGAGCCGCAGCCTTCTCGACGAGACCACCGACATCTCGGACAGAACGAGCACTGCGTTGAGCAGCACCAACAGCAGCAGGGTCAGCAGTTCCATGGCCCGGGCCTGTGAGGGTTTGAGAAGCCGCCGTGCGAAGCTACTTGCCGACGGGGAGAGCCAGATGCTCCACGATGGGACCGAGCGCCACCGCCGGGAAGAACGTGAGGCCGCCTACGATCAATACAGTGCCAACCAACACGGCAATGAACAACGGAGTGTGCGTGGGCAGCGTGCCCGCGCCGACGGCATGCTTCTTCTTGGCGGCCAACGACCCTGCAAGCGCGAGCACTGGCACGGCAACCCAGAACCGCCCGAGCAAGACTGCCAGCCCAAGCGCGGTATTGTAGAAGACGGTGTTGGTGGACAGCCCGGCGAATGCGCTGCCGTTGTTGTTCGCAGCCGAAGAGAAGGCGTACAGGATTTCGGAGTACCCATGCGCGCCTGGGTTGCCCACGGCGGCCCTGCCCGCCTCGACGGAAACCGCGATCGCGGTCGCGATCAGTGCGACGGCGGACGGCACCAGCACCGCGACCGCCGACATCTTCATCTCGAAGCCCTCGATGGCCTTGCCCAGGTACTCCGGTGTGCGGCCGATCATCAACCCCGCAACGAACACCGCCACGATGGCGAACACGAGCATTCCGTAGAGGCCCGAGCCTACGCCGCCGAAGATCACCTCGCCGAGCTGAATCAGCGCCATCGGCACCAGGCCTCCGATGGGCGTGAACGAGTCGAGCATGGCATTGACCGAGCCGTTCCCGGAGGCGGCCGTCGCCGTCGCCCAGAGCGCCGAGTTGGCGATCCCGAAACGGATCTCCTTGCCTTCCATGTGCCCACCCGATTGCATCGCGCTGGCCGTCTGGTCCAAGCCGAAATGGGCGAGCACCGGATCGCCCGCCTGCTCGGAGGCGACGCATACGGCCAACATCACTATGAAGACGAGACTCATCGCCGCCAGAATCGCCCATCCCTGGCGCGTGTCACCCACCATCTTGCCGAAGGTGTAGCACAGGGCGGCCGGCATCAGCAGGAGGGCGAGAAGCTCGAGCAGATTGGAGAGCGGCGTCGGGTTCTCGAATGGGTGGGCGGAGTTGGCGTTGAAAAAGCCCCCGCCGTTCGTTCCCAGCTCCATGATGGCGACCTGCGAGGCGGCGGGACCGACTGCCAAGACTTGTTCCTTCTGGATGGCTTTCTCTGTCACGGGATTGCCCTGCGCGTCCTTGGCAGGCTGCCCTTGGGCGTCCAGCTTGGGACTGTCGTGCTCCACAGATTCCTGCAGGGGTACGCTGAGATACGCGGAGAAAGTCTGCACCACGCCCTGCGACACGAGCGCCACCGCGAGCACGATGGAAAGTGGCAGCAGGACATAGAGCGTGCCACGCGTCACGTCGACCCAGAAGTTGCCGACGGTATCGGCGCCTTCCCGAGCGAAACCACGCACGAGCGGCAGCAACACCGCCATCCCGGAGGCGGCGGCCAGGAAGTTCTGGACCGACAATCCCGCCATCTGTACGAGGTCGCTCAGCGTCGCCTCGCCTGCATAGCTTTGCCAGTCCGCCGTGGTGATGAAGCCGGTCGCGGTGTTGAATGCGAGATCCGGCGGCACCGCCGCGAATCCCTGCGGGTTGAGAGGAAGTAGCCACTGGAGCCGCTGCAGCAGGTAGAGGACGGCGGCGCCCAGCAGATTGAACGCCAGCAGCGCCAGTGCGTACTGTGTCCAGCGCATCTCGCGCGCGGGATCCACGCCGCATATTCGGTACAGCAACCTCTCCAGCGGCGCCCCGATGCGATTCAACCACGTGGGCTGCCCCTCGAGGGTCCGGGCCATGTAGGCGCCCAGCGGTCTCACCAGCGCCAGCAGCACCGCCCCGTAGACCAGCAGCTGAACGTAACCGTTCACGCGCATCGAAACTCCTTCCGGCCAAGCGGCCCGATCTCACAACGCCTCGAGCGGTGCTCCATCCCGCCGCGGTAGATGGGTTGAGGTTGCGAGCAGCATGGGTCGGGCGGCGCGACCGGCACCACAGCTACCTGTGCCCGCTGTCCCTCGGGAGCGTCGGCCAGGCTTGCTCCAATGCCAAGTTCAGCTCCAGCACGTTGACATGCGGCTCGCCGAAGATGCCGATGCCGCGCCCGGCGACGTGCCTCTGCAGCAACGCGTCGACTTTCGCGGCAGCGACGCCTCGCGCGCGCGCCACGCGGCGGACCTGGAGCGCTGCGTTCGCCGGGCTGATGTCCGGATCGAGGCCGGAGCCGGATGCCGTCAGCATGTCGGCGGGCAAGATCTTCCCGGCGAGCTCCGGCTGCAGTCGCTCGAGGCGCTCGCGGTCGGCCTCGAACCGCGCCATCAGAGCTTGGCTGGTCGGGCCCAGGTTCGAGCCGGCGGAGCTGGCGGCGTTGTAAGGCGAAGGCACCGTCTTGGTCGCATCGTTCGGGTCTATGCCCATGGTCGCAGACGGACGCCCGTGGAACCACTGGGGGCCGTTCCACTGCTGGCCGATCAGACGCGACCCCAGGATCGTGCCGTCCGGGGCTTTGAGCAGGCTGCCGCCGGCTTTGGAGGGCAACAGCCACTGTCCCAGTCCGGTCACTGCCAGGGGATACAGAATGCCGAGCAGGATCCAGGTTACCAGGGAAGCCCTCACGGAGGCCGTGACGAGTTCGAGCATCTGAAGCGCTCCTCAGGTGACCAACGAGACGACAAGATCGATGAGCTTGATGCCGATGAACGGCGCGACGAGCCCGCCGCCGCCGTAGACCAGGAGGTTGCGGTAGAACATCGCCTCCGCGCTGATCGGCCTGAACCGGACCCCGCGCAGCGCCAGCGGAATGAGCAGCGGTATGATGAGCGCATTGAAGATGAGCGCCGACAGAACGGCGCTCTGCGGTGTGGCCAGCTGCATGACGTTCAACGCCGACAGGCCGGGCAGCGCTACGATGAACATCGCGGGCAGGATCGCGAAGTACTTCGCGACATCGTTGGCGATGGAGAAGGTCGTCAAGGCGCCGCGGGTGATCAACATCTGCTTGCCGATGCTGACCAGGTCGATGAGCTTGGTCGGATCGGAGTCCAGATCGATGAGATTCGCCGCCTCCTTGGCCGGCATCGTGCCCGAATGCATGGCCAGGCCAACATCGGCCTGGGCCAGCGCGGGCGCATCGTTCGTGCCGTCGCCGGTCATCGCCACCAGTCGGCCCTGAGCCTGTTCGCTGCGGATCAGGCGCAGCTTCTCCTCCGGCTTCGCCTCGGCGAGGAAATCGTCGACCCTGGCCTCCGCAGCGACGCTGGCCGCGGTAACCGGGTTGTCGCCCGTCACCATCACGGTTCGGATGCCCATCTTGCGCAGCTCACCGATGCGCTCGCTGATGCCTGGTTTCAGGACATCCGAGAGCGCGATGACGCCTATGATCCGCCCATCGACCGCCACCGCCAGAGGCGTGGCTCCCTTCCCAGCGATCCTGTGCGCGGCCGGTTGGAGATCCGGCGGCGCCGGCGCGCCAAAGCGGCTGGCCACATGGTCGACGACCGCATTGACCGCGCCTTTGCGGATGTTCCGGCCGTCGAGCAGGTCGGTGCCGCTCATGCGCGTCTCTGCCGAGAAATCCAGGGGTCGCGCGCCATCCAGCACGGCTTCACGCTTCGCACCCAGCCTCTCCGCCGCGACCACGACCGTGCGCCCCTCGGGCGTGGTATCGAAGCAAGAGGCAAGATAGGCAGCCTGCACCAACTCCTCCGCCGGGCAGCCGGCAAGCGGAACGAACTCCGTCGCCTGACGGTTGCCGATTGTGATGGTGCCGGTCTTGTCCAACAGCAACGTGTGGACGTCGCCTGCCGCCTCCACCGCCTTGCCGGACATGGCCAGAACGTTGAAGCGCACGGTGCGATCGATGCCGGCGATGCCGATGGCCGAAAGCAGCGCGCCGATCGTGGTGGGAATCAGCGCGACGAGCAGCGCGATCAGATCCGCGATATTGATTCGCGCGTTGAGGTAGAGCGCCACCGGCGCCATAGCGGCGACGACGATCAAGAAGATCAACGTCAATATGGCGAGCAGCGCGGTCAGCGCGATCTCGTTCGGCGTCTTCAGGCGTTTGGCGCTTTCGATCAAGCGGATCATGCGATCGAGGAAGCTCTCGCCCGGTTCGACCGTGACGCGGACGACGAGGTGGTCCGAGAGCAGCATGGTGCCCGCGGTCACCGATGAGAACATATCCGTTCCCGGCTCCTTGAGCACCGGCGCCGACTCGCCGGTGACGGCGGACTCGTCCACGTATGCCGTGCCTTCGATGACTTCCCCATCCGTCGGGATCATCTGCCCGCGTTCGACTCGCACGACGTCGTCGCGGCGCAACGCGGCTGCGGGCACGTCTTCCACTTGGCCCGAAGGCTGAACGCGCCTCGCCCGCAGCTCGGTCTTGGTCTGACGCAGCGATGCCGCCTTCGCCTTGCCTCGGCCTTCCGCCAGCGCCTCCGCGAAGTTCGCGAACCAGACCGTCAGCAGCAGAATGAAAGTCAGCACCCCGTTGTAGGTGGATGATGCGCCGGAGGCTCCGAACAGGGCGGGATCCAAAGTGAGAGCCGCGGTGACCAAGGCGCCGAGCCAGACGACGAACATCACGGGATTGCGAATCTGCACCCTGGGGTCGAATTTGACGATGGAATCGACCGCCGCGCGGAGGAACAGCCCGGGCGTGTAGGCTTCTTCGATGCGCGCGCGCCCCTTCGCCTTGGGGCGCAGGACCACTTCATCGCCGGGTTGCCTCATCTCGCGGGGTCCCTGAACGGTGCCGGCGCTCGCGGTCAGAAGGTCAAGCCGCCGCGCATGGCGAAGAACTCGGCGATCGGGCCCAGGACCAGGGCCGGGAAGAACGACAGTGCGCCGACGATCAGGATGACGGCGAGCCAGAAGACGCCGAATTGCAACGTGTCGGTGCGCAGGACCCCGATCGTGGCCGGCAACGTCGGCTTCGCCGCGAGCGAGCCGGCCACCGCCATCATGAAGATGATCGGTGGATAGCGGCCGATCAGGATGACGACGCCGAGCGCAAGCTTGTACCAGGGCGTGTCTGCATTCAGGCCGGCGAAGGCAGAGCCGTTGTTGGCTGCAGCCGAAGTGAAGGCGTAGAGAACCTCCGAGTAGCCGTGCATCGCGGCGTTGTTCAGGGACGAGACGCCGTAGGACGAGATCATGGACCACGACGAGGGCGCCAGGATCACGAGCGGATGGATGAGAAGCGTGAGAGAAACGAGGATGATCTCCGGCTTCTCGATCTTCTTGCCCAGGAATTCCGGCGTTCGTCCGACCATGAGCCCGGCGACGAACACGGCGATCACCCCGAACACGATGGCGTTCAGAAATCCCACGCCCTTCCCGCCGAATACGCATTGCAGCATCATTCCGATGAAGGTCCCCATACCGCCGAGCGGAGTGAAGCTGTCGTGCATGGAGTTGACGCTCCCGGTGGTGAAGAGCGTGGTCACGCTGGCGAACAATCCACTTCCGGCGATGCCGAAACGGACCTCCTTGCCTTCCATGTTGCCGCCGGGCTGCGCGGCGGTGGCGGCTGCCTCGATGCCGGCTTTCCCCAGGATCGGGGTGCTGGATTGCTCCGCTACGATGGCGATGGGCAGGAAAAGAAGGACCATCGCGCCCATCACCGCGTAGAGGATCCAACCCTGCACCCGGTTACGGATCATGTTTCCGAAGCACACCACCAATGCGCTCGGCAGGCTCATCATCAGCAGAACCAACACGAGGCTCGCGAGCGGAGTTGGGTTCTCGAAAGGATGCGCAGCGTTGGCGCTGAAGAAGCCGCCGCCGTTGGTGCCGAAATGCTTGATCGACTCCAGACTCGCCACGGGACCGAGGCTGATCGTCTGCTCGCCGCCGCCCAGCGGGTGCGCCACCACAGCCGCGTCCAACGTCTGAGGTGAGCCTTGCCACACCAAGAAGAGAGCAATCAGGAAGCACGGCGGCAGCAGCACCCGGGTGAGAAGTCGGATCAAGTCGCGATAGAAGTTGCCGAGGTTCGCACCTCCGTCGGTCACAACGAAGGCCCGGATGAAGGCCATCGCCACGACAAAGCCAGTCGCCGCGGAGGTGAACATCGGGAACGTGATCGCCGCCATCTGGCTGAAGTTCGAAAGCGTGCTCTCGCCCCCGTAGCTCTGCCAGTCCGTGTTCGTGATGAAGCTTACGGTCGTGTTGAACGCCAGCATCGGCTCCATGCCGGCGAGATGCAGCGGGTTGAGCGGCAGATGGTCCTGGAATACGAGGACCAGGTAGATGATCACCGCCATCACGAGGTTGGTTGCCAGCATGTGGACGGTGTAGAGCTTCCAGTCCATCGGCCGGCTCGTGGCCTCTCGCCCGATCAGCCGGTAGATGGCGTCGTCGATCGGATCGAATACACGGTCCAGCGCGGTCTTCTGCTCCGTGAATACCTTCGCGAGGTACCGGCCTATTGGGATGCTGAGCACGAATGCGATCAGCAGGGTCAGAGCGATCTGCAGCCAGCCGAACGCTGTCATGTTCGCTCGTTGCCGGTCAGAACTGATCCGGATGGATCACGGCGTAGAACAAATAGACGACCAGGGCGACGAGCAGCGCCAAGAGAATGCCGAGGGCCACGGTTCACTGTCCTTTTCGCGCGTCGGGCAACGCCCCGCCCTCCTTTGGCCTGCTCATGCGGCGCGCCTCGACGCGACCGCGGTGGGGGCGCCGCGGTCACCATTTCGAGTGATCACGCGCTCCGAGAACCTGACGAGCGCGCCGAAGGCCAAGAAGAGCACGATCAGAAGGAACAACATCGCAACGGTCAGAAGCATAGTCCTCTCCTGCTGGTGCTAGACAGGGTTCGCTGCAACCCAACGCGACTGCGCATTCGTCAGTCCGAGCGCAGCCTGGGGAACTCCCTGCTCACGGCGTCGTACCTGGCGAAGCTGGAGCTCGGAGCCTGCATGCGATGCGAGATCGACATCCTCGATATCGCTTCCGAGCAAGGCAGCGAGGCGTACGCGAAACTATACGCTTGCCGCGCTCCGACCCCGCATCGATGAGACGGGGAAGCGTGCTCCTGCCTCGGCAAAAAAGTCCATCGGCCTGCGGAGAGAGCGCCGGCTCGCGCTCAGGGTGCGGGTCGCGGTCGCAGTGCCGCTGCGCCCTACCCGCCCAGGTACAGGCTGCGCACCAGCTCGTTGTTCCACAGCTCGTCCGCGGTGCGGCCTTCGAACACGATCTCGCCGTGGACGATGATGTAGCCGCGGTCGGCGATGCGGATCGCCTGCTGGAAGTTCTGCTCCGCCATCAGCACCGTGAGGTCGAAGCCGTCCTTGAGCTGCTGGATCATGCTGACGGTGTGATGCACGAGCAGCGGCGATAGCCCCACCGACGGCTCGTCCACCAGCAGGATCCTGGGCGCGGACATCAGCGCCCGCGCGATGGCTAGCATCTGCTGCTGGCCGCCGCTCAGGCTGCCGGCCAGCTGGCGCCGACGGTCCTTCAGCACCGAGAAGTTCTCGTAGCAGAAGTCGAGGTTCTTCACGAGCTTGCCGCGCGCCACCGGGCGGAACGCACCGAGCTGCAGATTCTCCTCGACCGTGAGCTTGGGGAACAAGCGCCGTCCCTCCGGCACCATGGCCATCCCCAGGCTCACGATCTCCTCCGTTTGCATGCGCGCCAGATCGAGCGAACGGCCGTCGATGTCGAGCGTGATCTCGCCGCGCGTCGGGCGCACCATGCCCATGAGGCACTTCATCAGCGTGCTCTTGCCGTTGCCGTTCGTGCCGAGCAGCGCCACGGTCTCGCCCTGTTTCAGCTCGAGCGAGACTCGGTGCAGCGCGCGTACGGCGCCGTAACCGGCCTCGACGTTGCGCACGCTCAGTTTCAGTGCCAAGGCGAGCTCGGGATGTCGGGAATGTTGGCCGCAAGGCGCGACGTGCCGCTCATGCCGGCGCCCTCGCGGAGGACCGTGCGCTCCGCAGCTTTGCCACCAGCCCTAAGATCCCGCCCGGAGCGACGACGACGAACAGCACCAGCAGCACGCCCACCACCAGCACGTTCAGCTCCGAGGAAATGGTCACTGTCACGACCTGCTGGACGGTGCCGAGCAGGACCGCACCGATCACCGGCCCCAGCCAGTGGGACGTGCCACCGATGATCGGCATGGCAAGCGCAGAGACCGAATAGCTCAGGTTGAAGGTCGAAGCCGGCTCGACGAAGCTCATGTACATCGGCAGCGGCGCACCCGCGGCGCCCATGAGCGCACCCGAGACGGTGCAGGCGAAGAGCTTCAGCCTGAGCGTGGGCACACCGTTG
>DATJVI010000091.1:0-15894 GCA_035501875.1 Burkholderiales bacterium
GGTCCAACAGTAGTCGGACGAGGAGGCCGGGCCGGTTGGCTTGCAGCCTTGCCTACTCGCGAACAGGAGGTGAATTGTGAAAATTCTGCGCATATTGGATTCTTCCGGCGATCGGGTGATTGCGTTCGACGACAGCGCGGCGGCGACCACCGCCCGTGCCCAGGCCCGGGCTCTGTTCCAGCGCATGCTGGCGACTGGCTCGACGGCCTTCAAGGTCAATCGCGGGGATGGGAAGCCGGACGAGAAGGTGACCGACTTCACGGCGCTCGAGAACGAGACGGTGATTGTGCCGCGCATCGTCGGCGGATGATGCGAGCGGCCAGCGGGCAGCGATGCAATTCCTCACCTGGTTGCTCGGCCGCGGTTTCGGCCGGGAGCGGCAACGCTCGATTCCGGTGCACGAATCCGCTCGGCCGGCACCGGGGCTGCTGGAGGCGCGTGCGGCCGCGGAGGTGCGGGCAAGACGTCTGCTGCTCCGCCTGCTGGATCCCGCGCAGCGCCTGGAGTTCGAACGGTACGGCTATTTCGCGGTTAGGGTCCCCGGCCGCGGCAAGTTCTGGATCCTGCCGAGCCGCGTGTTCAACGTCCTGCATTCGGCAACCGGACACAGCTATTGCGGCACGCCGCAGACCGAGATCCCGCTCTCGGACCTGATGCTGGCCCAGAAGCTCCTGCTGGAGAACAATCCGGAGCTGTTTTTTGCGGTGGCGAATCACCGCTTGGAGCTGGTCCCCGGCTCGACACCCGAGCACTCGCTCCCGGAGCGCGTCATGCGGGCGCGGCGCAGCCCGTCTCGCACGCGAACGCGCTGGTCGGAAGTGTCGATGATCCCTCAGGTGAATCGCCCCCGGTAGCAGATGCGATCCCCTCTCCGCTAGGGCCTGCCCCGGACTCAAACGGGGACAGGGTGAGGGGCTCCGGAAGTTAAAGCGACTCGACGAATTTCACCAGCGCTGCGCGATCGGCCTTGGGCATCGCGACGAACGCGTCGCGCGCCTTGTCCGCCTGACCCCCGTGCCAGAGGATGGCTTCTGTCACGTTCCGGGCACGGCCGTCGTGCAGCAGATCGCTGTGGCCGCTCACCGTTCGCAGCAGGCCTATGCCCCATAGCGGGGGCGTGCGCCACTCTCGACCGTTCGCTTTGAAATCGGGGCGGCCGTCGGCGAGCTGCTCGCCCATGTCGTGCAGCAGCAGATCCGTGTACGGGTGGATGGCGAGATTGGCCGCGGCGGGAATGGCAGTCTTGGCTCCAGTCTTGAGCTCGGGGGTGTGACAGCCGCTGCAGCTCGCTTGGCCGAATAGCCGTTCGCCACGCTTCACGTCGGGGTCGTCGACGTTGCGGCGCGCCGGCACGGCCAGCGTCTGCAGATAGAGAGTGATGTTGTTGAGGCGGCTCGGGATCACCTCGGGACGGAACTGGTTTCCGGTGCACCCGCCCTGGCCGCCGCACTTGCTGGCGGATGGCACTTCCCGGCACTGCCGCTGCACGCTCGGACAGTTCTCCTCGGGGAACATGTAAGTCGTGGCACCGATGTCGCCGAGGAATGCGGCGGCGGTCTGCTGGCGCAAATTGGGTTGATTGGCCTTCCATCCGAAGCGGCCGAGCGCCGGTGCGTCCACCTCGTAATCCCAGACGTAGTTAGGCTTGCCGCCGAAGCCTGATTTTTCCTCCTGCCTGGCGAGCTCGAGGATCGCCGCGTCGGGCACCGCCTCGAGCAGCCCCATCCCCACCACGGCCGGCGCGATACGGGGCGAGATCATCGTGTCGCGGCCCAGCTCGCCGAACTGAAGATCCTCGAAGCGCACCGCTGGCACCCGCAGGCTCACTTTCTCTCCGTCGGCGAAGCTCACCTCGCGCGACGCATAGGTGATGATCGCGCGGCCCTCTGCGGGCACGCGGTCGGGAATGCCGCGGTTCTGAAGCTGGTCTCCATACGCGGGATGAGGGTTGGGCGCGCCGTGCTCACCCTCACCGGCGATGCTCAGGCGCACCAGCAGGCCGAGCTCCGCCTCCTGCCCGTCGTCCGGCGCCTTCGCGCGCCCGTTGTTCGCATGGCAATGGGCGCAGCGGTCCTCGTTGAAGGTCGGCCCAAGACCCCACACGCCGCCCGCCTGAGGGGCCACCACCCACGCTTCGTTGAACTGTTCCTTGCCCTTCGCGAACGCCTCCGCCTGCTCCTTGTCGAGCGTCGCAATGGGAATGGAGAAAGCGGCCGCGCCCGCCTCGGGTGTAGTGAAGCTGCCGGCCGTCAGCGCCGCCGGATCGAGGGTGTCCGCGCTTCCGAGCGCCAGAGATGCGGCGGCCAGCGCGAAGACGAACGGAGCGAGCAGGCCAAGGCGGCGGCTTCGCCGCACCCGCGCCCGGCCTGCGCAGGGCTCGCTAGTGGTGTTCATCCCACGGACTGTGCTTCACCTCGGGCGGGACCCAGATGGTTTCGTACACCTTCTGCAGCTCCTTCTCCTTTGCGATCTCGTCGCTGACGGAGAGGTCGGCGTACTTGGCTTCGGTCGGACTCGAGTAGTTGCGTGTGTTGAGGAAGGGAGCGGAGATGACCTTGCGCAGCCCGCCTTCGCACTTCGCGCATTTGTCCGGGCCGGCCGCGTTGATCCCGTGGCTGGTCTTGTAGATGATCAAGCATGTATCGCATGCGTATTCGTAGAACGGCACGTTCGCTCTCCTGCTTTCTCGACTCCCTCAGATGCAAAAGGGGCCGACCCCAATCGGGATCGGCCCCACAGGCACTGCTCTCTCCCCCTGTGTCAGGCCAGCTTGGTTGCCACCAGCTCGGATTTGGCCTGCATCGCCTGTTGTTTGTTGATGTTCCAGATGCGCGCCGCGTTCTCGCCGAACACTTTGCGGCGGATCTCGGGCGTGATCTTCGGATAGCCGTATCCCTCAACCAGCTGGTCCGGGATCTGGAACTTGCGGAACGCGTCGATCTGCCATTGCGGGTTGCCCCACAGCAGCGAGTCGGTGCCCCACATCACGTAGTCGGGACCCAGGTCGCGTAAGAGCGTGCCTAGCACATGCGCGCACTCCATCGGGCGGCTGCTGACGGTCGCGGCGAACGTGGAGCCCACTTCGGAGTACAGGTTCTTGCGCTGCGGCTTGAAGCCCTTCAGCGCCGCCAGCTCCTGGTGATACGGCCAGGCCGAATGGTAGGCGATGAAGTTCAAGTCGAGGAAGTCGTCGGCGGTGGCGTCGAAGTCTTCCACGTGCGCGTAGCGCGCATAGAACTGGCCGAACGGAATGCCCTTGTGGCAGCCGATGTTCTTGATCCCCAGCTTGCGGCACTCTTCCCAGATCGGATACGCCTGCTTCTCGTCGTCGAACCACCAGCCCTTCTTCTTGGTCGAGTCGAAGGTGTACAGCTTGAGCCCCGAGATCTTGTAGATGTCGACGTACATGTTGAGGCGCTCCAGGGTCTCGCTCAACCCCTGGTTAGGCGTCAAGCCGCCGGCCAGCATGACCGTCGATTTGGGCCAGCTCTCGCGCACCTTCACCTGATAGTCCATCGGGATCATGTCCTGGCCGCCGTAGTCCTCGCGGAAGCCAAACGGGTTGAACACGCCGACAGTCGTGTCGCTTTCCTTCAGGATCAACTTCCCGTAATTCTCGACGGTCATGTCCCTCGTGCCATTCGGCAGCCCGAAAGCCTTGCCGAGATCGTCGAGCAGCTGGACGAACCACATCCCGCGCGTGGTGGTGTTCACGCCTTCGACGTAGTGAGCCGGACGCGTGCAGACGTGCGTGTGCACGTCGACGATGAAGTCGGAGCTGGCGCGGGCGACCTGGATCGCTTCGTTCTTGGCGTCGACATCCGCGGCTTCGGCCTCACCCACTTCGAAGAACTTCATGCCCGTGACTTCGTTCGCGGCCAGCATCGCCGCGGGGAAAGCCAGGGACGATCGCAGGAAGTTGCGCCGCGACATACCGGCCTTGGCGGCGTAGCCGTCCATCTTCTCCGTGATGCGCGGCCCCATGTTCCCGGTCATGAACAGCGAGGCGCCGATTGAATCCGCGTTATACGGATCCTTCGGAATATTTTCCAAGCCCTTGAAGTGCTGCAGGATGTTGAATTCCATAGACGCTCCTCCCGATTGGCTTTTTGTACGGATTGACTTTTTAAGCCAGGCAGCGCGCCGCGAAACCTCCCCCGAGAGTCTTGCGCCGAAGCCACCTCGCCCGAACGGTACCGTTCTAAGGCGAAACCACGCTACTCCCGCGCGTTGGGCGTGTCAACGGTCAGCCCCGGGAAAGGCAAACAGACGGGAGTGGGCCGGAGACAGCGGCAGATTCTGCCTCGAACGGCTCTGCACTCGATTCCCTCTCCGTTGACGGGAGAGGTTCAGAGTGGGGGTGAGGGTGAGCAGACCGGCGGAGAGGTCAACCGCGGATCAATTCCGCCTTGGCCGCGAAGGCTTTCTCCATCTCGCGCCGCACGCGGACCGCGCTGTTCGACTCGTCGACAACGACGTCGCTCCACCGTACCGGCTCACCCGCCGGCACGGGTCTGACGACCTTCCAGCCGTGCGCCAGTCCGAGCGGCAGCGCACCAAGCGCCACCGAATCGGCCGCCGGCATCAGCTTGCCCACCACGGTGTAACCACCTTCGCCGTCGAGGAGCTCCCCCGCGCGAAGATCCCGCTTGGCGGTGGCGACGGCGTCGGCGCGCCAGCCGGTCGGGCTCCCCGTGGGTTCGTTGCGCAGGGCGACGGACGCGACCGAGATCCCGACCTCGAGCCCGATGAGGTGCCACCGCTTGTACAGGCACGCGTAGCGTCCGGTCGGGTCGGTGCGCACGCCGTATTCGGTGAAGCAGCGGCGGATGTATTCCGTTTCGCCCTCGAACACGACCCACACGCCGAAGCGGATGTCATACGGGATCGGCTGGCCGTCTGCCTCGAGCGACGAGACCACCTCGACCTGGCCCTTGTGGTGCAGGGTGCCGCCCTCGGCGCGTGGACGCATTACGCTCGGGATCTGGTCGATGCTCGCGGCCGGATAAGCCAGACCATTCGGCGACGGCGTGAGTCCCGTGGCGTTGCACACCGCCGTGCACTCGATCGCCGGCTTGGAGCCGTCGAGAAACGAGTTGAACATCTTCGGGTTCAGCCCCCCGGTCGCCGCCTGCTCCGGCGTGAGTCCGTAGTATCCCCACACCGTCTCCGGAGTGGACTGAGCGAAGTGAGGCAGCCACTTGTGCCCGCGGCCGGCCGCGACGACGTTGAACCCCGCCGCGCGCGCCCAATCGACCAGATCGCAGATCAGCGCCGGCTGATCGCCGTATGCGAGGCTGTACACGACGCCCGCCTCGTGCGCGCGACGAGCCAGCAGCGGCCCGCAGAACGCATCAGCTTCCACCGTCACCATGACAACGTCCTTGCCATGCCGGAACGCGGCGAGCGCGTGGTCGACCGCAGCGATCGGGTTGCCCGTCGCCTCGACGATGACCTCGATGCGAGGGTGCGCAACCAGTGCCTGCCAGTCGTCGCCGATATGGGTGGAGTTGGACGTGAAGGCGGCGTCGAGCGACGCCGCTGCGTAGCGTTGCGCTTGCCAGCCCACGCGCTCGAGATTCGCGCGCGCGTTGGCCGGCGACAGATCGGCGATGCCGGCCACATGTACGCCGGGCGTTTTCGGGACCTGCGCGAGATACATCGCGGCGAACTTTCCCGCGCCGATCACACCTACGGTAACGGGCTTGCCCTGCGCGGCGCGCTCGCGCAGCTTGGCGTAGAGATTCATATACCCCTCACCCTAGCCCTCTCCCGCAAGGGGAGAGGGAAGGCCGCGCCCTCTCCCGCAGGGGAGAGGGAGTAGATTTACAGCTCCCTCTCCCTCGACGGGAGAGGGTTGGGGTGAGGGTGAAGCCGCAGCTCGCATCAAGCAGCCAACAGTGGCTTGAGGGCCGATTCCGGCGTCCCGTCCTTCCACGGCAGCGCCACGTCGTAATCCTTCAGCAGGCAATCATCCGGCAGGCACCGGATCGGCGTGAAGTCGCGGTGGGCGATGTACTCCGGACGCTTGAAGCGGCGGATGTGATTGGACACCGCGCACAGGCTCAGATAGACGTTGATGCGGTTCCACGGCGACAGGTTCGAGGTCGACGCGTGCACCAGGCAGGAGTGAAACAGAATCATCGACCCAGGTGGCCCCTTAGGCGCGACAATGCCACCGCGCTCGACAAGCCGGCGGATGGTGTCGTGGTTGATCGTCCACAGCGGATAGCTGGTGGTGGTCAGGTCATGCGCCGCCTCCAGAGCGCCCAGCTTGTGGCTGCCCGGAATGAACATCAACGGGCCATTGAACTCGTTCACCTCGTCCAGGAAGATCGCGACGTTCATCGCGCGCGGCTCGGGCATGAGATCGTCGTTCATCCACGTGCCGAAATCCTGGTGCCACTGCCAAACGTCGCCGTCGAACGCCATCTTGCCGTTGATCTTGAACTGGTGCATGTAAACCGCCTCGCCGAACAGATCAACGACCGGCTCGACCATGCGCGGATGGCGCGCCAGCTTGGCGAAGGGGTAGCTGTACATGTGCGCGGCGAAATTCGTGCGGACCGCATCGCTGCCTTTCTCGCGCACATTCTCCGGCCGCTGCTGCGCGTAGAGCGCGGGCACCTCGCGATTCAAAACGTCGATCTCGGCCGGCGTGAACAGACTGGGGAAAAACAGATATCCGTCGCGCTCGAACTCGTCGATCTGCGCTTGCGTGAGGTCCATGGCGTGCTCTCCTTGTCGGACACGGTATAAAGTATACCCCGCGCCGGCGCTTGGTCTGAATCGTCGAGGGCCACATGAACGTCGCTTTTCGCCAGACTTGGAAGAACCACACCGGAAATCAGTCGATCCAGCCGCTGCGCTGGTGCGTGCCCGAGACATTGGAAGATGCGGTGCAGGCCGTGAAGGAGGCGGAAGAGCTCGGCTGCACCGTGCGCGCCGTCGGGTCGGGCCATTCCTGGTCCGATGTGGCGCTAACACCTGGTTTCCTGATCGACACCTCGGCGCTCGGCCGCGTGCTCGACCTTGAACCCGGGCTGCTGCGCGGCGGCGTCGATGCGTCTGTGCTGGTGCATCCACAAGGCGGAATGCGTCTGCGCGCCTTCAACGAATATCTCCATTCGCATGGGCTGGCGCTCTCGAACATGGGCGGCTACGACGCGCAGACCGTCGCCGGCGTCATGTCCACGGCGACGCACGGGTCGGGCATCGGTTTCGGTCCGATCGTCGACAGCATCCGGTCGATGGACCTCGTCGCGGGAAGCGGCAAGCTGTTTCGCATCGAGCCCGCGGACGGCCCAACCGACCCTGCTGCCTTCGCGGCCCGGTACCCCGGCCGGATCTTGAAGCAGGACGACGACTGGTTCTGCAGCGCGAGCGTCGCGATGGGCTGCGCAGGCATCGTTTACGCCGTGCTGATGGCGGTCGAACCCAAATACTGGCTGAAGGAAGTGCGCGTGATGCGCACATGGGGCGAGGTCGCGGCTGATCTGCGCTCGGGCGCGGTTCTGCGCGACAACCGTCATTACGAGGTTTACTTCAATCCTTATCGCGTGGAGGGCGAGCACCGTTGCGTGGTCACGACGCGCAACCGCGTACCGCCGCCCCAGGGCCTGCCGAAAGACAAGCTCGAGCGGCATCCGCTGGCCGAGATCGCAGCGGTATTGCCCCTGGTGCAGAGGATCATCCACTTCCTCTTCGATCGCTTGCCGCGGATTACGCCCGAGATCATTGACAACGCGCTCGAATCGTTGGTGGACGACGGCTACACCAACGTGAGCTACAAGGTGCTCAACATCGGAGCAGCCAACGCAATGCCCGCGTACTCGATGGAAATTGGTGTGCCGATCGAGCGCGCGGTCGACGCGGTGGAGCGCATCCAGAGCATCGCCGAGCAGCGCCGCAAGGCCGGCGACGTCTTCCATACCTCGCCCGTGGCGCTGCGCTTCGTCAAGGCCTCACCCGCCTTGATGGCCATGATGCACGCCCGCGACACGATGATGATCGAGCTGATCATGATGGCGCCGACGCAGGGAGGCTTCGAGCTGCTCGGCGTGTACGAGGAAGCTCTGGCCGAGCTTGGCGGGCGGCCGCATTGGGGCCAGGTCAACTATCTCGCGGGCGGCCGCGAGCGGATCCGCTCGACGTACCCGAGATTCGACACCTGGCTCGAAGTCATCCGGCAGCTCGACCCGAAGGGCACCTTCGACAGCCCGTTCACCAAACGGGTCGGCATTTCGACGCGCGGCTTCTTGCCTCAGTAGCACTTCGTGCAATCGAACCACCCCACCCCTCCTTGAAACGGAGAGGAGCAAAATGCAGTTTCCCCTCCTGCGCGAGGAGGGGGGGCGCGAAGCGACGCGATGGTTTCAAGGAGCGGCGACTATGTTTTGCGCGGGGTGCTGGGACCTAGCTTAGAATCACTCTCTTTCCCGCTCACTCAATACAGGATCGTTGCAATGACCAGGTTTGGAATCGGCCAGGCGCTCAAGCGGCGCGAAGACCAGCGGCTCATCACCGGCACGGGCCAGTACATCGACGATGTATCGCTACCCAACGAACTGCACATGGCGTTCGTGCGCTCCCCACATCCGCATGCGCGCATCGTGTCGATCGGCACAGCGGCGGCGATGGCCGCACCCGGGGTCGTCTCGGTGCTGACCGGCGCGGAGCTGGCCAAAGACGGAGTCGGCGCGTTTCCGCTCGGGCCAGGGTTGGTGGGTGCAGATGGAAAGCCCGCTGGGGCACCGCCCTACTACCCGCTCGCCGTCGATGACGTCCGTTTCGTTGGCGAGGCAGTCGCCGCGGTCATCGCCCGTACGCGTCTGGAGGCGGAGGATGCCGCCGAGCAGGTCGCAGTCGAGTATCAGGTTCTCCCTGCCGTGACGACAATCGAAGGCGCGCTGGCGAAGGGCGCGCCGCAGGTCTGGAACGAGGCGCCCGGCAACGTGGCGGCGCAGATGCAATGGGGCAAGCCGGACGAGTGCGCGGCCGCGTTCGCGAAGGCGAAGCACATCACCAAGCTCTCTCTCTACAATCAGCGCCTTGTTCCAGTCACGATGGAGCCGCGCGGCAGCGTCGCGGAATTCGATGCGGCGAGCGGCCGCATCACGCTCCAAACGAGCTGCCAGAACCCGGCGGGCCTGCAGCAGACGCTGGCGGAAGCGATCCTCAAAGTGCCGATGGATCGCGTGCGCGTACGCGTGCCCGACGTGGGCGGCGGCTTCGGCATGAAAACCATGCTCTACCCCGAGGACGCAGTGTGTGCGTATGCAGCGCGTAAAGTCGGCAAGCCGGTGCATTGGCGTGCGAGCCGCAGCGAAGAATTCCTGGCTGCCTCGCATGGGCGGGACCAGACGAACGAAGCGCAGCTCGCATTCGACGCGGACGGCAAGATCCTCGGATTGAAGATCGACATCGTGGGCAACATCGGCGCGTACGGGAGCAGCCCCGGCGCGATCATCGTGGTGGCGATTGGTCCGAAGGTGATCACCGGCGTCTACCACGTTCCGACGCTGGACCTGCGCGCGCGGGCGGTGCTCACGCACACGAATCTGGTGTCGGCTTACCGCGGGGCAGGCCGCCCCGAGGCGATCTTTCTGATCGAGCGGCTCATGGACCAGGCCGCGGCCGAGATGCAGATCGACCCGGCTGAGCTGCGCCGGCGCAATCTCATTCCGGCCAGCGCCATGCCCTACACGACACCGATGGGCGAGACGTTCGACAGCGGCAACTTCGCGAACATCCTGCAGCGCATCCTGACTCACGCGGACTGGAACGGATATGCGCAGCGCCGAGACGAGTCGCGCTTGCGCGGCCGCCTGCGCGGACGGGCGTTGTCCTCGTTCCTCGAATGGACCGGGGTGGTGCACGAGGAAGCCATCACCCTGGATGTGGAAGCGGATGGGCGCGTCGTGGTCCGCACAGCGATGCAGGCGATGGGACAAGGCATCGAGACGAGCTATGTGCAGATCATCGCAGAGACGCTTGGCATCGACCCCGAGCATATCGTCATCATGCAAGGCGACAGCGACATTGCGAAAGGCCTGGGCAGCATGGGCAGCCGCTCGCTCTACATCGGCGGATCAGCCATGCTCACAGCGTCGAACGACGCGATCGACAAAGGCCGGCAGCTCGCGGCCGATGCGCTGGAAGCTGCCGGTCCCGACATCGTCTACAAGGAGGGCCGCTTCACCGTTGCGGGTACTGACGTTGGCATCGGCCTCTTCGACCTGGCGGGGCGGCAGCCGGAGAAGCGCATCGCGATCTCGACGCTGCAGAAGGTGGGCGGCCCGTCCTGGCCCAACAGCTGTCATGTGTGCGAGGTGGAGGTCGATCCTGAAACCGGCACGACCGACATCGTTCGCTACACCACCGTGGACGACGTAGGCCGGGTGGTCAACCCGATGATCGTCGCAGGCCAGGTGCACGGCGGCATCACGCAAGCCGTCGGGCAGGCGCTGCTGGAAGACACGCGCTACGATCCCGACAGCGGCCAGCTCGTCACAGGATCCTTCCTCGACTACTGCATGCCGCGCGCAGACAACGTGCCCAGCTTCTCGACGTTCACCGACGAGTCGTCTCCGTGCAAGATCAATCCGCTTGGTGCGAAAGGCGTGGGCGAGCTCGGCACCGTGGGCGGCACACCAACGGTGATCAACGCGCTGCTCGATGCGCTGCGGCCGCTCGGCGTCAAGCACATCGAGATGCCCGCCACGCCGGAGCGGGTGTGGCGCGCGATCCGCACGGCGCAGGGAGGTAAGAACTAATTTTTCCCCTCCTCTCGGAGGAGGGGTGCATGCGTCAGCAGGCAGGGGGAGTGAGTGCGCGAACCACCCCGTCGCCTCCGGAGGGGAGAAAGCTACTTGCTGCCCGCCTTCACCGCTTTCAAGCACGCCTCGGCGCGCTCGACCGCGGTCTGCACCGCCGACCCCGCAATGTCCTTCATCTGCTCGGCGCCGCACGGCGCCGGGTTACCGGCCTGCGCTAGCCAGGCCGCAAAATCCGTCGACGCCAAGAGGCGTCGCGCGCGCGCAAGCCAGTCCTCCGCATCGCCCTGATTGAGCTTTTCGCTCTTGTCCTGTGCCTGCTTGCGGCCCGCGTAGTCGCGCGCTCTTTCGTTGTGCGTCTGCACCCGCGCATTCAGGTCCTCCTGGCGCATACGGATCTGCAAGCGCTCGTCGTCTAGCAGGCTGGCCTGGTCGCCCAGCTGTGTCAGGCGCGCATTGCACGCTTCCACCGAGGCGCTGTCGACGGTATCCCCGCCGCATTGCGCACGCAGCGTCTGAACGCTCTCGTTGTGCTCCACCATCGCGGCGTTGAACTGCGTGATATCGCGGTTCAGGGCCCGGACCTCCTCGCGCAACGCTTTGTCGGCGGCGGCGACCTCGAGTCCTTCTTCGGCCAGGAGCTTGGTTGCGGGCGCGAGCTGCGCCGCCTCCTCCAGAATCAGATCGCCCTCCTGCACGAGAGCATCCAACGCGAGGCGGTCCGCTTGAGCGGCAGTGGCAACCAGAACAAGAAACCCCGCGGCCGCCCCGAGCACCTGGGTGCGAGCCGCGCCGCGGATCACCCCATCTCTCATTGCTCAGAAGCGCAAGCCGGTAGAAGGTTCCTCGTCATCGCATGGCTGCCGACCTCATCGTCACTTTTTCTCGTCGGCAGCCACGCGCATATGAATGATCTTGTCGGGGTTGCTGACCATGCCGTTGGCGGCCGCATCGCCCTTCTTGATCTTGTCTACGTACTCCATACCGCTCACCACCTGCCCGAACACCGTGTACTGACCGTTCAGGAACGACGCGGGCGCAAAGCAGATGAAGAACTGCGAGTCGGCGCTGTCTGGATTGGCCGCGCGCGCCATGCCGACAGTTCCGCGCACGAACGGCTCCTTGGAAAACTCGGCCGGCAGTTTCACCCCGGAACCGCCGCTGCCGGTTCCAGTCGGATCGCCGCCCTGTGCCATGAAGCCATCGATCACGCGGTGGAAGACAACGCCGTCGTAGAACCCTTTGCGCGCCAGCTCTTTGATGCGCGCCACGTGCTTGGGCGCGAGATCAGGCCGCAGCTCGATGACAACGCGCCCGTCTTTGAGGTCGAGGTAGAGGGTGTTCTCCGGATCGGGCGCGGCCGCGTTGGAAGCGAGCGCAAAGACGGCGGCAAACAGCAGGAAAGCGGTCTTGATAGTGTGCATGGGTTTCAAGTCACGGTTCGTTCAGGGACCGCTAGTTTAACAGCAGCACCGCCGGGGTCAGCGCCCCGGCGGCTGGCGCGTCAGCCTACAAATGCCGCGGGCACGGGATTCTCGCCGAGGGCCTGGCGCAGGATCGCCCAGTGCATGGCTTCGTCGCCGAGAATGCTCGCTGCTGCCTTCGCCAAGTCGCGATTCTCGAACACTGGCACCGCAGTGAGGTAAGCCGATACGGCGCCCTGCTCGAGGCCGGCGGCGAAGCGCAGCACATCGTTCTGGCTCTTGAGCTGCGCGACGGGAAAGTCGTACTTCTGTTTCGGCGACACGGGCGTGCCGCCAAACTGCTTGATGGTCGCGGCGAGCAGATCGGCGTGCGCCTTGTGGTGACTTTGGAACTGCACCGCAAGATCGAGGACAGGCTTCTGCAGCAGGCCGCTCTCTGCGCCGACCTGATAGGCGGCGATGCCCTGATATTCCGCCGTCAGCCCGCCGTTCAGAATCTTGACGTCGTCGCCCGCGGTGCCCGCCGCCGTCTTTTTCAAGTCTGCTGCCAGCGTTTCGCGCCCGGCGAGCAACGCGACGGCCGTCGCCGACAACACGAGACCCGATCGTGCGAAAAACAGACGGCGACCGGCGAGGAACAGTGGATCCCGAGAGAGTTGGATGGTGGACATGGCGATTCCTTTTTGCGTAGTTGCTGGGATGAGCCGGGCCTGCCGCCCGAATCGAGCGGTACGAGTTCGCGTTTTGGGGGCGAAACCCGGCGAGGGCCGGCCAGGAGGCCGGACCGCCGCTAGCCGCCGGGACCGGCGCCTAGCGCGGATGGCAAACGATGCAGGACGGAGGCGACGATGCGGTCGCAGCGTGCGCCCTCGAACGCAAACGCATCTGCGAGAGCAGTATCGACTTCACCTTCGAGCGTTTCTCGCAGCAGGCTGCGCGCGCGGAAGAAGCGCGTTCGGACGGTTGCGTCCGGGATGCCGAGCGTTGCTGCAGTCTCCTCGACGCTCAACTCCTCGAGGGCGCGCAACACGAACACGGTCCTGAAGGCTGTCGGCAGCCGGTCGATATGTCGCTCGAGAAGGCGGCGAAGCTCCTCGCGCAGCAGGGCAGCGTCCGGCTGCGCGGGGCCGGATTGAGTAGCCTCGACTCCGGCGACGCGACCGTCGATGTCGACCACGTTATCGAGCGAGACGCTGGCGTCTCGCGTCTTGTCCCTGCGCAATCTGGCGAGCGCCTGGTTGATGACGATGCGGGTGAGCCACGTGGAGAGCTTCGCTTCCGCACGAAAACCTGCCATGGAGCGGAAGGCCTGGAGGTACGCCTCCTGCAGGCAATCTTCCGCTTCGGCTTCGTTGCGGAGAATGCTGCGGGCAGTGCGATACAGCAGCCGATTGTGACGGCGCATCACCAGCTCGAAAGCGCGCGTGTCTCCGAGCTCGATACGCAAGGCCAGTTCAGCGTCGGACAACGATGCTGCAGAAACCTGAGTTACGGCCAAGGTCATTTCCGCCTCCGCACCTTCTCGCATTTTCACTCATTGGATGCAGCGTGGCACGCCCGCGTTCCCGACCCGCCCGAAAGGGGATGAATAACGCTACACTTCAGGCGTGAACAAATCCCGCAAGACCGCCGAGCTGCGCAGAGATTACGCGCGCGAAGGCCTGGACGAAAAAAGCGTCGCGCGCGACCCCTACGAGCAGTTCACGCTGTGGTTCGACGAGGTGCTGGGCGCGAAGCTGCGCGAGCCCACTGCCATGATTCTCGCGACGGCCGACGCAGCGGGACAACCCTCGGCGCGCACCGTGCTGCTCAAAGGCTACGACGCTCGCGGCTTCGTGTTCTATACGAACTATGACAGCCGCAAGGGGCGCGAGCTGGAGCACAACCCGCGAGCGAGTCTGTTGTTCCTCTGGCTCGAGCTCGAACGGCAGGTGCGCCTGGAAGGACGCATCGAGAAGGTAACAGCACAGGAATCGGACCAGTACTACCTCACCCGGCCGGTCGGAAGCCGCCTCGCCGCATGGGCTTCGCCGCAGAGCGACGTGATGCCCGACCGGGCGGCGATCGAGACGCGCTTCGCGGAGGCGGCGCGCACGCACGGCGACGATCCGCACCGTCCGCCGCACTGGGGCGGCTACCGCCTGACGCCACACTCCTTCGAGTTCTGGCAAGGCCGTCCGAACCGCCTGCACGATCGCGTTCAGTATCGAAGGAATAGCGCCGGCTGGGCGATCGAGCGTCTGGCCCCGTAAAGATCCACCCGCAAATCTTTACTACGGGCTGTTAACCACCCCGTCACCTTCGGTGCCTCCCCTCCTTGCCGGAGGAGGGGTGGCGCGAAGCGACGGGGTGGTCTAGGTTTACCGCTTCACCGCCGCGAAAGCCTCATCCACAATCTCCAGCGTGCGGTCGACATCCGCATCGGTGTGCGCGATCGAGATGTAGAACTTCTCGTTCGGATTCACCAGCAGCCCGCGCTTCATCAGCTCGATCGCCCAGCGCCAGCCCAGCTCTTTGTCGTGCGTCGTAAGGTCCATCCATGTGCGCAGCGGCTTGCGCTCGGTGAAACGGATGCCCCACACCGCGTCTTCGCCGGGTGCCTGCACTGCGAAGCCACGGCGCTGCCCCGCCTTGACCATGCCCTCGCGCAGGCGCGACCCGATGCGGTGCAGATGCTCGTAGACGCCCGGTTGCGCCAGCGTATCGAGTGCCGCGAGCCCGGCAGCAGCGCATACGGGATTGCCGTTCAGCGTGTTGGTCGCCCACACGACTTCGGCTTTGGGCCGGCTGCGCGCGTCGAGCATCGACATGATCTCAGCGCGGCCCACGATCGCGGCCAGCGGGAATCCGCCGCTGATCGCCTTGCCGTAGCAGGCGAGATCGGGGATCACCCCATAGCGCTCCTGCGCACCACCCCACGCGATACGAAAGCCGGTGACGATCTCGTCGAAGATGAGGACGATGCCGTGCTTCCTCGTCACCTCGCGCACTGCTTGTAGAAAACCGGGTTCGGGTTGCAGCACGCGCTGCAGCGGCTCCACCAGCACCGCAGCCAGCTCGGACGCGTGATGCTCGATGATTTCGACGGCTCGAGCAGCATCGTTGAACGGCGCCACCAGGACGGTATTGCCGATCTCCCCGGGGACACCCACCGAGTCGGGCCGCGCGTGCGGATACTGGGACGGCTGGGTCGGCACCGTTCCGTACAGACCGTAGTCGAGCATGCCATGCCACGCGCCTTCGAACTTGAGCACCTTGCTGCGCTTGGTCCAGGCGCGCGCGATGCGCAGAGAATAGAACGTCGCTTCTGTTCCCGATCCCGTGTAGTGCACCGTCTCGCCGCATGGGACGGCATCGACCAGCCGCTGCGCGAGCCGGATCTCCGGCTCGTTCAGAAAAAAGTACGTCGTGCCCTTGGGCAGCTGCGCCGCAACTGCCTCGGTGATCGCGGGATGGGCATGCCCGAGCAACGCGGGTCCGGAGCTTAGGTGGTAGTCGATGTACTCCCGGCCCGCGACGTCCCATACGCGGCTGCCCTTGCCGCGCTCGACGACCAGGTTCAGCTCGGGCGGCAGAACGAAGAGGCCGGTGCCACCGCCGGCGAGATACTTGCCCGCCAACGCGAGCAGCTCAGTTTGTCGTGCAGCGTCCATGGTACTCACCCCCGAATGAGTGATTGCCTGCTGTTGCCTGAT
>DATJVI010000092.1:0-8231 GCA_035501875.1 Burkholderiales bacterium
CCGGAGGCCCGGATGGGTAGGCCCGGGAAGGAGGTGCCTATGAAAAGCGCGTTTTGCCTGGCCGCAACTGCCGCGATCCTCCTCTGTCTCGTTCCGGCGCAGGCTCAGACACTGCGCAGCGCTTCACCCGATGCTCGCTTCGACACGCTGCGGCCCGAAAGCGGCTTTCAGGACTGGCGTCGGCTCTCCCTCGAAGGCGGTGCGCGCCCGACCGACGTTGGCGCGGGCTACGCATACACGCTGCCAGGAGATCCTCTGGGTGCAAATTCCGCCGAGATGGTCGGCGGCTACTGGCGTCCGCTGTCGCAGCGCCTGTCGTCCCTGGTGGAAACCAACGTCATTCCGGGTGCCGGCGGAACGGGCGAGCGCTCGGTGCTGGGCCAGCTCGCGACACAATTCGGCAAGGGCTGGGGGTTGCAGGCGGGAGTGCGGCGCAGCGATCTTGGCGTGCCATTGTCCGAACCGGCGAATGGCGCCGGCGGCCTGGGGCTGTCCGCTCTGCCGCCGATGAGTGGCACGTCAAGCATGGGCGCGGATCTCGGGATCGTGACCGTCGAGCGGTTCTGGGATCGCTATCGTGGCGCTTACACATTGTCGTCGGGACGGGCGGACGGCGGAGCGACAGCCACGAGCCACCGCCTGCAATTCAGCTACTTTTACTCGGCGCGCAGCTCCGTCGGCCTGTCGTATAGCACCGGCCGCGTGTTCGATCCCGCACTGCCGCTCAGCGGCTTGACCGGCATGACCCCGGTGGAGACTAGCAATTACGGCGTGATGGGCGAGCACTGGTTCACTCCGTCCTGGAGCATCAACTACAACGCTCTCCTCGAGGATCACGGCGTCGATGGGCTGAGACCGGAGATCCGGCTCGGGCTGCGGCTGAGGTTCTGATCCTGGCGCGCTTTCATCCTGGCTCCGCCAGCACCGACGCGCGGAGGTTGTGCGCCCACCGCCCCGGACCAACCCGGGCTGCCCGGTGTTGCGTGCTGGGCCTATACTATGGGGCAACTCGCATCGGACAACCGCGCGCGGTGATCGCCGCGTCGATCGGTGAGGGCCCGGCTGCAGCCGGGTCCGCATTGCGGACAAGGCTCACCTGGCCGGGATGACAGAAAACGATCCGATATTGCGGCCGCTGGCGCTCACTGGAAGCGAACCGGACGAGCGCGAGGTCGCGTATTCGGCTGATCCGTACGGCAACTGGACGCGGCTTGATCCCGCCTGGACCGAGTTGACTGGGCACACGGTCGAGAGCTCGCTCGCCCGCCCGATTGTCGACTTCATCCACCCGGAAGACCTCGAGCGCCATCTGGAAGCGTTCCAGTCGCTGCTGCGCGGCGAGATCTACTCCTCGCGCCATCCGGCGCGTCTGGTGCGCAGCGACGGCCTGTCCTGCTGGGTCGAGATCTTTGCCTATCCGACCCTCGACCCGCAGGGCAAGATCGACGGCATCACCGGCACTCTGGTCGATGTCACCGATCGGCGCAAGGGCATGCGCGCGCTGCGCGAGAGCGAGGCGCGCTTGCGCGCGATCAGCGAGGCCTCGCCGCTCGGGTTATTTGTGATCGACGCGAGAGGCAACTGCATTTTCAGCAACGCCAACTTCCAGAAGCTCGCGGGGCTCGCGCCCGATCAGGTGATCGGACGCGGCTGGCGCATTGCCCTGCATCCGGAGGATTCCGACCGAGTGGTCGAAGCGTGGAACGCAGCGGGGCGCGCGCACGCGCCGTTCAACTCCGAGCATCGTTATCAGCACGCGGATGGCACCGTCATCTGGAGCCGCCTGCACGCGGCGCCGATCCTGGACGGCAGCCACCTGCTCGGGTACGTGCAGGTGATCGAGGACGTCACCACCGAGCGGCTGGCGGAGGCGGCGCTGCGGCGCAGCCGGGAGCGGCTGGAGCTGGCGCTGGAGGGCTCCGGCGACGCGCTGCTCGACTGGGACGTGCCCACAGGCGAGATCTACGTGAGCGAGCAGTGGGGCCGGATCATCGGCGGCCACGCCGCGCAAGCGGTCACCACGGTCGAGCAGCTGCGTGCCCTGGTGCACCCGGACGATCTCGATGCGCTCGATTCGGCGGTGGAAGAAACGCTGGGTGGGGCGCGCCCGTTCCTGCGCATCGAGTACCGCACCCGTACGCCGCTCGGGGGGTGGAAGTGGATCGAGACGCACGCGCGCGTGGTGGAGCGCGCGGAGGATGGCTCCGCGCTGCGCGTGACCGGGACCAGCTCCGACATCACCGACCGCAAGGACGTGGAACGCCGGCAGGCCGAGTTCGTGCAAACCGTGAGCCACGAGCTGCGCACGCCGCTCACCTCCATCCTGGGCGCGCTCGACGTCGTGCTGGACGAGCACGCTGCGGCCATCCCGGCGGAAGCCCGCAGATTCCTCGACATCGCCTATCGCAACGCCGCCCGGCTATCGGGCCTCGTCGACAGTATCCTGGACCTGGAGCGCGTCGAGAAGGGTCTGCACGATTTCCGCCACGCAGCGGTTGGGGTACGGGATTTTCTCGAGCGCGCGGTCGAGTTGAACAGCGCTTACGCCCTGAAATACGGCGTCAAGCTCGCACTCGACAGCACACCGCACGAGATCTACATGTGGGTAGACTCTGACCGCCTGCTGCAGGTGGTGACCAATCTGCTGTCGAACGCAGCCAAGTTCTCTCCCGCGGGAGAATCCGTGGTTGTGGCGGCCGAGGCGAATGACAGCCACGTGCGCATTCTCGTGAAGGACAAGGGACCGGGTATCGCTCCCGAGTTCCGCAGCCGCATCTTTCAGCGCTTCGCACAGGCTGACAGCCTGGACCAGCGGCGGCGCACCGGCAGCGGCCTGGGGCTTTCCATTTCCAAGGCTCTGATCGAGCGCATGGCCGGTGAGATCGGCTTTGCCTCCGAGGCCGGGTCCGGCACCGTGTTCTTCGTCACCGTTCCGCGCAGCTCCGGCCTCGTCACACCTCAGCGCGAGCAGGCGACCGGCACGCGCTAGCGCGACTCAAGCGCGAGCGAGCTCTCTCAACACTGCGCACCAGGCCTGCGCCAGGTTGGTGCGGTCGTAACCCCCGCCTCCGAACGCCATCAAACGCCCAGCGGCGTACTCGCCGGCCAGATGGCACAGGCTGCGCGTCGCCAGCGCATGAACCTGCGGAGAGTAACGCAGATGCGCGAGCGGATCCCCCTCGAGGCCGTCGGCACCGCACTGAAGCAAGAGGAATTGAGGCTCGAAGCGGCGCAGGTGCGCCAGCACCCGCGGCCAGGCGGCGAAAAACGCTTCGTCACCGTCACCTGGCGCGAGCGGGATGTTGAGCTTGGTGCCCTTTGCCTTGCCGCGGCCGGTCTCGTGTGCCGCGCCGGTGCCAGGATAAAGGTAGTGGCCGTCCTCGTGGATGTCCGCGAAGATCAGATCCGCATCGTGCTCGTAGGCGTAGAACACGCCGTCTCCGTGATGCACGTCGATGTCCACGTAGGCGACGCGCTGAACGCCGTACTCGCTGCGCAACGTGTCGATCACCACTCCCAGGTCGTTGAACACGCAAAATCCCGCGGCACCGTCTCGCCGCGCGTGGTGCAGGCCCCCGATAGGCTGAAAACTGCGGCTGTACTCGGCCGTCATGATTCGAGACAGCCCATCCAGGGCCGATCCGACCACCGTGGAGGCGGCCTCGAACACGCCTGGAAACACCGGGGTGTCGCCGTTGTCGAGGAACTCGACTGCACGCGCTTCGGCGTGCTGCACGCGGTCGATGTAGTCGGCGGTATGGAACCGCTCGATCTCGGCGCGAGCGGCGCGGCGCGGTGGCTCGATCGAAACCTCCTTGTCCAGCCCGCGCGCGAGCGCCTCCTCCAGGAACGCACCCTGCCGGTCTTCACCGAGCGGGTGTCCGTCCGGGAACCCATAGCGTCCGAGCGCCTCTCCACAGTACAGGCAGGCTCGCGAGCTCATTCTGTCTCCCAATGTGCAGTTCGACGCAACGGCGGCCACGGTGCCGGCGGCTGCGGATAGGAGCCGGAGGAAGCGGCGGCGCGCTTCTGCAGCGGGCACAGCGCTAGCCAAGCGAAGCGCCGCAACTCCAGCACGACTGGAAGCTGCCCGGGTTGTCCTCGGCGCAGCTGGGGCAGCGTACATCCTCGGCGGTGACGGATCTGCGCTCGAAAGACTGAACGATGTCGCGCGCCCGGGGGAAATCACGATCCCGCGCCACCCACACCTCCGGCCACGCTTCGGTAAAAGGAAGCTGGCCCACGCCTCCTTGCGCGTTCTCGTTGAACACCAGCGCCTCGATCCCGGCTTGCGCGAGCAGGCCGCGCAAGAGATGCGCTTCGGGCAAGTTGGCCGCGCGGTACAGCTTCTTCACGGTGTGCTCACTCGGCGATCCTGTGCGCCCATCTTAGCGCTCTCAATCGCGTCTGAACACTCGACGCGGCCGGCGTCGTGCGCGTACTGATCGGTTCGGAAGAAAAACGTCTCTAGAAAAGATCCAGCTGTGATCCGGCCCGGGGTGGGCGGAAACGCGACGTGTCGACGTCTCGCGAGCGGCGGGCTTGATTGAGACCGAGGCGCCTGCATGCATTCTCGAAGCGCTTGCTCAGCAGATCGGCGAGAAGCCCTGTGCCCCGCAGCCGCGTGCCGAAATTGGGATCGTTCTCCTTGCCTCCACGCAGCTGACGAACGCGGCTCATGACGTGCGCAGCCTTCAACGGATAGTGATGCTCGAGCCACTCCTTGAAAAGGTCCTTCAGCTCCCAGGGCAGGCGCATGACGGTGTATGCCGCCATGCTCGCGCCCGCCTCCGCGGCTGCTGCGAGTACCGATTCCATCGCGTCGTCGGTCAAAAAAGGAACGATCGGCGCCACCATGACGCCCGTCGGTACGCCTGACTGCGCCAGTGTGCGGATCGCCTGCACCCGGCGACGCGGCGCCGATGCGCGCGGTTCCATGCGTCGAGCCAGATCGTGATCCAGGGTTGTGACCGAGATGTAGACCTGCGCCAACCGTTTCGCCGCCATCGGCGCGAGAAGATCGAGATCGCGCTCCACCAGGGCATTTTTGGTGATGATGGCGACAGGATGATCGTGCTCGGCCAGCACCTCGAGCACCTGGCGCGTGATGCGCCATTCGCGCTCGGCTGGCTGATACACGTCGGTGTTGGCGCCAAGCGTGATGTTCTCGCAGCTGTAGCCGGGCCGTGCCAGCTCTTCGCGCAACAACTGTGCCGCGTTGACCTTGGCGAACAGTCGTGTCTCGAAATCGAGCCCTGGCGACAAACCGAGATAAGCGTGGCTGGGACGAGCATAGCAGTAGACACAGCCGTGCTCGCAGCCGCGATAGGTGTTGATAGATTTGGTGAACGGGAGGTCGGGCGACTCGTTGTGCGTGATGATGCTCTTGGCCTGCTCGGGCGTCACCGACGTTCGAGGCCGGCCGTGTTCGTCCTCGGAATGGATCTCCCAACCGTCGTCGAAGACCTCGCGCTGCAACGACTCGAAGCGGCCTTCCGGATTGCTGGCGGCGCCACGCCCCTTGTGCGCAGTTCCATAATCGCCGCTAACGGTCTTCAGCCCCATACTGAGAATTTATACAGTATCGGGCCAGCTGTCCAGCTTGAAGTTGGCCTTCTAGCTTTTCAACCCCATCATCTTCATCGCCCCGCGGAACAGAGTGCTGCCGGGCGTGGCCAAGCGGTCCAGGATAGTGAAATGGTTGTCCTCGGGGCAGGCAAGGTCGTCTTTGACGACCGACCGCCATTTGTCCCGGAGAAGCTTGTTTTGATGATGGAAACCTTCCTGCTCCTTGCCGCCTACCGCCGTGTACACGGGCGCGTCGGTCGCGGGCGGGATGAGCGCCGGGCTGACGCGATTGGCTTCGGCGGGCGTCAGGCGCACGTCCACATTGACCGAGGGCGTGTGCATCACGGGAACTACGTCGTACACGCCGCTGACGGAAAGGCCGCCATGCACGACCTTGGCCGGCAAATCGGGAGCAAAGCGCGGCCACTGTGCGGCCAGGCACATTGCGGTGAGGTGCCCGCCGGCTGAATGACCGGCAACGAACAGCTTACCGGTGGACGCGCCGAAGTTGCTGCCGTTGCGGTACAGCCACGCACAGGCCTGAAGCAGCTGCAGCACGATGTCCTGCACGTGAACAGCCGGAGCCAGGGCATAGTTGACCAGGACCGTCGTGACGCCGCGCTCGACGAAGGGAACGGCAATGAATGATTGATCGCTCTTGTCCAACGCCCGCCAGTACCCACCATGGATGAAGACGAGCAGGGCTCGGCTCAGCCCCTTGGCGCGGAAGAGATCCAGCTTCTCCATCGGATGCGGGCCATAGGGCACCTCCAGGTACCCTGACAACGAAGCGCGCGCCTGCCTTGACTTGCTGCGCCAGCGCTCGAAGTGCTCGGCATATTCGGGCACGGCGAGCCGCGGGTTGTAGGCGGATTCGTAGTAGGCGGCGTCCCTTTTCACTTGTGATGCGCTCCCGGATGTTCGAGGCGGCGGACGATGCCTGTGCATCGCCCGCTTTCGCGCCGTGAGTTTAGAACCTATCTCAACCTTCCGCACGTGATGCGGGGGAATATCCAGATCGGTTCTAGCAGAGCGGCACGCCGCGCAGGTGCGCGGCCGCCGCAGGGAGTTACTGTGGAAATTGCCGCCGTGCAGGCGGCCAACACCGGGCGGGGGGTCAGCGCGCTTCGGGCGCCGGCGGACGGACCTGCGCGAGGGAAAGCGCGCCGGATGTTTCGAGCGCGGCGCGGGGGTCGGGACGGGAAGCGCCGATCGGCTGCGGGTGCGGCAGCGAGGGTGCCATGAGTCCGCCGAACACCTGGCTGGCGGGCTGGCCGTTCAGGAGGACCTGGCCGCCGGCGAGCTCGGCTTCGAGCGTGAAGTTGGTTCCGTTGAGACGCAGAATACCGTTGTCGGTGAGGCTTTTCAGCTGCGCTTCGGTGAGCTTTTCCGAGAGCGCTTTAATGTTCTCTTCGTTCGGCTGGGCGCCTTGCTGCTGCAGCGCCACCTCGACCTGCGGGCGCGTCTTGCGCTGCAGCTGCGCGCGCAGCAGGCCGCTCGCAATGTCGACGTGGCCTTTGCCCTGCAGCCGGGCGAGCAGCTCCGGCGACGGACGGACGTCGGTCAGGTTTCTGCCGTCGAAAGTGACCGTTGCCTGCGCCGACACCGCGCCTGAAGGTGTTTCCACGCCGAGCTGCTTGAGACGCACCACCGGAGAGCCGCGCAGCAACTCTGCAAATAGATCCAGCATCTTGTCGCCCGCGAGGTGATCCTGCGTGGACGCAACTTCCTGGGCACTACGCATTCCCTCGATGTAGCTGGTGAGGGCCTTCTTGCTGATTTGGTCGAACTCCAGCTCGAGCACGGCGTTCGAGAAGCTGTTCGTTGTCTCGCCGGCCTTCGCCGAGCTCCCCTCACCAACGCGCACCGCATAGCCCAGCGATACGTTGTCGCCGCTGCTGCGCTGATAGGCGGCCCATGACATGTCCTTCAACTCGAGCTGCTCACGCGCCCCCGAGAAGCGAAGCTCGGCCAGCGCCAGTTTGGTCTCGCCTTGCCAATCCGCCGTTTGGCCCCCCGAACCCCACTTGGTGTCGAACGTAAGCGTCTTCATGCCGCCAGCAGCCTCGCCGCCCTCGACCTGCAAATGCGGAGCGGTGGCGTGCATCGTCCATCGCCGATCGGCGCCTTCGAGCAGCGCACCCTGCAAACCGCCCCAGCTCACTGTCGCCGCCGGGTCGTGCTGAGACGGCTTGTTGAAGGCCGGCGAAGTCACGGTCGTCTTTCCGCTGCCGTCGAACCCGATCACGCTGTCGAAGCTGAGCGCGGGCTGTCCGTCGAAATAGTAGTCGAGCGCCGCTTTGACCGGGCCGCTCCATTCGGGCAGCGAGCGCACGCGCAACCATCCGGAGTTGGGATCTGGCCACTGCGAGATCTGCTGACGCAGATCGAGGAACAGGCCCGGCTGCGCCTTCAACGTGAAGCGGACCACCGCTTCGGAGGAGAGCCAGCCGCGACTGTATCGCACGAGCGTCACGTTCAACGGCAGCTGCGGCAGTCTCGACAGCTCGCTCACCTGCGCTCGTACCGCGCGCTCGTACTGGCTGCCGGCATACCACGGGATCGCGGCGGCAGCAGCGCCCAAGACGACAATCGGCACAGCAACGAAAACGGCTTTGTTCATCCTTCGCCTCTCGCATAGCGGCTTTACGCCAGTCCGGGCA
>DATJVI010000093.1:0-2112 GCA_035501875.1 Burkholderiales bacterium
GGCATTCAGAACGCGCAGATCATTCGGGAGTCCGTAACCTTGGATGGCACCGCCGGCTCCCGTCAGGCCGCCGTGGTAGATCACGTCGAGAACGACGACGGGCGCCGCACCACCCAGCTTCCGCCCGCGCAGCTCAGGGGCGAGAGGCAGATGATCCTCGAGCTCCTGCAAGTGTGAGGAGATCTGGGCAATGCGGTGCGTCGCCGGCTCATTCACCAGGGCAATCGAGGCCTCAAAAGCCGTCTTGGCGCCAAACCAGGAATCATCGTCAACCTCGTACGGCCCCAGTACGACGTCAATCGGTCCCTCAAGGCCGACAAAGGCGACATCGCTGGCATAGTAATCATCGTTCAAGAGCGCCCGTGCGCGCAGGTTCAAATAATTTCTCAGTGTCGGCTCGTGGGTAAGCGCCGCTGCTTCACGAAGTGCGGCCGCCGCCTCGGTCACCCCCTCTTTGTAGTGGCGGGCATACGAAACCACTTCGAAGCGACGGCTCTTCCCGCGTTCGATGACCGTGAAGGAGTCGAGTGCCCGTTTGCGGTCGGGCTCCGACAGCGTCGCGAGCCAAGCTTCGATGTCGTGCTTGGTTGTCCCCGGGGGATAGAAGTCGCCGATCGGCCGCTCGGGCGGCACCCCGGCGATGAATGCGGCTCCCGTTGCTCCCCACGGGCCCTTGAAGAAATTGAGCGCAGCGAGCTCAGTCTCTGCAGCAGATGTCTGAAGGGCCTGTCGCTCGAGTATCAACGCGCGGGTGCCGGGCCACACCTGTCGCATGTATAACGCGTCCATCTGGCGGGCGGCCCGGATGACCGGCACGAGCGCTGCCTGTTCGCTGGCGGGAAGGCCGGTGACATCCACTGCGACTGTAATCGGCCGTGTCGTTGGTAACCTCGGGCGCTCGGTGGCGCCCTCCGCAGTTGCGACGAGGCAAAGCAGGACGCTCGCGATGCCGCACCGCCACAATCTGCGCGTGGATTCTAGGTTGAACATGAAGGTTGAAATCATGCTCCGTCGCGATTCGAGTCGGCAAGGCGATGCTGAAGCCGGCCGGATCTCCAGTCGCTGATCGGCCAGGAGCGGACGTACACCGGAGCGCGCTAGATTTCCCCAATGCGGACGACTGGGTCGCATCGCATTGACTAGCCGCATCGGATATAGCGTTGGCGATAGCTTGCGTGGCTCACCAGGGGGTTGCCCTGTCAACTCGGGTGCACCGGTCCGCCGGGAACATCTCAGCATGAGCTCGGTCCATTCCCATCAGATATCGGCTCTCGAGGACGGGGGATGGCTGCGTGGGAGAGCCGAACACCTGGAGGGTACGACGAGTTACCGCGTTCGCCATGGTCGTGGCGTTACACGCAGGGCTATTCATTATCTTGACGTTTGCGCTGCGCACCTCGACTCGGCAGCCCCTCTCGGCAGAGTTCATTACGACGTTCATCACTCTCCCGTCGCTGCCACCTCCGGTGATCAGCCGTCCGCCCCCACCGATTCCTAACGAGAGTGCACCCCTGGCGCCTGTACAGCCACCCATTGCGCCGCCACCCCGATTTAGCGTTCGGAGCGGTGCGGGCACGTCCACGGACTGGGCGGCTGAAGCGGAGCGCGCCGCCCGAGCGGCCGCCGCCGCGCCGCGCACGCGCTCTTTCGGCGAGATGCCGCAGGCGCCGGACTGGGTCCATTCCGCGCCCACCTCGCCGAAACATTACGCAGGGGAGGCATACCGACTCGAGACTGGTGAAACCATCGTGTGGGTCAACGATCGCTGCTTCCTGGTTTCTGAGCCGCCGCCGCTCGGAACGCCGGATGTGTTCGCTCGTTCGTTCAGCACGCGCATGGGATGCCAAGCCCCTTCCGGCCCGCGGGAGGGCGAGCTGTTCAAGGACCTGCCCGCCTACAAGAAATACCACCCGCAGTAGTACCAGCGCTGCCCGTATGCGAAGGCCGCTGACTCGCAAGGTCGCTCGCGATCGGCCAGGAGCAGGCGTAGCGACAGTTGACCGGCGTGCCTAAAAGCTGTCATTCCGCGCGTCGCCTGTGGTGTCAGTTTGGCGGGCGAGACGCGAGGTAGGCCGCGATCGCCAGCATCTCATGGCTTGTTAATTTCGACGT
>DATJVI010000094.1:0-51630 GCA_035501875.1 Burkholderiales bacterium
AGACAAAGTAGCTCTCGAAGCCCGCCTCGGCAGCATCCTCCGCGGTCCACTTCACGCACACATCACGCGCCAGACCACAGCAGAATACTGCGTGGATGCCGCGCTCCTTGAGATAGCCGGCAAGGCCGGTCACGGGACGCCGGCCCTGCGCGTTCCAGTTGTTGCGAAAGCCGCTATAGGAATCGCAGTCGGATTGCATGCCCTTGCGCACGATCACCGCGACGCCGTTCCATGGAACGCCAGGATGGAGGCTCGCGCCCGGAGTTCCCTGCACGCAGTGGTCGGGCCACAGCGTCTGTTCGTGACCGTACAGACCGATCACATCGAATGGCTTGTGTCCCGCATGCGTGCTGGCGAACGAGACATGTCCGGGCGGATGCCAGTCCTGCGTGGCGGCGATGCAATCGAAGACCCCGCTCTGGATGAGATCGCGGATCGCGGGAACGATGCGGTCGCCCTCGGGGACCGGCAGCGCACCGCCGGGCATGAAATCCGGCTGCAGGTCCACAAGTAGCAACGCGCTGCGCTCTTTGGATAGGTTCACTATCGGCTCGCTCATCGGCCACCTCCGCTACGATTGCTGCGCAGCTCGGTTCGGCTGGCGCGGTCCGCCGTGGGCTCGTAGACTGTCCCGTGCCCGCCGACCCTATGGAACTGACCGTCATCGCCAAGCGCCTGCAAAAACAGGTCGCAACGCTGCGCTTCGGCGCGCCGGTCGCCTTCGTCTACGATCCTCTGGATTATGCCTGGGCGCCACATCGAATGTACCTCGAGCGGTACGGTACCGGACATCCGCCGGTGCTGTTGGTAGGCATGAATCCCGGACCGTTCGGCATGGCACAGACCGGCGTGCCGTTCGGCGACGTGCAGATGGTCCGCGATTGGCTCGGCATCGAGGCGCCGGTGAGCTCCCCGGGAAACTACCATCCCAAGCGTCCGGTGACCGGCTTCCAATGCCATCGGCGCGAAGTAAGCGGGCAGCGGCTGTGGGGCTGGGCACGCAACCGTTTCGGCACCCCGGAGCGTTTCTTCCAACGCTTCTTCGTCGCCAACTATTGCCCGCTGTGCTTCGTCGAGGAGAGCGGCCGCAATCGCACACCGGACAAGCTGCCGCGCAGTGAGCGCGACGCTCTCTTCGGGCTCTGCGATTGGGCGCTGGTGCGAACCGTGGAGCGGCTGCAGCCGCGCTATGTCATTGGGATCGGGCATTTCGCCGCCGAACGTGCGGCAGTCGCGCTCGGCGCGTCGCCCGTGAAGCTCGGATCGGTGCCCCATCCCAGCCCTGCCAGCCCCGCTGCCAATCGCGGCTGGGAAGCGCAGATGGAACGGGCACTGCGTCATCTCGGGATTGCACTGGCTTGACGCGGTGCCCGCGCCTCGATCGCCAACTACGCGATTCCGCGAATCAGCGGTCCTGCGCGAGCGTTGCAGCTTAGATGGCCTGATCCTGCTCGAGCGCGGCGACGAACGCCGGATCGAAGCCCAGCTCCGACAGGATCGCGTGCGTGTGCTCTCCTACGGAGGGGACCGGATCCATGCGCGGCTCCTCGCCGTCGAGCGCTACCGGCGGCAGCAGCGCGTCGATGCGTCCGTTCGGCGTCCCGACCTGGCGCCAGCGGCCGCGGCTCTTGAGCTGCTCGTGTTCCCAGAACGCGTGCATATCATTCAGCCGGGCATTGGCGATCTGCGCCTTCTCCAGCCGCGCCAGCAGCTGGGTCGAGTCGAGCTTCCGGAACACGCCCAGCAGTATTTCGGACAGTTCGGAGCGATGCGCCTGACGCTGGCTGCTGCTGTTGAAGCGCTGATCCGACGCGAGCTCGGGGCGTTCCAGGACCTGATTGCAGAAGCTCGCCCATTCACGCTCGTTCTGGATCCCGAAAAAGACGGTCTTGCCGTCGCCAGCCGCGAACGGTCCGTAAGGGTAGATCGTGGCGTGACTGGCGCCGGTACGCGGCGGCGGCTGGCCGCCATAAGCTGCGAAATACGCGGGATAGCTCATCCACTCGCCGAGCGCTTCGAACATCGAGACGTCGAACGCCGCGCCGCTGCCGGTTCGCTCGCGGCGATACAGTGCGGTCAGAACGCCGCTGAAGCCGTACATGCCAGCGGCAATATCCGCGATGGAGATCCCTGCCTTGCTCGGGGTCTCGGGCGTGCCGGTGACCGACACCACTCCCGATTCGCATTGGATCAGCAGGTCATAGGCCTTCTTCTGACTGTAGGGACCATCCGGGCCGTAGCCCGAGATGTTGCATACGATGATGCGCGGATGCCGCTCGCGCAGCGATTCTGAGCCCAGCCCGAGCCGCGCCGCCGCGCCGGGCACCAGGTTCTGCACGAATACATCGGCTCTGGCGATCAGCCGTTCGAGCACCTGCTTCGCGTTGGGATGCTTCACATCCAACGTCAGACTTTCCTTCGAGCGGTTGAGCCAGACGAAGTGGGAGGACTGTCCCAGAACGGTCTTGTCGTAGCCGCGCGCGAAGTCGCCGGCCCCCGGGCGCTCGATCTTGATCACGCGCGCGCCGAGGTCGGCCAATTGCCGGGTCGTGAATGGCGCCGCCACGGCTTGTTCGAGCGAGACGACGGTGATGCCTTGCAGAGGGAGCATGGGTTGGACTGTCGAATGCGCCAGCGTGGCGGAGACTACACGGCGAAGATCAGCTCTAGCCCAGACCGTCGGCGCCCCGCATCGCCAAGCCAGATGAGAGCTCTCGCCTACCGCGGAAGCCGTTCTGCGCGATCCGGATCTCTGCGCGGGCCGATCACAGCGTAGGGCTATCGGCGAGCGCGACCCCGATCATCGAGTCACGCGTCACGAGCGTCGCGAGCCGCTCTTCGGTCCAGCCCCCGGTGCCCGCGGGGCGCATGGGGAGCACCAGATAGCGCATGTCGGCGGTGGAGTCGTGCACGCGCACGGTGACGTGCTCGGGCAGATCGAGCCCGAACTCGCGCAGCACAGCGCGCGGCTCGCGTACCACGCGGCTCCTGTAGTTGCGGCTCTTGTACCAGTCGGGCGGCAGCCCGAGCAGCCAGCGCGGATAGCAGGAGCACAGCGTGCAGACGATCACGTTGTGCACCTGCGGCGTGTTTTCCACCACCACCAGCTTGTACGCTCCATGGTCGAGCCCGACCTCTTCGGCCGCAGCGTTGCCGTTCTCGAACACCCTCGCTTTGTAGGCCGGGTCCATCCATGCGCGCGCGACCAACTTCGCACCCAGGCCCGCGTTGCGGCCATCCATATCCTCCACTTGGCGGCGGATCTGGTCGGCGGAGAGGATGCCTTTCTCGATGAGCAGCTCCCGCACCGCGGTTTCCATCGTCTGATAGTAGGTGAGCCGCTCCTCGGAGTCCGTCAGGGCGGCATGCGGATGATCGTGCGTTTCGCTCATGGTGCGGTGCTTTCGCCGGGTTCGAGCCAGTGCTGATAGATCTCGATGTCAACCGTATCGTACGCATTGCCGGCGTAGTCCGGCCAGACCTCCCGCTGCAGGAAGCGCACGCGATACAGCGGCTGCCTGGGCAGTCCGCTGCGCGCATAGGCGAGCTCCTCGGGATTGGGATATGCCCCGCACAGCCGCTCTATGACGCCATGCTGGCCCCGGATATACCAGGGAGTGCGCACATGCCCGAGCGGGTATGCTCGCCTTACCTGCACCCGCTCACCGGGGCGGAAGCGCGCCTGAGTGGCGTCCGCCGTCATAGCTCACCCCTGACATGGCGCTGCTCGACATCGCTCATCTTGCGGCCCAGCTCGTCGATAGTGATTACGCCGCGCTGGATCAACGTCTGCGTGATGGAATGGATCCAGCGCTCGTAGTAGCTCATCCGATCATACGCCTGCGGGCCGAGCGCTTCGATGTTGCGGCGAAGCTCGTCGACGGTGATCAGCCGTCGGTCCTTGCCCGACAGCACCACCAGCAGCGCGTCGACTCGTTTCTCCCAGAGCAGATAAGCGTGCTCCGTACGCTCGACGGGACCGGCGGGTTGCCCGCCCATGTCGTGGTGGCTGCGCGGATGCTCCATTTCGGACATCTGTTAATTATAGCCCCGGGCAAACGGACGCTGCTCGTAAAGCAGCTGCGACCAGCGGCAACTCTCAGCGCGCCTGCGCAGCGGGCTTCGCTCCCAATGGCGGGGTGGTCGGCGCTGCCGCGGCCGCTGGAGCGGGGCCGGCGGGCGCGGGGTTTACTCTGGCTCCGTCCGACACCGTGTTGGGCAGGTTGAGCACGAGCCGCGCGCCCTCGTTGATGCCGCTAGCGATCCGGATCACCTTTCCGTCGGTGCCTGCGATCTCGATCGGTGTGAACTTCACCCGGCTGTCGCCGTCGATCACCCCGACGAAGCTCTTGCCGTCGCGTTGGATCAGCGCGCCGGTGGGCGCCTCGACATAGCTCTTGGTCGGGATCAGCAGCGACACCGTCACGAAACTGCCGGCCATGAACGTGCGCTTGCTGTTGTCGAAGTCCACCTGCGTCAACATGGTGCGAGTCTTCGGGTCGAGCTGTCCGCTGATCCGGCTCACCTTCCCGGTCCCTTTAATATCGGCGTTGCTGGAGTCGGCGATCTCGACTTCGGTGCCGACCTTGACGTAAGGGGCCTCCGGTTGATCGACATAGACCGTGACCCTGAGCTTGGAGGTGTCGGAGATCGTGACCACAGGCTGCGCCGCCGTGCGGTTGCTGGTCGCGTTGGTCACCAGGGCGCCAGGGTCCGCGAAACGCGCGGTCACCACGCCGTCGAAGGGTGCCACCAACGTCCGATAGTCCTGCATGGTCCGGATTCCCATCACCTGATCCGCCTGCGCCTTGACGTCGGTCTCGGCGTTGTCGAGCGACTGCTGGGAATAAAATCCCTTCTCTGCCAGATCGCGCGTTCGCGTGGCGAGCCGCTCCTTGTTCTCCAGGTTCGCAACTGCGCCGCGATACTGCGCATCGAGCTCGGGCGACGTGACGTAAGCGATGAACTGCCCGGTGCGGACACGATCGCCGACGTCTACCGCGATGCGCGTGAGGTATCCGCCCACCTTCGCATACAAGGTTGCGGTCTTGTACGGCAGCGCTTCACCGACCAGAGTCACCTTGCGCACTGCCGGTCCGCGCGCTGAGATCGCAGTCGCGACGAGGCGTCCCATCTCCGCCTGCGCGGCGAGAGTCTTGGTCTCGGCTTCGAGGCGCTTCTGCTTGGCGGACCAGAACAGATAGACGGCGCCGGCGGCGATCGCCACGGCGATGAAAGCGACGATATATACGACGAGGAAGGACTCGCGACGTTCCACAGCCATTGTGTATTGTTCCTCAGGCCTGCTCGCCGCGCGCCTCGGCCTCGAAGCGCTCGTCGAGCTCATGCAGGACGGGTTTGCCTCTGCGCAGGAAGGTGTAGACCACCGGCACGACGAACAGCGTGGCCACCGTGGCTAGCGCGAGTCCGCCGATGACGGCGCGGCCCAGAGGGGCGTTCTGCTCGCCGCCTTCGCCGATGCCGATCGCGGTGGGCACCATCCCGATCACCATCGCGAGTGCGGTCATCAGCACCGGGCGCAGGCGCGTCTTGCCGGCTACGATCGCGGCCTCAATGACACCCATCTCCGGGTGCAGTACGCGCACGTCGTTGGCGAAGCTCACCACCAGGATCGAGTTGGACACGCCGATGCCCACCGCCATGATCGCGCCCATCAGCGACATCACGTTGATCGAAGTCCCGGTGAAAGCGAGCATCCAGAGGATCCCGATCAGCGCGCCCGGCACCGCCATCATGATGATGAAGGGATCGACCCAGGACTGAAACAGAACGACCAGCAGCGCGTACACGAGGATAATCGCGAGCAGAAGCCCGCCGAGTAGCCGGCTGAAGGAGGCTTCCATCACCTGGTACTGGCCGCGGATCAGGATCTTCGCGACCGGCGGGAAATCCTTCTGGGCGGTAACCGACCCGATCGCTTGCTTGATGTCCGCAATCACTCCGCCCATGTCTCGCCCCTGGATGTTGGCGGCGAGATCGACCACGCGTTGCACCGTGTAGTGGCTTACCGACTGAAAGCTCGACTCGGGAGTCAGCGTGGCGAAGTTGGACAGCCGGCTGATCGGTGCGGCCGGCTCGGCGGTGAGGTCAGCGCTGGGCGTGCCGTCGACGATGGAGCTGCCGGATTGGCTAATGGGCGTGCTCATCAACTGCTCGACGGAGGCAACCTGTCGAATCGGAGTCTGCACCGAGACCAGGTAGTTCACGCCGTTGGGTGCCAGGTAATATGACGGTGCAATCAGCACGCTCGAGGAGAGCGACGTGAGCAGGCTGTTTGCCACGTCGCGCGTGGTGAGTCCCAGCCGCGCCGCCCGCACGCGATCGACGTTGACTCGCATCGCCGGGTAGTTGAGCACCTGGATCTGGCGTAGATCGACGATGCCCGGGATGCGCTCGAGCGCAATCCGCAGCAGCCCGCCATACTTCTGTGCGCGCTCGAAGTTCGGGTCCTGGATCTGGATGTCGATCGGGGCCGGGAGTCCGAAGTTCAATACCTGAGTCACGATGTCCGCGCTCTGGAAATACAGCGAAGAGCCGGGAAACTTGGACGGAATCCGCTCGCGAATCTCGCGCATGTAATAGGCGGAGGGCTTGTGGCGCCGCTTGAGCGAGATCAGGATGTCGGCGTCCATGCCGCTGATGTTGTCGGTGGAGACGAAGCCCAGGTTGTAGAAGATCGGCACTCCGACCATGTCGTTGACCGTCCCCAGCTCGGCTGCCGGGATCAGCTTCCGGATCTCGTCCTCGACCTGCAGGACGATCTTCTCCGTTTCTTCGATTCGGGTGCCGATCGGTGCACGGAAATGCAGCTTGAGTATGCCCACGTCGGCTACCGGGAAGAAGTCGGTCCCGACCACCCCGATCAGCACGAAGCTCACGCCGCCCATCAGCGCAAGGCAGATCAGTACGAACGGCCGATGCCGCATCACGACCGTCATCAGCCGGCCGTAGCCTTCGCGCATCGCCTCCAGCACGTGGTCTCGCACGGTGTTGACCCAGCCGCTCAGCCCGCGCTGCGCGTGATGCTCGCCGGCGAGAAGCTGGCGCGAGAGCATGGGCACGAGCGTAAAGGACAGAATGTAGGACGCCAGCAGCGAGAAGACCACGGCAAGCGCGAGCGGGATGAACAGATACTTCGACACCCCGTACAGGAAGGCGACCGGAATGAACACGATGCAGATCGCGAGTGTTGCCATCGTGCGTGGCAACGCGACCTCGCGCGAACCCTCCAGGATGGCGACCGTGAGCGGCTGTCCCATCGTGCGGTGACGGTGGATGTTTTCCACGGCGACGGTGGCGTCGTCGACCAAGATACCTGTCGCGAGCGCCAGCCCGCCCAGCGTCATGAGGTTGATGGTCTGGCCGGTGAAATACAGTCCGAGCACACCGGCGAAGATGGAAAGCGGGATCGAGGTGATGACCACGACCGTATTGCGCCAACTCCCGAGGAACAGCAGAACCATCAGCGATACCAGCAGGGAGGCGGCCACCGCCTCGGACGCGACGTTCTCGACGGCCGCACGCACGTACACCGACTGGTCGAAATCCAGATTGATGTCGACCCCCTCTGGGGCGCCCTTCTGGATCTCGGGCAGCAGGGCGCGGGTGTCTCCCACCACCTGCAGGCTGGACGCGTCGGAGTGCTTGAGGATGGTGAGATAGGTGGCGCGCCGGCCATTGACATGCACGATGTTGGTCTGCTCCGCAAACCCATCGCCGACTTTCGCCACATCGCTCAGCAGCACCGGCACGCCGTTCACCACCTTGACCGGCATCTCGCGGAAGTGGTCGACCACCTGCGGGCTGGCATTGGTGAGGATGTTGTATTCGATGTTGCCGATGCGGGCGGTACCGGCGGGGGCGAGCACGTTCGACGTCTGCAAGGTGTTGACCACGTCGTACGGCGACACGCCCTTCGCCTGCATCACCGTCGGCTCGAGGTCGACGTTCACTTGACGCTGGCGCCCTCCGAAGGGCGCCGGCACCGTCAGGCCGGGAATGGTGAACAGCTTCACGCGCACGAAGTTCAGGGCGTGATCCCACAAGCGGCCTTCGGGTACGGTGTTGCTGAAGAAGTTCATCTGCACGATCGGCACGGTCGCCGCGTCGTACTGGACGATCAGCGGCGGGGTCGTCCCCGGCGGAAAGATGCGCAGGATCGTGCCGTTCACCGCGTTGATCTGCGAGATGGCCGCACCGAGATCGGTCCCTTCCTGGAAGTACACTCGCATCAAACCGATGCCGGGGATGCAGTTCGACTCGATGCGCTCGATGCCGTTCACCGTGGTGGAGTAGGCGCGCTCGCTGATGATCACGATGCGCCGTTCCATCTCCTCGGCCGACAGGCCCGGGTAGTTCCACGCCACGAAGACCACCGGAATGTTGATCTTGGGGAAGAAGTCCACGATCATCCGAGTCATCGCGAGCCCGCCGAGCAGCAGGATCAGCAGCGACAGGATCGCCACGGTGTAAGGTCGCCTTAAGGCGAGCTGGACCAGACCCATCATGGACTGGGATCTCCTTCTCGTGGAGCGGAGCTTGCGCCGGAGTTGGCGCTCGTATCGACGCCCTGCATCCGGCTACCGCTCCCGTGCATGATAATCAGTTCCGCGTGAAATCAGAAGTGCGAACTGACGCGGCGCGCGCGGGTCGGGCCGCGAAACCCCAGTATTGGCGCGGGTTTCCGAATTCCGAACCGCACCGTCTCGCATCGTAGAAGCGCGCGGCGCGCTGCAGCAGGAAAGGGGCAGCCCCAGCCGGGCGGTGCCGGCCGGGGCGAGTGTGCGATGCAGACGCCTTACGCCGTCTTCAGGTCGTGATCGGCGAGCGGCAGTGTGCGGATGCGCTTCCCGGTGACCTGGAACAGCGCATTGGCAAGCGCAGGCGCCGTGGGCGGCGTCCCCGGCTCGCCTACCCCGCCGGGGTTCTCCTGGCTGGCGACCAGATGCACCTCGATCTTCGGCATCTCGCTCATTCGCACCACGGGATAATCGTCGAAGTTGCCCTGCTCGACCTTGCCGTCCTTGAAGGTGATCCGAGAATAGAGCGCCGCCGAAAGCGCATACACGATGGCGCTTTCCATCTGCGCCTTCACCTGCTCGGGATTCACGGCGCGACCGCAGTCGGTGGCGCACACCACTCGGTGGACGACGGCTTTGCTGTCTTTGACCGATGCTTCCACCACTTGGGCGGTCCAGCCTCCGAACACTTCGACGCAGGCGATGCCACGGCCGACGCCTTCGGGGAGCGGCCTGCCCCAACCCGCCTTCTCGGCAGCCAGATCGAGCACGCCGCGCAGGCGCGGCTGCTTCGCCAACAAGCCGCGGCGGAATTCGTACGGGTCTTTGCCCGCGAGCGCCGCCATCTCGTCGATAAAGGTCTCGGCGACGAACGTGTTATGCGTGGCGCCAACGGAGCGCCAGAACCAGATCGGCACTCCGAAGTCATGCTTCACCCAGTCGAACCGGATGTTCGGGATCCCGTAGGCGATATCTGCGAGGCCCTCCACCGCCACTCGATCCACGCCGTCGGGCCGCACCAGCCGCTTGAATCCCGTGAACTCGGCCAGCGAAGGGACCACGATCTTGCCGCCCAGCATCACCGCATTGCCCTGCTCATCCACGCCGCCGGTGACCTCCGTATAGGAGATCGGCCGGTAGAACGCAGCGCGCATGTCGTCCTCGCGCGAGTAGACCACTTTCACCGGTGCACCCACCGCCTTGGACGCCTCCAGCGCCGCGACGATGAAGTCCTGAGCAGCGCGACGGCCGAAACCGCCGCCGAGGAACGTCGTGTGCACTTTGACCTGCTCGGGCTTGACCCCTGCGATCGCCGCACCGTTCTGCTGGACGGACGTCTGCGCCTGCGTACCGACCCAAACCTCTACACCGTCGGGCTTCACCCAGGCCGTGCAGTTCATCGGTTCCATGCACGCGTGCGCCAGATACGGCAGGTGATAACGCGCGCTCACCGTCTTCGCCGGATGCACGGCGCTCACCTCTCCTTCCTTTCGCGCGAGGATGCCTTGCAGCTTCGCTGCATCCTCCAGCGTCGCTCGCAGCTCGTCGGACGAGCGGCCGACCAGCGTGCCTTCTCCCCACTCGACCTCGACCAGCTCGGCGGCCTTGCGGGCGTGCCAGTAGGTGTCGGCAACCACCGCGACACCTCCCGAGATCGGCACCACGGTCTTCACACCGGGCGCTGCCTTCGCCGCCTCGGCCTTGAAGCCGGTCGCCTCTGCTCCGATCGCCGGAGCTTTGATCACCACCGCAGTGAGCATGCCGGGCAAGCTCACGTCGATGCCGAACTTCGCCGAACCGTCGACCTTCTGCGCGGTGTCGAGACGCTTGAGCGACTTGCCCACCAGCTTGAAGTCCTTCGGGTCTTTGAGAGGCGGGTCCTTCGGCACCGGCATGGAAGCCGCCTTCTCGGCCAACTCGCTATACGTGGCCTGCCTGCCGCCGGGGCCGAGTACCGCGCTGTTCTGCGTGCGCAACTGCGCTGGCTCGACATTCCACTGCTCGGCGGCTGCAGCCACGAGCATCGCCCGCGCGGCGGCCCCCGCCTTGCGCAGCTGCTCCCAGCTCGAGCGCACGGAGTAGGACCCGCCCGTGATCATGATCGGCGCGCCGGGTCGGTTGTATTCCGGGCTGGCGGGAGACTGCTCCCAGCGCAACTTGCTCCAATCCGCGTCCAGTTCCTCCGCGACGATCTGCGGCAGCGAGGTGAGCACGCCTTGACCCATCTCGGAGCGACCGACGATGATGGTCACCACGTTATCCGGGCCGATGCGCACGAACGCATTGGGCGCGAAACCGCCCGCGCCGGAGGACTCATCGCTCATGGCGCGCGCCGCGCCAGGCAAGTAGAAACCGAGCACGAAAGCACCGCCGCCCGCGGCGGCAGTCTGTAGAAATTTACGGCGGCTGAAGGTTTCCTTCATCGTTGCCTCCTGCATCAGGTCAATGCCACGGCCGCCTGGTGAATGGCGGCGCGGATGCGTTGATAGGTGCCGCAGCGGCAGATGTTTCCGCTCATCGCGGCGTCGATATCCGCATCGCTGGGCTTGCTACGCGACGCGAGAAGCGCCGCGGCACTCATAATCTGACCGGATTGGCAGTAACCACACTGGGGCACGTCGAGCGCGATCCAGGCGTTTTGCACCGCTTTGCCCGCCCTGGTCGCGCCTACGCCCTCGATCGTAGTGATTTTCCGTCCGTCGGCTGCCGCGAGCGGCGTTACGCAAGAGCGGATCGGCTGTCCGTCCAGATGGACGGTACAGGCCCCGCACAGCGCCATGCCGCAGCCGAACTTCGTCCCGGTGAGCCCGAGGTTCTCCCGGATCACCCAGAGCAGCGGCGTATCCTCGCTGGCGTCCACGTTCATGGTCCTTCCATTGACGTTCAACCTTGCCATCGATGTCTCCTTCGAGTTGAGTATGCGGGTTGGGCCGTCACCGTCATCCTCCCGGGCCGGGCAGCCGTGCCCATTCTTCGGGAACAATGCGCGCCACCAGAGCGTATCCACCGCGGCCGTCCGGACGGAAGATCGCGGCTTCTCCCTGCGTGGCGAGCAGAAATCCTTCGAGGTCCATCAGATTGAAGCCGTGCGACACGAGGACCGAGTTGGTCCCCGCCGCCGGAACCGAGCTCAACAGCGCACGCAATCCGTGCGAGGCCTCGCTACGGGCTTGCTGAGCGGATGCACCCCGACCGCGGCCGGTGAGCACCGCTGTCTGCTCATACCGGCCGAACGCGAGCTCGGCGGTCTGCCGGCATCGGCAGAACTCGCTCACGAGAATCTGGCCCACCGGAATCCGCAATCGCTTGAACTGCTCGCCGATGCTCTTGGCCTGCGCGCGGCCGTTGTCGTTCAGGTTGCGCTGCGTCTCGCAGCGGCTCAGGTCGACCGGCTGCGGGTCGGGGGTTGCAGGGCCGGTGTCGGCATGGCGAAAGAAGATCACGTATCCCCCGCCCTGCAGCGCGCGAGCGAGTGCCTCGCCCTGGAGTGCAGGTTCCGGTACTCCCGGCTCCGCCCACGCACATGCGCACGCGAGCGCGAGGGCCCAGGCCCAGTTCGATGCCGAGCGAGAGATTCCTGGACGACCAGGCAACCGGTGGTCCTCCTGCGTGGAGTTGCCGCTGCGACTCGAGACTGTCGAGATTCCGAAGGGGTGGGCTATGCGGCGGCGCGCATCGCCGCACGCATTGTAGCGCTGGCACTTGCCCGCAACATTACAGCGCGGATCGCGACCGCGGCCACTCGTCAGCAGTCATACGAGCCGAGGAAGTGGGCGGCCGCGGAGGCGAGGATGCGGTCGGCGGCTATGGGCACCAGCGCAAATAACCGCGGGACGCAGAACTCGCGGCTAATACGTGCCCTTGGGCCGGCTCGCGCCGGCGCCGGTTCCGCGCATCTCTGCGACCGCCTCCTTCGCTGCGGCGCCGAGGAACGCGTTATCCGCCAGCAGGGTCACGAACTGAAAGCCCCACTCGATCATCTGCTTCGCCATCGCAGTGGACCCGCAATGGATGCCGGCATACACGCCACGCCGCCGCGCACCCGCCACGATGGTCTTGATGGCGTCCAGGACCCCCGGCTCGGTAGGAACTCCGGATGGCATGTAGCCCAGCGAGAGCGCGAGATCGTTCGGGCCGATGTAGATGGAGTCGAGGCCCGGCACAGTCAGGATGTCGTCGAGATTCTCCAGCGCCTGCTTGGTCTCGATCATCGCCATCGTGATCACCGTATCGTTGGCGCTCTTCCAGTAATCCGTGCCGCCGTACCAGGTCGCGCGCACCGGCCCGAAGCTGCGGTAGCCGAGCGGCGGATAGCGGCAAGCGGCGACCAACGCCTCGCACTCCTTGCGTGTGTTCACCATCGGACAGATGATGCCGAAGGACCCGGCGTCGAGCAGCTTCATGATGATGCCGGGATCGAGCCACGGCACCCGCGCGAGCGGGATCGTCGCAGTCGTGGAGATGGCTTGGAACATCGTCACCGCAGTCTGGTAGTCGACGTGCCCATGCTGCAGATCCACGGTGAGCGCGTCCCAGCCCGCCTGCGCCATGTTTTCGGCGGCGATGGAGCTGGGAATCCCACACCAGCCGTTGACCACCGCCCCGCCCTGCTTCCAGATCGTCTTGACTGTGTTTTCTCTCACGCTCACGCTGACCGCCCCGGTGGAAGTGTTGTTTGTCAGGTTCCGCCTGGACCGCAGGTCACACGCAGCGACGTCCCGTGGACCGCAAGCCCCGACTGATTTAGCATTGCCCGGGAAACCCCGAGAACTCGAATCATAAGGCAAACGCCGGGGCTGGCGTTGCATCGATAGGAGGAGGAGATGGTTCCGAGGATTTCCGGTCGCCGCCGATTCCTTGCGGCCACGGCCGCGGCCTCCGCTGCCGCAGTTTTTGCCCCGTACGTTCGCACCTCTCGCGCAGCCGGCACGCTGTCCGTGGGCTTCTGGGACCACTGGGTGCCCGGAGCCAACGGCGTGTTGACCCAACTCTGCAACGAGTGGGCCGCGAAGGAGAAGGTCGATCTGAAGATCGACTACATCACCTCGCAAGGCAACAAGATCTTGCTCACCATCGCCGCCGAGGCGCAGGCGAAATCCGGCCACGACATTCTCGCGCTGCCCACTTGGTACGCAACGGCCCAGGCGCAGAACCTGGAACCCGTGGATGACATCATGAAGCCGCTGATCGCCCACCATGGCAACGTCGTGGCCGTCGTGGAGTATCTCGGCAAGCAGAACGGACATTGGCTGGCAGTCCCGGCCACACCTGGCAGCCAGCTCAAGCCGCCCTGCGCACGGATCGATCTGTTCAAGCAGCACGTCGGGCTCGACCTCACCAAGATGTACCCGGGGACAGGCACGCCGAACAAAGCGCTCACCGAGAAGTGGACCTGGGACACGTTCCTGGCAGCTGCCGAGAAGTGCTTCAAGGCTGGATACCCGTTCGGCCTGGGGCTGGGGCAAACGAGCGACTCGGTGGACTGGGTCGGGGCAGCGTTCGCTGCACATGGCGCGGAACTGATCGATGCCAAGGGCAACATCACGGTCAGATCCGACGCCACGAAGCGGGTGCTCGAGTACATGAAGAGGATGGTTCAGTTCCTTCCGCCCGACGTGTTCGCGTGGGACGACGCCTCCAACAACAAATGGCTCATCTCGGGGAAGGGCGCCCTCATCATGAACCCGCCCAGCGCCTGGGCGGTCGCGAAGCGCGACAACCCGAACGTGGCCGAGCAGCTGTGGACCTTCCCGGCGCCGAAAGGACCCAAGGGCCGATTCCAACCCGGTCTGCCTTACTTCTGGGGCATCTGGAAGTTCTCCAGCAACAAAGCGGCAGCCAAGAGCCTGCTCACCCACCTCTCTCAACGGCCGGCCGTCGAGCAGCTCGTAACGGCGAGCGGCGGCTTTGACATCCCCGGATTCTCGGGCCTGCGCAACTTCAAGACCTGGGCTCAAGAAGCGCCTCCCAAAGGAACGCTAGCCAACTACCCACCGGGTGCAGATCAGACCGTCTGGATCTCCGGCTCCCCGGCGCCACCAGCGATCGCCAGCCAGATGTACGCGCAGGCCACGATGACCAAGATGATCGCGAAGTTCACGCAGGGCGGCGAATCGATGGACAAGACCCTCGCGTGGGCCACATCCGAGCTGGAAGGATTCCTGCGCACGTGAGCGTCGACACAGGCGCGGCGCTCGAGGAAGCGCTCGGCGGTGAACGTATGTGTTCGAGCCGATATGCCGGCGTTCTTGGCGGCGCAGCTCGATTTGGCCGCGACTTCGCGCCGGGAGGACAGCACCAGTGGCGCGCGCGGTAGCCTACGGAAATCGCGCTCAGGCGCCGCCGGGCGGCAGGGTGCGGGCATTCGCGAGGCGCAAATCGACCATCGCGTTTGTCATGACCTTGCCGCCGCTGGTGATCATCGCGTCGCTGGTGATCTATCCGGCGGCCTACTCGTTCTACCTGGCGATGTTGAACAAGTCGATGGAGCGCTTCGTGGGGCTCGCCAACTTCGGCTTCCTGTTCACGCGCGAGACGTTCTGGATGGTGGTGAAGCAGTCGATCATCTTCGCGGTAAGCGCCGTGATCTTGAAGGCGTTGATCGGCTTCTGCGTCGCGCATTTCGTGCACAACGTGCCGTCCAAGGGGCAGCGCAAGTGGCGCGGCATGCTGCTCGTGCCCTGGGTGATCCCGCCGGCGATGAGCACGCTCGCCTGGCTGTGGCTGTTCGATCCCTCGTACAGCGCGTTCAACTGGGTCCTTCAGAGGCTGGGCGCGAGTGCGCTGCCTTGGCTCGGGGACCCGTATTGGGCACGCTTCGCCGTGATCCTGGTGAACGTGTGGGTCGGCGCGCCGTTCTTCATGATCATGTACCTCGCAGCGCTCAAGTCGGTCCCGGAGCAGCTCTACGAGGCAGCGGCCATCGACGGCGCGAGCTGGTGGCAGAAGCTCTGGTACATCACGCTGCCGATGATGCGCAACATCATCGCCATCACGGCGCTGTTCTCGCTGATCGTCACTTTCGCCAATTTCGATATCGTGCGCGTGCTCACCAACGGCGGGCCGGTGGATCAGACGCACGTGTTCGCGACCTGGGCGTTCAAGATCGGCATCGAGAGCAGCGACATTCCGCTGGGCGCATGCGTCTCGTTGTTCATGTTCCCGATCTTGGCCGTGGCCGCGGTCTTCATCCTGCGCGACGTGAGCAGACGCGGAACCGAGGCTTGACCGTGAGCGCCGTCGCTCCCGCTGCCGGCGTTGCCTCCCGCTCCGCGCGACGAGGGAGCATGCGGCGCGACCGGCGCCGGGCGCTGGCGTGGTCTTACTTCTTCCTGCTCGTGTTCGCCGTGTTCTTCCTGACTCCGCCGGTCTACATGCTCCTCACCTCGCTCAAGACCAGCGCTGAGATCTCGGCCGCGGCCTCCCCTTGGTGGGTGCTCTCGCCAACGCTCGCGAACTACGTCGAGCTGCTGACCTCACCGATCTATCTCACGTTCTTCCGCAACTCGGCCTTCGTCTCCGTGCTCGTGGTTTCGATCACGATGCTGGTCAGCGTGCCGGCCGCCTTCGCACTCTCCCGGATGCGCTTCTGGGGCTCGGCCGCGCTTGCCACCGGTGTATTCCTCACCTACCTGATCCCGGACACACTGCTGTTCATCCCGCTGTTCAAGATCTTCGCTTTTCTGCACGAATGGACCGGCATCGAGTTCATCGACCGCTGGTGGGTGCTCGTGATCGTCTACCCGACCTTGACGATCCCGTTCTGCACCTGGATCATGATCGGCTATTTCGGCAGCATCCCGAAGGAGCTGGACGAAGCGGCGCTCATAGACGGCGCCGGATACCTGCAGCTGCTCACCAAGATCTTCATCCCTGTAGCGTTGCCGGGAGTGATCGCCGCAACCATTTTTGCCTTCACTGTGTCCTGGGCGCAATTCCTCTACCCGCTTGCGTTCACCACTTCGGCCGATCAGCTGGTGCTGCCGGTGGGCATCGTCACGACCCTGGTCAAGGGCGACGTCTTCAACTGGGGCCAGATCATGACAGGCGCGTTGCTGGGCGCGGCGCCTCCACTGCTCATCTACGCTTTCTTGATGGACTATTACATCGCTGGCCTCACTGCGGGTGCAACCAAAGGATGACGCCGCTTCCCCCGCCGGCGCGCGACGGAACATGGATACGAACACACATGACGTGGTATTGATCGCAGCCCGCGATCTGGAACAGCTGGCGGCGGAGATTTTCGGGACCGCAGGCTGCTCCCATTCCGAGGCCGAGCGCATCGCGCGATACCTGGTCGGCGCCAATCTCACCGGCCACGACAGCCACGGAGTGGTCCGAATCTCCCGCTACCTCCAGCTCATGCGCGACGGCCACCTTGTCCCGGACCAGACTGTCGGGGTGCTTGTGGATACGCCCGCTCTCGCGGTGGTCGACGGTAGATATGGGTTCGGTCAAACGGTGGCGCCGCAAGCCGTCGAGATGGGCATCGCCAAATGCAGGTCGATGGGGCTGGCGGCGGTGGCGCTGCGCAACGCGGGCCATGTCGGACGGGTAGCCGATTGGGCTGAGATGGCGGCGACGGAAAATCTCGTCTCGATCCACTTCGTGAACGCGGTAGGCGCGCCGCTGGTCGCACCCTTCGGCAGCGTCGAGCGTCGCTTCTCAACGGCGCCGTTCTGCGTCGGCGTGCCGGTTCCCGGCCGCGCGCCGCTGCTGCTGGATTTCGCCACATCGGTGGTTGCCGAAGGAAAGGTTCTGGTCGCGAGCCATGGCGGCCGCGCGATACCGAGTGACGCGCTCATCGGTCCCGATGGGCGCACGAGCGATGACCCGCGCTTGCTCTACGGGGATTACGCGGCAACCGGAAAACGCGATGTGCGCGGGGGGATCGGGGCGCTGCGAGCGTTCGGCGGACACAAGGGATCGGGCCTCGCGTTGATGTGCGAGCTTCTCGGCGGCGCGCTCTCCGGGAACGGGTGTGTGGCGCCGGGTCGGCGCTTTGCCAATGGCATGTTTTCGATCTACATCGACCCGGCCCGAATCGACCCGGAACACTTGTTCCCTGAGGAGGTCACTCGATACGTGGCGTATGTGAAGCAGGCCAAGCCTGCGCAGGCTGGCGTGCAGACCCTCATTCCAGGAGAGCCGGAAGAGCGCAGCCGAGCCGAGCGCCTTGCCGGCGGCATCCCGCTGCTGCGCGAGACCTGGCTCTCCGTTCTAGAAGCCGCGCGCGCAGTAGGTCTGGACGAGGGGCGGATCGAGCGCATCCACGCCGTCGCGCGATAACACGCCCGAACCGCGAGGACGGCGGAAAAACAAAAGGGCCGGCGTGCGTGCCGGCCCCTTCTAGCCTGTCGCGCGCGGGTCTCAGCCCGCGAGGATCTTCTGCAGCTCGCCGCTCTGATACATCTCGCGCATGATATCCGCGCCGCCGATGAACTCCCCGTCGACATACAGCTGCGGGATGGTCGGCCAGTTGGAAAATTCCTTGATGCCCTGGCGGATCTCGGCGTCGGCCAGCACATTGACGGTGGCCACCTCGTCCACACCACAGGCCTCAAGAAGCTGGACCGCCGCCGCGGAGAACCCGCACTGCGGCGCTTCCGGCGTGCCCTTCATGTACAGGACGACGCGGTTCTCGGTCACCTGCTGGCGAATGCGTTCCTGGGTATCCATGACCTCACCTCAAAAAGACTAAGGCTACCCCGGGTGGATAGCCTGTACACGATCGCTATGGTAGCGCTCCGGGCCGGTCGCTTCAAGGCAAGCGCGCTGCCGCAACCCGCGGGATGCCCGCCAGGTCGCGGTGCGAGGACCGCTCGGTGAAACCGGTCTCCTTCATCAAGTCCAGCACCGAGGCTTCTTGGCCTTGCCCGTGTTCCAGAAGCAACCAGCCGCGCGGCAGCAGATGCCGGGGTGCGTGCGTCGTGATCTCGCGGAACGCGTCCAGCCCATCCCCGCCGCAATGGAGCGCCGCCTGTGGCTCAAAACGAAGATCGCCCTGGCTCAGGTGCGGATCCCCCTCGGCGACATACGGGGGATTGGACGCGATCAGGTCGAAGCGCTGGCCGTGAACGGCATCGAACCAATTGCCCGCTCGATGGACGAGGTTTCTGATGCCATGACGGCTGGCGTTTCGAACCAGCACTTCCAGCGCCGCGTGGGAAAGGTCCGTGGCCACGACCTGCGCGTGCGGCCGCAGCTTCGCCACGGTCACAGCGATGCATCCGCTGCCGGTGCCCAAGTCGAGGATCCGGCAATCGGCAGACGCAGGTAAGCGTTCGAGCACCAGCTCGACCAGCAGCTCGGTCTCGGGCCTGGGGATCAGCACCGCGTCGGTGACCTCGAAGCTGAGGCCATAGAACTCGCGCTCACCCACGATGTAGGCCACAGGCTCCTGGGCTATCCTGCGCGCAAGCATGCGCTCGTAGCGCGCGGCCGCCTCGGGGCCCGGCGCGAACTCCGGATGAGCGAGCAAGCGCGCCCAGTCCCATCCCAGCGCACGGCTCAGGAGCACCTGCACCTCACGGCGTGCCTCCGGAAGAGGCACCCGGAGCGCCTCGGACAGCGCCGCGCTGTCGGAGCGCAAACGGTCCCCGATCGATCGGACTGCGCCGCGGGCCTCGGCGCTGGATCGCTCCTGAGTATCTGTCATGTTCGGGTCGGCACGGCACCACTCTGCCGGTCCCGCGGGCGATGCTTCACGCCACTTCCGCCAAAGCCGCGAGCTGCTCCGTTTGATGCTCCGCGATCAGCGCATTGATCAGATCGTCCAGATCGCCATCCATGATCTGGTCGATCTTATACAGCGTGAGATTGATCCGATGATCGGTCACCCGGCCCTGGGGAAAGTTGTAAGTCCGGATGCGCTCCGATCGATCGCCGCTGCCGATGAGCGACTTGCGTGTGGCCGCCTCCTTGGCCTGGCGCTCGCGCAGCTGCTTGTCCTTGATGCGCGCGGCCAGCACCGACAACGCCTGCGCCTTGTTCTTGTGCTGAGAGCGGTCGTCCTGGCACTCGACCACGATGCCGCTAGGCAGATGCGTTACCCGCACCGCCGAATCGGTCTTGTTGATATGTTGGCCGCCGGCGCCCGAGGCACGGAAGGTGTCGATGCGCAACTCGGCGGGGTTGAGCACGATCTCGCCGATCTCGTCGGCCTCCGGCATGACGGCGACGGTACATGCGCTGGTGTGAATGCGTCCCTGGGTTTCGGTGGCGGGGACCCGCTGGACGCGATGGCCGCCCGACTCGAATTTCAGTCGAGAGTAAGCGCCCTGGCCGACGATCTTGGCGATGACTTCCTTGTAACCGCCTACCTCGCCCTGGCTCTGGGACACCACTTCGACGCGCCAGCCGTGGCGCTCGGCGTAGCGAAAGTACATCCTGAACAGGTCGCCGGCAAACAGCGCCGATTCGTCGCCGCCCGTACCGGCCCGCACCTCCAGGAAGATGTTGCGCTCGTCGTTGGGATCGCGCGGCAACAGCAGCCGCTGGAGCTCGGCCTCGATGCTGCTGAGCTTCTGCTTTCCCTCTCGGATCTCGGTCTCGGCCAGCTCCTTCATCTCCGGATCCGAGACCATGGATTGCGCCGCCTGCACATCGCGTTCCGTAGCGCGATAGGACTTGAACAGCTCAACCACGGGCGCGATCTCGGCGTGCTCGCGCGAAAGCTTGCGGTAGTTGCTCAAATCCGCCGTCACGTTCTCGGAGGACAGGAGTTGATTGAGCTCCTCCAGCCGGGCGGAGAGCTGCGTCAGCTTGGCACCGATGCTCGGCTTCATTCGCGGCCGCGCGTGAGATAGACCCGTTCGAGAAGCTTCACGAGCTGCTCTCGGTCGGCTTCCTTCGCGTCGTGCAACGCATGGGTAGGCGGGTGCAGGAGCTTGTTGGTGAGGCTGCGGCTCAGCCCCTCGAGCACCTGCTCGGGCGGCTCGCCGCGCGCCAGCCGCCGCAGGGCGCGCTCGACTTCGTGGCGGCGGCTGCGCTCGGCCTGGTCGCGCAGCGCGCGGATGGTCGGCACTGCCTCGCGCGTGCCGAGCCAGTGCATGAACTCGTGCACGCCCGCATCGATGATGGCTTCCGCCTCGCCCACCGCCGCCTGGCGCTGGTCGCGCCCTTCCTGGATCACCTTACCCAGATCGTCCACCGTATACAGGAACACGTCGTCCAATGCCGCGACTTCGGCCTCGACGTCGCGCGGTACCGCCAGGTCGATGATCAGCATGGGCCGGTGGCGCCTGGCCTTGAGCGCACTCTCGATCATCCCTTTGCCGATGATCGGGAGCTGACTCGCCGTACAGGTGACGACGATGTCCTGCCCAGCGATGAACTCGGGCAGATCGTTGAACGAGCGCGCATTGCCGCCGAAGCGCCGCGCCAGATCCTGGGCGCGCTCCAGCGTCCGGTTGGCGAATGTCATCCCCCGCGGCCGCTGTGCCCCGAAGTGTGTCGACGCGAGGTCGATCATCTCGCCACCACCGACGAAGAGCACCGTCTGCTGCGAGATGCTGGGATAGATCCGCTCGGCAACGCGCACCGCAGCCGACGCAAGCGAGACCGAGGCCTCACCGATCTGGGTCGTGCTGCGCACTTCCTTGGCGACCGAGAACGTCTGCTGAAACAACTTGTGCAGGACCAACCCGAGGGTGCCGGCGGCTTCGGCCGAGCGCACCGCGTCCTTCATCTGGCCCAGGATCTGCGGTTCGCCGAGCACCATGGACTCCAGCCCGCTCGCCACCCGGAACGCATGCTTCACCGCCCGTTCGCGCGGCAAAGTGTACACATACGGTTCCAGCGTGGTCTCCTTCAGTTTGTGATAGGCGGCCAGCCAACGTATCGCCTTGGCCGGCTCAGGCGTGCTGCAGTAGATCTCGGTGCGGTTGCAGGTCGAGAGGATCGCCGCCTCCCGTACCGGCTCGTGGTCGCACAAGTCGCGCAGCGCCAACGGCAGCCCCTCCGTGTTGAACGCAATGCGCTCACGCACGGCCAGTGGCGCGGTCTGGTGGTTGACGCCAAAGGCGACGAGCTGCATCCGGTTAGCGGCCTGATGAAAGGATCTGGCTTCGCGGCGGCTTCGCGACGTCCCTCCCGCGCTGGTAGTAGACTGCTCTTCCGCATGACGGGCGGGATAACGAAGAATTATAAGGCAAGTATCCTGCCGGCCCGACCCCGTCTGCACAGATGGGCGCGGCACGCTCGCTGCGGGTGAGCGTCGAGGTTCCGGCACCGCATCGAGAGCCGCGATCTGCGACGTTCGGATGCCCTTGATCTCGCGCCCTCGGAGCCTACACTCCGATCTCAGAGGTATGGGCCAGCATGCCGACCAATCGCGAGCCATCCCTGAACGTGAGCGCCGAACGCTGTGCCGCGCGTTTGCAGCTCTGCGACCGCGCCTGTCGGCGCCACGATCCGCTGCCGCTGCTGCGCGCGACGCGTTCGGGCGTAGCCGCAGCGGCAAGCTAGCTCACCTGCCGGTTGACCCCCGTCGGGTGCGGCGGGCGGGCCAACCGGATCTCCCTCTCAGATCCGACCCTCGCCGCCGGAGCCCACGGCCACGGCGCTTTTCGTGCACGGCCTCGCCTTGCCGGCTCCACGCTACGCGAATGCTTGAGAAGGAGACAGCGGATACAAGAGGCAATCGCAAGCCTCCTCGACACCACCCGGACGTACCTGTTACTCCCAGATGAGCCCGATGCCCACCGGGCGACACAGGCGGGCACAGTGAAAGAGGAGGTGAAGAACATGACAGCGTTGGACGAGCGCCTGAAGAGCGTCCTGGCGCAACGCATGAAGGGCGCGGTGATCAACCCGCCGCAGCGGGTGCTCGCGCGCGAACTTCTCAGCTGCGGGTTGACTGCGAACGAGATCTGGCAGCTTGTGATGCACGACGCGGCATTCGTGCGCGTGCCTGAGAGCTTCCGCATCGCGGTGGCTAACGCTGCGCGCGAGATGGCAGGCAAGCAGTCATCGCCTGCGCCGGAGCGGGGCCAGGCTGGCGGGAGGAAGACAAGCGCATAAGGTGCTACGCTTCGGGCACGGGGAGTTGGCGTGCTGCCAGCAGCGCTGGCTACTCGGTCCGCTCGTGGCTGAGGTCTCAGGGGCGATTGGCTGCTCCGATGGACCCACGGGCGCGATCGCTGCGGCGGTGAGCAGGGGTTTGCGAGGCCAGTGCAGCGCGGCGGACGCGCTCGCCTTCCGGTTCGCGAAGGTAGTGGAGACTACTTGGCTGAGGTCACGTTTCAGGTCATCGCACAAGATCCGGGGACAGCCCTCCTGCGCATTGATGACGTTGCGTTGATCGGCAGGTAAGGGGAGTCCCTGAGCGTGGCGCCCGGACAAGCTCTCGCGATCGAAGTCGTAACCCAACGAGATCCGGCACCGCGTGCGAAGGCTAAGGACTAGCGCGCCGATCCGACCGCCACCCGCATGATTTTGCGCTCCGCGCTGACCCACACCGCGGATCAGTGCTCGCCGAAATCACTGGTGGCCAAGGGCGGAATCGAACCACCGACACAAGGATTTTCAGTCCTCTGCTCTACCAACTGAGCTACTTGGCCACTTGTACTGCGTGAAGTACCGACACCAGGACTTTGGCTTCTGCCGCGAACCCCTCGCGGGACCCCGTGACACCCGCAAGCGGATGCCAGCCTACACTGCGCTAAGCTCGGTGGCCCGCAGCGCATTGCGTGTTATGGCTGCGGCATAACCTAAAGGTTGGTCTTCACCGCAACAAGCTGAGCAGGTGCCGCCGCCTCGCCTGTTGTCGATGCCCTGTACCACGGCCCACGTACTTAGCCTCCTCCCGCGAATGCGCCAGTCGACCGGCCGAGCGCCAGGATGCCGAGGACTGCGCATTATAGCGGCTAGCGAAGCAGGGGGTAAGCTGCTGTCGTCCGGATGCTGCGTGCGGGAGCACAGAGCGAAAAGCAAGAAGCCCGGCACTCGCGCCGGGCTTCTGTTAGATGGTCGGCTGTTGCCGCCTCAGAGGGTCCGGATGTCGTGGTCCTTCGTCTCACGAATGAAGATGGAGCCGACGATCAGACTGATCAGCGCGATCGCCATCGGGTAATACAAGCCTGCGTAGATGTTCCCCGTAGCTACGACCACCGACGTCGCGATCAGCGGGACGAAGCCACCGAACCACCCGTTCCCGATGTGATAGGGCAGCGACATCGAAGAGTAACGGATTCGCGTCGGGAAGAGCTCGACCAGGAAGGCCGCGATTGGGGCGTACACCAGTGTGACGTAGATCACCAGGATTACGAGCAGGACGATGACCATTACGTGGTTGATCCGTGCCGGATCCGCTTTTGGCGGATAGTTGGACGCCTTCAGAGCGTCACCGTACGCCTTCGCGTCAAACCCTTTGACTTCAGCCGAACCGACAGCCAGCACTAACGGCTCGCCTGGCTTCGCCTCGACATGCGTGTAAGGGACACCACTCTTTGCAAGGAAGTCGCGCGCGCCGTCACAGGGCTTTCCGCAGTCTCGTCCATAGAGCATGACCGGGTTCGCGGCCGCGGCTTCCTCTAACCCCGGGTTGGCGAAGTGGGTCAACCCTTTGAAGATCGGGATGTACGTAATCACCGCCAGCAGGAAGCCGGCCATCATGATCTTCTTGCGCCCTATGCGGTCGGAGAGTGCGCCGAACACGACGAAGAACGGCGTCCCGATCAACAGCGCAATGATGATCCACGTGTACACCGTGACGTAGTCGACCTTCAGGACAGAGACCAGGAAATACAGCGCATAGTACTGGCCGGTATACCAGACGACCCCCTCGCCTGCGACCGCACCGAACAGCGCGATGAGAACCAGCTTTAGGTTCTGCGGGTTGGCGAAGCTTTCTCTGAGAGGCGCTTTCGAGGTCTTCCCTTCGGCTTTGACCTGCGCAAAAACTGGTGATTCCTCCAGCCTTAGCCGAATGTAGACGGAGATCCCCAGCAGAATGACCGAGAACCAGAACGGAATACGCCAGCCCCAAGAGGCGAACTCCGCGGGTTCCATGTTGAGCCGGAAGAACAAAATGATCACCAGCGACAGTACGATGCCCAGCGTCGCTGTGGTCTGAATCCAGCTCGTGTCATAACCGCGGCGATCGTGGGCCGCGTGCTCTGCCACGTAGGTCGCGGCGCCTCCGTACTCCCCACCGAGCGCGAGCCCCTGTGCGAGTCGCAGGCTGACCAGGAGGATGGGCGCCCACCAGCCGATCGTGGCGTACGTGGGCACGAGACCGGTCAAGAACGTACACGCTCCCATCACAACGATCGTGATGAGGAAGGTGTATTTGCGTCCCACGATGTCCCCCACGCGCCCAAACACAAGAGCACCGAAGGGTCGCACCGCAAACCCCGCACCGAAGGTGGCCAACGACGCTAGTAACGCGGCGGTATCATTCCCCGGGGGAAAGAACAATTTGCCGAAGAAAACGGCGAGACTCCCGTAGAGGTAGAAGTCGTACCACTCGAAGACGGTCCCGAGTGAAGAGGCGAAGATAACCCGCTTCTCTTCGGGTTGGAAGTCGTGGTGTGGGGCCGCCACAGCCTGAGTCTGAGCTTGAGCTTGGCTCATCGGGGTGCTCCTCCCTGCATCGTTGGTTTTGTCCTCAACGGCCCTGCGTGGGCCTGCCCGGCCTCCGGTCGCTGCAGCATCCTGCCGTCGCGCCTTCCCCGCAACATATTCTGGATGCCCAGGGTTGTCAACGCGTAGCCGACCGACGCGGCGCGCACGAACCCGACCTGCGTCCCGAACCTAGGTCCCCTGCCGGGCGCGCTCTTGGACCAGGAAAAACAAAGGGCCCCGCCCTCCGGCGGAGCCCCTCCAAGTAGGCGCCGGCCTCGATACATGGAGCCCGGCACGATCAGCGCACCTGCAAGCAGGCGCGCTGGTCCTTTGCTTACATATCCATGTCGCCCATGCCACCCATTCCACCGCCGCCAGGGCCATGCCGGTGCCCTTCGTCCTTGGGCAGTTCGGCCACCATCGCGTCGGTGGTGAGGATCAGGCCGGCAATCGACGCTGCGTTCTGAAGCGCGCAGCGGGCCACCTTGGTCGGATCCAGCACTCCCATCTCGACCAGATCACCGTATTGGTCGGTGGACGCGTTGTATCCAAAGTTGCCTTTGCTCTCGACCACTTTGTTCAGCACGACCGAGGGCTCGGCGCCGGAGTTGGCTACGATCTGACGCAGCGGTTCTTCGAGTGCCCGCATGACGATCTTGATGCCCGCGTCCTGATCATGGTTGGCGCCCTTGAGATTCTGGATCGCCTGACGCGCCCGGATCAACGCCACACCTCCACCGGCCACGATGCCTTCCTCGACGGCGGCTCGGGTTGCGTGCAGAGCGTCTTCCACACGCGCCTTCTTTTCCTTCATCTCGACTTCGGTAGCGGCGCCGACCTTGATCAGCGCGACGCCGCCGGCCAGCTTCGCTACGCGTTCCTGCAGCTTCTCACGGTCGTAGTCACTGGTGGCCTCGTCGATCTGCTTGCGGATGTTCTTCACCCGCCCTTCGATCTGCTTGGCATCGCCGGCACCATCGATGAGGGTGGTTTCTTCCTTCGCGATCTCTACACGCTTCGCCTGGCCCAGGTCGTTCAGCCCCGCCTTCTCGAGCTGCAGACCCACCTCGTCGGAGATGACTGTGCCGCCGGTGAGAATGGCGATGTCTTCGAGCATGGCCTTGCGGCGATCGCCGAAGCCCGGTGCCTTCACGGCGCAGGTCTTGAGGATGCCGCGGATGTTGTTGACCACCAGAGTAGCGAGAGCCTCGCCCTCGACTTCCTCCGCGATGATCAGCAGCGGCCGGCCGGCTTTGGCTACCTGCTCGAGTACCGGCAGCAAGTCGCGGATGCTGGAGATCTTCTTGTCGTGCAGCAGGACGTACGGGTTATCCAGTACGGCGATCTGCTTGTCCGGGTTGTTGATGAAGTACGGCGACAGATACCCGCGGTCGAACTGCATGCCGTCCACGACCTCGAGTTCGTTCTGCAGGCTCTTGCCGTCCTCGACCGTGATCACCCCTTCCTTGCCGACCTTCTCCATGGCGTCGGCGATGATCTTGCCGATGGCCTCGTCGGCGTTGGCGGAAATCGCACCGACTTGCGCAATTTCTTTGCTGGTCGTGGTCGGCTTGGAGATGTTCTTCAGCTCTTCGACAACGGCGTCTACTGCCTTGTCGATGCCGCGCTTGAGGTCCATCGGATTCATGCCGGCGGCCACGAACTTCATGCCTTCCTGCACGATGGACTGCGCGAGCACGGTCGCGGTGGTGGTGCCGTCACCGGCGACGTCCGAGGTTTTGGACGCAACTTCCTTCACCATCTGTGCGCCCATGTTCTCGAACTTGTCCTTCAACTCGATTTCCTTGGCGACCGATACACCGTCCTTGGTTACGGTCGGGGCGCCGAAAGAGCGCTCCAACACGACGTTGCGACCCTTCGGGCCCAACGTTACCTTGACCGCATCGGCCAGAACATTCACACCCGCGATGATGCGATTGCGAGCGGAGTCATGAAACTTGACGTCTTTGGCTGCCATTCAACGAACTCCTGGGTTGAGATGAATCACGTTACCGTTTGGCTCACTCGATGACGCCCATGATGTCTTCTTCGCGCATCACGAGGTACTCGGTGCCTTCCACTTTCACGGTCTGGCCCGAATACTTGCCGAACAGAATCTTGTCGCCCTTCTTCACATCCAGGGGCCGAACCTTGCCGTCTTCGAGCACCTTGCCGTTGCCCACGGCGATCACCTCGCCGGTGTCGGGCTTCTCGGCAGCGGTATCGGGGATCACGATGCCGGAGGCGGTCTTCCGTTCCTCTTCCAGGCGCTTCACGACCACACGGTCATGCAAGGGGCGGATCTTCATGAATCGGACTCCTTGTAGTAACACTATGATTGCATTGATGGTCTGGAATTATTAGCACTCTCTGCTAACGAGTGCTAATGATACGGATGTGGCCAACGGATTTCAAGAAGCCCCGGCAGGGGATGCCGGGGCCCGCTGGATCAGCGGTCGAGCCCACGGCTCGCAGCAGGCACGCAACGGCCCCGCCCCGGCCGGGTGCGGAGCCGGGGCTTAGCCGGTGCGCGAAACGGGATGTGCTGCCCTGACGGCAGGATCAGTGCGCGAGACCGGGCGCGACACCGAAACGATAGACCGTCTTGCGCGACACGCCCACCGGGCGCATCGGCGCGACGGGACAGGGCGGCTCCCGGGTGCCGTCGGGCTTGAGCGTGGCATCGTCCGCGTACTCTCTCCAGATGCCGCCGTGCACCGGCCGAAACACCCACATCAGGTAGCCGCGCCGAGCCGCTACATTCAGAAGTTCATCGGCGTCGGGCGCATCGGACAGAACCACTTGGTTTCCGTCGATGCCGAAGGGGAAAGCTCCAAAGGCCTGCAAGCACTCGAGCGCCTCACGCGATTCCGCGCCGGGGCGCGCCACGGAGGGGCGCTCGGCTCGAGCCACATCCCACGCACCGAGCTCCCAAGCGGCGGCCAATGCGGCGCGTTCGACGGCGAGCACATCGTCCCAGCGTTCGTTCAACTGCAATGCGGAGCTTGGCACGGGCTTGTAGGCAATCGCCTCTGCGCCATCGGCGTCCGCGACGCGCTGGCGCACGAAGCTGTGCCAGTGCAGCGTGAGAATCACTGGCGTGTCGGGACACGGTACTGCGGCGAGAGTGACGCCGAACAGCGGCAACTGCGTGGCCGCCATCTGCTCCTCGATGCGCTCTAACAACTGCATTCGACCAACCTCCTTGTAGCCCAAGTAAACTCCTAGAGGCGCGCCTGTGTAAACTTACTAAAGGTAGAGGCCTGCCGCAACGATGCAGCATTTTCGATGCCTAAGCGATCACGCGCCGTCTGACTGCGCTGCCTGTCGCGGCGGCCGTCCGGCGAACTGCACGCATTGCATCGCCGAGCACCGCCGGTCGAAGCAGCGTTAGCGCTCGGCTGACACCGTTGCCAACAAGTCCGGATTCAACCTGCCGCGTGAACCGCTGGTTCGAGGACTCCGTGCGATCGCTCCTGTGACACCCAACCACCGCGTGCGCGACGTCGCGGCACGCCCACTCTGAACCTGCGGGTGATACAGCTTTCGTTCCTAGGCGCTGCGCAGGAGGTGACAGGATCGTGCTGTCTAATCGAGACGGGAACAGCGCGCTTCCTGCTCGACTGCGGGATGTTCTCGGGCGACTCGGCCGCCGAGGAGCGCAACCGTCTGGCGATCACGCCGGCGCTCGCTGCGATCGACTTCGTCCTACTCACGCACGCCCACATCGATCACTCCGGACTGTTGCCGCGTTTGGTGCATCTCGGCTTCAACGGAGCGATCTATGCGACCTCGGCCACAGTGGACCTGCTTGGAGTGATGCTCGCGGACAGCGCCCACATCCATGAGCACCGGAGCGAGCGCGACTCTTCCCAGCCTCTCTACACCGGGACTCAGGCGCTATCCAGCCTGCGTCAGCTGCGTCGTGTGGAGTACGGCCAATGGCTGGAGCCCAAGCACGGAGTGCGTTGCGTGTTTCGCGATGCGGGGCACATCCTCGGCTCAGCGCTGATCGAACTGTGGATCAGTGATGGGAGCCGAGAGCGCAAACTGGTGTTCTCGGGCGATCTCGGTCAGTACGGCAACCTACTGCTCCGGGACCCTACCCCCGTCTCCGCGGCCGACCTGCTGGTCGTGGAGTCGACCTACGGTAACCGGGTGCACAAGCCGATAGAGGCTACGCTGGCCGAGCTCGCCGCCGCAACGGTCGAGACGATCGAGCGGCGGCGGGGCAACGTGATCGTCCCGGCTTTCGCCGTCGGCCGAACGCAGGACGTGCTGTATCTGCTGATCAAGCTACAACAGGAAGGTCGGGTGCCGCCGCTTACCATCTATGTCGACTCGCCGCTAGCGACGCAAGCCACGGCGGTCACGCTCAAGCATTGGCGCCTGCTCGATTCGGACGCCGTGGCGCTACTGGAATCCGCCACGAAGGAAGCGACCGGACCCTGCATCCGGTTTGTCGAGGCGCCCGAGGAGTCCGCCGCCCTGTCCCGCGTCCGCAGCGGCGCGGTGATCATCGCCGCGAGCGGAATGTGCGAAGCCGGTCGCGTCCAGTACCATCTGCGCGACAATCTTCCGAGGATGGAATCGAGCGTGGTGATCGTCGGCTATCAAGCACCCGGCACCCTGGGCCGCCGCCTCGTGGACGGCGAGACCAGCGTTCGCATCTTCGGCGACGAGATCCCGGTGCGCGCTCGCGTGCATACGCTCGGTGGGCTCTCGGCACATGCAGACCAGGCCGCCCTGCTGCGATGGCTGCGCGGATTTTCGCGGGCACCGCAACGCACGTTGGTGGTCCACGGGGAGGCGGCGATCGCCAAGGGATTTGCGCAGCTCATCGAGAACCGACTGGGCTGGCGGGCGGCAGCGCCGGCGCCTGGCGAATCGGTACAACTGTGATGTACCGCAGTCTGGCAACGCTGGCGCTTGCGTTGTGCGTGCTTGGCGCGGCCCGTGCGGCTCCGCTGCCGGAGCCGTTGCGCGAGGCCCTGGCACAAGCCGGAGTTCCGCCCAGCTCGGTTGGGTTGTATGTTCATGAGCTGGGCGCGCCGCAGCCGCTGCTCGTGCACAACGCCGACCGCGCGATGAGTCCGGCCTCTACCATGAAGCTGCTCACCACGCTGGCCGGCCTGGAGCTGCTGGGCCCCAATTTCACCTGGCGCACCGAAGCCTGGATCGACGGAACGCTAACCGGCGATGTGCTCGACGGAAGCCTCGTTCTGAAAGGATATGGTGACCCCAAGATCACACTGCAGGATTTCTGGATGTTCCTCAGCGATCTGCGCACGCGCGGCCTGCGCGAGATCCGGGGCGGCCTCATCCTCGACCGCAGCTTCTTCGTAGTCGACGACCCGGATCCCGCGGGATTCGACAACGAGCCAACGCGACCTTACAACGTCCTGCCGGACGCGCTCCTGGTCAATTACAAATCGATCTGGCTGCAGTTTCTGCCCGATGAGCAGGCGGGCCGGGTGCAGATCGTCGCGACGCCTCAGCTTCCGCAGGTCACGATCATCAACCAGCTCGGCCTCGGCGCGGGCAACTGCGAGTTCTGGCCGGAGAAGCCCCAGTCCATCCCGGAACGGGCGACGCTCGTGTTCACCGGCGTGTTTCCCCGCGGCTGCGGGGAAAGATCGAAAAGCTTCAGCCTGCTCAGTCCGAACGAGTATCTAGCCACGCTGTTCGGCCAACTCTGGCGCGAGCTCGGCGGGACGCTCAGCGGGAATGTACGCAACGGGACGGTGTCGGACCATGCCGTCTTGTTCGCGACGTGGGACTCTCCGCCGCTGGCCGAGATCATTCGCGACGTGAACAAGTACAGCAACAACGTCATGGCACGCCACCTGTTCCTGACGCTCTCCCTGGCCGCGGATAACCCGCCGGCCACCAACGACAAAGCAAAGCGGGCAGTCCGCGAGTGGATGACACGCAGCGGACTCAACTTTCCGGAACTGGTCTTGGAGAACGGATCCGGCCTCTCGCGCGTGGAACAGATCAGCCCGCGCCACCTCGGAGAGCTGCTCCTGTACGCATCGCGCAGCCCGTTCATGCCCGAGTATCTCGCGTCGCTGCCGATCCCCGGCGTCGACGGCACGCTGCGACGCCGGCTGAGGATCTCGCCGACGGCCGGGCGCGGCCATCTCAAGACCGGCTACATCGAAGGCGTGCGCGCCATCGCGGGCTACGTGACCGACCACGCGGGCCGGACCGTCGTACTGGTCAGCGTGATCAACCATCCGCAGGCCATCACGGCGCAGGCGTTTCAGGACGCGGTGACCGAGTGGGTGTGGTCGCGCGGGAGCCAGTGAGCGTTGCAGCTCTCGCGAGCGCTCGGGGCGCGCTGGAGCCGTCGTCACTTTCCGTCGCGAGCATAAGGTCGACCCGATGTTCGCGATGCGGCCGGACCGCGGAATTGTTTTACACTGCTACGCGCGGCGAGTCCGCAACTGAGGAGACCACAATGACCAGAAACTCTACTCGCGCCGTAGCGCGACTCGGCCGGCTGCTCCTGGTTGCTCTGGCCTGCTGGAGCATCGGCGGGCTCGAGAGCGCAGTGGCCGACGAGACTTGCAACTCACCCTTCGTCACCAACCTGATCAAGGGCCAGGAAGACTACGCTTACGTCTGGACGCTGGGCGTGCCGGGGCTGGGCGACGGCTCCGACAAGTTGGTAACCATCGACGTGAACCCCGCGTCGTCGAAATACGGCAAGGTTGTCCACGTCGTTGCGGTGGGCGCGCGTGGCGAGGCGCACCACATGGGCTTCAGCGACGACCGCCGGTTCCTCTGGGCCGGTGGCCTCGACGACAGCAAGATCTACATCTTCGACATCGCCACCGATCCCGGGAAGCCCAGGTTGGTCAACACCATCGCGGACCTGCCGGAGCAGACCGGCTATGTCGGACCGCACACGTTCTACGCATTGCCCGGCCGCGTCCTGGTCGGCAATCTATCCAACACCCAGGACCACGGCGGCGTCACCGGCCTGGCGCTGTACAACAACCGCGGCGATCTGATCCGGACCTACCCGATCCCCGCGGGAGGCGGCGGCGACGGATATGGTTACGACATCGCGATCAACCCGCAGAAGAACGTGCTCCTCACCTCCAGCTTCACCGGCTGGAACAACTACATGCGCAACCTGGGCGAGTTGGTCGGCGATGCCGAGGCCATGAAGCGCTTCGGCAACACCGTAGTCCTCTGGGACCTGAAGGCGATGAAGCCGCAAAAGATCTTCAGCGTCCCGGGGTCCCCGCTCGAGATGCGCTGGTCGCTGAACGAAGGCGACAACTGGGCCGTGCTCGCCACCGCGCTCACCTCCAAGATCTGGTTGATCAAGCAAGACGGCGCGGGCGAGTGGCAGGCGAAGGACGTGGCGGTCATCGGCGATCCGTCCAAGATCCCGCTGCCGGTGGATATCAGCATCACTGCGAACGGCAAGGGGCTTTGGGTGAATACGTTCATGGACGGCAAGACGCACTACTTCGATCTATCCGATCCGGAACATCCGGTGCAGACCTACGAGAAGGTGACCGGCAAGCAGGTGAACATGATCTCGCAGAGCTGGGACGGTAAGCGCGTCTACATCACCTCGTCGCTGCTGGCGAACTGGGACAAGACAGGCGAGAACGATGAGCAGTTCCTGCGCGCCTTCAACTGGGACGGCAAAGACCTCACACTCGCATTCGAGGTGGACTTTTACCGAGAGAAGCTGGGGCGGGCGCATCACATCAAGCTGGGCTCGAAGGCGCTGAAAGCGGCCTATGGGGACGCAGACCAGACCGTTGCGATGCAGGCTCGCTGAGGCGCCTCTTGTGGCCCTCGCGCTGCTGGCAAATGGGGCCGGCGCGCACGAGCTGAAATCGGCCAAGGCCGACTTCGTCCCGCCCGCGCCGGGCAGCTACCGGCTCGAACGCATCCAGGCGGTGCCCGAAGGCACGGTGCTGGACACCAGCAGCAGGTCCGTGCGCTTGTCCCAGTACACGCACGGCCGCATCACGCTTCTGAGCCTCGTCTACACCTCCTGCAGTGATGCGGGCGGCTGCCCGATGGCGCGATACACGCTCCAACAGGTGCGGCGCACGCTCGAGAAGCGAAAATCGATACAGGGCCGCCTGCGCTTCGTGACCCTGAGCTTCGACCCGGTGCACGACACTCCCGAGGCCATGCGCGCCTATGGGAGTTCCGAGACGGGTCGACGCTCTGCCGTGCCGTGGTATTTCTTGACCACCGCTTCGTCCCGCGATCTCCGGCCGATCCTGGACGGCCTCGGGCAGGACGTAAGGGTTCCGGCGGACGCGGCGGATGCGGCCAAAGCGGGCAGCCTGAGCCACACGGTAAAAGTGTTCCTCATCGACCGGGACGGCTGGGTGCGGGAGATCTACACCAGCAGCTTCTTGGTGCCCCAAGTGATCGTCAACGATGTCCATACCCTGCTTCTGGAGGACGGAGTAAACATCCACTGACACGCAAAGCTTCTGCGTCCCTGGTGCATCGGCTGCGCGCTTTGCCGGCAGTTGCCGGCGTCGTCTCGGCGATCTTGCTCGGGCTAGATCCCGCCCCGACGCGGGCGGCGGAGCCTGCGCAGGCCGTCCCGCTCGGGCTGCTTCGGGTGCAACCCTTGCGCGCAACCGATACCGACGCTCGCGTGAGCCTAGGTCGCAAGCTGTTCATGGACCGCAGACTCTCACGCAACGGCAGCATGTCCTGCGGCATGTGCCACATCCCTGAGCAGGCGTTCGCCTCCAACCAAACCAACACGGCGATCGGCCTGTCGGGCCAGCACCTGAGACGCAATGCACCCACGGTGCTCAACGTCGGCTATCAGCAGAGCCTGTTCCACGATGGGCGAGAAACAAGCTTAGAACACCAGGTGTGGAGCCCCTTGCTGGCGCAGGACGAAATGGGCAACCGCTCGCAGACCGAGGTAGTCGAGCGCGTTGCCATGCTGTCCGATTACCGCGGGCTGCTGGAGCGCGCCTTCCCGGGGCAGGCGGTGACCGAGATCGAGATCGCCGCCGCACTCGCGGCCTATGAGCGGACCCTGTCTTCGGGCAACTCCCGCTTCGACCGCTGGTATTTCCGCGGCGAAGCGCACGCCATGAGCGCGCTCGAGCAGCAAGGGTTCGAGCTGTTCACAAGCAAGGCCGGGTGCTCCGCGTGCCATCTGATCGGCACGCAAGAGGCGCTATTCACCGACCATCGATTTCACAATACGGGGGTCGGCTGGGCGCGGGCCAACAAGCCGCCCGAGGGCTACAGCGTCCCCCTTGCGCCCGGCGTCTCGACGGAGGTCCCGGCCGCTGCGCTAGCACAGCTTCTGGGCCCGGAGCTCAGGGACGAGGGACGCTTCGAAGTAACCGGCCGCCCGGAGGACCGTTGGGCGTACAAGACGCCCTCCTTGCGCAATGTCGCTCTGACTGCGCCCTATATGCACGACGGCTCGCTTCCGACCCTGGCGGCGGTCGTGGAGTTTTATGAGCGCGGCGGAATTGACAATCCCGGCAAGGATCCGGCCATCCGACCACTCGGCCTGAGCACCGAGGAGAAGCAAGCCTTGGAAGCCTTCTTGTCGGCGCTGACGGGCGACAACGTAAAGCAACTTGCTACGGAGGCACGGGCTGCGTTCCGTAGCAACCGGACCCGCTGATCGGCCTGGGAACCGTTATGCGATAATGCTTGCCGGCGCACGGTGTCGGCCGTGTGCCTGTACCCTCCGACCCGCCTCATGACTCTCGACGTCGTCGTCCTCGCCGCCGGTAAGGGGACGCGCATGTACTCCTCGACCCCAAAGGTGCTGCACCAGCTCGGCGGCCGTCCGCTGCTGCGCCACGTGATCGAGACCGTGCGCTGCCTCAAGCCGTCCAGCATCATCGTCGTATATGGCCATGGCGGCGAACAGGTACCGAACACATTCCGCGAGGAGGGCATCCGCTTCGTGTTGCAGGATCCGCAGCTAGGCACGGGTCACGCGATGCAGCAGGCCCTTCCCTGCGTCACGGCCGAGCAGGTGCTGGTCCTCTATGGCGATGTCCCTCTCACCCGCCCCGAGACGCTGTCGTGCGTCAGCGCCGAACAGCGTGGAATGGGTTTGGTCACGGCGGAGCTTCCCGACCCGGCCGGATATGGGCGCATTGTGCGCGACGCGTCGGGCCAGCTCCTGCGCATCGTCGAGGAGCGGGATGCCACCGCCGACGAGAAGGCGATCCGAGAGATCAACACCGGCATCCTGGCCGCCCCGACGGCGAAGCTCAGGCAGTGGTTGCAGGAGCTGCGAAACGAGAACGCGCAGGGAGAGTATTACCTCACGGATGTCGTGGCGCACGCCGTAGCGGAGGGAGTGCGTGTTCATACCGTACAGCCGGCCCACGCATGGGAGATCCTCGGGGTGAACAGCAAACTGCAGCTCGCGCAGCTCGAGCGCACGTTCCAGGAGCAGCGGGCGGCTCAGTTGATGGCGCGCGGTGTCACGCTGGCGGACCCGGCGCGTATCGACGTGCGCGGCGAGCTCCGTTGTGGACAGGATGTGGTGATCGACGTGAACTGCATCTTCGAGGGCGACGTCACGCTGGGCGACGGCGTGAGCATCGGTCCCAGCTGTTGGCTGAAGGACGTGATCGTCGAGGCCGGCGCTTCCGTCCTGCCGTTCTGTCACCTGGAAGGTGCGCAGATCGGGCCCGACTCGCGGGTGGGCCCGTATGCCCGCATGCGCCCCGGCACGCGCCTTGCGGCTCGCGCTCACGTGGGCAACTTCGTCGAGACGAAGAATGCGGCCTTGGGCGAAGGCTCGAAGGCGAACCACCTGTCCTATCTGGGCGACGCGACCATCGGGAGCAACGTCAACATCGGCGCCGGCACGATCACCTGCAACTACGACGGCGCCAACAAGCATCAGACGGTGATCGAAGACGAGGCCTTCATCGGCTCGGACTCGCAGCTCGTCGCTCCCGTCACGATCGGCAAAGGCGCGACGATCGGCGCGGGCAGCACCGTCAGCCGGGACGCGCCGGCCGGAGAGCTGACCGTGTCCCGGGCCAAGCAGGTCACGATCAAAGGGTGGAAGCGGCCTGTGAAGAAAAGCCGTGATCCGTGACTCGTAATTCGTGATTCGTAGTAGGCCGCTGGGTTCTCCGAAATAGTCACGAGTCACGAATCACGAATTACGAACCACGAGTCACGAATCACGAGTCACGAACGATGTGTGGAATCGTCGCCGCGGTGGCTAACCGCAACGTTGTCCCGGTACTGCTCGAGGGCCTGCGAAAGCTGGAGTACCGGGGGTACGACTCGGCCGGGTTGGCCGTCGTCAACAGCGGACTGCATCGGCTGCGAAGCGTCGGCCGGGTGGCCACGCTGGCCGACATGGCGCAGCAGGCCAAGGTCGAGGGCGACGTCGGCATCGCCCATACGCGCTGGGCGACGCATGGCGCTCCGACCGAACGCAACGCGCACCCGCATGTCAGCGCAGACGGCTTGGCGGTGGTGCACAACGGCATCATCGAGAACCACGAGTCGGTCCGCACCCGGCTCTCCGCGCTCGGCTATCGCTTCGTCTCCGACACGGATACCGAGGTCGTCGCACATCTCATTCACCACTACCTGCAGGAGGAGTCCGATCTCCTCAAGGCCACGTCGCGCGCAGTGCAGGAACTGATTGGGGCATACGCCATCGCCGTCATCTGGGAGCGCGACCCTCATCGGCTCGTCGTGTCGCGGAAGGGCGCGCCGCTGCTTCTCGGCCTGGGCGAAGGCGAGAACTTTGCGGCCTCGGATGCTGCAGCGCTACTGCAGGTGACGCGCCAGATCGTCTACCTCGAGGAAGGCGACGTGGTAGAGCTCACCACAGAAGGCCACCAGGTGCTTGACGCGGCGGGCGCGCCCGTGCAGCGCGAGGTACATCAGAGCAGGCTGTCGGCAGACGCAGTCGAGCTGGGGCCTTACCGCCACTACATGCAGAAGGAGATCTTCGAGCAGCCGGGCGCGGTGGCCGCGACGCTCGAGATGGTGGTGGGAGCGAGCTCCATCGTACCTCAGTTGTTCGGTGCGGAAGCCGGACCGGCGTTCGAGGGCGTTGCACGGGCGCTGATTCTGGCCTGCGGGACGAGCTATCACGCCGGGTTGGTCGCGCGCTATTGGATGGAGTCCATCGCCGGGCTCCCATGCAGCGTCGAGATCGCCAGCGAATACCGCTATCGAGACAGCGTCGCGAACCCCGATACCCTCGTGATCACGATCTCCCAATCCGGAGAGACGGCGGACACGATCGCGGCACTCCAGCACGCCAAGTTGCTAGGGCAGGAGCGGACGCTGGCGATCTGCAACGTCCCGGAGAGCGCACTGATCCGTCAGGCGCGCCTGAAGTTCCTCACGCGGGCGGGCCCCGAGATCGGCGTGGCGTCGACCAAGGCTTTCACGACGCAACTCGCGGTGCTGTTCCTCCTCACCCTGCTGCTCGCCAAGCTGCGAGGAAGGCTGCTCCCCGGAGACGAGCAATCTCACCTGAAGGCGCTGCGCCATCTGCCCTCCGCGCTCCAGGAAGTGTTGGAGCTGGAACCCGCGATCGAGCGCTGGGCCGAGGCCTTCGCGCCGAAGCACCATGCGCTGTTCCTCGGGCGCGGTGTGCACTATCCCATTGCGCTGGAGGGCGCGCTCAAGCTCAAGGAGATCTCCTATATCCACGCCGAAGCGTATCCGGCGGGTGAGCTCAAGCACGGGCCTCTGGCTCTCGTTGACGCCGGCATGCCCGTCGTGGCGATCGCCCCCAACGACGCTCTGCTCGAGAAGCTGAAGTCCAACCTGCAAGAAGTCAGAGCACGCGGCGGCGAGTTGTACGTGTTTGCGGACGTCGACAGTCATGTCGCCGAGTCCGAAGGAGTCCATATCATCCGCTTGCCCGGCCACCGCGGCCAACTGAGCCCGATCCTGCACGTGCTGCCTTTGCAACTGCTCGCTTACCATACCGCGCTGGTCAGGGGAACCGACGTGGACAAGCCCCGCAACCTGGCCAAATCGGTTACGGTCGAGTAAAAGCGGAGGCCGGCCTGGCCAAGTGTCCGCAACGCCTCCACGGAGAGGGTAATGTGGTTCGCGCTCGCGTCCCTGCGGTGCCGGCGATCGATCGGCGCGGCAGTGCAAGACACTGGGGACGATTGCAGCACGTGCGGAACCGCCTCGCACCGCGATAGCCGCCGCCCCTAGCCATGCCGGTGATCGCGGTGTTCAATCAGAAGGGCGGCGTGGGGAAGACCACAACTGCGTTGAACCTGGGCGCGGCGCTCGCCGCACGCAACAGGCGTCCGCTCCTGGTTGACCTGGACCCCCAATCGAGCTTATCGCTGTCCTTGGGTCTGCGCGCCGTTGCGCCGAGCGATAGCGTGTACGCTTTCTTCCGGGATAGCACGCGGCTCAGCTCGCTCGCTCGCGCTCAGCTGTCGGGCATGCGGGTGGTCCCCTCGTCTCTGGAGCTGTCCAAGGTAGACGCGTTGCACGGCAGCGACGCGGCCATCTCCCGCCGGCTCAAGGAAGGGCTCCAGGCCGATCCGGCATTAGCGGGCGACCTCATCCTGATCGACTGCTGTCCGATGCTGGGCGTACTTACGCTCAACGCCCTCATCGCCGCCGACCGCGTGCTCATGCCCGTCGCCGCGGATTATCTTTCGCTGGAAGGAGTGCAGAAGCTCGACGCCGCGTTGGGCGTGCTGGAAGAGCGCCTCGGAAAGCACTTCCTGCGGCGCGTGGTCATCACCCGATTCGACGCGAGGCGGCGCCTGTCCTACGAGATCCAGCGTCAACTCGACGCGCGCTTCTCCGGCACGCTGTGCCAGACGGTGATCTCCGAAACCGTAAGCCTGGCCGAAAGCCCGATGCACGGCAAGGACATCTTCGCCCACGCGCCGCACAGCCAGGGCGCGAAAGACTATCAGGCGTTGACAGAGGAGCTCGACGCGGGCAACTTCTTTCGCTGACGGTCCCCACTCACCGATCGACTCCCCTGGGGTCGTTGACTACGGAGGAACACATGAACATGCGCAAGTCCGGCCTCGGTATCCTGCTGATGACCCTGATCGCTATCATTCCGATTCGTGTCGCGGCCAACCTCGGCGCCGACGATTCGAGCGAGAGTACGGACCCGAACTGGATCGAGGGCAAGAAGGCGGTCGAAGCCCAGGACTGGAAGCGCGCGGTGGAGCTGCTCGACAAGGCGGCCGCGGCCGATCCGACCAATGCCGACATCGAAAACTGGCTCGGCTACGCCCAGCGCAAGTCCGGCAACCTGAACGCGGCATTTGTCGCGTACAACCAGGCGCTCAAGCTCGACCCCGCCCATCGGCAAGCGCACGAGTACATCGGTGAGGCGTACCTGATGACGGGCGATGTAGCCAAGGCCGAGCTGCATCTGGCCGAGCTGCAGAAGCTTTGCACGCCGATCCCGTGCGAGGAATACAAAGACCTCAAGCGCGCCGTCGAAGCTTACAAGAAGGGCAAGAAGTGACCACGGAGTCACGCTCCGGCAGCGCGATCCGTGCCGTGCTGTGGGACTTCGGTGGCGTGTTCACCGAAAGCCCGTTCCTGGCCTTTGCCGGATTTGAACGCGCGCGCGGGTTGCCCGAGAACTTTCTCCGCCGCGTCAACAGCACCAACCCCGACCAGAACGCGTGGGCGCGCTTCGAGAGGGGCGAGCTGACGCTGACGCAATTCGACTCGGCGTTCGGGGACGAGTCCGCCGCGCTCGGGCATCGCGTGGCGGGCGGGGAAGTGATCGAACTGCTGTACGGCGAGATCCGACCGCAGATGGTCCAAGCGCTGCGTCGCTGCCGCGATCACTTCGTGAACGCTTGCCTCACCAACAATGTTCGGGCGGCTCCCGGGCACGGCCCACTCGTGTCGGATGCGCGGGCCGAACAGGTGGCGGAGATCCTTTCGCTGTTTCACCTCGTCGTCGAGTCGAGCAAGGTGGGCACGCGCAAGCCGGAGGTGCGTTTCTACCGACTCGCTCTCGAGCAGCTTGGCATCGAGCCGCAACAGGCGGTCTATCTCGACGACTTGGGAATCAACCTCAAACCGGCGCGCGCGCTGGGGATGGCCACGATCAAAGTCGAGTCCTCCGAGCAAGCGCTGGCAGAGCTGGAGCGGGTGCTCGAGGTTACGCTCACCGGAGCGTGACGGAGCTTCCTATCCCGCTTCCCGGCGCGGCTTGCGTGGAGCGCGGGCGAACGCCGCATCGTGGACGGGGCGCGGCATCATCTTCAGCAGCAGTCCCACTACGCCCATCTGCCAGGGGACGACGATGTGGCGCGTGCGCCGCTCGATGGCGTCGACCATGCGCTTCGCTGCACGATCCGCGCGCATCAAGAATGGCATCGGGTAGGGATTCTTCTCGGTCATCGGCGTAGCGATATAGCCGGGGCTGATCGTGACAACGGCGACACCGGTGCCGCGCAGCTCGACGCGCAAGGCTTCCAGATAGGCGATGACTGCTGCCTTCGAGGCACAGTACGCACCCGAGCCGGGGAGGCCGCGAAAGCCAGCCACGCTGGCGATGCCCACCAGCGTCCCACCACCTGCAGCGCGCATCGCGGCGACGAAAGGCTGAAATGTATTGACCGTCCCCATGACGTTGATGTCCAGGATCTCCTGGAACAGGGCGCGATCCTCGGCCCGCTCGGTCAGCGTTCCCGCGCCCACGCCGGCGCTGGCCACGACCACGTCCGCGCCTCCGAATCTGTCGCAATAGTCTCGCGCCGCGCGCTGCAACGCTGAGCTGTCGCGCACATCGAGCGCAAACAGCGCGGTGTCCACCCTCAGCTTCTCGCTGAGCGCGCGCAGCCGGTCTCCCCGCCGGGCGATGAGGCCGAGCCGGGCACCACGTCGCGCGTACTCGACAGCCAGTGCCTCCCCGATCCCGCTGGAAGCGCCGGTGATCACTACGCGCAGGCTCATTTCACCGCGCGGCGCTCGCTCCGCACCAGGTCGATCAAGTCCTGCATCACCAGGATCAGCTCGGCCACCCCGCCCACCATGCCACTCGAGCTGAGGTAGCGCCCGTCGACCACCACGGTCGGGGTGCTTTCGACCTCGAACGCGTCGGTCAGCTCGCGCGAGTCGTACATGTGTGCGGTCACGGAATCCGACCGGAACACTTCCTCGAAGCGATCGCGATCCACTCCCTGCTTCGCCACCCAATCGAACAGGGTGCTCTCGCTCTGGAGATTCACGTCGTTCTTGTGGAACGCTTGGAACGCCCGGTCGTGCAGCCGCGGCAGCAACCCGAGGGCGTCGAAGGTGTAGTAGGCGCGCGTCAACGTGATCCAGCGGCTGTTGCGCAGCGCCGGGATCCTGCGGAAGCTCACGTCGGTCGGCTTCTTCCGCAGCCAGTCCGCGACATACGGCTCGAAGCGGTAGCACCACTGGCAGCCGTAGTAGAAGAAATAGACGACCTCGATGCGCTCGGTGTTGGACAGCCGGCGCCGGGGGATGACGCGGTAGTCGACGTCCTCCATGAGATCCGCGCGCGCAGGCAGCGGCGCGAGGACCAGCATGGAAAGCACGACCAACCGGCGTAGTCGGGAATACATGACGGGCTAGCGCGCGGCCCGCCGCATCAACCGGTCTTCTTCCTCTTCGACGCCGCTGAGGGGTGCTCCATTTCGATCAGCTGGTCGAGCACCTTGAAGAAGCGGTCGTAGTCGAGTGCACCGCCGCCCGCCATGACCATCGACGGGGCAGTGTAGTACTTGCCGTTGACCGCCATCGCTGGCGTGCCTTGCACGCCATACGCCCGGCCCATGGCGACGGAGTGCTGCAGCTTGGCGTCGATACCGAAGGAATCGTAGACCTGGTTGAACTTGGCCGCATCGATGCCCATAGACGCCGCCCACTGCTTGACTTGGTTGTCGGTGGCGAGCTCCTTGTTCTGCTTGTGGATAGCGTCGTAGACCTGCTCGTGGTACTTCTCGACCAGGCCCATGGCTTCCAGCGCGTAATACAGCTTCGCCGGGGCTTTCCAGGACTCGCGAAACACCATCGGGTACATCCGGTATTCCACGTCCTTGGGCTTGTGCTTGAGCCAGCGTTGCAGCGCAGGCTCGAAATCCGCACAGTGCGGGCAGGCATAGGAGAAGAACTCGATCACCTCGACCTTCTTGGCGCTCTCCGGCTGCTGCTGCGGAGTGATGAGCTTGTAGTCTTTGTCGAGGACAGGCTCCTGGGCGGAGGCGCCCGGCGTGAACGCCAGGGCAGCGACCAGGGCCAGATAGAGACGAAACACGCAGGTGGTCTTCATCGGTACTCCGTATCAGGGTCACCGCTTGGCTAGCGGCTCGTTCACTTTGATCACCGCCGCATCGATTTCGTGCTCCTTGAGTTGTGCACGGGCCTTGTCGAGGTCCTGCGCGTTGCTGTAAGGCCCGAGTCGCACGCGATGCCAAACGCTGTTGTCGGGGAGCGTGGCGGTTTGGATTTGCGCTTCGAGGCCGGCGAGCGCAAGCCGGGCCTTCAGATTGTCTGCGTCGGTGGCCTGCTGAAACGCGCCAGCCTGGAGATAGTAGACCACGCGCGAGCTGCTGCCCGTGCCTTGGCTCAGCTGCTTGCCTGTGACCGGCTCCTCACCGGGCAAGATCTTGTAGAAGTCGAAACGCGTCGCTGGCTCGGCGGGTTTTGCCGCCGGCGCCGACGCGGCGGCCTGCGGAGCCGGCTTCTCCGGCTCCGGCTTGACCGGCTGGAATTTAGGCGTCGTCTTCTCCGCTTGGGGCGGCTTCGACGGCTCGGCCGGCTTGTCTTTGGCCGCGAACGGCGCCGGCGCGCGGTTGAGGTACAGAGCGACGGCGAGCGCTAAGCACAGGCCCACGAGCACGCCGATCAGCACACCCACCAACATGGGGTGGGTTTTCTGGTTGGCAGCGTGCCTGTCGCTTCGCGTCTGGTCGCGCGTCATCTTGGAGGCATCGTGCGGGACTACATCTTCATCGGGGCGCCCACACCGAGAAGCCGCAAGCCGTTGGCAAGTACCTGCCGCACTGCTGATACGAGCGCGAGGCGCGCCAGTCTCAGCCGCTCTTCTTCCACCAGGAACCGGGTCGAATTGTAGTAGCTGTGGAAGGCCGCAGCCAGGTCTTTGAGGTAGAAGGCGACCAAATGCGGGGCGAGATCGCGGGCCGCGTCCTCGATCACCGCAGGATAGTCCATCAGCAGCCGCAGAAGAGCGAGCTCCTGCTCCATCGCGAGCACGGCCAGGTCCGCTTTCCCGAGGAGCTGTGTGTCGCCGCCCCATTCCTCGAGAACACTGCAGACGCGGGCATGAGCATACTGGACGTAGTAGACCGGATTGTCGGCGGTTTGCGACTTGGCGAGGTCGAGATCGAAATCCAGATGCTGGTCGCTTTTGCGCAGTACATAGAAGAAGCGTGCGGCGTCGTTGCCGACCTCCTGGCGCAGCTCGCGCAAGGTGACGAACTCGCCGGCACGCGTGGACATGGAGACCTTCTTGCCGCCCCGATACAACACGGCGAACTGCACCAGGGCGACGGTGAGCAGCTCGGCGTCGATTCCCAGCGCCTGCAATGCCGCCTTCACCCGAGGGATATAGCCGTGGTGGTCTGCACCCCAGACGTTGATGGCAAGCTGGAAGCCGCGCTCGAACTTGTTCAGGTGGTACGCGATGTCCGAAGCGAAGTAGGTGTACTGCCCGTTCTCCCGTTGGACCACGCGATCCTTCTCGTCGCCGAACTCGCGCGCGCGAAACCACTTGGCGCCGTCCTGCAGGTAGAGATGGCCTGCCGACTCCAGCTTGGCCAGGGTGCGCTCCACGTGGCCGCCATCGAACAGCGATCGCTCGGAGAACCAATGGTCGAAGGTCACTCCGAACTCGGTGAGATCGTTGCGGCAGTCTCCGAGCTGCTCGGTCAACGCGAAGTCGTGGACATATGCATAGTCGGGTCCGAGCAGTTCCTTCGCCTTGGCGATGAGCGCATCGAGATGCGCCTCCATGTCTGCTTCCCCGGGCGCTACGGCCTGGAGCATTCCCGCTGGGTCGTGCACGTAGCGCCGTCCGTGCTGCTGGGCGATTGCGCGAGCCATCTCTCGCACGTATTCGCCTCGATATGCATTGGCAGGAAACGGGACCTGCAGGCCGCATAGCTCCAAATAGCGCAGCCAGGTGGACAACGCGAGAATGTCCATCTGGCGGCCAGCGTCGTTCACGTAGTACTCGCGGCTGACCGAGAACCCGGCAGCTTCCAGCACGTTCGCCAAGCTCGCACCGTAGGCCGCGCCGCGGCCATGCCCTACATGCAGCGGACCGGTCGGATTGGCGGAGACGAACTCCACCTGCAGTCTCTTGCCGGCTCCGAACCCGATGTGCCCGTAGCGCTCGCCACGCTCGAGGATATCGCGGACCGTCTGCTGCTTCGCCTCAGCCGTCAGGAACAGGTTGATGAACCCGGCTCCAGCAATCTCCGCCTTGGCCAACAGTGGCGAAGCGGGCAGCGCGCGCACTAGCGCCTGCGCGATCTCGCGCGGAGCACGCTTCGCGAGCTTGGCGAGCTGCAGCGCCAGCGTGCTCGCATAGTCGCCGTGGCCGGCCTGCTTGGGCCGATCGAGGACAATGGCAATCCCTTTGTGCTCCGGCAGCGCGTCCTCCACGGCGGAGGCGAGGAGTCGGGCCAGATGATGGCGCGGATCGACAGGTGGCAGCGAACTCATGGGGATACGGCCTGCAGCGGAGGGCGCATTATACCGGCTGGCCGCCCGCTCACAGGTCCAGCGGGTCTACATCCAGCGCCCAGCGAACCCGTCCCATGTGCGCCTGGAAGAGCCGCGGCTGCCACGCGTCGAGAAACCTCTGCAACTCCTCGCGCGAGGTGCTTTGCACGAGCAGGTGACCGCGCTCGCGCCCGGCGATGCGCGCCACCGGAGCCGGCACCGGGCTGTACACCTCCACGCGGAACGCGAGGTTGCGGCCGAGCGCAGCGGAGCGTTCTAGGAACCGGTCCACTGCGGCGCGAGTCGCCGCCTCCGCGCGCAGGAGCACTTGATGTGCATAGGGCGGAAACCCGACTGCGCGGCGCTCCTCGAGCGCGATCTGGGCGAAGGCCGCGTAATCCTGGCGGCATACCGCCTGGTACACGGGGTGGAACGGAAAGTCCGTCTGGATCAGCACCTCCCCCGGGGTGTCTCGGCGCCCCGCCCGGCCGGCCACCTGCATGAGCTGAGCAAAGAGACGCTCGGCCGCCCGAAAATCCGTGCTGTACAGCGCGCGGTCGGCGTTCACCACGCCGACCAAGGTCAGACGCGGAAAGTCGTGCCCCTTGGCCAGCATCTGGGTGCCCACCAGGATGTCCACGTCATGCGCCTGCACGCGCCGGCGCATCTGCTCGAACGCATGGCGGCGACGCGTCGTGTCTCGGTCGATGCGCAGCACCCGGGCCTGCGGGAAGCGCGCCGAGAGGGCGTGCTCGATGCGCTGCGTGCCATGTCCGGCCGGTGTGAGATCCTGGTTCCCGCAGCTCGCGCAGGCGTGCGTGATCGGCTCTTCGTGCCCACAATAGTGGCACCGAAGTCGCGCCTCCTTCAGATGCAACACGAGCCGCGCGGAACAGCGTGCGCACGACGCGCTCCAGCCGCAGGCGAAACAAACCAATGCGGGCGCATAGCCGCGCCGGTTGACGAACACCAGGCTTTGCTCGCGCGCAGCGAGACACGTCGCCAGTGCAGCGAGCAGCGGCCGCGACAGCCCTTCCTGTAGCGGCTCGGCGCGCGTATCCACGCAGCGGATCGAGGGTAGCTGCGACCCAGCCCGGGAGCGCAGTTCCGCGAGCTTGTAGCGGCCCGCCCGCGCCTTGGCGTAGGTCTCGAGCGATGGCGTAGCGGAACCGAGCACCACCGGGACATCTCGCTGCTTGGCCCGCATCACAGCCAAGTCGCGTGCGGAGTAGCGCAGGCCTTCCTGCTGCTTCAACGAGGCATCCTGCTCCTCGTCGACGATGATCAGTCCGAGTCGGGGCAGGGGAGTGAACACGGCCAGCCGCGTGCCGACGAGGATGCGCGCGCGGCCCGTTTCGGCCGCACGCCAACCGCGCAGGCGCTGCCCCTCGGGTATGCCGCTGTGCAGGCTCACCAGCTCGGCTGTCGGAAAGCGTGCCGCGATCCGAGCTTCGAGCTGCGGTGTGAGATTGATTTCCGGCACCAGCAGCAACACCTGCCTGTCGGTCGCAAGCACATGCTCGACAAGGCGCAGGTAAACCTCGGTCTTGCCGCTGCCGGTCACCCCTAGGAGCACCCAGCTTGCGAATGCGTCGAGCGATGTGGCGATGGCATTCACCGCGCTCGCCTGATCCGAGGTGAGCAAGGGGCCCGGTTGCGCGTCGACCGGACGGATGGGTTCGACACCCGGTGGCCCGGCGTCGTCGGGTGCGATCCATCCGGTGGCCAACAGATCCTTGAGGGCGCGCGGCGCCGTAGACACCAGACTCCGAAGCTCGGCAGCGGTGGCCGGGCCATGCACGCGCAGAAACTCCAGCACCCGGCGTTTCGCCAACGCTCGACGCGGAAGCTGATGCCAATCGGCAGTGAGCGCAGCGCGGGTCAACGCCAAGCGCCGTTCATCCCGAGTTGCGGCGTGCGCGCGCCGCAGCGGTTGGGGCAGAGCGCCGACCACCACCTGGCCAATGGGGTAGTGATAGTAGGTGCTGGCAAACCGCATCAGCGCCAAGACGTCGGACGCGAGCCGAGGCTCGCTCTCGCACACCTGCTGCACCGGCTTGATCCGCGACGGCGGAACCTGCGGCGCGCCGCCAACCTCGAGGATGATCCCCGCGCGCTGCCTGCGTCCGAACGGGACGAGCACTCGTGTCCCGATCAGTTCGCGGGTGGCACCGTCGAGCCGGTAATCGAACAGGGTGTGAAGCGGGACGTCCAGCGCGACGCGGACCAGGCTCATCCTGGCGCGAGGCTCATGCCTGGTGGTATGGCCGGCTCAACTCGTGCACGGCCTCGATCAGGATGCCCACGTTCTCGGGCGGCGTGAACTGCGAGATGCCATGCCCCAGGTTGAACACATGGCCGCTGCCGGTCCCGTAGCTGGCCAGCACCCTGGCCGCCTCGGCGCGCACGGCCTCCGGCGTGCCAAGCAGCACTCCTGGGTCCAGGTTGCCTTGCAGCGCCGATTTGTGGCCGATGCGGCTGCGCGCCGTTCCGATGCCGATGGTCCAATCCAACCCGACGCAGTCCGCCCCGGTAGCGGACAGGCTCTCGAGCCAGGAACCCCCGCCCTTGGTGAAAACGATTCGGGGGACGATTTGCGCTTCGTGGCTCCGACGCAGACCCTGCAGCACCATGCGCAGGTAAGTCAGCGAGAACTCATGGAACGCGTCGTGGGAGAGTGAGCCGCCCCAGGTATCGAACAGCATCACGGCCTGCACGCCGCTCTCGATCTGGGCGTTCAAGTATGTCGTTACCGCCTCGGCGTTGACCTGCAGGATCCGATGCAACAGATCGGGCCGGGAATAGAGCATCCGCTTGGTATGGACGAACTCTTGGCTGCCCTGCCCTTCGATCATGTAGCACGCCAGTGTGAACGGACTGCCGGAGAACCCGATCAATGGCAATGCAGCGCTCAGCGCGCGGCGGACCTGAGACACCGCGTCCATGACGTAACGCAGATGGTCGTAGGGATCCGGCGGCGTGAGGTCGCGCACCTCCCACTCCTCGCGCAGCGGGCGCTCGAACCGCGGGCCCTCGCCCTCCACGAAGTACAGCCCCAGACCCATCGCGTCGGGGATGGTGAGAATGTCGGAAAACAAGATCGCGGCGTCCAGCGCATAACGCGCGAGCGGCTGTAAGGTGACCTCGGTTGCAAGGTCCGGGTTCCTGCACAGGGCGAGAAAGCTTCCGGCCCGCGCGCGGGTCTGGTTGTACTCCGGCAGATAGCGCCCGGCCTGCCGCATGATCCAGATCGGCGTATACGGCGTGGGTTCGCGCAGCAGCGCGCGCAGCAGAGTGTCGTTCTGGGGTCGAGACACGCGGATCAAGACCTCAACGCAGGGGCGTAGAGCGTGCGCAGAGCACGTCGGAGGATCACGGTCTCTCGATTGAGACGGGCCGTTTCCTGCATTCCATCCGGTGGATGACCACGGCTCGCCGTTGCTTCCACCGTTTGCTGTGTTCTAGGGTTCGCTCGCGCGTCCGCGCTGGAAGTCGCGCGGCAGACCGCTTATCGAGGAAGCGCCGAGCGGCCCATGAGGTACTCGTCCACCGCGCGTGCGCACTGCCGGCCTTCGCGAATGGCCCATACCACCAGCGACTGGCCGCGACGAGTGTCGCCGGCCGCAAATACCTTGGACAGCGACGTCTGGTAACAGCCCGCGCCATCGACGGCCGCCTTCACGTTGCCGCGCGCATCGTATTCCACGCCCAGCTCATCCAGCAGCCCCTGGTGGACCGGACCGAGGAAACCCATCGCGAGCAGCACCAGATCCGCCGGCAGCTCGAATTCCGAGCCCGGCACCTCCTGCATCTTCATCTGGCCGCTCGCCGGGTCCCTCTTCCACTCGACGCGACATGCGACCAGCGCGGTGACCCTTCCGTTCTCGCCCTTGAACATCTTGGTGCTCACGGCCCAGTCTCGGAACGCTCCCTCCTCATGGGACGAGGAGGTGCGTAGCTTCGCGGGCCAGTAAGGCCATACGGGATTGCCCTGATCGATCTGCGGCGGCTGCGGGAGCAGTTCGAACTGCGTGACCGACTTGGCGCCGTGGCGGTTGGATGTCCCGACGCAGTCGGAGCCGGTATCGCCACCTCCGATCACCACTACGTGCTTGTCGGTGGCCCACAGCTCTGCGACGTTCTCGTCTCCGGCCAAACGCTTGTTCTGCAGCGGCAAGAACTCCATGGCGAAATGGATGCCGCCCAGCTCCCGGCCAGGGATCGGGATATCGCGCGGATTCTCGGCGCCGATGGAAAGCACGACGGCATCGAACTCCGCGATCAACTCGCTCGCCGCGACGCATTGGACCGCGAGGTTGTTGACACCCGCTGGCATCGCGCCGTGTCCGCCGATGCACACCCCGGTGCGCAGCTCCACGCCCTCCTCGCGCATTTGATCCAGGCGGCGATCGATGAGCCACTTCTCCATCTTGAAGTCCGGGATGCCGTAGCGTAGCAGCCCACCGACACGATCATTCTTCTCGAACACCACGACAGCGTGTCCGGCGCGTGCAAGCTGCTGGGCGCAAGCGAGGCCCGCGGGGCCGGACCCGACCACCGCAACCCGCTTGCCGCTCTTCACGTTGGGCGGCTGGGGCGCGATCCAGCCCATCTCCCAGCCCTTGTCGATGATCGCATGTTCGATCGCTTTGATCCCGACCGGGTCGTTGTTTATGTTCAGCGTACACGCCTCTTCGCAGGGAGCCGGGCAGACGCGGCCGGTGAACTCGGGGAAGTTGTTGGTCGAGTGCAGCGTGTCGAGCGCCTTGCGCCACTGCTGTTTGTAGACGAGATCGTTCCAATCCGGAATGATGTTGTTGATGGGGCATCCGCTCATGCAAAACGGGATCCCGCAGTCCATGCAGCGTGCGCCCTGGATTGCGGCGTCCTGGTCCGTCAGGTGATGCACGAACTCGTGATAGTGCTTGACGCGCTCTTCCTTCGGCTCGGCGGCCTCCGCCAACCGCTGGTACTCCAGAAACCCCGTCACCTTCCCCATGGCCTAACCCTTGAAGTCAAAGCGTAATGCAGATATCCCAAAGACCGCAGCCTGGACCCGCAGCCGATCCGTGCCAGCTGCGGTCGGCAGTATGTCTACGCCGGGTGCTTCGGCGCGCAGTCCGATCGCGTCGTTCTCCGCGACGGATCGGGTCCGTTGCACCAACGCCTCGAGAGGTGGTCAAGCCGCCAGCTTGCGCTGCTTCGCGGCCAGCTCGCCCAGCGCGCGCTTGTATTCGTACGGGAGCACCTTCACGAACTTGGCGCGATAGCTCGCCCAGTCTTCGAGGATCTGGCGTGCCCGCTGGCTGCCGGTATAGTGGGCATGCTGCTCGAGCAAGCCGTGCAGGATGGCTTCGTCCGATTGACCGAGATGCCAGATGTCGCGTGGGACCTTGCCCTCCTGCTCCGCTTCGGCGTAGACCGGCAGCAGCTCCACCATCGCGGTGTTGCAACGCTTGGCGAATTGCGCGTCCAGGTCGAGCACGTAGGCCACACCGCCTGACATGCCGGCTGCGAAGTTGCGGCCCGTGGCGCCCAGCACGACCACTGTGCCGCCGGTCATGTATTCGCAGCCGTGATCGCCCACCCCTTCCACGACAGCCCGCGCGCCGGAGTTGCGTACCGCGAAGCGCTCCCCGGCCACGCCGCGAAAGTACGCCTCACCGCTGATCGCCCCATAGAGCACGACGTTGCCGGTGATGATGTTGTCGGTCGCCTCGCCGCGGAACTTGGGCGAGGGCTGAACGCTCAATCGCCCGCCGGACAACCCCTTCCCGCAGTAATCGTTGGTCTCGCCGATCAGATCCAGCGTGATGCCGCGAGCGAGGAAAGCACCGAAGCTCTGGCCTGCTGAGCCGGCGAGACGTACGTGGATGGTATCGTCCGGTAGCCCATCGTGACCGTAGCGCTTGGCGACCTCACTCGAGAGCATGGTCCCGACGGTGCGATTGATGTTGCGGATCGGCATCTCGATCGTGACCCGCTGCTTGCGCGCGAGCGCCGGCAGCGCCAGCTCGATGAGGCGATGGTCGAGCGCCTTCTCCAGCCCATGGTCTTGCCTCTCGCAGTTGAAGCGCGCCACCCCGGGGCCTGCCTTGGGCTGGAAGAAGATGCGCGAGAAGTCCAGCCCTTTGGCCTTCCAATGCTCGATGCCTGCCTTGGTCTCGAGCAGATCGGAGCGGCCGATCAGATCGTTGAACTTGCGGATGCCGAGCTTGGCCATCAGCTCCCGCACCTCTTCCGCCACGAAGAAGAAATAGTTGATGACGTGCTCGGGCTGGCCGCGGAAGCGCCTGCGTAGCACGGGATCCTGGGTCGCTACGCCCACAGGGCAGGTGTTGAGATGGCACTTGCGCATCATGATGCATCCGGCCACTACCAGCGGGGCCGTAGCAAACCCGAACTCGTCGGCGCCCAGCATCGCGCCGATCACCACGTCGCGCCCGGTCTTCATCTGGCCATCGACCTGAACCGCGATGCGCCCGCGCAAGCGGTTCAGCACCAAGGTCTGCTGCGTTTCTGCGAGACCCAGCTCCCACGGAGTGCCGGCGTGCTTGATCGACGACCATGGGCTCGCGCCGGTGCCGCCGTCATGTCCGGCGATGGTCACGTGATCGGACTTGGCTTTGGACACGCCCGCGGCCACCGTGCCGACCCCGATCTCGGATACCAGCTTCACGCTGATCGAAGCCTGTGGATTGGCATTCTTGAGGTCGTGGATCAGCTGCGCCAGGTCCTCGATCGAGTAGATATCGTGATGCGGCGGCGGCGAGATCAACTCCACCCCCGGGGTCGAGTAGCGCAGCTCCGCGATGTACTCGGA
>DATJVI010000095.1:0-27822 GCA_035501875.1 Burkholderiales bacterium
TGCCGCGCCAGCAGTTCCGCCTCGACGAAATGCGCTTTCGCGCTATTGGGGTGGTCGCGCAGCACCTGGTCCATCATGGCCTGCGCTTCACGGTAGTTTCCCGCGTCCGCGGCCTGATAGACCTGGTGGATCGTAGGCTCCGCCGCGACGGCGTACCCGCCGGTCAGTGTGAGCGAGGCCGCCAGGGCGAGGCCAAGGATGGGTTTGCGTAGCATAAGTTCGACTCCTGTACGTGTGAGGCGCATGCCCCCCTGAGATTGGGAGGCCCGCCTGAAAGTTCAAGCCGCTCGGCCGGCTCAGGCCGGAACGCTCCCCGAGCTGCTGCCGAAGCGTTGCCTCATGACCTCCTCGAACGCAGTGCCGGCGGGGGCGACGTAGCACCCGGAGCGCAAGCGGTAGCTCTTGCAGCGGTGCGCCGCTGCGGGCTCCTCTCCATCACGCAGCGCCTTTGCCCCGTCTAGCATCAGGCGGCGGAAGCGCACGATCGCCGCGTCGGTAGGCGTCAGGTGCTCGCGGGTCCGGTCGGCGATGAGCCCCTGGCTCGCCTGCGCCATCGCGTCTTGCTCGGCGACCCCGTGCACGCCAGTGAAGGTCCGGTGCTTCTGATCGTCGCGATCGATCAGGAAGTCGTTCGAGCGGTTGTGCACAGGCACGAAGCCGGGACCCAGCTCGGCAAACTGGCCGTAGCCGCCCTTGTCGAATCTCGCACGCTCCTCGGGCGAGAGGGGCCGGTCCGGGTGCCAGGCATAGACGTAGATCCAGCAGGCTTCGTCCGTGATGGGCACCCAGGTATAGCCGAAATAGATCTCCCCGGGCATGGCCGAAGGCGTGATCGAGTGCGCCGGCAGCATGAACTGGGTGATGCGCCAGTAGAGGTCCTGGCCGTCCGCCCGGCGCGAGCCCCCGACCACGAAGCCGACTTCATGCTCGAGGACGGTGAATTGCGGCAACGGGTCGTCGCGCAGCCAGCGAAGCCGCTGTTCGTCGGCTGCCACGTTCGCGTTCTCGTTCGAAGCGACGCACGGCGCTGGCATGTGCAGAAAGGAAAAGTGCGCCGTGTCGATCGCTCCTTCCATCGAATGCGCCCAGTTGCACTCCTGCAGCCGCTTCGTCACGTAACGATGCGCGGGCGGCAACACACCGAACTCGAGCTGCGGCGGGCTCTCGGGCATGCGCTGCTGTGGTCCCATGTACGCCCACACGATTTCGCCGAACTCGCGAGTGGGATAGGCCTTGATCGAGATCTTGCCGTGGTAGCCCGAGCCCGGCGGCACGTTGGGCAGATCGGTGCACTTGCCGTCCACGTCGTACTTCCAGCCGTGATAGACGCAGCGGATCCCGCACTCTTCGTTGCGACCGAAGAAGAGGTCCGCGCCGCGGTGCGCGCAGCGCGGCTCGATGAGCCCCACCCTGCCTTTGGTGTCGCGGAACGCGACCAGGTCTTCCCCCATCACTCGCACGCGAATCGGCGGGGAGTCGGGCTGCGCGAGCTCTCGCGACAATGCGATCGGCTGCCAGAAGCGCCGGAAGTATTCGCCCATGGCGGTGCCGGTGCCGGTGCGCGTGAGCAGCTCGTTGTCGGCGTGGCTGAGCATGGCAACCTCCTTTTGCGGCCGGCTTTGCGCGCTAGGGCTCGATGAGCTCCCCGAACAGCACCCACTGCTTCCCGTCGAACCGCTGCATCCACATCTGCTTGATCGGGTAGTAGTCGGTTGCGCTGGTGTTCACTTTGACGCCCGGCAGCAGCATCGGCAGCGAAAGATTCTTCAGATTCGCCGCCTGCCGCATCACGTTCTCGCGGGTGAGGTCGTCTCCGCTTTGCTTGAGCACGTGCACCAGCGTCTGTGCCAGCCCGTAGCCGTAGACGTTGTAGAAATCCGTGGTGTCTCCCTCCGGGTAATATTGCTTCATCCACGCCAGCCAATCGCGATACCCGGGATCGTTCTGCCACTGCTTGTCCGTGGGGTCCTTGAGGAAAGCCGCAGTGAGCAACCCGACGGATTTCTCCAGGCCTGCCGGCTTGAGCACGCTGGCCACCGAGCTGCCGACGTTGGTCACGAGATGCATCGGCCTCCAGCCGAGATCGTAGACTTTGCGAATCGCCTGAGCAGCCGCCTTCGGAGTGCTGAAGTTCAGGAACGTGTCCGCGCCCGATGCCTGCAGCGTGACGACCTGAGAATCGACCGTGGGATCGGTGACCTCGTAGGAGACCTCCGACACGATCATGCTCTTCGCCTTTTCGCCCAAGCCCTCGTGCAGCCCCTTGAGGTAGTCCTTGCCGAGGTCGTCGTTCTGGTACAGGACTGCGATCTTCGCGTTGGGGCGGGCTTTCAGGATGTATTTGGCATAGACCCGCGCCTCCGACCGATAGTTGGGCCGCCAGCCCATGGTCCACGGGAAGTGCTGCGGATCGCCGAATTCGCTGCCTCCGGTCGCGCAGAAAAGCTGGGGGACCTTCTTGGCGTTCATGTACTTCTGGACCGCCGCGTTGGTGGGCGTGCCGAGCGAGCTGAAGAGCAGCAGCACCTGATCCTGCTCGACGAGCTTGCGCGTCTGCTCCACCGTGCGTGGCGGGCTGTATCCGTCGTCGAGGCTGAGCAGGGTGATCTTGCGCCCGTTGATCCCGCCCTCCGCGTTGATCTTCGCGAAATAGGCCAGCTCGGCTTTCCCGGCCGTTCCGTACGACGACGCGGGACCGCTGTAGGGCATGGTCTGGCCGATTCGGATCTCCGTGTCGGTTACACCCGGACCGTAGCGCTTGTCCGCAAGTGCTGGACTCCCGATGAGCACGAACGCGAGCAGCGCGCAGGTGACGGCGACGGCCCACTGGGTGGCTGGATGCGGCTTCCGGTTCACGAGTGCCTCCGCGCGGCAGGGAACTTACGCATGCAAGGTCCAACCGTAGCATAGCGGCTCGGTAGGTTCAAACCCCCGCATCGCGATCGGCGGGTGCCTGCGTGCGACCAAGCAGCGGCCAGTGAACGGGACGAAGTCGGCCGCTCTAATCCGGGATTCGTACCCAGGTCTTCCCGTCAAAGCGCCTCATCTGCACGTGCTTGATGGGCGTATAGTCGGTCGCACTCGTGTTGATCTTGATGCCCGGCAGGAGCATCGGCAGCGCCAGATCCTTGAGGTTCGCGGCTTGACGCATGACGTTCTCGCGCGTCAGATCGTTTCCGCACTGCTTGAGCACCTGTATCAACGCCTCGGCCGTGATATAGCCCACGACGTTCTGGGTATCGAGCGGGTCGGCCTCCGGGTAATAGCTACGCATGAACGCCAGGTAGTCCTTTGTCGCGGGGTCGTTCTTCCATTCGGGATCTGCCGGGTCCTTCACGTAGTTCGTGGACACGAGCCCGACCGCCCGTTCGAGTCCGGCGGGCTTGAGCACGGCCTCGACCGAGGTGGCGTTGGAAGGCACGAAATGCAGCGGGTGCCATCCGAGGTCGTAGACCTTGCGAATGGACATCGCGGCGAACTTCGGGGTCGAGAAGTTGAACAGCACATCCGCGCCCGAGTTGTACAACGCGATCACCTGCGAGTCGACCGTCGCGTCGGTGATTTCGTACGACGCTTCGGCGACCACCAGATTGCTTGCGCGCTCACCCAGCACCGTGCGCAGCATCTTGACGTAATCCCTGCCGAAGTCGTCGTTCTGATAGAGCACCGCCGCCTTGGCGTCGGGCTTCACCTTGGAGAGGTAGCGCACATACGCGGGGACATCGGCACGCTGGTTGGGAACCAACGCCATGCTCCACGGATAGTTCGCCGGGTCGTCCCACTTGAGTGCGGCGGTGGCAAGCATGATGTGCGGCACCTTCCTCGCGTTGAGGTACTTCTGGATGGCGGTGTTGGTGGCAGTGCCGAGCGAACCGAAGATCATCAAGACCTGCTCCTGCTCGACCAGCTTGCGGGTCTGCTCGACGGTCCTGGGCGGGCTGTAGCCGTCGTCCAGCGAGATCAGATCGATCTTGCGCCCGTTGACTCCCCCGTCCGCGTTGATCTTGGCGATGTAGGCGACCTCGCTCTTGCCGATCGTGTTGTAGATCGACGCAGGGCCGGAATAGGGCATCGTTTGGCCGATCTTGATCTCGGTGTCCGTCGCACCCGGGCCGTAGTGCTTGTCCGCAAATGCTGGACTCGCCATGAGCGCAAGAGCGACAAGCGCGCTGGCGGCTCTCTTGTGGATGGATGGGTGCGAGTCCGCGGTCACGAGCTTCTCCGTGTTATAGGGAACCTGCCGATGCGAAGTCGAACCGTAGCACAGCCGTCAGGTACGTTCAAACTCCGAGCCCGCGTGCGGTCCGCTTCAGGCTTGCTCCGGGAATGGACCGATGTCAGGTTGCCCGTACACGGAGCAGATGCTCGGAAGTGCCCGAAGAATGTCGTGGGCGAGTGGCTGGCTGCGACCCGAAGCGGGCGTTGCGAGACCGTGATCGCGGACGCTCGACGTGCTGAGTGAGGGGCCGCCGGAGCGCTTGGCAATGACTGCTGAGTCGCGGACGAACGTGCCGCGTATTCCCTAAAGCCGCGCTCACGAGAGACGGACTATAGGCGCATCGAAAATTGAAACGCTGCCTTTGCTCGAGCAGCACACTTGCGCGGTGCCGTTGTGCGGTCCATCGGGTAGGTTTGAGCTGCAAAACCTACCGTTCTGCGCGCCCGGCTCAGCCGATTCCGGAGCCAAGTTCAGCCAGGTCCAGGCGCGTTGCGTCGCGTGCGCCAGGGCGGGCGGCGTTCGATGGCGCTGGCGAGCATCCGCCGTCCTCATCGGTAGAATATGCCTTTCGGCGTGTTTGTCTCGGGAGGGGGATGGCACACTCGGCACCTCGGCTAGCCAAGCTGACGCGCCCGCGGCTGCATGCGCCGATCGCACGCGAGCGGCTATTCCGCCTCATCGACGAACTACGTTCTCGGCCCGCCGTCTGGATTGAAGGCCCGCCCGGAGCCGGCAAGACCACGTTGGTCGCCACCTATCTGGACGAAGCCGACCCACCCGGGATCTGGTACCAACTCGACGGCGGAGACAGCGACCCGGCCACCTTCTTCTATTATTTGCGCCAGGCGGCTTTCCGGTTCTCGCCTAGACGCAAGCCGCTCCCCTTGTTGACGCCCGAATATCTCACTGACCTGCTCGGGTTCGCGCGGCGTTTCTTCCGCGACCTGATTGCCAGGATCCCGCCCGGAGCGGTGCTTTCATTCGACAACTATCATGAGATCGATCCCGACTCGCGGCTGCATGAGATATTTTGCGCGGCTGTAGACGAAGTGCCGCAGGATGCCAATTTCATCATCATCAGTCGTGCGAGTCCGCCTGCCGGCTTCGCTCGCGCGCACGCCTGCGACAAGATGGGTCGAGTCACTTGGGACCAACTTCGGCTCACCCAAGACGAGACGCGATTGATCGCACGAGCGCGTGGCGACGTGAACGGCGATGCATCGACCTACCTCTTCGAGCAGTCTCAGGGCTGGGCTGCCGGCGTCATGCTTCTGCTCGAGCGTATACAGCGGCAAGGCAAGGTCGAGGCCGAGACCTTTGCCGACACACCGGAGTCGACCTTCGACTACTTCGCCAGCCAGATCTTCGATCCGGAGCCAGCCGAGACGCGGAAGCTACTCATCACAGCGGCATTCCTGCCCCGCGTAACGGTGGCGTTGGCTGAGGCTGTCAGTGGAAACCTCGCCGCAGGAAAAATCCTGGAACGGCTGTATAGGCGGCGCCTGTTCGTGGATCGAAGCCCAGGAGACCCGCCGGCCTACCAGTTCCATTCGCTGTTCCGCGCATTCCTCCAGAACCGCGCTGCTGCCGAGTTCGGCTCGCACCGAGTCAACGTCGTGAAGCTCGAAGCCGCGAGGCTGCTGCTCGAAAACGGTTTCGAGGAAGACGCGGTAACGCTCTACGCCGAGACACGTGAGTGGAACGGCTTGGTGGAAATTGTGATTGCCGCCGCGCCGATGCTGATCGCGCAGGGCAGATGGCAGACGCTTGCGGTTTGGATTGCGCACCTGCCTCGGGAGGTCAGTCAGGCCAACCCGTGGATCGGGTACTGGCTGGGCCGCTCCAAAATGCAGGTCGATCCGCGGCTGTCCCGAGCTCTGCTGGAGGAGGTCGTCTGTAGTTTCGAAGCGCGACGCGACGAAGTCGGGCAATTGCTTGGCGCGGTCGCGATTCTCGAGGCGCTGCACTTCGAATTCGAGGATTTCCACGCGATGGATCCCTGGATTGCCCGCGTAGCCGGTCTCATCGAGAAAGGGGTCCGTCCGCCGCATCCCGAGGATGAGCTCAGGGCGAACGCCGCGGTGTTGATGGCTACCACCTATCGCGCGCCGCGTTCCGCGATCCGAGCGCATTGCCTACGGCAAGTTCAGGATCACCTTTCCGAGCCATACGACGTGAACTTGCGAGTGTGGATAGCTGCTGGACTTCACAGCTATGCGCATGTCGCGATGGACGACGACGCCGAGCGGCTCGCCACGCGCGTTGGAAGCGAATTGCTGGGTGCGCCAGAACTTACTCCGCGAATCGCGTTGTACTATCTGCAATCCGCCGCCTATACGCACTACTTGCACGGCCGATACGATCCGGCGTTGGTTTTATACGAGAAGCAGGAGAGCATCGCTCGAGAGAACGGTCTCGAAGAGCCGTTGCGCAACATCTGGCTGCACCGCGGACTGTGCGAACGTCGTATGGGGCGTCTGGATGCTGTGGAAGAGACGATCGCTCGGCTACAGCGCGGCGGGCATCTCGTGAGGGGGCAAAAGAACGCAGTGCTGACTTTTCTGAAAGGAGCCGTCGCCTTCGACCGAGGGCGTAAGGAAGAGGGGCTGCGAGACCTCGTTGAAGCCGTCCGCCACTTCGATGCCAGCGGCCTGTTCAGTGCGATGGTATTGGCTGGGCTCGGTGCTGCCAACCACGCCATCGAGTGCGGCCGGTACGATGTGGCGGAGCGATTACTCGAGCGTACCCACACTAGAATCGCGGAATCGGCGGCCGACACCTACGAAGGTGTTTTGTACTTGCTCGAAGCTTGGCTCGCGCATCGTCGGTCCGATCGATCGGCCGCGGAGCGGCTGCTCGGTCAGAGTCTGAGCCGGGCGCGGGATCCCCGGGCGAGAGCACGCTACGAGTGGTATTCGAATGCTCTGGCCGAGATGCTGCCGGTCGCTCTCGAACGCGATATCGAGTCGCAAACAGCGCGTGAGTTGGCGCAGGACCTCAAGGTCGTTCCCGCATCCGCTCTGAGCGTCGAGAATTGGCCGTGGCCGGTCAAGATCTACACGTTAGGCCGGTTCGAGCTGCTGATCGATGGAACCCCGCTTGTTTTCGAACGCAAGGCGCCGAAGAAGGCACTCGCGTTGCTGCAAGCGATCGTCGCGTTCGGTTCGCGCGACGTCCCGGAGGACCGGATCATCGACGCGCTATGGCCAGACGAAGAAGGGGATGCCGGGCACAGGGTGTTCAACACTACCTTATATCGACTCCGCAAACTGGTGCGAGACAATGAAGTGGTTCTGCAGAGCGGCGGGCGACTGACGCTGAATTCACGGCGCTGCTGGGTGGACGCTCACGCGTTCGAGCAGGCTCTGGCTGCCATCGGAGACGCGGCGCAAGATGAATCGGCGCGTCGTCAGGCGCTGGGCCTATACCGCGGCGCATTTCTCGCGGACGAGGACGGCGTGCCCTGGATCGTTCCGGCCCGGGAGCGCTTGCGCGACAAGTTCGTGCACGCCGTGCGGCTGGCCGGCCGCGCGGCGGAAGATTCAGGCCGTTATGGCGAAGCAATCGGTTGGTACCTTCGCGGCCTGGATGCCGACAATCTCGTCGAAGTCTTCTACCAGGGGCTCATGCGATGCTATGGCCGGTTGGAGCGCAGCGCCGAAGTGACCAACACGTACCGGCGCCTGAAGCAAGCCCTTTCCCTCTCCCTTGGCGCGCGGCCTTCGGCGGTTAGCGAAAAGCTGTATCAGCAGTCTCTACTCCCCGCCTCGCCTCCCGCATCCCACCCGTAGCCTGCACCCGTCCGGCAAGCGGACCGCACGCCCCTGCCCGTATGCGGGGCGTATCGGCAAGTAGGTTATCCGTGTACGAAACGTAATTGCCAGGGAACTATCCTGCCTGGGAGCCGGAGGGTGACCCATGCGGGAGCTCCGCAGCTACGTCATTCGCATCTATCGCCAAGGCGCTCGGAGTCTGACGGGGGTCGTCGAGGAGACCAGCAGCGGCGTGCAGCGTCCGTTCGGATCCGCGGAGCAGCTCTGGGCGTTGCTACGCCAACGGCAACTCCGCCCGGTGCGCGCCAAGGTTTCCCGAACAGGTCACCCAGCCGGCGATGACCCTACAGATCCCAACGATGTCGATTGAGTGGAGGAGCAAATGAAAAGTACCGTTTGTGAGCGCCTGGCCGGAGTAGCGATCCTCTTGTCGATCTGCCCGGGCGCGGGCGCAGCGGCGATGCCGAAGGAGGGGAACTTCGACTTCAACTACTGTCTGGCTGGTCGATCCGAAGTGATGCAGATCTCGGATCAAGCCGTCGTGGGCAGCGGAGAGTCGACAGCGGCGCTCATCAGTAACATACCCGGCGGACCATTCGACGGTCTGGGATCGCGCTGTATGGGGACGTGGGCGGTGGTGAATGGCACGTTCTCCGCGTCCGGCTACTGCGTGACCGTAGACGCAGATGGAGACCGGTTCTTGATGGACTACAAGATGGGGCCGTACCCCGCGGGCCAGCTTGACTACGGTACATGGACTGCAACGAGCGGTTCGGGAAAATATCAAGGGATGGTGGCAAAGGGAAGCTTCAAGGCGATTGCACAAGTCGTTCCTGCCGCCGCCGGCAATTTCCAGGGCTGCAACCGAAACACCGGCAGTTACAAGCTGAAGTAGCGTTCGGGGTCGCAACGTCCTCGAACGACCGTAAGCGGCAACGTAGAGGGGTGAGTACGAGCGTTCGCTGACATCGAATCGGCGGACGATCAGGCTATTTTCTCTCGCGCCGGCGCGTGCGATCCTCCATCACACTCGCCGGCCGCTGCTGTGTGCTAGTCCCGTGGATCGCTCAGGATACGAACGCTGATCTGTGACCTCTCCAACACATCCAGGGAAGTGAACACGTCGCGTTGCATCCCACGCAATCGCGGGCGCAGTCGATGGAATGCGCGAGTATTTGCGCGGCTGCTCATTGCGGTGGGACTCGCAATCCCCGGCACTTTCTGTCGCGCCGGCGCGGACGGGGTACAGACGCGCACGGTCATGAGCTCGGCGGGCGTAGGAACTTCGAACGCGTGGGCGCTTCCGGATGCGCGGCCGGCGTGTGGTGATCGCGAGTCTGTGGGAGGATGACGGGCACGCTCGGAACGACCTGGACCCGCAATTTGGCGTGCGGTGCCCGCACACCATGGAAGCGAATCAGATGCGGCCGCGGATGCTGCACCAGTGCAGCCAGGCGCTGCATAAACTGCATGGGCCAGATCACGATGCGGGTGGCACTGTCGGCTTTTCCAGAATTGAAATCTCCGGGAATCCCGGGGCGGTTCAACGAGAGGCCGTCTGCGCAAGTTGTTTCCTGTACCTGGGCGGAAGCCCCTCACCTGGATCAGGTCTCGCGGAGGACCGTCTCGGACTCCATTGCACACTTCTCCTAGACTGAGTGCCGTTCACCGGCCCATCAGCTCGCCGAACCGCACCCAGGTCTTGCCGTCGAAGCGCATGAGTTGGACCTGCTTGATCGGGTAGAAGTCAGTGGGGCTGGTGTTGATCCGGATCCCCGGCAGCAGCCCTGCCACTTCCAGGTCCTTCAAGTTAGCTGCCTGACGCATCACGTTCTCGCGCGTGAGGTCGTCGCCGCACTGCTTGAGGACTTGCACCAGCGTCTGCGCCGCCGCGTACCCGTATACGTTGAAGATCTCGTCCCGACTCCCATCCGGGTAGTACTTCTTCATGAAAGCGATAAAGTCCTTCATCGCCTTGTCATCCTTCCAGGCAGGATCGGTTGGGTCCTTCAGATAGACGCTCGAGATCAAGCCCACTGCTTTTTCCGGACCAGCCGGCTGGATCACGGTGCCAACCGAGTTGGAGACATTGGTCAGAACGTGCAGCGGCCGCCATCCGGTGTCGTAGGTCTTGCGGATCGCCTGCGCGGCGAACTTCGGGATCGTTACGTCGAAGAAGACATCGGCCCCCGACGCCTGCAGCGTGACGATCTGCGAGTCGATCGTCGGATCGGTCGGTTCATAGGTCAGCTCGGCCACGATCATCGTCTTTGCCTTGTCGCCGAGGCCGTCCTTGAAGCCTTTGAAATAGTCTTTTCCGAAGTCGTCGTTCTGGTAGAGAATGCCGATCTTGGCGTCCGGCTTGTTTTTCAGGATATACGTCGCGTAGTGACGCGCCTCGTATTGATAGGGCGGTAAAAAGCCCATCGTCCAAGGGAAATGCTGCGGGTCGCCCCATTTGGTCGCACCGGTGGAGACAAACAGCTGGGGCACTTTCCTCGCGTTGAGGTATTTCTGGACCGCCGTGTTGTGCGCCGTACCCAGATTCTGGAAGGTCAGCAGCACGCCGTCCTGTTCCACCAGCCTGCGAATCTGCTCGACGGTGCGAGGCGGAGCGTAATTGTCGTCAAGCGAGATCAAATTGATCGTACGGCCGTTGATGCCACCCTGCTCGTTGATCATCTTGAAGTAGGCCACCTCGGTTCTTCCGATCGTCCCGTACGTCGAGCCCGGGCCACTATAGGGCATCGTCTGTCCGATCTTGATCTCGGTATCCGCCGCGCCCGGATCGTATCTCTTATCGGCTAGGGCCACGCCCGTCCCAAACGTCAGAGAGATCGACAGCACCAAGACCGAACGTATGATCTGAACCGTCATTTCCTCCTCCCTTCTCAGTTGTCGTGGCTCTGGCGGCAGAGCCACCTCCGCCTTTTCCAGCGGAACATTCAGTTTAATCGCATTCTCGCCGGGTGGCTTACCCTCGCGAGCAGTATCGGATCGGAACGCTCGATCGAGCCTCGGCTTCTTGGGCGATCCGGATTGCGCATCCGAATGCGTGGTCTTGATCGGTTGGGGTCTTTCACGTCGCCGAACTCGGGACTGGCTCCTCCATTGTTCTGGCCCTTGGCAAAGACCTATGACCGCGGCTCAAGTTTTCCGTTATCTTTCTCCAGGGACGGCCAGACTACTGCGCATCGCAACCTCTGCCTCGCGGCGCTGAAGCAGGTGATAGGTTCGCAGCTGATCCTCATGTTGCGCTGTTGCTGGACTCTCATCCGATCCGGTGAGCTGACGCGGCGTGGCCCCCAGCGCAATGGTGGTGCCCAGCCCAGCGTGCAGATAGCACGTGCCAAAGGCCCGCTTCAGCGCTACGAACGTAGGCTCGCCCGTGCAGTGGCCCGGTGCGACGTACTCCACGCCCCACTTATCGCGTAAGGTGAAAACGATCCTTTGGATCTCCTCGTCTTTGGCCACCACCAGATGAAGGCCGCCGGCGAGGAGATGGATGCGCCGGCCGGTCGAGGTGGCTGCTTCCACGATCCTGTCGATTCCCGGGTGCGAGCAGCCGACCACCAGTACGACGCCCTCGGGGGTATCGATGGCAAGCGACAATTCGCGTAGTTCCAGTGTGGTGGCCTTGTCGGATACCAGCGCGATCAGATGGATGCCGGGTGCAATTTCGGTCGTCTTGTCGATCAACTCAAAGTTCGCGCGAGGCCAGGCGCTCCCAAACTTCATGACCGCGGGAGGCGCACCGTCGTAGTAACGCTGCTCCGGCGGCAGCGTTTCGTCCTTGCGGTAGAAACTGCTGGGCAGCGAGAAGCCGTACACGCCGAAATTCTCCTTGGAGGCGTAGATCCTGACCTTGGGGTTGACGCTAAGCAGATACTCCATCCCGCCCATGTGGTCGCCGTGCCTGTGGGACAGGACCACAAAGTCGAGCTTCGACAAGTCCACGCCCTTGGCCTGTGCGTTGTCGGCCAGGATGTCAGGGTTGTCGCCGGTGTCGAAGAGGATGCGCTGGCCCCCGTACTCGATCAGCGCGGCGAACCCCCAGTCTTTCTCCATCGCCGAGGGCTTGCCGAAAGCGTCATACAGAATGGTGATCTGCGCTTTCGCCGGCTCGATGCCTGCAGCCTGCGAAAGGAAGAGGCCACCGTATCCGGTCAGCAGCAGTCCCGACGCCGCAATGGAGAGGCCGAAGCGTGTCCTGGTCCTCATCTGTTTTCTCCTCCCGGTGCAGAGGTGTGACTCTACTGCGGTTTCGATGGGTCGAGCTACGCTCCTACGCAGACCTGATATTTGCTGCACAGCCATTTCGATCTTGCTCGGGAAGGTCGGCTGCTAGCCGACCGTAGCCGGCGAGCATAACAGCGCGGCGAGCGAGGCGAGCGGTAGGCGGCCTGTAATGGCATTACCCGTTGTTTCGCGCAGAGACGCCGAGCGCGAGCACGGCGGAGATTCGTCGTGGAATCGGCGCGAGGCGGGTAAGGTTGCCTCGCACCCGGTCTGCGCCTCAGCCGGCGGAGCTGTCAGCGGCGCTTGGGTGCGAGCACAGTGTGGAGCATCAACACATGCTTCGGCATCATCACCGTCTGCGGCGGTTCCGTTCCGAGCACGACCACGATGACGCGCGGTTCGAGCAGCTCCTCGGTGATGTACCCCACGCGCACGCGCGTTCCCTTTTCGATCACACGGTCGTCCAGATGAGCCGGCTCGAAGAACTCCAGCTCCTGCCCGACCTCGAGTTCGTCCATATGTCTCTCCTCGCAACGCTACCCGTCGCGATCAGCGCCACCTCACTCGCGTAAGGGGCCCCTTGTCGAGGACTGTCCACACCCCCCGCCACCCTGCCGGGATCGCGGCTGGCGATCTGGCTGCCCGTAGCTCGGTCCGCTCTCGCTGACATCGCCCTACCACCGCGATCTGGTTAGCGTACCAGAACATCGGCGCGTGCGATCGGTGCGCCTGCGATCAGGACGACACTGACTCATGTGGAGCAGTCCATCCCGAATCGAGCTCTACATGGCCGGTGCCACGCGGCGCTTCGGTCAATGCACATGGTCGTCCGGCGGCGGCCGAAGCTGCGGCTCACGCGCCAGCGCTGCGACCTGAGCCTTCAGCAGATCCAGATCGTCCCAGCCTTCGCCCTCGTCGGGTCGCCATCGTGCACGCAGGTAGCCGAAGCGGTCGACCAGCAGCTCCATATGCTCCGGCATGCGGGATGAATCGCGCGGATCGGGGTTGGAGAGTGTTCGGCGTAGCAGCGCGTAAGCACGCACGGTCTCGCCGGCGCCTTCGATCACGACCGGAAACGGCAAATCTGGCACCGCGGCTCCGGCGACCGGGATCGCGATCACTTCCATCCCGGATGCGCGCAGAGACCCATACGCAGCCGCTAGCTGCTGCAGGCGCGATCGCGATGCGGGCAGGCTGAAGAAGACGAGCAACACCGCATCGCGACCGCGGTAGTCCTTCAGCGTCGACGACTCGCCGCGCTGGCTCGTGAATGCGAAGTCGATCGCGCCAAGCCAGGGGCGCTCCCGGGCGATGTGCGGCTCCAGAATGCGCGCTTGGTAGCCTGACGACAGCGTACGCAGGAAATTGATCAGGTCCCAGCGATCCTCCTCCGCGAGCCGGTCGGCGAACCCCGGCATGACCCCGGGTGGCTTACCGTGCGTGAGCCACCAAAACAGATCGCCCGCAGTGTGCAGCGCCGTGTGCGGCGCCGTAAGATCGGCCGGCGGTAGCGGCAGAGCCTTGGCGAGCGGTCCGTCGCCATGTCCGCTTGCGCCGTGGCAGCTCGTGCAGTGCGCTGCGAAGAGCTCCGCGCCGGCCGCGACCGAGATGGTCTGGTATGCAACGTTCGAGGCGCGATAAGTGTCCGGATACGCATCCACCGAGAGTGCCGGCAGCGCGAGCGCTGCGGCTCCCAACGCCAGCAGTCCCGCGGCGGCGAGTGCGCGCGCGCGCCGCAGTCTGCGAGCGAACACCAGAGCGACGAACACCACGCTCACGATCAACAACGCGGTTGCGCCGCATATCCTCAAAGCAGTCCAGGGCGCGTCCCACGTGGCTGCAACCGAGAAGCGGAAGGGTAGCCACCAGACGATCGCATCGTGCCGCGCCGGAATGGTCTGTCCGAGCTGCGCGGCGATCAGCACGATGCCCGCTGCAACCAGCCATTCGCTCGCGATCCACTGCACGCACATGTGCCCTAAGCGTGCGTCCGCCGAGGCCCGGAGCGCGGGAAGCAGGCGCCAGCGCAGCTTCGCGGCCATGCCCAGTGCCAGCGCGAGCAACGCGAGTTTGGCGAGCAGCAGCGCGCCGTAACGCGTCGCGAGCAGGGCCGGCCAGCGCTCGACGTGCGTGACGGCGAGCACCACGCCGCTCAGCACTATCGCTCCCATCAGCGGCAGCGCCAGTGCGGAAAAGCGCCTGAGCACGCCGACGCCGGCACGTGGCTCGACAGCGCCTCGCGCGGAGGCGGCGAGCAGCGCCGCCAGAGCAGGAAGCGATCCCCACCAGGCGCCCGCAGCTAGAAGATGCGCAGCGTGCGCGACGAGGGGCGGGAAAGCGGGTTCGACGGCGGCGGAATGGCCGGAAAGAGGCGTGATCGCGAGCGCGACACCGCTGGCCAGCAACGCCGGCATACCGGCAGACTTGAGCCCTGCGCGCTCGATCCCGAGCAGCAAGCAGACCGCGAGCAACAGCGTCTCGCGCGCCAGCCAGACGGATCCGAAACGGGTCTCGCCGAGCAGCGCTAGGGCAACGTCGAGCCAGGGCGCCTGGTTCTCCATCGTCGCCACCTGAGCCGCCAGCACGCCCACACCGAGGCCCAATGTGGTGGCCGACAGCAACAGCGCGACGCGGCGCCAGTACTTGCGCCACCGTTCGATGCCCGCCGTTCCGGTCCCGGGCGCCAGGCGCATGCACACGAGAGTGCCGAAGAGCAAAAGCATGCCGGCAACGTGCGATGCACGCGCCAGCCACCCCAACCCCGCGCTCACGGTTTCTTGACGGTGAAGGTGTAGCTTGCCTTGACGGTGTGCCCGTCCACCGACAAGACCTTGTACTGGACGGAATAGATGCCGGGGGGTAGGGCGGGTAACGCCAACTCCAGCAGCTTGGAGTTCTGCGGCGAGACACGGGCCGGCTCGTCTGTCGCAGGCTTGCCATCGGCATCGAGCACGGCAATCACGCAGAAGGCGGGTTCGAGACGCTCGTTGAACCACAGCCGCACGTGGGTTGGCGAGCGAACCAGCACGGCGCGGCGCGCCGGCTCGGACTTGTCGAGCACGGCGTGGGCGAAGGCTATCGGCCACCACGCGAGCGCCGACAGCGCTGCCGCGGCGATCCATGCGACGCGGCTTGGCGGCGTTCCTCGAGTCATGGCTGCAGACCTAGCGCGCGGCCAAAGTCGCTTTGTTGCGCCGGTGCATGCCAAAGCGATACAGCACGACCGCTGCGATCACCACCAGCGGCGCCGCCACCGCCAACGCGAGCCAGCTGCTGCTCCTGCCGACCGAGAACGGGAAGCGCGAGACCATCTTGTTCTGCTCGCCCACCGTGACGAGCCCCACGAACTTGCCCGGCTCCTGGAAGTTCACCTCGAAGTTGAGCGAACCGCTCGCGTAGCGCTTCGGCGGAAGGTGCAGGACCGTGATGTCGTCGAGCTTGGCTTGCGAGCCCGTGTCCCGGACGATCCGCACCTCGGTGGGCAGATCACGCAGCTCGTCGTTCAAGTAATCGAGCACGACGATGGTGCGGCCCGTTTCCGGGATGTCCTCGCAGAACTCGCGCGGGCCGCTTGGGCTTTCGGGTTGATAGCCGACGAAGTGCATCGTGTACGGCCCGACGCGCAGCTTGCACTTGTCTTCGTCCATCGACAGGCCGCCGTGCGCGCCTGCCTCTGTCGCGCACAGCAGCGCCACCGCGGCCCAGACCGCGGCGGTCAGAATCTGCGCGAGGCGGCGCATGCAGGGGCGGAGCGGAATGCTCAGACGCTCTTCCTGAACACCGGCAGGATCGGCCCTCCGACCTCGGCGATATAGCGGTTACCCTGCGGGTCGAAGAAGAACAGCAGCCCTCCGAACTTGCTGTCCACGTCGGTGAGGAAGCTCGTGAGCCGTTCGATTTCCCAAGCGGCATCCGTTGCGTCGACTTTGAGCGTGCGGGTCTCGCCCGGCTTGATCTCGGTGTCGTCCACGATCATGAGTCCGGTGCGCGCGACGACGTCGTGCGGATAGTCGCCAGCCACGTTGGCGCGGGCCGCGGGCAAGTTCTGATTGATGAACCGGATGCTGGCCGTGGCGAACTCGCCCAGGCGCAGCGGCTTGTCGCTCACGTTAGTGACCTCGAAGGTCATGCGCATCGAGCGTCCGGGCACGTCGTAGCGCGCCTCCTTGAAGCGGATGTCGACGACCTTCGGCTGGGCCGGCAGCGGCGCGGTGTACATGGTGCCTGCTTGCAGCGGCACCGTGCGCGGATACTTGCTACGCGCCCATGCGTAGCCGCCGAAGGAAAGCGCCACCACCACGACCAGCAGACCGATGGCCACCGCCAGGTCGACATTGGTGGTGAGCAGGTCCTCGCGCTCCTTCTTCAGCGCGATGTAGCGCGGGATGAGCAGCGGGCGGCGGATCCACCACAGGATCCACGCCGCCGCGATGGCGAGCAGGATCAGGTGCCACTTCACGGCGGTGCTCAAGCCCCAGGTCTCGAGGTTGTCGATGTTCTCGCCCGAGATCGCTTTCAAGGGGTAGGTGAAGTCCGCCTGGTTGCCGGTGACCTCGATCCACTTGCCCGGCCCGACCAGCGGCCCGGAACCCTTCACCGCGATCATCGGGTGGACATGGTAGCGGCCCGGCACGCGGCCTTGCAGCACCATCTTGTATTCGTAGTCGCGGCCGATCTGAAGATCGCGGAACGACTGGCGGGCCGGTACGCCGTTCAGGTAGGAGTCGACGCGCGCGAACACTGGCCCCGGGGTGGCGTTGCTCACGAACACCGTGTCGGGCGGCTTCACCGCGTCGGGCCAGTCATGGAAGAGGCGGAACTTGCCGGTGACGGTGATGGTGTCGTTGACGGCCAGCTTGTCCGTCGACCACTTGACGTCGTACCAGTGCGCCGTGCGCGTGCGCAAGTACGGTTCCTGAGCGCGCTCGCCATGCGCGGACGCGGGCAACGCCTGCGCGCACATCAGCACGAAGATCAGAGGCGGGAGGACGCGTCCCGGTGCGCGGGCTATCGATCGCATCGCCGGCCCTCCATCACGCCTTCGCGGCTGGCTGCGGTGCGTCGGCCAGGCCTACGAAACGCCGGAAGCGCTTGGACGTGGGGACGAACTTCTGCGTCGAGAACAGCAGCCCGACCTGCCACCAGATCATGTGCATGAAGATGCAGATGATGCCGGCGAAGAAGGTCGATACCCATACCGTGCTGCCTTCATAGGTGCGCAGCGTTCCCCGCTCGATTAAGCGGATGTATTCCGGCGTGCCGGAACGCGGAAACGCGTATCCGATCATGTCCGCGACGGAGGCGACCATGCCCTGATGCTCGACCGGGAGGAAGTAGGCGGCAAGCGAAGGCCAATTGCTGGGGAAGAAGAGCAGAGCGAACAGGAACCCGCCGAAGGTCGAGGTGAGCAACGAGCTGCGCACGATCAGCAGCACGGCGTCGCACGCCATGGCGCCGGCCAGGATGGTAGAGGGAACGCCCATGGTGAACGGGAAGTAGCCCCAGATGTGCCAGCCGAATATGCGGGTGATCCAGGTGGCGATCAGCAGCAGCACCGCGCCCAGCGTCATGCCGATGGGCAGGCGGAAGTAGTGCCAGAACACGCCCTGCAGCGCCGCCGGGATCATCAGCATGGACACCGGCACGACCAGGACCCAGTACTGGCGGTCCTTCCAGTCCACGAACATGTCCCAGTCGCCCACCGTGAGCATGACGTGCAGGTGGATGGCGCCCATGAACAGCAGCGCCACCGCCGCCACCACACACCAATCCCAGATGCGCGACAGCTTCACGCCTTCCGGGGGCAGGCCGGACACCTGCAGGATCTCGCGGGAATTGGGACTCATGGCTTCCTCCCCCTGCTGCTGTTGTCGCCGCGCTGCGGCCGGCTGATGGTCTGCTGCCTGCCGCGCGAGCTTGCTAGATCCATCAAGCGGTCTGCGCCGCCTGCCTGTCGCCGAACACCTCGTGGAACAGGGGGACCATGCGCTGGATGATCTGCAGCGCTACCCCGGGCAAGGCGAGCGCGTTCCAGCCCAGCACCACAAAGCCCCAGTGCAGCGGGTGCGAGAAGATCTCTTCGGTCAGCCAGAACGCATGACCCCACTCGTTGAAGCCCAGGTTGGGCAGGATCAGCACCGGGCCGAGAACGGCCAGGACATGCGCGACCGACACCCCGCGCGAGAAGGCCGGCAGCCGGGTCATGGCGTAGACGAACCCGCCCACGCTGAAGAAGATGTAGGTCGGGATGCAGGCATAGAACAGCACGATATGGCTGGGCGTGAAGGGCGTGTCGCGCATCACCGTCTGATGCCATACGGCGTCGCCTTCGGCGAAGAAGCTGCCGATGAAGTAGATCGCAAAGGTATAAGCCACCAGCCACAGCGTAAAGGTGAAGTAGCGGCGCAGCTCCTCCTTTGGCTTGAGCGCGGCGAGGTTGCGGTCGCGGGTGAGCCACAGATAGGCCCAGCACAAAAAGCCGGCGCCGAACAGCACCGGAAGCTGGATCTTGAGCAGCGTCATCCAGTAGCGGTCGAATTCCGGCGAGGTCGCATCGAGGCCGAAGTTCCAGGCGTAGACCTGTTGATACATCCGGTAGGCCGAATACATGGCCACCAGGAGGATGACGCCGAGCGCGAACAGGTTGAACCGCACGTAGTAGCCCGGCTTGCGATCGTCCGCGATCGGCTGTGCAGCGATGCCCGGGGCCGTGATGGCATGAGTCGAATCAGACATGCTTCCCTCCTCTGTTCCCCAATTTCACCTTTGAGCGTTTCGGCGCTCGATGTGCATCAGACTCTTCGCGTGGCAGGCTCTGTCGTGGGCCGCTTGCCTCCGAGCCGCAGCTTCCACTTCGTATAGTAGTACAGCTCGACCATGGCCTGCCGCCGGCGCGCGCGTTCGCATCAGATCCCGAACCGTTCCTTCATGCGCGCCATATAGGCTACCAGATTGCCTTTGGATCTCGCGTAATCCTTGGTGTCGAACGAGAACGGCGTGTCGACGGTATGGCGCAGAATCGACAGCACCGCTGCGTCGACGGACCGCGGCTTCGAGCCCATGAAAAAGGGCTTGGATCCCAGGAACCCGGAGAGTGCATCGAAGTCGGAGCGCGCACGTCGATAGATGACATCGGCCGGCATGCGGCCCCAGCCGCCGGTCATGAACTCGGCGAGGATGCGAAAGCGGAAGTCGTCGGCGAACGCGCGGAGCGCGGGCGGCACGTCCTGTGTGCCGGCGATGATGCGCAGATAGATCTCCCAGTTGGCCGTCTCGCGCCAGCGCGGCTGGATGACCGCCGTCCAATAAGTGTGCTCGTCGATCATCCGGTTCCAGGCGTGCATCTGGGCGCGCTCCTCGCCGCTCGCCTCTGCATCGAGCGGATCGCCGTACTTGCTCCTCAGATACTCGATGATGTGCGTGGAGTCGGCCACTTTGGTGCCGTCCGCGTCGACGATGATGGGCAGCTTCCCGTGCGGGGTGTCGAGGTCGAGCTTGGTGAGGTCCTGGTTCTTCGCCTCGTACTTGATCTCGGCCATCTGCATGTAATAGATGGTCTTCGTGACATACGGGCTGATGCATGGCACCGTCCAGGCGGGCAGATACCGGTAGATCGTAATCATGTCTCTCCTCCTCTGGTCTTCGCTCTTCGGCTCTCACCACGGCAACAGGCCGCCGTTCGCGTGGCGGAACACGCCGGCGGAGGCGACTGTCAGCTTGTCCATCTGCTTGATCAGGCCCTCGGCGGCCTGGTCGGGCGTGATGTACCTGAACTCACCTGGGAAATCCTTGGTGAGATCGGTCGCCACCATGCCCGGATGCAGGCAGACCACCGCGATGCCCCGGTCGCTCAACTCCCGATGCAGGTTCACGCCCAGCATGTTCGCGGCGGCCTTGCTGATGCGATACCCGTACTGCCCCCCGCTCGCGTTGTCCGCGAGCGAGCCGACGCGGCTGGTGACGATGCCGACCTTGCTGCCCGCTTTCAGCAGCGGCACGAGAGCTTTGATCACGCGCAGCGGCCCGAGCGTGTTCACCTCGAACTGGCGCCGCACGTCGTCGACCTGGAGCTGCTCGATTCCCTTGCCGACTTCGCTCAGCAGCATGATGCCGGCCACGTGATAGAGCGCGTCGATGCGCGCGTACTGCTCGAGCATTCGTTGCGCGAAACCCGCCACCGCCGCGTCGGAGGTCACGTCCACACGGGGCTCGACTTGGATGTGCGCAGCGCGTAGCTCCGGCGCATCGCCGAGGCAAGCAGCCACCACCCGATCCCCTCGCCGAGCGAGCTGCAAGCAAACGGAGCGGGCGATCCCGCGATCGGCGCCGATCACCACTGCAATGGCCATCAAGGCCTCCCTGTATCGGGGCGACTAGAGCCCCGAGCTCATCGCTTGGCGCTTGCCGGTGTCGCGCTGGCCCGGCTCGGCGCCGATCACCCCCAGGCTTCGAAGCTCGTCGATGCGCCTGCGCGGCAACCCGAGCTCGGCGAGCACCTCGTCGGTATGCTCGCCGAGGCGCGGCGCTCCGCGACGGATCGATGCCGGCGTGGCCGCGAAGCGTGCCGCGTGCCGTGCCTGTCGCAAGCGGCCCGCCGCATGATGCTCGGACTCGACGATCGTCCCCGAGGCCAGCACCTGCGGGTGCTGGATGACCTCGGCGCGGGTCAAGGCCGGTGCACACGGCACATCGTTCGCCTCGAGGCGCTGCAGCCACTCCGCCGTCGCGCGCGTCCTGAGCACTTCCTGGGTCATCGCGAGGCGTTCGTTCACATGCTTGTCGCGGTCGGCCGGGGTCTTGAAGCGCGGGTCCTCCAACCATCCCGGCCGATCCAACGCGCGGCACAGCCCTTGCCACTCCTTGTTGCTCATCACCGCCACCGTCATGTACCCGTCGGCGGTTTGATAGATGAGGTCGATGAAGCTCGCCGCCTCCTGCGCCGCGATGGGCCGGTCCGGGTAGGTCTGCCCGTTCATGTCGGAGGCCCACAGGAATTGCAGCACGGCGTCGAGCATGGACAGGCGCACGTGTTGGCCCACGCCAGCGCGTTCTCGTGCGAGCAGAGCAGCCGTGATCGCCTGCGCTGCCGTGAGGGCGGAAACCTTGTCCGGCAGCACTGTGCGTACCAGCCGAGGCCGCTCCTGGTCCGAGCCGGCCTGCACCGTGGTCAGCCCCGAGAGCGCTTGGACGATCGGATCGTAGACGGGCTTCGCAGCCCATGGCCCCTGCTCGCCAAAGCCGCTGATGGAGACGTAGACGATGTCTGGCTTCACCGCGCGGATGTGCGGCTCGCCGATACCGAGCCGCTCGGCCACGCCGGGACGGAAGTTCTGCACCAGCGCATCGGCTGTCGATGCCAGCTGCTTGAGCAGGCCGACACCGGCCTCGGTCTTCAGATCGAGCGTGACCGAGCGCTTGTTGCGGTTGATGTTGAGGAACATGGCCGACATGCCCGCGCGCTGGTTGCCCAGCGAGCGGACGTGGTCCCCCAGGTGCGGCATCTCGACCTTGATGACGTCCGCGCCTTGGTCGCCGAGCAGCATCGTGGCCCAGGGCCCCGAGAGCATGCTGGTCAAGTCGATGATCCGATAGCCGTGAAGCGGGCCTGCCACCCTGAGGTCCCCTGATGCAGGCGCCGCGCGGATCGAATCCGGCTCGGGCGCCGTCGGTCGTTCGGGAATTTGATGGTATGCCGGTCCATTCTCCGGCGTAAGATGTGAAATACGGAAAGATCGTTCGGAGAAACAGAACAATGTTGAAGGATCTCTACCGCATGGGCGTGTTCGCAAAGGTGGTGGAGGCCGGCTCGTTCTCGGGAGCCGCGGCCAGCCTCGGGCTGGGAAAGTCCGCGGTGAGCGAACAGGTGCGCGCTCTGGAGGAGAGCATCGGCGTCCAGCTTCTCGCGCGCAGCACGCGAGCGCTCGCCTTGACCGCGGACGGCCGCCGCTTCTACGCGTGTTGCCGGCAGATGCTGGAAGCCGCGGAGGGCGCCTCAATCGACCTCGACGCGCAGCGCCGGGAGCCGTCGGGCAGGATTCGCCTCACCGCTCCTTACAACCTGGGCCTCACCTTCCTCATCGCCCATCTCAGCCGGTTCCGCGAGCTGTACCCGAAGATCGATCTGGACCTCGTGCTCGACGACTCGATCGCCAATCTCATCGAGCAGGGTCTGGATCTCGCGCTGCGGGTCGGACCGCTCACCGACACAAGCCTGCACGCCGTGAGGCTGATGCGCTGCCGCATGATCGTGTGCGCCGCCCCGCAATGGGTGAGCGCGAACTTCCTTCCTCAGGCCCCCGAAGATCTCACGAAGGTCGCCTGGGTGAGCATCACCCAGCTTCCGCACCCGGAGCGGCTCGTGCTGGTCGACGGGAGCGGGACGAGGCGAACGGTTCGGTTGAAGGCCGCCGTGCGCACCAACGGCGGCATCGCCGCGCGCACCTTCGTCGTGAGCGGGGCCGGCGTGGGGATCCTCCCCGACTATGCGGTGAAAGACGAGCTGGAGAGCGGCGCACTGGTGCGCTTGCTTCCCGAGTGGCATGACGAGAAGGAGCGGCCGATCTCGGCGATCTTCCCGACGCGTGCGCAGATGCCGGCGCGCGTGAGAGTGCTGCTGGAGTTTCTCAAGCAGGCGTTCCAGCAGCACTATGGGGCGTCGGACGGCCTCCCGTGAGCTGTAGACGGTCTTAGAAAATCGACCCGCAGTGACGAGGATGTCGTCTGCGTGCGAGCGCGCCACCTCGGCTCACGGCGAAATGATCTCGCCGAACAGCGCCCACTGCTTGCCGTCGAAACGCTGCAGCTGCATCTGCTCGACCGGCGAATGATCCTGCGGTCCGGTGTTGACGCGGATGCCCGGGAGCAGGACGGGCAGCTCCAGGTTCTTCAGGCTTTCCGCCTGACGCAGGACGTTTTCGCGGGTGAGGTCGTCTCCGCATTGCTTGAGCACCTGCACGAGCGTCGCGGCGGTGCCGTAGGCATACACGTTGTACAGATCCTCGGTGTCGCCGTCCGGATAGTATTGCTTCATGAAAGCCAGCCATTCCTTGTAGCCGGGATCGGTCTGCCAGTGGCTGTCGGTGGGATCCTTGAGATATGCGCCGCTGATGATGCCGACGGAGCGCTCCAGCCCGGCCGGTTTCATGACCGTCGCCACCGACGCGGACGGATTGCTCACGAACTGCAGCGGGCGCCAGCCGATGTCCCAGATCTTGCGGATTGCCTGCGCCGTGGGCTTCGGCGAGCCGAAGTGGAAGAACGTATCAGCTCCGGACGCGCGCAACGAGATCACTTGCGAATCCACCGTGGGGTCGGTGATCTCGTACGAGGCTTCCGCGACAATCATCTGCTGCGCCCGCTCGCCCAACCCCTCGCGCAGGCCGCGCAGGTAATCCCTGCCCACATCGTCGTGCTGGTACAGCACCGCGATGCGCGCGTCGGGTCGCGTGCGCCGCAGGTAGTTCCCGTAGACTCTTCCCTCCGACACGTAGTTGACGCGCCAGCCCATCGTCCACGGGAACAGCTTGGCGTCGGCGAACTCCGCTCCGCCGGAGGTGACGAACAGATGCGGGACTTTCTTCGCATTGAGATACTTCACGATCGCCGCGTTGGTGGGGGTGCCGAACGAGCTGAAAATCATCAGCACCTGTTCCTGCTCGACGAGCTTGCGGATTTGTTCCACCGTGCGCGGCGGGCTGTACCCGTCGTCCAGACTGAGCAGCGTGATCTTGCGGCCGTTGATCCCGCCGTGCTCGTTCAGCATCCGGAAGAAGGCGAGCTGGGCTTTGCCATAGGTGCCGTAGGCGGAATTCGGTCCGCTGTAAGGCATGGTCTGGCCGATCCTGATCTCGGTGTCGGTCACCCCGGGGCCGTACTTCTTCTCGGCGGCGGCCGGGCTGGCTGCGATGAGCAGCCCGGCCAGCGACGCAATGACCGCAACTCGTCCCGTTGTCATGCTTTGTCTCCTCCGCTAAATCGGCATGGATTTTCTTGCGGATCAGGCGTCAGCTTCTACGCGAGAACACTTCTCACGCGCTCGGTCGTAAATGGGATGTCGCGCAGGCGCCGCCCGGTTGCGGCCGCGAAGGCGTTCGCGATCGCCGCTGCCGCCGGCCCTTGCGCCGCCTCACCTACGCCGAGCGAGCGTTCCGCCGGACGCTGGATCACCTCGACCTCGACGGCCGGGACTTCGGTGAAGCGCAGGATCGGGTAGTCGGCCCAGCTTCTCATCGTGATGCCCGAGCGGTCGAACCGCGCCGCTTCCTTCAGCGTCCAGCTCGTCGACTGGACGATGCCGCCCTCGATCTGGTTTGCGACACCGTCCGGGTTGACGCTGAGTCCGGCGTCGACTGCAGACCATACACGCGTGACCTGCACGATGCCGCTGCCTGAGTCGACGTGGACCTCCGCGACTACGGCGCAATAGGACATCAGGTTCTTGTACTTTGCGAACCCGATCCCGCGGCCGCGCAGCAAGGTGCCGGTACCCGCGTCGCCGAGCGCGCCGGGCGTCCAGTGCGCCTTGCTTGCCGCGGCCTCGATCACCGCGCGGGCGCGCGGATCGCTCAGATGCCGAAGCCGGAACTCGACCGGGTCGACGCCTGCGAGCGCGGCCGCCTCGTCCATGAACGATTCGAGCGCGAACACGTTCGCATAGGCCCCGAGCGTGCGCAGCGCCGAGGTGCGCAGCGGCATCTCCGGCAGGTAGTGCTTCACGACCCGCTGGTTGGGGAAGTCGTAGAGCGGAATCGCATTGCGGTCCGAGCCGCCCGCGGGCAGCGGCACATCCGCCGGGAACGGCGGCTTCGACGGATGCGCGATGTGCCATGCCGCGAGGAGGTTCACGCCTTCTTTTCCACCCGGCCGCGTCGTATGCGGATAGCTCCACAGCTCGTGCTGCCAGTCGACGATCCGGCCCCGGGCATCCAGGCCCGCAGTGAGCTTCACGATCATCGCGGACCCGAGCGGCTCCCACATGAACTCGTCGTCGCGCATCCACTGCAGCTTGATCGGCTTGCCGGGGAGCGCGCGGGCGACGAGCGCCGCATCGAACGCAACGTCGTCGGCGCCGTTATGCCCGTAACATCCCGCGCCCTGCATGTGCACGCATGCAATCGTCTGCGGGCTTGCCCCGAGCGCACGCGCGATGTCGCTACGCAGCGGAAAGACGCCTTGGCTGTGCGTCCAGACTGTGAGCTTGCCGTCCGCCACCTGTGCGACTGCACACGAGGGACCCATCGACGCGTGCAGTTGATAGGGGCGGGTATATCTCGCCTCGATGCGCTGGACCGCGGGCGCAACGGCCTGGGACTGCTTCTCGCTCACGACCTGCACCTGGGCCGGAAGTCCGGGATTCGCGCGGTGGAACGTGTCGGCGAGCGTGAGCGGCAGCTCCGGCGAATTCCATACTGCGGACTCACGCAGCACCTCGCGGGCGCGGATCGCCTGCTCCTCCCGCTCGCAAACGACGGCGAGAAAGCTCCCGTCGCGCACCACCGCGACGACGCCTGGCAGCGTCTTCGCGCGCTCGAGATCGGCGCCGACCAGCTCCGACTTCGGCGATGGCGGTCGCACCACCCGCGCGTGCAGCATCCCCGGCAGGCGCAGGTCTTGAACGTAAGCCGCTCCGCCGGCGAACTTGGGAGGGATATCGCGCCTGCGCAGGCTGTCGCCGACGTACCGATATTCTGCCGGCGACTTCGGCTCGACTGCGGCGGTCGCATCGCGGTGGAGCATGGAGTCGGACGTGAGCTCCCAATACGTCGCCGTCCGGCTGCCGGGTCCTGTGACGGTCCCGTCCACGATGCGAAGCTCGGCAGCGGGCACACCAAGCCTCGCGGACGCTGCGGCAAGCAGCAGCGCCCGCGCCTCGGCGCAAGCGAAGCGCACAGCCGTTCCGCTCTGTTCGATGGAGAGGCTGCCCGCCGTCATGCCCTCGTCCGGGGTCCTGGAGGTGTCGCCGGTGATCACCTCGATGCGCCGGTAATCGACGTCGAGCTCGTCGGCCGCGATCTGCGCAATCGCCGTCGCGATGCCCTGCCCGAGCTCGATCTTTCCCGTGAACACCGTCACAGTCCCATTCGCGTTCACGCGCAGCCAGGCGTCGAGCATCCGGTTCGTGTTGAGGCTCCCGGGCAGGCGCACGGGCTCGCCTGCCGCTTCTGCTCCCACGGCCGAAGGCGCGAGCGCGATGCCGACCACGAGTGCAGCGCCGGCTTTCAGGAACCCGCGGCGCGACGGGTCCTCGGCCGTACCTGCTGCTCGCCAATCTCTGTTGTCGTTCATGCGGCGCCTCCTCGCGCAGCGCGCAGCACGGCTCGGACGATCCGGTTGTGGGATCCGCAGCGGCACAGATGTGTGTCGAGCGCGCGCTTCACGTCGGCTTCGGTCGGCTTCGGATTGGTTGCCAGCAGCGCTTGCGCAGCGATGATCATCCCGCTGCCACAGAACCCGCACTGGCAGGCCTGCTCGTCGATGAACGCCTGCTGGAGCGCGCTCGGCCGCTCGCTCGTGCCCAGTCCTTCGATCGTCGTGATCTGCCGCCCCGCCGCAGCCGACAACGGCAAAACACACGAGCGTTGCGAACGGCCATCGATCAGCACCGCACACGTGCCGCACTGTGCGAGTCCGCAGCCATATTTGGCGCCGTTGAGCTGCAAGTCGTTGCGAAGGACGTAGAGCAACGCAGTATCGGCCTCGGCGGTGACCGAACGGGTCACGCCGTTCACGTTCAGCACGATAGTTCTCGGCACGAGTCGCTCCTCGGAGGCGAGCCGTAGATCGCGCGGCTCGCAACGCTAGGATACGCGGTGGACGGGGCGCGCGCAGCGGCCAGAGAGTTGGATCCCACCGAAGCGACTCACGACAATTACGCCCCGCGATCGCGGCTGCGACGCTTGCGACGGGATGCGACCTCGCACTAGAACGCGACTCGCCGACTCGAGCCACGCCGACCTCTCCCGCCGAGCGTTTCTCGAGGGGCTGGCCGCGCAGTGGCGGTCTCGGAGTCCCTCGCCCTTACCGCATCGACATCCACTGCCATTTCGCGCCGCAGAGCTGGGTTGCCGAGTTGCCTCCCAAGGGAATGATCTGGCCGGCGCTGGCCAAGTGGACGCCGGCCAAGCACCTGGAAGACATGGATCAGGCCATCGTCGCCGTTTCCCTCGTCCCCATCACCACACCGGGGTTGCAGTGCGGCTGTATTCAAAGCGAGTAAAGAAGGACAACAACAAAGCCATTAAGAACAGATCATGGGCCAAGCGGTTTGGCCCGTTCCGGCTGGTGCAGAATTCCAATACGCGCGCTGGCGCCCTGAAGAAACCACCCTGTATCAGCTGGGTCAGGAACACATCGAGAACTTCTTGGCCCAAGTCGAAGCGCAAACCGGGGCGCTGCAGGAACTCCAAGGGCGACATCACGATGTGGGTGGTGCTGTCGCGCCGCTACGGCGCTGCCTTGAGGTAGACCTTCTTGCCGAGAACGCCCTAGCGGCGGCGGTACGCCCACAACAGCCGCTGCAGCTTCGCGTGGAACTGCACTCCGTCATGCGCCCAAGCCGCGAGTCGATGCACGTCGACGGCGCAACACCGCTCG
>DATJVI010000096.1:0-26738 GCA_035501875.1 Burkholderiales bacterium
CCGCGGGGTTCTTCGTGAACGCCAACAACGACCCGATCGGCGTGACGTTGGACAACAACCCGCTGGGGCGGCACCGCGCCGGAGGGGGCTACTACTACCTGCGGTATTCCTTCGATCCCGGCTTCCGCGCCGGCCGCATCACCGAGCGCATCGGCCAGTACCTCGCCTCGGGAGACCGTCATGTGTCGTTCGACGAGATGCAGTCGATCCAGGCCGATGTGAAGCTGCGCGATGCGCAGGTGTTCGTGCCCTATATCCTGAACGCATTCCAGAACGCCAAGCGCCGGTCGGCGCCGTGGATACTCGCGGGCCTGACGAAGAATGCCGCCCTGGTCGAAGCGGTGCTGCGGCTGTCGAAGTGGAGCCTGAACACTCCGACCGGCATCCCCGAAGGCTACGATGCCAGTGACGTGAAGGGCAAGCGCTTGCCGCCGACCCAGGCCCAGATCGATGACAGCGTCGCCGCCACGATCTATGCCGTCTGGCGCAGCCAGGTCGTCAAGAACGTGATCGACGCACAGCTTCCAGGCCTACCTGTTCCAGACGGTGGCTCTGCTCTGGTCGCGCTACGCAACCTGCTCGACAACTTCGCTCAGAACCGCGGCATCGGCGCCTCCGGGTTGAACTTCTTCTACGTGCCCAGTCTCACTGTGCCCGAAGACGCACGAGATTTCGTCTTGTTGAGCAGCCTCGCCGGCGCCCTCGATGCGCTGGCAAGCGGCGACTTCGATGCCGCGTTCCACGGATCGACGAACCTCGGCGACTACCGCTGGGGCAAGCTGCATCGCGTCGTATTCGCGCACCCGCTCGGTCCGCCCTTTAGCATTCCGCCCGCTGGCGGCGCATTCCCGCAGCCGCTCGCGAATCTGCCGGGCATTCCGGTAGATGGCGGCTTCCAGACCGTCGACGCCGCAACCCACGACGTGCGTGCCTCGACCGTGAACGACTTCATGTTCGCGGACGGCCCGGTGCGCCGCTTCGTCAGCGAGCCATCCTGGAGAGAGCCGTATTCCGAGTCGATCTGGCCTGGCGGCGTCAGCGGCGTCCTGGGAAGCCCCTGGTATTTCAATTTCCTCCCGCTGTGGCTCACCAACGACGCGATCCCGTTGCTGCTGGATCACGGCGATGTGCAACGACAGGCGGCAGAGGTGGTGAAGTTCGTGCCTGCGCGGTAGGGCTCGAACGCAGGCGCAGCGAACCGGCATTCGCGAGTTCCATGAACGCCGTCAGGGGGCGTGTCACTCCCGTCACGCCTCTTCCCCGTAGCATGCGCGCGGCCTGCTTCGCGTGGACGACAACGCTTACGCTCCGGCGCGTAGCGCGGCCCTGCGCGACCCTTCAGGAGCACATCAAAGGAAAACGATGAGCCCACTGGCAATCGCATCGATCGTGTTCGCCCTGGTGCTGGTCAGCGGCTTCCTGGGGTTGCTTCTGCGCGGGCTGCTCCCGGAGCACCACCTCAGCGACGATTCGATGGGTGCGGTGAAGCTGGGGACCAGCCTCATCTCGACGCTGGCGGCCCTGGTCCTCGGCCTTCTGATCGCGTCCGCGAAGGGTTACTACGACAAGATCGGCGAAGAAGTCACTCAGACGGCGGTCAAGGTCGTCCTGCTCGACCGTGCGTTGGCCGAGTACGGCCCCGAAACCAAGGACCTGCGTGGCACGCTCCGCAACGCGTTCGCCGCAATCGCGCAGGTCGTGTTCAGCGACGAGGGTTCCCTCGCGGGCAAGGTCGACTCGTCCGAGAGGCAGAAGAGGTTCGAGGGATTCCAGCGCAAGCTGCACGATCTCACACCCCGGACTGATGTGCAGCATGCGCTGCAGGCGCGCGCCCTGGACCTTACCAGCGACCTCGAGCAGATGCGCTGGTTGGTGATCGAGCAACCGGACGCATCGATCTCCACGCCCCTGCTGGTGGTCCTGGTGTTGTGGCTCGCTGTGATCTTCCTCGGCTTCGGGCTGGTCAGCGCCAAGAACGCGACGGTGATCATCGTCTTCGTTCTCGCCGCGCTTTCGGTCGCAGGCTCGGTATTCCTGATCGAGGAGATGGACCGCCCGTTTGCGGGCTTCATGAGGATCTCGAGCGCGCCACTGCAGAACGCGCTTTCTCATCTAGGAGAATGAGCTGGGAAAGCTTCCACACGGCACCGACTTCGCCACCCCACCGGTGAGGCGCTAGGCGGAGGGTTCATGACAGGATGGCAGCCCAAGAGCAAACGCTGACGTTTCGGCGATACATGGTATTGGCAGCGGTCGTCGCGGTTGCGCTCACCGCCGCCGCCATGTGGCTTGCCTTCACCCTGTTCAATCCGACGCCGCCGCGCTCGGTAGCGATGGCCGTGGAGCCGGGCGCCAGCTCCGCCGAGCTGGGGAAGCGCTACCGTGAAATCCTTGCGCGCGACGGAATCGAGCTGCGCCTGGTTCCCGCCGTCGGCGCCGTCGAGAACGTTGCCCTCCTCGACGACCGCCGCTCCGGCGTCAGCATCGCCATCGTGCCGAGCGGCATCACCGATGCACAGAGATCGCCGGACCTCCTCTCGCTCGGCACCTTGTTCTACGAGCCGCTCTGGTTGTTCTACCGCAGCGAGCTGGAACGCAAAGGGCGCGCACGGGAAACCCTCCGGGGAAAGCGCATCTCGATCGGCCCGGAGGGCAGCGGGGCGCATGCGCTGTCTCTGGAATTCTTTGCGCGCGTCGGCGTCATCGACCAGCGAGACGCAACGCTGCTTTCACTCTCGCCGCAGGTTGCGACCGGAAAGCTGATCCGCGGGGAGATCGACGCCGCGATCCTGCTCGATGCCTGGGAATCCCCCTTGGTGCACCGCCTGTTGAGCGCCGACAACGTCAGCCTCGCGAGCATCCCCACAGCCGACGCATTCGTCGCTTTGTACCCTTATTTGAGCAAGGTGGTGCTTCCCGCCGGCGTGGGCGACATGGCCAGGATCAGACCTCCGACGGACACCGTGCTGCTCTCGCCCAAGGCCAGCCTGGTGGTGCGCAACGACCTCCATCCGGCGATCCAATACCTCCTGCTCGAGGCGGCAACGCAAGTACACTCGAGGCCGGGCGTGTTCAACAAAGCGGGACAGTTCCCCGCGCCGGAGTCGATCGACCTCCCGCTGAGCGAGCAGGCGATGCGTTTTTACAAGACAGGCCGCCCGTTCTTGCAACGCTACCTGCCGTTCTGGCTGGCGGTATTGGCTCAGCAGATGCTCGTCCTGCTCATCCCCCTGATCGCGGTGCTGTATCCCCTGTTGCGATTCCTTCCGGCCCTGTACGCTTGGGCCATGCGACGCCGCGTCTTCCGCCTCTACAACGAGCTGAAAGCGATCGAAGACCAGGTGTTGTCTGCCCGCGCGCAGCAACAGCCCGCCGGCGAGCTGATCGCAGCCTTGGACCGCCTCGAGACGCGGGCAAGCCAGTTTCGCGTGCCGGTCTCCTTCAGACCTCTGCTGTACGCGCTGCGGCTGCACATCGCGCTGGTCCGAGAGGCTCTCGAGAGACGCTGAAATCGGCGCCGGCGACCGGTCGCATGACGGCGCCATCGTCTCCCGCTCTGCGGGTTTGCTCATGGGGGCCACTTGCTTGGGCCGCCGATCCCTAAGCTCTCCATTCACGCAGCAAGAGAGCTCTGCGATCCCGCCAAAGCTTGTCTGTGCGACCCTCGCGCCTACAGCCCTGCCCCGAAACGGTACTGCCACGCGATGCCGAGCGTCTTGAAGTCGGTCCCGGTACGGGCGATCACGCCGGCGTTGGCGTAGACCTTGATCGAGTTGTACTTGTCCAGCGACTGCGCAAGTATGGCTCCCAAGCGCGTATTCGATTGCAGGTCCGCGTTTAGAGTGTCGTTCACGGACGTGCGGCCGCCGACGTAGTAAGTGAAGTCGAGCCCGCCCCACAGGGTGGGGCTGAAGTTGTACGTCGCATGCGCCTGCAGCGCGTACAGCGGCTCCTGGCTGCGCACGTTGTTGCCGAAAAATGCGTCGTTGTCGGTGTAGAAAGTGACGCCGGCGGCACCCTCTAGAAGCCACTGTCCCAGAGCCTTGGAAATACCCACTTCAGGCTTGAACGACCAGCGGTTGGTGCCGATGTTGACCAGCTTGGTGGAATCGTATTGCCCGGTCGGTGCGGTCACCGCGAGACTTGCGCCGACGATGGTGTCCTGACGGTAGTCCCGGAACTCCTTCAACGAGAGCGCTGGGGCTCCGATCAAATTCACCGACCACCGCAGGCCGAGATCACCGAACCCAGACCGGTTGACGCTTGCAGCTTCGCCTTCGACCTGGCCGTTCGCCGTGAGCCAGGCGTACGGAAGCACCACCGACAAGGTCCCGGACTGCCCCCAGAAGTCGAAGGCGCGACTGTAGCCCAGCACGACTTGATCGACCTTGGCGTTGGCGTTCTTGATCGGCAGCGAGGGATCGACCAGCACATCGCCCCACGAGTATTGATAGGCTGCGACGATGAAGTTGAGCCCGATCGGTACGTTCAAGTAAGAGCGCGGCTCCAGCTGCTGGGCGTGCGCGGGCGGCAGCACGCACAGGGCCAGCGCCGCCGCTGAGGCCACCATGCGCGCAAGCGCAACGGCCCAGCAAGAGCCGGACAGCAGAGCCCGCATCGTGGGTTCCTTACTCTTCGCGGGTTCGCATTCAGCAACTCGTTCCCGGCCGTGCCACGTCATCGCCGCAGAAGTACGTCGTGCGGACCGATCTCGGATCCTGGTGTCCAGGATCGGCGGCATGGCGCGCACACCCGAGACCACCAACCCCAAGCTTTCGGCGTCCTTTCGGAAGCGCAGCGTAGCGGGAAGGCCGTTGCCGCCACTCGGGTCTTCGCCATCAGGCAAACATCTCGTGCCCGCTGTCGTTCAGCTCCCAAGGCGCGACACATGCCCAGCGCGTGCAGCAGCGATTCAGCCCTGCACCGACGGAAGGATACTACGCGAGTGCCCAGTGCCCGGCTCAAGGGCCTTTGGCTGCGGAGCCGGTCCGCGACCCTTCACCGCGAGCGAGGCGTAAGCGGTGACATCCGGGGTGCGAACGCATGCAGCCGCAACCGCTACCCTGCGATTCGGTTGCGGAGCAGACCCGCTGGGTCAGGCGATCCTGCTCGGAGTGTGCCGCGTCCGCCGGATCATGCCGAAGCTCTTTGCTGGCACACTCTCCCGGCCCTACAATGGCTACGTCCGCACTGCGCACGCGCGCCCCATGACAACTGCCCTCAACGCCATCCGTAACGAGCATCGCCGCCTCACCATCGTGCTCCACGGATTGTGGTACCTCGTCGACGAGGTGAGCGAGGGTAGAAGCAAGCCTGATTTCACCGTGCTTCGGGCGATGATGCACTACATCGACACGTTTCCCGAGAAGCTGCATCATCCCAAGGAGCAACGTTATCTGTTCCCACGGCTGCGCCAGCGGACGGATACGGCGAACACGGTCCTCGATCAGCTCGAGGCGGAGCATATCCATGGCGAGAAGCTGATCCGGGACCTGGAGCAGGCGCTGCTGCACTGGGAGATGGGTGGGCCGCAGGATTTCGCTGCCTTCGCCCAGAAGGTGGAGCACTACGTGGCCTTTCACCGGCGTCACATGCAACAGGAGGAGCAAGTCATCCTGCCGCTAGCGGAGCGTGCATTGACCGCGGAAGACTGGAGCGAAATCGACGCAGCATTCGCGGAGAACGCCGATCCGCTGATCGGCGCAGATGTCGAGAGTGGGTTCGAGCAGCTCTTCAGACGCATCGTCGACATCGCGCCGCCGCCACTCGGCTTTGGGCGCCAAACGTAGAAGGTGGGGACGCTCTCCCGTATAGACCGCGGCAGATCTCGACGATCGAAGCCCAGTGCCAGGTGATCGATCGGCGCAACACCCGTTGAGGTCGACCGTCGCTTGCAGACCGATTACGCGAATTGGATAGCGAAGCAGCCGCTGGGCGAGCGGGTTTGGTCATCCGGCGCAGAGAGGAAACGCCCGGCCTTGGATGAGTTCCCCGCCGCGCTCCCGGGCTGCGCCGAGTTTCGGAATCGGGATGCTGGCCGAGTCGGCTTCGAGGCAACAGAGCACGGTCCGCACTTACATGCGGGAACGAAGCTGTGTACCCTGTTCGGGTCGCTACCGGACGCGGCGGGTGCGCCCTGCCGCGATACGATGAACCCCGCGAGCACAAAGGAGCTTCCCCATGGCGATCATCGATTCCCAGGTCCACTCCTATGAGGCGAACACGCCGAAGCGGCCTTGGCACAACGTGCCGAATTGGCCCGATCACGTCACGGGTGACGAGATGGTGGCGGCGATGGACAGGGTCGGCGTCGACGGCGCGATCTTCATCTCCGCCTTCTCCCTGTACCGGTACGACGCGAGCTATGCCGTAGAAGTACAGCGGGCGCATCCCGGCCGGTTCGCCCTCGTCAAGCCGGTCGACCCGGATGATCCTGCGGTGGCCGACGTCATCGCCGACTGGAAGAAGACGCCCGGCACGGTCGGCATCCGGATCATGATGACCAAGGAGTTCGGGCGCGACCGCGCCGCGACCGATCCGGGACTGGACCGCATCCTGCGCGCGGCCGTCCGCTACGACTTCCCGGTCAACATTTTGTGCTGGGGAAATCTCGATGCGGGCACGGCGCTGATCGACCGCCACCCCGACGTGCGGTTCATCCTCGACCATCTGGGCATCGTGCAACCCCGCACGCCGCCCGCCCCGCCGCAGCCCTGGGCCGATCTCCCGAAGGTGCTGGAACTCGCCAAGCGCCCGAACGCGGTGATCAAGGTCAGCGGCGCGTGCACGCTGTCGCGGGAACCGTACCCGTTCGCCGATATCTGGGATCCGCTCGCCCGCATATTCGATGCGTGGGGTTTCGACCGCTGCCTGTGGGGCACTGACTGGACCCGCGCCTTCGCGGTCGTCAACTACGAACAGGCCGTAGAGCCCTTCCGCCGGACGGAGCGTCTGACCGATAGTGAACGGGCGATGCTGATGGGTGGTGCTTGCGCTAAAGCCTACGGATGGTCGCCGACGAAGGATTAGTTCCTCCTCGGGCGCACCGACGACAGAATCAAGCTGCCAGATCGAGTGGGCACGCGGGAGATCGACAAGGCGCCCGGCAACCCAGCCCGACACCTCACTCGATTGAAAGCAACACGCCACCCGAAACTCAAACGCCCTCTCGGCGAGGGCGTTCGGGGTTCTGGCGGAGAGAGAGGGATTCGAACCCTCGATACAGGTTTAAGCCCGTATAACGCCTTAGCAGGGCGCCCCCTTCGGCCTCTCGGGCATCTCTCCGCGTGTTCTTCAGCTCCTAGATCTGCAACGTTCCAATCAATCGTGCTTCATCGTCGTCGAGGCCGCAGGGGGCACCAACAGCGGGCGCCCGACTGTGTCTCTGCTCGCCTTCGGCGAGCGACCCCGCGGGCAGTTCACCGCGAGTCGCGCAATTCTACACCTTCGACAGCACTCGGCGTGGCCTCACAGCCAGCGTGCCCGCCGACACCGGGGGGCCGCTCGATCCGGTCGTGCCGGCTGAGAACCCCTCAACCGCTTGTCTCACATCGGCATGGCGCCATCTTCGCTCGCCCGCCGGGGGTGTGGCTATACAACTTCGGTTAGCCCCGCCGGGAACGCCGCGCCGCTTGGCGCACCCAAGCGAGCTTCACGCCAGCTCGGTCTCCAGGCCGAACGCTTTGTGCAGCACCCGCACGGCGAGCTCCATGTACTTTTCGTCCACCACCACGGAAATCTTGATCTCCGAAGTCGAAATCATTTGGATATTGATGCCCTCCTCGGCGAGGGTGCGAAACATCTGGCTGGCGATGCCCACGTGCGAGCGCATGCCAACCCCCACCATCGAGACCTTGCAGACCTTGTTGTCACCGACGATGTCCTTCGCTCCGATATGCGATTGCACCTTGCGTGAGATCTCCATCGCCTTTTGGAAGTCGTTGCGGTGTACGGTGAAGGAGAAATCGGTGATGCCGTCCACGCTCGCGTTCTGGATGATCATGTCGACGTCAATGTTGGAGTCGGCGATGGGCCCGAGGATGGCGTAGGCGATTCCAGGCCGATCGGGAACGCCGGTTACGGTGATCTTGGCTTCGTCGCGGCTGAACGCGATGCCGGAGATAATTGCCTGTTCCATCTTCTCGTCTTCCTCGTACGTGATGAGCGTGCCCGACGTGGCCTCCTCTTCGATCGGGAGCTGCGGATCGGTGAGGCTGGACAGCACGCGCAGGGGCACGCGGTACTTCCCAGCGAACTCCACCGATCGGATCTGCAGCACTTTGGAGCCCAGGCTCGCGAGCTCCAGCATCTCCTCGAAGGTCACGGTGTGGAGCCGGCGCGCCTCGGGCACGATGCGCGGATCGGTGGTGTAGACCCCGTCCACATCCGTGAAGATCTGGCACTCGTCCGCCTTCAAGGCCACGGCCAGCGCCACCGCGGAGGTGTCGGAGCCGCCGCGCCCGAGCGTGGTGACGTTGCCCCTGACATCCACGCCCTGGAACCCCGCCACCACCGGAACGATACCGGCCTCCAGGTCGGCGCGCAGCCCCTGCTGCTCGATCGTCTTGATGCGTGCCTTGGTATAGGCGCTGTCCGTGAGGATCCTGACCTGGGCGCCGGTGTAGCTCTTCGCCCGGATGCCCAGTTCCATCAGCGCCATCGCCAGCAGACCGACAGTTACCTGCTCCCCGGTGGACGCGATCACGTCGAGCTCCCGCGGGTCGGGCTGCGCTTGGATCTCCTTGGCGAGCGTGATGAGACGATTGGTCTCACCCGACATGGCAGACACGACCACGACCACGCTGCTGCCTGCCGCCCGCCACTTGGCCACACGCTGCGCGACATTCTTGATCCGCTCGACGCTGCCGACCGAAGTGCCGCCGTATTTCTGAACGATCAATGCCATGAGTTATCGCGCCCGGGAGCGGGCGAAAGACGGGCGCATTCTAGCGCGAAAACGCCGTGACTCGTGACTCGTGATCCGTGACTCGTAAACGCGATACCACGGGAGGCCGTCGCCGAAATGGGCTTGTCCTGGGGCCGCCGCAACGTCCGTCCGACCCGGCCGGCCGAGCCACGAGTCACGAATCACGAGTCACGAATCACGGCTATTTTTGGCATGAAAGGTGCATCCCGAGCGATCGACCCCAAGGAGGTTCTATGAGCATCTTCGCCATCGTCCTGCTGACGGCCATGGCAGCGCTGGTCATCCACGCCGTGATGACCTACAACAGCCTGGTGACCGTCAAGCACAACGTTTCCAAGGCCTGGGCCAACATCGAAGTGCTCCTCAAGCAGCGCCACGACGAGATCCCCAAGCTGGTCGAGGTCTGCAAGCAGTACCGCCAGTTCGAGCAGGACACGCTGCAGCGCGTGATCGAGGCGCGCTCCAAGGTATTCAACGCGACGCAGTCACAGAACATGGGCGAGCTGGGCAAGGCCGAGGTGCAGCTGCGCGGCAGCCTGGGCAACCTGTTCGCCGTCGCCGAGTCCTATCCCGAGTTGAAGACGAACGAGCAGTTCGTCAACCTGCAGGGTCGCATCTCTTCGCTGGAGAGCGCGATCGCCGACCGGCGCGAGTTCTACAACGACAGCGTGAACGTCAACAACGTACGCATCGAGCAGTTTCCGGACGTGGTGATCGCGCGCATGTTCGACTTCCCGCCGCGCCATCTGCTGGAGTTCCGGGCGGAAGAGAAGGCGGACGTGGACATGAAGCAGCTCTTCGCCGCCTGATCGCCTCGCAGCGCCGCCCGCCGTCATGCCAAGCGAGTTCGCGTTCGGCTACGGCCGTTTCCTCACCTCCGGGGCGCACCTGATGCTGCTGGTCGCGGCGGCGCACATGGCCAGCCGCCCGGCGTGGATCCTGTGCCTTGCCGCGATCGCGGCGATCTCGCTGATCGCGTGGGCTCTGGACTACCGCCGCACGCGCGCGGTGGCCGACACACCCACATCGCGGGTGGCCTCCGCCGCTCAGGGCTACGTCGAGCTGTTCGGCCGCGCCGTGCAGCACCCTGGCCGCAATCTCGCCTGCCCGGCCTCACGCCGCTCGTGCGTCTGGTATCGCTATGTCATAGAGGAGAAGCGCGGCAAGGACTGGCACCGCATCGGCAGCGACTTGAGCAGCGACACCTTCCTGCTCGACGACGGCACCGCGCAGGTCGTCGTCGACCCCTACGGCGCGGAGATCTATACGACGGACTATCGACGCTGGTATGTGGGCGACCAGCGCTATACGGAGTGGCTGCTGTCGGACCGTGACGTTGTCTATGCTCTGGGCGAGTTCACCACCGAAGGCGGCGCCGCCAGCGCGTTGGACACGAACGCAGACGTGAGCGCAATGCTGGCGGAGTGGAAGAAAGACAAGTCGAAGATGCTGGAGCGCTTCGATCTCAACCACGACGGCCGGATCGACCTGGAGGAGTTCGCACTGGCGCGCAACGCCGCGCGCCGCGAAGTCGCGAAGGATCACCAGGAGATCCGCGCCCTGCCCGGCGTCCACCTCGTCCGCAAGCCGCGGGATGGGCGCCTTTTCCTGCTCTCCAACCTATCGCCGGAGAAGCTCGCCCGCCGCTACGGCCTCTGGACGCATATTCAGCTTGGCATCGCCGTGGCTGCCGGTGTCGCGTTGCTGGTGGTGAGCGCGCACATCGTCCCTCGCTGAACGCCGTCGCTGCTGGATGCGCCGGCGCGGAGCCTCGATTCAGGCTCCGCCAGGCAGCAACGCCGCGGTGTCCGGGAATCCCTGTTCTCGAGCGATATCGCGTGCGGTCTTACCCCGGTCGTCCTGAGGCCGCGGGTCGGCGCCGCGCTCGAGCAGCAACTTGACGCAATCGCTTCGGCCGTATCCGGCCGCCCACATCAGCGCAGTCAGGTTGTGGGCATACATTCGGTTGACGTCCACCCCTCGATCCAGCAGGAGCCGAACGGCCTCCACGTGTCCCTCACCGGCGGCATAGATCATTGCCGTCTTGAACACCTGATCCTGTCGATCGGGCTGCGCCCCTGCATCGAGCAAAGCGCGCATGATGTCGGCGCGCCCGGCGTACGCGGCAGCCATCAACGGCGTCGTCTGGTCCACCGCTGCTTGGTTCGCGTCGGCCCCCTTGCCAATCAGCCAAGTGACCATCTCCACATCGCCGGCCTTCACCCACAGCATCAGCGGCGTCTCGCCCCGGCGGTTGCGCGAGTTGACCGCCGCGCCCTGCTCGACAACATTGCGCACTCGCGCTGCATCCTTCTGCTTGGAGAATTCGAGCAGACGTGCATTTAGCGACAGTTCCGCGTCCTGCGGCTGGGCCGCGGTCGCTGACGCCGCAGCAAACCCCGCCGCGAGGATCGCGGCGGCAAAGCGATAGATGACTCTCAGCATCGGAGCAGAATGTCTCCTCTCGGCGTAGGCCCGGCCCGCGAGCAGGGCGTGCCCCCTCTGCCGGGCTTGATGTCCCGAAGGGTAATCATTATAGTCCACGGCACTGCGGCGACCGTACGTGCTGCGGGACAAGAGGCCCAGAACGAAATCTTTAGATCAGGAGGTTGTATGAAGTGTTCACTGAGAACGTGGAACTTGCTGGCCGCCGCAGTACTGGCAGGCTCAGCGGGTGGCGTGCTGGCTCAGGAGACCTCGGGGGGAGCAACGACGGTGAGCGCCCCGATGTCCTCCAAGCTGGCGCCCGTCAACCAGGCCATGCTCGACGGAGCGGAGTCGAACAAGACGCAGTGGCTCCACTCCAACATGGCTTATTCCAACAGCCGATACTACCCCGCGGATCAGATCTACACGGGCAACGTGAGCAGGCTCCGGCCAGCGTTCATCTTCCAGACCGAAGTGCGCGAATCGAACGAGACCTCGCCGATCGTGGTGAACGGCGTGATGTTCCTCACGACTTCGTTCAACCATGTCTACGCCATCGATGCGGCCACGGGCCAGGAGTTCTGGCACTACAAGCACCAGATGGGACCGATCACCACGTATTGCTGCGGCCCGAACAACCGCGGCGTGGCGATCTTCCGTGACGTCCTGTACATGGGCACGCTGGACTCCAAGCTCGTCGCGCTCGACACCCATACCGGCAGGTTGCTGTGGCAACAACAGATCGGCGATCCCGAGCTGGGCTACTCGGAGACGATGGCGCCCGTGGTGGTGGACGGCAAGGTGCTGATCGGCACCAACGGCGGCGAGTATGGCATCCGCGGCTTCGTCAAGGCATTCGACGCCCGCGACGGCAAGCTGCTGTGGACCTTCTACTCCATTCCCGAGAAGGGCCAGGAAGGCGTGTGGGCCACGCGCGACGCGACCGGCCGCGACTTGCACCGCGACACTGACAAGGAGAAGGCCGACTTGCTCGCGAGCGGCGGTGGCTTCTACCAGACCCTGGGCGGCGGTGTATGGATGACGCCAGCCGTGGACCGGGCGACCAAGACCGTCTACTTCGTGGTGGGCAACCCCTCACCGGACCTGTACGGCGCCATCCGTCCCGGCGACAACCTCTACACCGACTCCATCGTGGCGATCGACCTCGACACCGGTGCATACAAGGCGCACTTCCAGTACGTCCCGCACGATGTGTGGGACCTGGATGCGGTGAGCCCGGTGATTCTGACCGACGCCAAGGACAAGTCGGGCAAGATGGTCCCGGTCGCGATCCACGGCGGGAAGACGGGCCATATCTACATACACAACCGTAACGACTTGTCGCTGATCCGGTTCTCCGAGGCCATGGTGCCGCAGGAGAACATGTGGGTGCTGCCCACCCCGCAGGGTGCACGCATGCTCCCGGGCGCCAATGGCGGCGTGGAGTGGTCGCCGATGGCGATCAATCCCAAGCGGCGCTTGGCCTTCGCCGCGAACCTGCATCAGCCGATGACGTACCATGTCGAAGCAGCGACCTACCCGGGCGGCAAGCTCTGGCTGGGCGGCGCCTTCAAGGTCATACCGAGTGAGAAGCAGTCTGGACGCCTTGCAGCCGTGAACCTCGACACGGGTGAGCTGGCGTGGAACGTCGAGACGGACCAGCCTTTGATCGGCGGCGTACTGGCCACCGCCGGCGACCTGGTGTTCACGGGCGAGGGCAACGGCAACCTCAGCGCCTTCGACGCGCGTAACGGCAAGAGGCTGTGGTCGTTCCAGTGCGGCGCCGGCGTGAACTCACCGCCGGTGTCCTACACGGTCGACGGCAAGCAGTACATCGCGGTGGCCGCGGGCGGCAACACGCAGCTCGACTACCGTCGCGGCAACATCATCATCGTGTTTGCGCTTCCGTAATCGAAGCGATCGATCGTAGTCGTCGAGGGCCGCGCCGGAGAAGTCACACTCGGCGCGGCCCTTTTTCTGGGCCGCGACGTTCGCGTCCCCGACGAGGAGCCTGCCTCATGCGTCTTGCTCTTGTGCTCCTGTGCGCGGCTCTCCTGACGCCTGCGGCGGCGCTGGCCGATGCGGCGGCCGCCAAGGAGAAGGCCACCACCGTGTGCGCCGCATGCCACGGTGCGGACGGCAACTCCACGAACCCGCTCTGGCCCAGGCTCGCCGGGCAGACAGCGCGTTATCTGTATCTGCAGCTCAAGGACTTCAAGGACGGCCGGCGCAAAGACCCGTTGATGTCGCCCATGGCGGCCAACCTGTCGCGCCAGGACATGCTGGATCTCGCCGATTACTTTGCGGCACAAAAGCCGGCATTTGACAGGTACAAGATCGACGAGGCCAAAGTCGTGCAGGGCAAGCAGATCGCCGCCGACGCGCTGTGTCCCATGTGCCATCTGGGCGAGTTCTCCGGCCAGAACGAGGTTCCGCGCGTGAAGGGCCAGCACTACGAGTACATCGTGAAGCAGTTGAAGGATTTCCGTGCCCGCAACCGTACCAACGACGCGGGCAACATGACCGCGTATACCCAGGGCCTCACCGACGAGCAGATCGACGCGTTGGCCCAATACATCACCAACCTGTACTGACGCACCCGCGCCGGAGCTTAAGAGCGTTATGTCGCTGGCGACACATCGATGAGGCTCGGCAGCCTGCGCTGTCTGGACCCGCATGGGTTTCACCGCATCGCCTACACGGAGTGGGGCGAGGCAGCCGATGCACGGGTAATCGTCTGCGTCCATGGCCTGACCCGCAGCGGGCGTGATTTCGACTCGCTCGCCGGCGCGCTGGAGCGCGAGCGGCGGGTACTGTGCCCGGACGTGGTCGGACGCGGCCGCAGCGACTGGCTCGCCCACAAGGCGGACTACGGCTATCCCGTCTATCTATCCGACATGGCGGCGCTCATCGCGCGCAGCGGCGCCGACGAGGTCGACTGGGTCGGCACGTCCATGGGCGGCCTGATCGGCATGATGCTGGCGGCACAGCCCAACAGCCCGATCCGGCGGCTGGTGGTCAACGACGTCGGGCCGTTCATCCCCAAGGGCGCGCTCCAGCGCCTCGGGTCGTATGTCGGCAAGGACCCGCGATTCCCCGGCATCGAAGCCTTGGAACAATACCTGCGCGTGGTGGCGGCCTCGTTCGGTCCGCTCACGGACGCTCAGTGGCGCCATTTGGCTGTGCACTCGAGCCGCCGTTACGACGACGGCAGCCTCGGCCTCGCCTACGACCCGGCGATCGGAGCGGCGTTTGCGCGGCCCCTGGAGGATATCTCGCTGTGGCCGGTATGGGACGCGATCTCGTGCCCCACGCTGCTGCTGCGCGGACGCGACTCCGACCTGCTCCTGCGCGAGACCGCGGAGGAGATGACGCGACGAGGGCCCCGGGCCAGGCTGGTCGAGTTCGCCGACGTCGGCCACGCACCGATGCTGATGTCCGAAGACCAGATCTCCGTGGTACGCGACTTCCTGCTAAGCGCTGATTGACTGCAGGCATTCCTAGACCACTGGCATTACGGAGCGCGCTACCGCCGTCGTGGGAAAAACGCTTCGGGTTCCCCGTGGCACAATTACCGGTGGCAAGGGGCCAAGGCTAGGCCAGAAACGCGGAGGGGGCGAAGTCTCGCCGTAGACCGGCGCGGCTTGAGCCGTCGCCTGGGCGCCTTGTTTTCGTGCGCGACGCGCAGAGACGTCGGTTCGCACCCTGGCCTGATATCCCAACTGGAGAACAAAATCGATGAAACTTCTCGCCCTGGTGCTCGGCGCCCTGATCCTGCCGCTGCCGGCGCTTGCCGACGTGGAGGCCGGTTCACGGAAGTCGGCCTCGTGCGCAACCTGTCATGGCATCGACGGCAACTCGCCCTCGGGGGCCTACCCCAACCTGGCGGGTCAGGCAGCCGACTACCTGTACAAACAGATCAAGGATTTCAAGGAGGGGCGGCGCTCGAACGCGATCATGGGAACCATGATCTACAGTCTGTCCGATGAAGACATGCACGATCTGGCCGATTTCTACTCGGCCCAGGGCCCGACTCCCAGCACGTTCCATACCGACCCCGACAAGGTCGAGGCAGGGAGGAAGATCGCGCGCGAAGCGGGATGCACGAACTGCCATCAGCGCAACTTCAAGGGCGCAGGATTGATCCCGCGGGTGGCGGGGCAGCAATACAATTACGTCATCAAGCAGCTCAAGGATTTCCGCGCCGGCACGCGCACCAACGACGGTGGACTGATGCAGCCCTTTACGAAGAACCTCACCGACGACCAGATCAAGGCGCTCGCGAACTACCTGATCAGCCTCTACTAGCCCAGCCCGGGCGCTGCACGAGGAGCGATCCGCATGCTCACATTCCGCGAAGCGATGGCCCGCTGCCCCTTGGTTGCGATCCTGCGCGGTGTGCGACCGGAGCACTGCGTCGACATCGGCACGGCGCTCGTGGAGGCGGGCTTCACTCTGATCGAGGTCCCGCTCAACTCGCCGGAGCCCGTGGAGAGCATTGCGCGGATGTCTCGGGAGCTGGGCCCGCAGGTGCTCGTCGGCGCCGGCACGGTGACCCGGCCTCAAGAGGTGGATGAGGTGGCCCAGGCAGGCGGGCGTCTCATCGTGACGCCGCACGCAGACACGCGCGTCATAGTGGAAGCAAAAGCACTCGGCCTGACCGCCGTACCTGGCTTTGCCACGCCCACCGAAGCGTTTGCCGTGATCGAAGCGGGAGCGGACGCGCTCAAGTTGTTCCCCGCCGAAGCGAACCCGCCGAAGGTGCTGCGCGCGATGCGCGCCGTGCTGCCCCGAGAACTGCAGATTCTGCCCGTAGGCTCGATCTCGGTGGAGAACATGGGCGAGTATTGGGCCGCCGGCGCCAACGGCTTCGGGCTGGGCTCCGCGCTGTACAAGGCGGGGGCGACGCCGGACCAGGTGGCCAAGGCGGCGGCCAAGTTCAAGGCCGCGATTCAGCTCCTGACGTCGGCCACGCCTTCCAGCGTATGACAGCCTCATCCAGAGCGCAGCGATGCACCCGCGCACGCAGAACGCAATGACGCGCGTCGGATCGACCGCCCCCCTGCTTTGTTCGACCCCCTAGCCGACCAGAATCCGCGTTCACTCCATCGCGAGCGAACGTGAAGCGGCGAGGTCGCAAGCACCGATCCGGTCCACGCCGTGCAACCCGAAGCGCAGCGCCGCGGCTAGCGGACGTTCGTCGCGCTCCGCTTGCAGGGCCCACTGCGCGTGACGTGCGAGCAGCGCCAGCGCCAACGACCGGCCGACCGTCAGCGCGAAGTCTCGCGCTCCGGCCTCCAGCGCCGCGGCATCCGACGACGATGCCTCGAACCAGCCGAGCGCGCGCGAGAAGGCCTGCTCGGCCTGGCGCGACACCTCGATGATGCGGGGCTCGGTAGCCCCTTGACTCAACTCCCGCAGACGTTTGCCAAGGGCAGCGAGTGCCGTGCCGCTGTTCGCCGCGCGCAAGGCTTCCAGCGCAAGAACGTTGGTCGTGCCTTCCCATATCGAGAACACCTGGCTGTCGCGTAGCAGCATCGGCAACCCGGTGTCCTCGACGTAACCCGCACCGCCGAAACATTCCAGAGCCTCGCTCGTGACCGCCACACACTGCTTGGCCGTGGTGAGCTTCATGACCGGCGTGAGCAGTCGGAGCAGCGCACTTTGTTCCTGCGTCGCTTCACCGGCTTCGTCGCTGCCGATCAGCTCGATCGCGAAGAAGGTCAGATGAAACGCCGCCTCGAACTCCGCCTGCATCCCGGCGAGCGTGTGCAGATGCAAGGGCTTCTCTGCAAGCGGTGCGCCGAAAGCGATGCGCCTGCGCGCATAGTCCCGTGCCAGTGCAATCCCGCGGCGCATGTAGCTCACCGCGCTCACGCTGTTCCAGGTCCGTGTGAGGTTGAGCATCGGCGAGATGTTCTTCACCCCATCGCTCAGGCCGTATACCGGGATGGCGATCGTCCCGTCGAGTGCCAGCTCCGCCGTAGGCACTTTGCGCGTGCCGAGCTTGTCTTTCAGGCGGCTCACGGTGATGCCGTTGAGGTTCCCGTCGTCGTCTCTCGTCTCCAGATAAAACAGCGCCAGCGCCTTGCCGCCGGCCGGGTTTCCCTCGGGACGCGCCAGCGTGAGCGCCATCTGACTCCCCACCGCGGAGGTGAACCACTTGCGGCCATGCAGCCTCCACCGGCCCTGCGCGTCGCGGCGCGCCACGGTCTCCGAGAGCCCGACATCGGAGCCCCCGGTGTTCTCGGTCATCCACTGGCCGCTGGTCCAGAACTGCTTGGGATCGCGTGAGGTCAAGCGCGGCAGCGCGCGCTCTACGAGTGTCTGGTTACCGGAGATCGCCAGTGTGCGTGCCGCACCGTCGGTCATCGCGAGCGGGCAGACATAAATGTCGGTCGACGGCGAGAACAGATAGGCGAGCGCGAACTGGTGCACGCGCGACCAGGCGCCCTGCTTGCGCTCGTACGGGATCGCGATCAAGCCGCTGCGCGCAGCGAGCGGTTCCGCTGCCCGCCACAGTGGTGAGACTTCGATCCGGTCGATCCGGCGGCCCCACGCATCCCAGGCCGTTTGCACCGGCTCGTTCATGCGATCCGCGAGCTGGAACGCATACAGCGGCCCGCCGGACAACTCGCCCATTTCCTTCAGCTCGGGCTCGATGGCCGCGTGCGCATCGGGCGGCAGCACGCGCCGCAGATATCCGCGCAGGACGCGGTCGTCCGTGTACTGGTTCCCGAGCTGAGGCGCGGACTGCGTGAACACGCTGGCCTACGACTGCTGATGGGAAGCGTCCGAGCGACCCCGAGATTCCCTCTTGGCCTCGTATAGGGCCTTGTCGGCCCGAGCAAGCAGGGCGGAAGCCGAAGATGCGCTGTCATTGTGGGTGGCCGTGCCCACCGAGACCCCGATCTGGACCGTCTGTCCAGCTGACAGGGGAATCGTCTGCCGCACCGTCTTGACTATCCGTTGCGCGAGCGCAGTCGCCGACGTCTGATCAGCGGAGCGCAACACGATGGCGAATTCATCCCCGCCTAAGCGCGCCAGCACATCCTCCTGGCGAATCAGTGCCGACAGACGCTGGGACACCACACACAAGACCTCATCGCCCGCGGCGTGGCCGAAGGTGTCATTGACCGACTTGAACCCGTCAAGGTCCATGCACAGCACCGTAAGCGGCGTCCCGGCTCGGATCGAGTGATTTAGCTCGGCCACCAATGCCTTCTCGAAGTGCGCACGGTTGCCCACGCCAGTCAGATAATCTGTCATGGCCAGCCGTTGCAGATCCATCGCGCGCCGTCGGGCTTGCAGCGCCGTCACAACCAGGGTCGACAGATCCATCAGTGCATCGCGCTGGGCGTTCGAAAACGAACGTGGCTGCGTGTCGATCACGGCGATCGTGCCCAGAGCGAGTCCCGCTGGATCGACGATCGGAGCGCCGGCATAGAAGCGTAGGTGCGGCGCATTCGCCACCAATGGATTCTCGGCGAAGCGTTGATCGGATAGCAGGTCAGGCACGACCATCGCCTCTCGCGGCCGCATGACGGCGTGCGCACAGAACGCGATCTTGCGGTCCAATTGCGGGATGTCCAATCCGATCTTGGATTTGAACCACAGGCGGTCCGCATCCAACATGGCTACCACGGCGATCGGCGCACTGAACGTATGTGAGGCGAGCCGGGTCAACGCATCGAACTCCAGCTCGGGATCGGTATCCAGGATGGCATAGGCTCGAACCGCCTGCAGGCGCAGCGGCTCGTTCTCGGGAAAGGGACAATCGGCGGGTGTCGACATGCGGTGACCCTTGCAACGGTACGTCGGCAGCGAAGTTTGGTTCCGTGGGAGCTCGAATTACAATTCCCGGTTGTCGGACGTCGACCCGATGTGCACCATCGACGCGATGCGATGAACTCGGTTGGGAACTCTTGGAATACCTAGACGCCGCCCATGCACAGGTACTTGACCTCCAGATACTCCTCGATGCCGTACTTGGACCCTTCGCGGCCGATGCCCGATTGCTTCACCCCCCCGAACGGTGCCACCTCGTTCGAGACGAGGCCGGTGTTGATCCCCACCATGCCGGACTCCAAGCCCTCCCCCACGCGCCAGATGCGGCCCACGTCGCGCGCGTAGAAATAGGATGCGAGCCCGAACTCGGTGTCGTTGGCCAAGGCGATGCCCTCCTGCTCGGTCTTGAAGCGGAACAGCGGTGCCACCGGGCCGAACGTTTCCTCTCTGGTAACCTGCATGTCCGGCGTCACTTCGGTGAGCACAGTGGGTTCGAAGAACAGGCCTCCCAGTCTGTGCTTTCTGCCGCCCACGATCACCTTCGCGCCTTTGGACAGGGCGTCGCCGATATGTTCCTCGACCTTGGCGACCGCCTTCTCGTCGATGAGCGGGCCGATGTTGACTCCGGCTTCGGTGCCGGGGCCGACCTTGAGCGCGTTGACCTTCGCGGCCAGCTTGTCGGCGAAGGCGTTGTAGACGCTGTCCTGCACCAGGATGCGGTTGGCGCAAACGCACGTCTGCCCCGCGTTGCGGTATTTGGAGATCATCGCCCCTTCCACTGCTGCGTCCAGGTCGGCATCGTCGAAAACCAGAAACGGCGCGTTGCCGCCCAGCTCGAGCGAGATCTTCTTGATCGTCTCGGCGCTTTGCTGCATGAGCACGCGCCCCACTTCAGTCGAGCCGGTGAAGGTGATCTTGCGCACCGTCGGGTTGGAGGTGAGCTCTGCGCCCAGCTCCTTGGCCGGTCCGGTCAGGATGTTGATCACGCCTTTGGGAACGCCGGCGCGCTCGGCGAGCGCGGCCAGCGCGAGCGCCGAGTGCGGGGTCTGCGTCGCCGGCTTGATGACCATGGTGCATCCCGCAGCAAGCGCAGGAGCGACCTTGCGCGTGATCATCGCCGCCGGGAAATTCCACGGCGTGATCGCGGCGCACACACCGACCGGCTGCTTGATGACCACCAGCCGGCGGTCCGGCCAGACGCTGGGGATGACATCGCCATAGACGCGTTTGGCCTCTTCGGCGAACCACTCGATGAAGGAAGCCGCATAGGCGATCTCGCCCTTCGCCTCTGCCAGCGGCTTGCCCTGCTCGCTGGTCATGATCAGGCCGAGGTCGTCCTGGTTCGCCATCATCAGCTCGAACCAGCGCCGCAGGATCGCCGAGCGCTCCTTCGCGAGCTTGGAGCGCCAGGCGGGCAAAGCCCGATCCGCAGCGGCGACCGCGAGCCTGGTCTCCTTCGTTCCCATCTTGGGAACCGTACCGATCACCGCACCCGTTGCCGGGTTGGTCACCGGGATGCTCTGCCCGCCGCCTGCATCCACCCATTCGCCGTCGATGTAGCACTGCTGGCGGAAAAGCTTGGGGTCCTTGAGCTGCGGCGTGAGCTGGGAGTCTCGGGGAGCGTTCATAAGGGCCTCGTGATTCGTGACTCGTGATTCGCGGGACAGCAACGGCGGCCGGCTGCAGGTGCCGATTGCGTATTCTAGGCGCAATCTGGCCCGACGGTGCCGCCCTTCCGTGACTCATCCCCGGCGGCGCAGAGCACAGCCAGTTCCGTTGCGGGTTGCCCGCGACGGAGCACGAATCACGAGTCACGGATCACGATTCACGGCCTCTACATCGTTCCCGGATACGCTCCGCCGTCGATCAGGAAATTCTGGCCCGTGATGTAGGAAGCATGGCTGCTGCACAGATAGGCGCACAGCGCCCCGAACTCCTCGATGTTGCCGAAGCGGCCGGCGGGGATGGTCTTCAGGCGCTCCTGCTGGACCTGCTCGAAGGCCTTGCCGCTCTGCTTCGCCATGGCGTCGATGCGGCTCATCATCGTGTCGGTTGCAAACAGGCCCGGCAGGATGTTGTTGATCGTCACGTTGTGCATGACGTTCTGGCGCGAGAGGCCGGCGATAAAGCCGGTCAGACCGGTGCGGGCTCCGTTCGACAACCCGAGGATCGGAATCGGCGCCTTCACCGCCGCGGAGGTGATGTTGACGATGCGCCCGAACTTGCGCGCGATCATGCCGTCGACGGTGGCCTTGATCAGCTCGATCGGCGTCAGCATGTTGGCATCCAGCGCACGGATCCAGTCCTCGCGCGTGAATTGGCGGAAATCTCCGGCCGGCGGGCCGCCGGCGTTGTTGATCAGGATGTCCGGTTCCGGGCAGGCGGAGAGCGCCGCTTTGCGTCCCTCCGCGCTGGTGATGTCGGCGCTGACCACCCGGGGTTGGATGCCGGTAGCCTTCAAGATCTCCTCGGCCGTCGCCGCTAGCGCTTGCGCGCCGCGCGCCACCAACGTCACCTCCACACCCTCGCGGGCCAGCGCGATGGCGCAACCCTTCCCCAGGCCCTTGCTGGCTGCACAAACGATGGCCGACTTGCCGCGAATCCCGCAATCCATCTGAACCGTCCTCCCGAAAGGCGCGACCGGCGGCCGCGCCGATACCCGTTATGCTGAGGGAAGCCCGCGCGGTTGGCAAATCCGCTCTCCAGTCGGATCGGCGCGCGCCGTTAGTTATAATCCCGCAACTTCAAGAATAACCCCGGATGCCGCCTGCCTCTTCCGACGCACGGCTCGTGCTCTTGACTGCCGTGCTGTGCGCCCTGCTCGCTGGCTGCGCCACCGGCAAGGATCCGCGCGATCCACTCGAGCCGGTCAACCGCAGCGTCTACGGCTTCAACGAAACATTCGATCGGCTCGCGACGAAGCCGCTCGCCAAAGGCTATGTCGCTGCCGTGCCGCCTCCGGTGCGAGGAGGCGTGACCAACTTCTTCGGCAACTTCCGCGACGTCACGACCGCGGTGAACAACCTGTTCCAGGGCAAGATCAAGAACGCATTCATCGACGTCGGGCGCATCACGGTGAACAGCACCGTCGGATTCTTCGGGGTGTTCGACGTGGCCTCGCGCATCGGGCTGGAGAAGCACTACGAGGACTTCGGCCAGACCCTGGGCGTCTGGGGAGTCGGGGATGGGCCCTACCTCGTCTTGCCGTTGTGGGGACCGAGCAGCGCCCGCGACGCCGTGGGCCTGGGAGGCGACTACTTTACCGACCCGGAGTTCTTCCTGTTCACCGTGGCGCCCGGGACCTACGTCGTGTTCGGCACACGCGCAGTCAACGCACGCGCCAACCTGCTCGAGACGGAACAGATGCTCAGTGTTGCTGCACTGGATCGATATGCCTTCACCCGCGATGCCTATCTCCAGTACCGCCGCAGCCAAATCTACGACGGCAACCCGCCACCCGAGCCCGGCAGCGTGCAGACCGGGCCGCATCGCAAGACGCTCAAGGAGATGGAGGAGGAGTTGGACGAGGGCAACGACGTCAAGACCGCGCCCGCTGCCCCGCCCAAGCAGTAGGTCGCGCTACACCCACGGGGCGGCCTCGCTGGGCTTCAGATGAGCTTGTGCGCGTCGAGCGCTGCGACGATGACCTGGGCGAAGTCCCGCGTGCCCTTCTTCACGTCGCTCAGCGGAAAGCTTTCGGTCGTCCCGGCCCAGATGAGCACATCCGTGGCAGCGGCGAAAAGGTCGGTCTCCGCAGTGACAATGTCATAGCCGTAGACCGGCACCGCCTCGTAGTACGCGCCCCAGGCAGAGCTGTAGAAGCCGTACCAGCCCATGTACGGCGGACCGTAGACGGGCGCCGGATAGCCCTGCATCTGCCACTGCACCTTCACGAGGCGCGTGATTAACACGGCTTGCACGTCCGCCGCCATTACCGCCTCTGCCAAGCGCGCCTTCGGAACCTCCCCGTCCTCGGGGACGAGCGTGTAGCTCGGCACTGCGCGGACCCCCTTTGCGCGCAATTGCCGCACGAACTCGTCCTCGAAGGTGCGGCGCATGCCCGCCTGCTTGGTCACGCCGATCACCAGCACACTCCTGACCGGCGCGCTCGAGAACGTAGGATCCTGCCAGGTGTTGATCAGTCGGGTCGATCCGCAGCCGGCGGCCAGGGCAGCCGCCGCAGCCGCTACGACATACGCGCTGACAACTCTGATCATGTTGTGTCTCATCCTCTGACAAGAGTACTGCGGCACCCGTGCGCGGCGCAAGTCGCGCAGGCCGGGAGCACTTCGAGCGGCCGGCTCCTCCGCGTCTTCCGCGGGCGACGTACCCAGCCGCCGGCGCGACGACCGCGGAGCTGGTTAGTGTCACCGGCCGCGTCGGCGTATGATGCGGTGGTCTGAATCCTTCACGCGTTGCAACGACATGCCATGACCCGCTTGCTTGCCGCCATCGTTCTGTTCTTTTCCGTGCTTGCCGCGCATGCGGAAGGCGGCGTCCTGGCCGCGATCAAGGCGTCCGGGACGATCCGTTTGGGCTACCTGAAGGACGCGCCGCCATTCTCCTCCGTCGGCACCGACGGAGCCCCGCAGGGTTACTCGGTCGCGCTATGCGAGCGCGCCGCGGAGAGCATCCGCCAGGAGCTTGGGCTCGCGAGCTTGAAGCTCGAGTGGGTGCCGCTTACCCTGCAGGAGCGCATCCCCGCAGTGGCCAGCCATAAGGTGGACCTCGAGTGTGGGACTACGACGTGGACGTTGTCGCGGCAGCGGGAAGTGGACTTCAGCCTGATGACCTTCGTCGATGGCGCCACGGTGCTGGTGCGCGCGGACTCGGACCTGTTTCGGCTCGCCGACCTGAAGAGTCGCAAGGTGGCGGTCGTGCCGACGACGACGACCGCTACTGCGCTGCAGGCCGCGCTCAAGCTGCGCATGCTGCAGATCCAGGTGGTAACGGTCAGCTCGCCGGAAGAGGGCCTGGCGAAGCTGCAGGAAGGTGTCGTCGACGGCTACGCCTCCGATCGGCTGGTGCTGATCGGCCAAGGAACGGTGTCCCTGGGCGAACGAAACTTCCGGCTTCTGGACGAGGATTTCTCGCTCGAGCCATACGCGCTGGCGCTGCCGCGCGGCGACGCGGACTTCCGGCTGGCGGTGGACCGGGCGCTCGCCGGCCTCTACCGCAGCGGAGAGATCAAGGCGATATTCGACCGTTGGCTCGGCCCGCTGGGGCGACCGAGCCTGCTCCTGAGCGCGCTGTACTACCTGCAGAGCATCCCGGAATGAGCCGGGGCGATAGGCCGTGACTCCGGGTTTCCGGTCGGTCGTATCGGTCGCCCTGCGTCCATTCGCCAGCGTGCGGCCGAACGCGCTCCTGGCAACGATCGCCGCGCTGGCGGCGCTGAGCGCGGGCCCGTCCCATGCCGAGCAGGGCGGTGAGCCTCCCAAAGCGCAGCCCCCTGGCAACGCGGTGCGCGCGTGCCGCGACTGCGGGGTGGTGCGCTCGATCCGGGAGGTGCGTACCGAGCGCACCGCGCCGACGCAGAACGTCTACGCCAGCTCTCCGCAATATCTCGAGTCCCGGCCTTTCGCCCCGCCTGTGGTCGGCCCCGCATTCAGCCTGACCTGGGGAGCGGGCCAACAGCCGCAGACGAGCGTCGGCGCCGTCGGCAGCCCGCAGATGCAGCAGCGCCTCACCGAGATCAGCTATGAGATCATCGTGCGCTTCGACGACGGGCGCTTCGGCCTGTTCGAGCAGGACGATCCAGCCGACTTGCGCATCGGAGATAAGGTCGTGGTCGTGAACAAGCGCGTGGAGAAGCTGAAGCAGGTGAAGGGTGAAGTGAGTAGCGGGAAGTGACTCGCGGAAGGGCAAGCCGGCGGCTCGCGTGCGCTCGGTTCGTTTCCTAATCCTGCATCGGTCTCGATGACATGCTCCTTACTGCTCTGCTGCACGTGGGGTAAGCCGGATGTGGAAGTCTTCCCCGTGCGGGCCGCCGCTCGCGCGCCCCAAGCCAGAGATCGAGGCGTGTTGCGACGATGGCGCGGTGCGCTAAGATTGTCTCAGTCGGGTGTCGAAGCGCCGGTGCAAAAAGAAGGTCAAGAACATGGGATCGCCGATCTACACATCGCTGTTCGAGGCTGTCGTCGATTCCATCGGCCGGGCGAGGGACAAGCTCAGACGTGAAGGCGCACACCAACTCCTGACGGGGAGCGCACTCGCTCTGCTGGCGCTGCACTCTGCGCCCGCCGCAGCTCACGAGACTGACCAGGTCACCCTGCCTCTGGGCCGGGAATTCGCCGATCTCCGCGTGCCCATTTCGCAGATGGTGCGCGAAGCCATCGTCACCGCGGTCGACCACACGAATACAGCGATCCGGGGCTCGTTGCGGAACGGCCGCGCCACAGCTCGAACGGCTCGGTTGCAGTCCGCGGATTACATCGTCGACGAGGTCTGGCAGCAGATGTTCGTGACATTTCCCACCAACGAAGCGGTCGACGCGATGTTGGCCAGTCCGAGCATGCGCGCCCGGTATCCCGGTCTGATCACGATGTATCGGCCGGAGCAGTCCGTCTACGACGATCCACTGCTGCTCATGGATGTCACGAAGGTGATCCGGGCCCTGTTCCGCGCCGGCACCATCAACATCAACGGCACGCTCGTCGGCACCGACAAGCTCATCCACTTCCTCAATCTGGGCGGGATCTACTATTCCACCTACGCCGGCGCGCGCCGGCGCGGGCTGGGAGAGGCCGAGGCGACCGCCCAGGCGGTTGAGCTCTCGGCCGGATCCAATCTGTTCCTCTCGGAGAACACCCTCCTCGGCTTGCTCACCACCGGGGTCTACTCCAATGGGGATCTCGCCGCCAACTATGCCGGGCTCAAGTTCTATCGGAACCTCACCGAGACCGTGCGCATCGGCGCCAAGGCTCTGCCCCCGATGTTGGTTCGGGATGGACCGTACTGGCGTCTCGACGAACATGTCCGGGACGAGTCGGACTTCTTCGCTGCATTCGTTACGCCGCACTGGAATGAGGCGCTCAATCCCAACGGCTATGCGATTCTCGTCGACACGCGGGTCCGCAAGATGCTGCGCACCCGCTGTCCCGATGTGGTGGATTGGTACCATGACAATCACGGGCAGGCCCGAGATCGCGAGCAGTTCGCGCGCATCGAGGAGGATCTGTCGACCTACTATGGAGAGAACTACGGATACCGGGACGACGGGAAGGATACGGTCAGCATCGCCACCACCTGCTTCCCATCGACCACGTCGAGCGTCACGGCCATCGCGCCCGCCGCTGCGCGCGCGACCGTGCTGCAAGCGCGAGACCCACGTGAACCGCAGCGCGCGACCGCCCAAGCCACGCCTCAGGCACCGAACGTATCGGACGCAGGCGCAGACCGATTTGGACGCACAAAGCTTTGGTGGGCCGCGCGAGACGGCCGAGTTGCCGACGTGGAGCGCCTGGTAGCCGAAGGAGAAAATCCCAACGCCGCCGACATCGACGGGGAGACGCCGCTGCATGCGGCTGCGCGGTGGGGACATACGGCAGTCGTCGAGGCGTTGCTTGCGCGGGGCGCCGATCCGCGGACCAAGGCC
>DATJVI010000097.1:0-81804 GCA_035501875.1 Burkholderiales bacterium
TGCGCACGATCCAGAAGGAGCTTGGCGAAGGCGACGAGACGGCGGCCGACATCGAGGAGCTCGCGAAGAGCATCACCGAGGCGCGCATGCCGGAGGACGTCGACAAGGCGGCCCGCAAGGAATTGCGTCGCCTCGAACGCATGCCCGAGCAGGCGGCAGAGTACTCGATGGTGCGGACCTATCTCGAATGGCTGACCGAGCTGCCGTGGACGGTGCCGCAGGAAGCATCGATCGACATCGCCGAGGCGCGCGGTGTTCTCGACGCCGATCACTTCGGCCTCGAGAAGATCAAGAAGCGCATCCTCGAGTACCTCGCCGTGCGCAAGCTCAATCCGAACGGACGCGGACCGATCCTCTGCTTCGTGGGCCCGCCGGGCGTCGGCAAGACCTCGCTCGGCCAGAGCATCGCCAAGGCGACGGGGCGCAAGTTCGTGCGCGTCAGCCTGGGCGGCGTGCACGACGAATCGGAGATCCGCGGTCACCGGCGCACGTACATCGGCGCCATGCCGGGAAACATCATCCAGAACCTGCGCAAGGTCGGCACGCGCAACTGCGTGATGATGCTCGACGAGGTCGACAAGCTCGGCGCGGGCGGTTTCCACGGCGATCCGAACGCGGCGCTGCTCGAGGTGCTCGACCCCGAGCAGAACAGCACGTTCCGCGACACGTACCTCGCGGTGCCGTTCGACCTCTCGCAGGTGCTCTTCATCTGCACGGCGAACGTGCTCGACACCATCCCCGGCCCGCTGCGCGACCGGATGGAGGTGATCCAGCTGCCGGGCTACACCGCGCAGGAGAAACTGCAGATCGCGCGGCGCTACCTGGTGCCGCGCCAGCTCACCGCGAACGGACTTGACGACACGCGCTGCTCGATCGACGACGCCGCGCTCAACGCGATCATCGACGGCTACACGCGCGAAGCGGGCGTGCGCCAGCTCGAACGCGAGATCGGCGGAACGTTCCGCAGCGCGGCCATGCGCATTGCCGAGGGGCAGGCGGAACGGGTTGCGCTGACGCTCGACGACATCGCGCCGATCCTCGGCGCGCGCAAGTTCGAGGCGGAAGTGGCGATGCGCACCGAGATGCCCGGTGTGGCTACCGGTCTTGCGTGGACGCCCGTCGGCGGCGACATCCTCTTCATCGAGGCGGCCCGCACGCCCGGCAACGGCCGGCTGATCCTCACGGGCCAGCTGGGCGACGTGATGAAGGAAAGCGCGCAGGCGGCGTTGTCGCTGGTCAAGGCGCGCGCACCGGACGGCGACGCGTCGTTCGAGAAGAACGACATCCACGTGCACGTGCCGGCCGGCGCCACGCCGAAGGACGGTCCGAGCGCGGGCGTCGCGATGTTCGTCGCGCTGACGTCGCTCGTCACGGGGCGGCCTGTGCGCAAGGACGTCGCGATGACCGGCGAGATCAGCCTGCGCGGCCTCGTGCTGCCGATCGGCGGCGTGAAAGAGAAAGTGCTCGCCGCGCTGCGTGCCGGCGTAACGACCGTGCTGCTGCCGGCGCGCAACCAGCGCGATCTCGAAGACATCCCGGCGGACGCCCGCGCGCAGCTGAAGTTCGTCTGGCTCGAGACCGTCGACGACGCGATCGCGGCGGCGCTGACCGGTGCGGAAATGCCTGTGTAAGAAGATCTGAACGCCGTCGAATACCCGAAACGCCCGACGCGCGCGTAGTGAAACGGGGCGCGGTTCTTGCATTGGCTCGCGCCATTCGCCAGCGGAGAAGCCCTCTTGAGCCTGCCTCCTGCCGCCGCAGCGCCGGGCGCGACGCACCAAGAAGAGGACGACCGCACCGGTCTAGGCAAGGACGCGCTGAAACGGGCGTTCCTCGACAACCTCTTCTGCATCCAAGGCAAGTTCCCGGCACTGGCCAGCCGGATCGACTACCACCTGGCGCTCGCTCATGTCGTGCGCGACCGGCTGCTACAGCGCTGGATCAGCACGGCGGCGGCCTACACGACGCAGGGCGCGCGGACTGTCGCGTATTTGTCCGCCGAATTCCTGATAGGACCGCACCTCGGCAACAATCTGATCAACCTCGGCATCCTGCCGGCGGCGCAGCAGGCAATGGCCGAGCTGGGGCTGGACCTCGACTCCCTGCTCGCGGCCGAGATCGAGCCCGGCCTCGGCAACGGCGGCCTCGGTCGCCTGGCGGCCTGCTACATCGACTCGATGGCCAGCCTCGGGCTCCCAGCGCTCGGTTACGGCATCCGCTACGAGCACGGCATCTTCCAGCAGGCGATCGACGACGGCTGGCAGGTCGAAAAGACCGACCGCTGGCTGCGCCACGCCAACCCCTGGGAGCTGATGCGCCCCGATTGGACGGTCGAAGTCAAGCTCGGTGGCCGCACCGAGCGCACGACCGATGTCAACGGGCGCGAACACGTGCGCTGGCTGCCCGACCGCACGGTCAACGGCATCCCCTACGACACGCCGATCCTCGGCTACAAGACGAACACCGCGAACACGCTGCGCCTGTGGCGGGCCGAGGCGCCCGAGGCCTTCGACCTCGAATGCTTCAACCGCGGCGACTACTTCGGTGCCGTCAACCGCAAGACGGTGCTGGAGAACATCACCAAGATCCTGTACCCGAACGACGAGACGCTGCAGGGCAAGCAGTTGCGGCTGGAGCAGCAGTACTTCTTCGTCTCGTGCTCGCTGCAGGACATGCTGCGCATCATGCGCACGCAGCGGCTGCCGCTGACCTTGTTCCACGAGAAGTTCGCGGTCCAGCTCAACGACACGCATCCCGCGGTGGCGGTGGCCGAGCTGATGCGCCTGCTCGTCGACGAGCAGCAGCTCGAATGGGCCGAGGCCTGGGAGATCACGCGCCGCACCTTCGCCTACACCAACCACACGCTGCTGCCCGAGGCTTTGGAGCGCTGGCCGCTGCCGCTTTTCGGCCAGGTGCTGCCGCGGCATCTGGAGATCATCTTCGAGATCAACGCCCAGTTCCTCGGCGAAGTGCGGCAGCGCTTCCCCGGCGATGAGGCCCTGGTCGCGCGGCTGTCGCTGATCGACGAACAAGCAGAGCGCTACGTGCGCATGGCACACCTGGCGTGCGTCGGCAGCCACGCCATCAACGGCGTGGCTGCACTGCACACCGAGTTGTTGAAGGCGAACGTGCTGCGCGACTTCCACGCGCTGTGGCCGGACCGGATTGCCAGCGTCACCAACGGCGTGACGCCGCGGCGCTTCGTCGCGCTCAGCAACCCGCGGCTGGCGGCGCTGACCGACGAGTCGATCGGCGAAGGCTGGCTGAAAGACCTGAGCCAGCTCACACGCCTGGAGCCTTTCGCCGAAGACGCGGCCTTCCGCGCACGCTGGCGCGAGATCAAGCGCGAGAACAAGCGTGTGCTCGCCGCGCTGGTGCTGCGCGCCACCGGAACTGCGATCGATCCGGACTCGATGTTCGACGTGCAGGTCAAGCGCATCCACGAATACAAGCGCCAGCACCTCGCCGTGCTGAACGTGGTCGATCTCTACCGCCGGCTGCGCGACGACCCGTCGCTGACCATCGCACCGCGCACCTTCATCTTCGGCGGCAAGGCCGCGCCGGGCTACCGGGCTGCGAAGCTGATCATCAAGCTGATCAACTCGGTGGCCGAGGTGGTCAATGCAGCCCCGGCCGTGCGCGGGCTGCTCAAGGTGGTCTTCCTGCCCAACTTCAACGTCAGCAGCGGGCAGGACGTCTATCCCGCCGCCGACGTCTCGGAGCAGATCTCCACGGCCGGCAAGGAAGCCTCGGGCACCGGCAACATGAAGTTCACGATGAACGGCGCGCTCACCGTCGGCACGCTGGATGGCGCCAACGTCGAGATCCGCGAGGCAGTGGGTGTGGAGAACTTCTTCCTCTTCGGCATGACGGTCGAGCAGGTCGAGGCACTGTGGGCCTCCGGCTACCGTCCGCAGGAGTGGGTGGCGCGCAACGAGCGGCTGAAAGGCGTACTCGACCTCATCGCCAGCGGTCACTTCGGGCGCGGCGATCCGAGCCTCTTCCGCGGCCTGGTCGAGGGCCTCGTCTACCACGATCCCTACCTGCTGGTGGCGGATTTCGACTCCTACGTGCAATGCCAGCAGCGTGTCGACGAGGCCTACCGCGACACCGATCGCTGGACGCGCATGTCCATCTTGAACACGGCGCGGTCGGGCCGGTTCTCGTCGGACCGCTCGATCGCCGATTACGCGTCGCGCATCTGGAACGTGAAGCGGGTGCCGATCCAGCTGCTGACGCGCGATGACGTGCGCGGCAGCGTCCTGCAATGACCGCTCGGCAAGAACGGCGATGAGCCCAGTGCACACCCCGATCCGCTCGCTGCTGATCGCCAACCGCTCCGAGATCGCGATCCGCGTCATGCGCGCCGCGGCCGAACTGCGTATGCGCACGGTCGGCATCTACTCGCAGCAGGATCGTCAGGCGCTGCACCGCTTCAAGGCCGACGAGAGTTATCTCGTCGGCGAAGGCAGGAAGCCGCTCGCCGCGTACCTCGACGGCGAAGATGTCCTGCGTATCGCGCGCCAGGCCGGTGTCGACGCTATCCACCCCGGCTACGGCTTCCTGTCCGAGAACCCCGAGTTCGCCGAGAGCGTGATCCGCGCCGGCATCCGCTGGATCGGCCCGTCGCCGCAGGTGATGCGTGTGCTCGGCAACAAGGTCGCGGCGCGCGATGCGGCGGTGAGCGCCGGCGTAGCGGTAATGCCGGCATCGCCGCCGCTGCCGCACGACCTGGCCGCCTGCCGACGCGCAGCCGAGGCGATCGGCTTCCCGGTGATGCTCAAGGCCAGCTGGGGTGGCGGCGGGCGCGGCATGCGTGCCATCGAACGCACCGCCGATCTGCCCGCGGCGCTGGATGCGGCGCGCCGCGAGGCGCTGGCTGCTTTCGGCAACGACGAGGTCTATTTCGAGAAGCTGGTGCGGCGCGCGCGCCACGTCGAAGTGCAGATCCTCGGCGACCAGCATGGCAACCTCCTGCACCTGCACGAACGCGACTGCACTGCGCAGCGGCGCAACCAGAAGGTCGTCGAGCGTGCGCCGGCACCCTACCTCGGCGCGGCAGATCGCGCGGCGCTATGCGACAGCGCGCTGAGGCTCATGCGCTCGGTCAACTACACCCACGCCGGCACGGTCGAGTTCCTGATGGATGCCGACACCGGCCAGTGTTATTTCATCGAAGTCAACCCGCGCATCCAGGTCGAGCACACGGTGACCGAGATGATCACGGGCATCGACATCGTAAAGGCGCAGATCCGCATCACCGAGGGCGCCTGGATCGGCGTCCCGGAAGGTGACTCCCGGCCGACGGCCGGCGTGCCGGCACAGGCGCAGATCCCGCTCAACGGCCATGCGCTTCAATGCCGCATTACCACCGAGGACCCGGAAAACGGCTTCCTGCCCGACTACGGACGTCTGGCCGCCTACCGCAGCGCCGCGGGCTTCGGCATCCGGCTCGATGCTGGCACCGCTTATGGAGGCGCGGTGATCACGCCGTACTACGACTCGCTGCTGGTGAAGGTGACGGCCTGGGCGCCGACCTCGGCCGAGACGACACAACGCATGGACCGTGCGTTGCGCGAGTTCCGCATCCGCGGCGTTGCGACCAACCTGCAGTTCCTCGAGAAGCTGATCAACCACCCCGCCTTCATCGCCGGCGAGATCACGACGCGGTTCATCGAGAACACGCCCGAGTTGCTGGCCTTCGCCGCGCGGCGCGACCGCGCCACCAAGCTGCTCGGCTTCCTGGCCGACACCGTCGTGCATGGCAACCCCGAGGTGCAGGGCCGCGACTGCCCGAGGCTGCCGCTGCCCAAGCCGGTGTTGCCGCAGGTCGACCGCAACGTCGCGCCGCCGCCGGGCACACGCGACCTGCTGAAGTCGCTGGGGCCGGCTGCGTTCTCGCGCTGGATGCTCGAGCGCAAGCGTGTGCTCGTCACCGACACCACGCTGCGCGACGCGCACCAATCGCTGCTGGCCACGCGCATGCGCAGCGCCGACATGCTGCCGATCGCGCCGTTCTATGCGCAGCGGCTGTCGCAGCTGTTCTCGGTCGAATGCTGGGGCGGCGCCACCTTCGACGTCGCGCTGCGCTTCCTGAAGGAAGACCCGTGGGACCGCCTCGCCCAGTTGCGCGAGCGCATCCCCAACGTGCTGTTCCAGATGCTGCTGCGCGGCTCCAACGCAGTGGGCTACACCAACTACGCCGACAACGTGGTGCGCCACTTCGTGGGGCAGGCGGCGGCCGGCGGCGTGGACTTGTTCCGCGTCTTCGACTCGCTGAACTGGGTGGCCAACATGCGCGTCGCGATCGACGCCGTGCTCGAGACCGGCATGCTGTGCGAAGGTGCCATCTGCTACACCGCCGACGTGTTCGACCCCGCGCGTCCGAAATACGCCTTGGGCTACTACGTCGCCATCGCACGCGAGTTGCAACGCGCCGGCATTCACGTGCTGGCGATCAAGGACATGGCGGGCGTGTGCCGCCCGCGTGCCGCCGCGGCGCTGGTCAAAGCGCTGAAGGAAGAGACGGGACTGCCGATCCATTTCCACACGCACGACACGAGCGGCGCGTCGGCTGCTTCGGTGCTGGCGGCAATCGAAGCCGGCTGTGATGCCGTCGACGGTGCGCTCGATGCGATGAGCGGCCTCACGTCGCAGCCGAACCTGTCGTCGATCGCGGCCGCGCTGGCCGGCACCGAACGTGATCCCGGGCTCGACGCCGGATCGCTGCACGCGGCGTCTACCTACTTCGAAGGCGTGCGCCGGTTCTATTCGCCATTCGAGAGCGAGATCCGCAGCGGCACCGCCGATGTCTACCGCCACGAGATGCCGGGCGGGCAGTACACCAACCTGCGCGAGCAGGCGCGGGCGCTCGGCCTCGCGCACCGCTGGAGCGAGGTGTCGCAGACCTATGCCGAAGTGAACCGCCTGTTCGGCGACATCGTCAAGGTCACACCGACGTCGAAGGTGGTCGGCGACATGGCACTCATGATGGTCGCCAGCGACCTGACGAGCGCTGACGTGCTGGACCCGGCTCGCGAGATCGCCTTCCCGGAATCGGTGGTGTCTCTCTTCAAGGGCGAGCTGGGCTTCCCGCCGGACGGCTTTCCGGCCGACATCTCGCGCAAGATCCTGCGCCTGACGGGGTCCGAACAGGCGCCGCAACCCTACCGGCCGGGCGACCGCCTGCCGGCGGTCGACCTCGCGACCGCACGCGCCCGCGCAGAGCAGGAGTGCGATCAGCCCTTGAGCGAGGCGCAGCTCTCGTCGTGGCTCATGTACCCGAAGCAGATGCGCGAGTTCTGCGCCCATCAGCGCCGTTACGGCGACACGTCATTGCTTCCGACGCCGGTGTTCTTCTACGGTGCGCAACCGCAGCAGGAGATCGCCGTCGAGATCGACCCCGGCAAGACGCTGCTCGTCGCACTGCAGTCGGTGTCGCCCGATGGGGACACGGCGCACAAGGTGCAGTTCGAGCTCAACGGGCAGTCGCGCTTGGTGCGCGTCGCGCTCGCCACCGCCGATGCCCAGGCGGCAAGGCCGCTGGCCGACCCGGGCAACCCGGGGCACGTGGCCGCCCCGATGCCCGGAGCGATCGTCAGCATCGCGGTCGTCAAAGGCCAGCGTGTCGGCGCCGGCAGCACGCTGCTCGCGATGGAGGCGATGAAGATGGAAACCCATGTCACCGCGGACCGCGACGCCGAGGTCGAACAGGTGCTGGTCGGGCCGGGTGACCACGTACAAGCCAAGGAATTGCTCATCGTGCTGCGGCCGCTGTGAGCGTCAAGCAGCTGGGGGGCTTTGGAGACCATTCGATCCCGCGGCACGAAACTCGACCTGGAAGACAAAGCGGTCATCCTTCGGCGTCGATCTGGAAAGCCCGTTCGACGACGACGCCGTGGTCGGGGCATCGGCCCGGGTCACACGCAAGGCGTCGGCGCAGCGCACTGGGCGCAGGCCGATGATTTCGCGTGCCTCGGCGGGCGTGGCAGGCTCGTAGCCCAGTTCGCGGATCAGCCGATCAGACAGGATACGATGCCCAGCAGGGCGAGCACGCCCTCACGGTGCCGCGGTTCTGGCTCGAGCAGCTCAGAGCTAAGAACGGCATTCATTGCGAACCAGGGGCATCATGTGCGGACGTCACTTGCCGTGCGCTGCCGCACATTCGAGCTTCGCGCCATGTTCATCGGCACCACCATCGTGAATTGGCTCACGCTGCACGGACTCGTCGCCGTGTTGGCCATCCTGGTATACGTCGTCACGACGCACACCATGCGCCAGCGTCGCCAGCCGGCCGCTGCGATCGCCTGGATCCTGTTCATTCTGCTGCTTCCGTATCTGGCATTGCCTGCCTACCTGAGCTTTGGTTCGCGCAAGCTCGCGCGACCTCGCTCCGGCGCGCCGATCGCCCCGTTCACACCACACGAGACCGTGTCGTGGGCGGTCGAGACGATCGCCGCTCTCGGTCAGCCGGCCCCGGTGTCCTATCGCGACCTCCGTCTGCACGAGAACGGAACCGAAGCAAAGCGCGCGCTGCTCGAACTCGTCGGCGCCGCGCGACAGACGGTTGATCTGTGCACGTTCATCCTCGGGCGAGACCAGCTCGGCGCGACGGTCTTGGACGCGCTGTGCGCGGCGGCGCGTCGTGGGGTTCGCGTGCGTGTGCTCGTCGATGGGCTTGGCTACCTGATGGCGGGCCGGCCAAAGCTGAAGCGGCTCGGCGAAGCCGGAGCCAGCTACGCGCTGTTCGTGCCCCCGCTGAGCTCACCGCTGAAGGGTCGCACCAATCTGCGCAACCACCGCAAGCTGCTGATTGCCGACGCCGGCAGCGAGAGTGGCCGGCTATGGTGCGGTGGTCGAAACCTGGCCGCGCAATACTTCGACGGCTGTGCGCATACGAGAGCGTGGCGCGACCTGAGCTTCGACCTGCGGGGGCCCTTGGTGCGCCAGGCCCGCATCCTGTTCGAGCACGATTGGAACTTTGCCAGCGGACGACCGGAGAGTCCGGAGGCGGTTGCTGCGACCGATTCGCCTCGGGCTGCAGATGGCGCGCAGGTCATCGCGTCCGGTCCGGATCAGTTGGACGATACGATCTATGCAGTGCTGGTCACGGCGGCATACCAGGCGCGCAGCCGCATCGCGCTGGTTACGCCGTATTTCGTTCCCGATGCGGGACTGCTGGTGGCGCTGTGCCTGGCCGCCCGGCGCGGGGTCTCCGTCGATCTGCTGCTTCCGGAACGATCGAATCACCGCCTGTCCGACTTCGCACGCAACCGCGCTCTGCGCGCGCTGGCCTTCGCCGGCGGACGTGTCTGGTTGGCACCTCGCATGGTGCATGCCAAGCTCGCCGTGATCGACGACGCCTTGGCGCTGGCGGGATCGGCGAACCTCGACAACCGGAGCTTCTTCCTCAACTACGAGCTCATGGTCGCGTTTCACCGCGCTGCCGATGTCCGCCGTTTTGCCGGGTGGTTCGCCGCCGAATGCCGCGACGCGAGCACCTACGCACCAAGATCGCCGAGCCTGCTCCGCGACGTCGCGGAAGGCACGCTGCTGTGGCTCGGCTTCCAGCTTTAATACCGGCGCAAGGTGGCCAGAGCGAGGTCTTCCCACATGGCAGATTGCGGCAGCGACGCTTAATGGGAAGCCGAAATGGCGCGAATTTCAGCTCGCTTCCGCGCGACGGACACCCGGTCGGAATGCTCGCATCGAATGCATGTTCTGTAGTTCTCCGGGACTCGATGACGCGACCCTCAGGCCCACCTCCGTCCAAGCAATCGCGACGTCGGCATCGGCCAAAGAAGCTCGCACTGCACTACTGGCGGCGATCACGTCTGCCTCCGGTGCTCGGCCGTTTGCAAACAAGCCATACCACCGTCGCTGTGTGAGCGCATCGATGTCCAGGTTGCTGGAACGTCGCCGCTTCAGGGAAGAATGTCGATCGATCGTTCGAAGTAGTGGAGCACGCGAAGCTTGCCGGACTGGACAAGAAGCCGCCCGCTCGCGGGCCCTTCAGTCGGCGGATGCTTTTCGCAGCCCTTTCGACGGAGCGCCTGCGCCGCCGTCATCAGCGAAAAGCTCCGGTTGGCCGGAGTCCCTCGGCGTTTCATGCAAGTGCCGCAAGATTCCCGCGAACAATGCGACACCGGGCTTATTGGCAAGCGGATGCAGCCCGCCGGTTGGTTCGAACCCCGCGGGCGCGCTTGGCATGGTCGAGGTCGTGCTGTCGAGCGGCGCCGGGTCTGCGGGCGTCAGTGGCGCGACGGCATCTCGCAGCGCCGTGTGGGCATCCGGCGTCGCCGTATCGGCGGTCAGCCGGCGGATCTTTTCGCTGTTCGCTTCGGAGGCCTCTCCGGAATCCGCGTCGAGTTGCACATGGCCCTGCTGCATCGAAACCGAGGAGTAGTGCTCGGCCACGTTGAACGCCCTTCTGCCGAAATCGATTGCCCCCATGACGACCTCGCGAACGAAAAGCCCATTGGAGCGCACTCTGTTGCAACGGACCAGTTGGGAGGGTCAGCACGCGCGGCGGGCAAATTCGGCGGAGCCGATGTCTTTTTCGCCGCTTGTTTTCCGAGCGCGCCACTGAACTCGGCTGGCGCGGGCATCCTCCGGATGGGAATCACGCGGCGCATATGGCATGCCACTGCGCGGCCGTCGTGCCTCGGCGTCAGGATCCGGCACGGGCACCGCGGACAGCAAAGCTCGTGTGTACGGGTGCAGCGGTTCGCGGAACAGCTGGGTGCGCGGCGATTTCGACGATGCGTCCGAGGTACATCACAGCGACGTCATGACTGATGTGCGGCCATGCTCGACATGACGGCGCCTTTCAGACGCGAGGCGTCGGAGGCACGGCCCGCGAGGTGTCCTGGAGCACCATCTGAACGTTGCCAAGCCTGCGCTCGGCAAAGCCGCCTTCGCAGTAGCCCAGATAAAACTGCCACAAGCGAAGCAGCGCGTCATGGTAACCGCGCGCTCGCAGTTGGCCGGCGTTCGCGAGCAGGCGTTCGCGCCATGAGGCAAGCGTGGTGGCGTAGTGCGGACCGATGTCCTCCAGGTCGACGAGGCGCAGCCCCGAGGCGCGCACCATGGACGCGGTGAGCGCACCCACCGACGGAATGCAGCAGCCCGGAAAGACGTGACGCTTGATGAAGTCCACCGAATCACGCGCAGCGGCGTACTGGCGGTCGTCGATGGTGATTGTCTGCAACACCATCGTGCCACCGGGCGCAAGCAGCGTGTGGCAACGGCGGAAGAACGTGTCGAAGTACTGATGCCCGACCGCTTCGATCATCTCCACCGAAACGAGCTTGTCGTAGTGGCCATGGAGGTCCCGGTAGTCGTCCAGGCGCAGGGTGATGCGGCCCCCCAGCCCCGCGGCATCGATGCGCTGTTGCGCCAGGGCGTGCTGCTCGCGCGAAATCGTCGTAGTCGTGACGCGGCAACCGTAGTGGCGCGCAGCATGGATGGCCAAGGCGCCCCAGCCTGTGCCGATCTCCAGCAGGTGGTCCCCCGGCTGCAGGTCGAGCTTGCGACATAGCCGGTCCAGCTTGGCACGCTGCGCTTGCTCCAGCGACATGCCCGGGCGCTCGAACACCGCGCACGAGTACATCATCGTCGGGTCGAGGAACAGCTCGAAGAAGTCGTTGCCGATGTCGTAGTGGGCGGCGATGTTGCGCCGGCTGCCGCGGCGCGTGTTGCGTGCAAGGACGTGCAGAGCGCGCCGCGCCAGATCCGCAAGACGCGACCAGCCGCCGTCCAGCCCATCGAGCACGCCCCCGTTGACGAGCAGGATGCGTACCAGCGCCGTCAGGTCGTCGACCTGCCAATCGCCGGCCACGAACGACTCTCCTGCGCCGACCGAGCCTCCGAACGCCACCTCGGAATAGAAGCGCCGGTCGCGCACGTGCACGGTGGCCTGCAGCGGACAGCGGTCGGTCGACCGTCCGAAGGTCTCGCGCCGGCCCTTGTCGACCAAGGACACGGAGCCATGCTCGATCTGCGCCAGGCGGTCGCGCAGCAGGCGCTCTGCAACGCCGTCAAGCGTGCGTTCGAGCGTCCGTCGTTCGGGTGCCTTCCTCGCGCGTGCAGTCAGCCGGGCGCGGTCAGCCAAGGTGTCGGCGTCGGGTCTCATGGTCGAACCTCCGTGCGTCGAGGGTGAACGGTCGCGGGGTGGTCGTGCACAGGCACGCCCTTGATCCACAGGCGCAGTGCTTCCCAATGAATGGCGCCGATCACGCGCGTCGTCATGAACGGGAAGCGCAGCAGCACGCCTGCAAGGGCCGCACCGCCGAGGGGGCGGCGCTTCAGCGCCAGCGTGGCGCTGAAGATCGGCGCATCGTCGAGCGAGCCGGCGGGGCGCAGTCCCATGTTTACAATCGCCGCATTGCCGGGCATGCTCAGCCGCCAGTCGTAGGCCAGGTCCATTGGATGGAACGGCGACACGTGCATCGCCTTCGCGCTGCGTGCCCGCAACCAAAGCCTGCCGGGCACGGTTGGGGGCAGCACATAGCAGTGCCGCTCTCCCCACGGCGTGTTGTTCACCTCGGCCACCACGGCCTCGAGCGCGCGCTCCTGCGGGTCAAAGCAGTAATAGAAGCTCACCGGATTGAAGACATAGCCGAAGTACCGCAGGTGCGTGAGGAGCCGCACGGGGCCCGACGGCCGCCGACCGGTGCGCTCGGCCACCAGATCGCGCACGGCGTCATCGAGCGGCTGCGACGGATCGCCCAAGTGGTCGCGGCGCTCGAAGCGCGCCACGGCCGGGCGCCGGGTGGACCAAAGCCAGCGCCCGCGGAACACGCTCTCGAGCTCGGCCAGATCGAGGTAAAGCATGAAGAGCCGATAGCGGAACGCATGCGGCCGCGGCGCGAGGCGCCGGTGCTCAAGCCACCCGTGATAGATCGCGCTGTTCATGGTCGCGAATCGCATCGAAGCGGCGCAGTGCCATCAGCGCGCTCACGACACCGTCTTCGTGGAAGCCGTAGCGCCAGTAGGCGCCGCAGTAGTGGGTTCGCCGCACGCCGCTGATGTCGGCATGGCGTCGTTGCGCGGCGACGCTCCTGGCAGTGAACAGCGGATGTGCGTAGCTCAGTCGGCGCAACACGTGCCGCCGTTCGATCTGTGCGCTTGCATTGAGCGAGACACAGAAGGTATGGCGCGCGCTCAGACCCTGCAGGATGTTCATGTTGTAGGTCAGTGCCACGCCCTGGCCCATCTCGGGCAGGACGTGATAGTTCCAGGCGGCCCACGCACGACGCATGCGCGGCAGCAGCGACGTATCGGTGTGCAGCACGGCCTCGTTCTGCTGGTACGGAAAGGCGCCCAGGATCTCGCGCTCGTCGCGCGACGCGTCGGCCAGCAGCCTGAGCGCCTGGTCGGCGTGGCACGCCAGGAAGACGTGATCGAAAGTCGCCGCTGGTTGCCCGCGCACGTGGACTTGCACGGCATCCGGCCGGCGTCGTACGAGCTCCACCGGGGTGTTCAAACGGATGCGGTCGCGCCACGGCGCGATCAGCCGCTCGACATAGCGCGCCGAACCGCCGCGGATCACCCGCCACACGGGCCGGTCGTTCACCGTCAGCATCCCGTGCTGGTGCAGGAAGCGCACGAAGAAGCGCGCCGGGAAGTCCAGCATCCGCGCCGGGTCGGTCGACCAGATGGCCGCGCCCATCGGCACCAGGTAGTCGTCGACGAAACGGCCGTCGAAGCGGTGCTCCCGCAGCAGCTCGCGAAGCGTCGTCTCCTCGTCGCCGCGTTCGCGCCACGCCGGCGCCACGCGGTGAAAGCGCAGGATCTCGGCCAGCATGCCGAGGAACGCGGGTCGCACGATGTTCCGTCGCTGCGCGAACACGCCGTTCAACGAGCTTCCGTTGTACTCCAGGCCGCGCGCGTCGTTGCGCACCGAAAAACTCATCGAACTCGGTTGCGACGCCACGCCCAACTCGTCGAGCAGCGCAATGAAATTCGGATAGGTGCGGTCGTTGAAGACGATGAACCCGGTGTCGACCTGATGCTCTTCGCCGTCGAGCTCGATGGCCTGGGTATGCGTGTGGCCGCCCACGTGATCGTCGGCCTCGTACATCGTGATCCGATGCCCCGCGGCATGCAGCCGATGTGCAACGACGTTGCCCGCAATGCCGCTGCCCACGATCGCGATCTGCAGCGGTCGCGTCATCGGCCGGCCCGCACCGTCGCCGGCACGGCCTTCAGATCGCGAATCAAACCGAGCGCCGCGAGGCCTTTGAGCCCCCACCACGTGAGGTCGACTTCCCACCAGTAGAAGCCTTGACGGGCGGCCGCCGGATAGTGATGGTGGTTGTTGTGCCAGCCCTCGCCGAAGGTGAGCAGGGCCAGCCACGCGTTGTTGCGCGAGGCATCACGCGTCGGGTAGCGGCGGCTGCCGTAGCGGTGGGCAAGCGAGTTGATGCTGAACGTGGCGTGATAAAGCGCGACCGTCGACACGCAGAAGCCCCACACCGCGAGTTGCGCACCACCGGCCACCCACAGTGCCGCGAGCAGCAGCAGCGGCACCAGGGCATCCCAGCGGTCGAGGAAGCGCAGTTCCGGGTAGCGCGACCACGATTTCACCAGCGCCTCGCGCACCGGAAAGTTCTGGCGCGCCATGAACCAGCCCAGATGGCTCCATGCGAAACCATGGCGCAATGCCGAGTGGCTGTCGGCCGGCTCGTCGGCGTGCACATGATGATGGCGGTGATGCGAGGCCCACCACAAGGGTCCGCGCTGCGCGGCCGAGGCGCCCAGCACCGCGAAAACGAACTGCAGCACGCGCCCGGTGCGGAACGCCCGGTGCGAGAAGTAGCGGTGATAGAAGGCCGTGATCGCGAACATGCGCACGGCATACAGCGCCACTGCGACGACGACGGCGCGCGGACTGACGCCCACCCAGGGCACGAGCAGGCAGCCGGCATGGATCGCGATGAAGGGCACCTGGCGCGCGGGGTCGATCCGGCGCGCCGCCGCGCCCGTCGGCGCCCGCGCATGGCTGTCGACCCACGCCCGCACGTTGTCGACCAGGTGCTGCCGGAGCCAGGACGTCGTCACGGCCGCGGCCTCCCCGGCACGAACGCGTTGGTGCGGCGGACGTACTCCGCATACCCTTGCCGTCGCCGACCGATGTCCTTCTCGAGCAGCGCAACACCGGAGACCTTGAGCAACAGCACGGTCATCAACAGCGGCGAGAAGATGGTCCACCAGGCCCCGGCGGCAGCGCCTACGAGCCACGCGCCCCACCACATGCAGCACTCGCCGAAGTAGTTCGGATGGCGCGAGTAGCGCCACAAGCCGGTGTCGAGCACGCGCCCGCGCTGTGTGGGATCGGCCTTGAAGTGGGCGAGTTGCGCATCGGCCACCGCCTCGAAGGCAAGCCCGAACGCCATGAGCGCGAGGCCGACCAGATCCAGTTCCCGCCATGGCGCCGCGCTGGCCGCGCCGGCCATCACGGGCGCCGCCACGATCCAGCCGAGCAGCGCCTGAAGCCCGAAGACGAGGAACAAGCTCTTCCACTCGAAATGCGGCTGGTTGCGCGCGCGGATGGCCTGGTAGCGCCGGTCTTCCGGTTGCCCGTGTTGGCGGACCGCGATGTGGACCGAGAGTCTTAGTGCCCACACCAGTGTCAGGAGCAGGAGCGGCAAGGCGCGTGGCCCTGCGTGGGGCAGTTCGGCGGCCGTCACGGCAGCCGGCAACCAGACCAGGAACGACCAGACGGAATCCACGATGCTCACGTCGCGAAGCGGCAGGCTCGCGAGCCAGACCAGGAATGCCAGCGCCGCACCCGCCGCCGCCGCCAAGCCCAATGCGGCCGCGCCGAAGAACGTGGTGTCCAGCGTCATCGTGACGCTCGCGCGCCGCGTTCGAGCCGCGCGGCAAGCGTCAACTGCAGAGGCGTGATGACAGCCCATCCGAGCGCCAGAACAAGAAGCGACCACGTGATGTCAGGGAAGCTGCATGCGCCGAGGCGCGCGGCGGCGGCGTAGGACGCCGGTCCCCCCACCGTTCCAAGCAATGCCGCCGCCAGGGGACGCTTGTGCAGCCAGCGTAACGGCTCACGCAGCACCGCACCCCAGAGCGCCCACAGCGCGAGGATCCAGATGGGCGCCAGGCCGGGCTGCGGCCACGAGGACGCATAGCGAACCACATCGGTCTGCGCGAGCAGCGTGTCCGACACGAGGCCAATGGCCACGGCCACGCCGATCGACACGATATCGGCCTTCCGGAGATCGCTCGCGGCCACTTGCAGCGCCAGCGCGGCAGCCACGGCGAGCGTTCCGAGAAGCGGGTGGCCTCGCGCTGCACTCAGCACGCAGGCAAACCACGCCCCCTGGAAGACGAGCACGCTGAAGCCGAGGCGCAAGGCTCCCGGAACGTTGAACGCGAGCGCGCCCATGCTCATCCGCGCGGCTCGAAGAGGTAGTGGGCCACCCACCACGTCTGCCCGTGGTCATGGCCGAACAATTCGGCGCACGACAGGAAAAACAGGCGCCAGCGCACCCACCACAGGCGCGCGTGTTCCTGCCCATAGGTCCGGGCCAGGATGGGCCATACCTGCGCGCGGCGCGCTTCCATGTTGTCGAGCCAGGCGCGCGCGGTCCGCGCGTAGTGCGTGCCGTCCCAGCGCCAGCGCGAGACCAGTCGCATGTAGTCCTGGAAGCGCAGCGCGAGGTCGTCGCTGGGCATCATGCCGCCGGAGAAGAAGTGGCGCGACATCCAGTCGGACGCGTCGCGGTCCTCGAACGCGTACGGCGCACTTCGATGCACGAAAACGTGCATGAAGAAATAGCCGTCGTGCTCGAGCCAGCCCGCGATGCGGCGGAACATCTCGGGCCAATTGCGCAGGTGTTCGAACATCTCCACCGAGACCACACGGTCGAAGCGGCGGGAACTGGAAGGCTCGAAGGCGGCGACGTTCGCAGTAACCACCTGCAGGTTGCCCAACGCGCGACGCCGCGCCTCCGCCTCGATGTACTTCCGCTGCGAGTGCGAGTTGCTCACCGCGGTGATGCGGGAGGCCGGAAAGCGCTCGGCCATCCACAACGAGAGCGAACCCCAGCCACAGCCGAGTTCGAGCACGTGCTGGCCATCCGCCAGGCGGCTGCGCTGGCAGGTGGCGGCGAGCGCGGCCGCCTCGGCGTCGTCAAGGCGGTCGACGCCGGGCGGCCACCAGGCCGAGCTGTACTTGCGGTGCCGTCCCAGCACCTCGCCGAAGAACGCGGCGGGCATCTCGTAGTGTTGCTCGTTGGCTTTCTCGGGCAGCAGCGCGACCGGCGCGTCGGCCATGGCTGCGGCGAATGCCTCGCTGCGGGCCGCCGCTGCGCTCGCGTCGCCCGCATCGATCTCGGCCAGACGCTGTTGCAGAAGACGGCGGATGCCGCTGCGAACCAAGCGCTGGGGTATCACGCCGCGCTCGGTCAAGGCCACACCTAGGCTGGACATGAACCGCCTGCTCCACGCTGTTGTCGACCGCTTGTACGCTACGGAGCGAGGATCGGATCACCGAAGCCTGGGTTTCCGACGTGATCCAATCCGGTTTCGAGCCCGTAGAAGGCAGCATGGGGCGCGTGAGTCATTCTTGGTTACGTCCGACCGGCGAGCCGGGGTGGCCGCGCGTGGTCCCGCCTCACGTGGGTATCGTGACGCCCACCGACGACCGGATGCCGACCACCGACGAGTTCAATGCCTGGGTGCGCGCCGTCGCCGAGTCGGCTGACCGCAGCGCCTTTGCCGCGCTGTTCCGGCATTTCGCACCACGCCTGAAGTCGTTTCTCGTGCGCTCGGGCTCGAGCGATGCCGTGGCGGAAGAGCTGGTGCAGGAGGCGATGGTGCAGCTGTGGCGGCGCGCCGGCTCGTTCGATCCGGCACGTGCGCAATTGTCCACATGGCTGTACACCATCGTGCGAAACCTCCGTATCGATCACCACCGGCGCCAGATCGGCGTGGCCGAGAGTGAGGCTGAAGCTTTCGACGCCGATGTGCTGGGCGCGGACGCCGACATGGAGCCGGAGGCACAGATGCTCGCGGCGCAACGCGAGCGCGGCATCCGGCGCGCGCTGGCCGCGCTGCCTCCGGAGCAGGCGCAGGTGCTGCGCCTGTCGTTCTACGAAGAGCACGCGCATCCCGCGATCGCCAAGGCGCTGGGCATTCCGCTCGGCACGGTGAAGTCACGCATCCGGCTCGCAGTGGCACAACTGCGGCGCCTCCTCGACGGACTTGAACCATGACGCGCCATCACCCCCCCGACGATTTGCTGTTGGAGCTTGCTGCCGGACATTTGCCGGGCGGCCAGGCGCTCGTCGTCGGCGTGCATCTCGACGGTTGCGCCGAATGCCGCCGACAACTGGGGCTGATGCAGGCCTTGGGCGGCTCGATGATCGAAGACAGCGATCCGCAAGCGCTGGCGCTCGATGCGTGGACGCGCGCCCTCGAGCGCATCGATGGCCCGGCCGAACCGGTGCATCGAAGTGCTTCGTCGCTCCCGGCTGCTTCGATGCCACCGCCGCCAGAAGGCCTGTCGTGGCCGCGGCGCTTGCGCGGCCGCCGCAGCTCGCGTTGGATCTGGATGGGACCTGGCATGCGCTTCGCGCGCCTGGACCTGCCGGAGGATCCGCAGGCCAAGCTGTTCCTGCTGCGCATCGGTCCGGGTCGAAGCTTGCCGCGTCATAGCCACGACGGACTGGAACTCACCCAGGTGCTGTGCGGCACATTCGACGATGGCCGCGCCACGTTCGGACCCGGCGACTTCGACGCCACGGACGAGACGATCCTGCATCAGCCGGTGGTCGGGCCGGACCGCGAATGCGTGTGCCTGGCTTACGTGGGCAATCGTCTGCGCTTCGAGGGTCGCGTCGCGGCACTGATCGGCGGCTGGGTCGGCATGTAGTCAGGTAAGCCGACCCCGCAACACCACCTGCACGCCTCCGCGCGCAATTGCCGCGCTGATGCCGGTGACAAGCGTTCCCCACGCCAGGTCGGCAAAGGTGACATGCCACGGCCAGTCGCGCAGCGTCGCCTGGTTGGTCAGGTCATACGTTGCATAGGCGACGAGACCGAACAAGGCGCCGCGCGCCGCGGCAGAGCGCCAACCGTTCGCGGGGAGCACAGTAAACACCGTGCTACCCGCCAGGTACACGACGTAGAAGGCGATCGCGGCAAGCGGCTCGAATCCCGCGCGCATGAGATGACCTATGGACGGACGGTAGAGGCGATCGCCCATCGTGGTGAGCCAGACCGCGTCCAGCGCCAAGAATACGGGCGCGCCGATCGCAAAGGCCACGGCGAAGCGCAGCGTGGGCGTGTCTCGATGGATCGCCATCAACGCAGCCGATAACTGAGATGGCGGCCGCCAGCCACCGTCGTATCGAGACCGACCCAGCGCGTGCCGAGGTACCAGACGTCGATCGGATGCGGCAAGCCGGCGATGCGCATGCCGCGAACGGACGCTCGATACCCTTCCACCTCCATCTCGGCCTCCGGGAGCGGCGTGAAGATGACCGACTCGAGCCGGCCGCTGGAAGGGTCAAGCAGCCGGCGCTGATCGGCAAGGGCCGGATGCCAGTAGGCGAAGGTCATCAGGCATGTCGTCAGCAAGCCGCGCACGGGTTCCGACGTTGCGTCATCGGAACCGGTTCGCACCTCGATCGCGAAGCGCCCATCGGCCTCCTGCCGGCCGTGCAGCCCGTTCGTGCGTCCGTCGTCGTCCGTGCTGGCCGCGATCGATTCAAGGCAATTGCCCTGCCAGTGCTCGCTCGCCGAGTGTCGATAGCGATAGATCGGCACGCCGAGCAACGTGACGTTGAACCGCGCTTCGCTGGTAAGGGTTGCGGTACGGCCATCCATCGTCGTGAGCACAAAGCGGTGGCTACCGATGGGACGGCCGTCGAGCAGCACCGCGAAGCGCCACTCGGCCGAAGGCGGCAGAGCAGGTGCCGGCTCAGCAGCTGGCGCAACGCCTGCGGCCAGCCAGAAGGCAGTAGCCATTCCAGACAATGCATTCACGCTCGTGCCTTCGCAATCAGACCCCGCAACTCTTACGAGCCGCGCCTGGGTTCGGATCACTCCGGACGGAAATCGCTGCACCAACGAACGCAGCGCGGGGCACATCCGCGCAGTCCTGCACCACTCCTCACGCTTCATCTGCGCTAGCCGACGATCGCGGCGTAATCGAGTCTCTGCGGATCGCCGCGGAGACAGGCATGCTTCGTAAAGGAGATCGCCTCGATCGGCAGCGTCGAAACCGGCGAAGCCGAGTTGGAGCGATCTGGCGGGACAACCCTGGATCGAGCGGGCTCCATGGGCCTCGTCGCGGGTCAAGCTCAACCAGTTGTTCCGGAAACAGCAGCTCGATCCGCCCGTCGCTCTAGTCGAGTCGGCATTGCGCTAGCAACCGCGCTGCGCCGGCTGTTGCTTCGCGAGCTGTCAAGTTCTCGCGGGACCCGGCACTCTCAGTTGACGGATTCGACTCCGTAGAATTTTCACCGCCGCCACCGAAGCGCGAGATCAAGCAGGTGCGCAATCAGCGCGCCGAGCAACCAACCACCGATCCAGGCTCCACCATCTCCAACCAACGCGGCACGAAGCGCAAGCAACAACATCGCACCCGCGGCGAGATTCGCGCACAGCCCTAGCGCGGGCACGCCACGCCCAGTGCGCGCACGATAGACGAGCAGAACCAGCGCCTCGACCAGTACGAGCAGCAGGATCAGGTACACGATTGTCCCGCTTGCCAAAAGTCGCGCGAGCAAATCGGTCATGCGCAAGCTTGCCGCGAACACTCGAGAGGCGTGCCGCTCCCCCCTCCCCGGCCGCTCCCCGTAAAATCGTCGCAACGCGCACGAGACGGAAGCACCATCGCAGAACGCGCACTGCCTACCGCGCAACGCATACGCAGGATCCTCGTTTGACGACCGACACCTTCTCTGCCGCGCCTCAGCGCCCGACGCAACAATTCCCGGCCTGCGCGCGCGGCTCAAAGCTGAAACCCGTGCCTTGCACGACCAGGCCGAACGCACCGGCGTCATGCAACGAATCCTGTGCGGCCGTTTCGTCCGCACCGACTACTGCGCACTGCTTCGCAACCTGCGCGAGATCTACGCGGCCTTGGAACCGGCGCTGGAACGGCACGCGAACCATCCGCTGGTTGCACCGATCGCGTTCAGCCGGCTGTTTCGGCTCGCGCACATCGAACGCGACCTGCACGACCTGCATGGCCCCGACTGGTCGCACGACTTCGAGGTAAAGCACGCAGCAACCCAATACAAAGAACGGCTGGAGACGCTTTCCGCCACGCACCCCGCGTTGCTGTCCGCGCACGCGTACGTCCGCAGGCGCAATACCAGGACAAGCCGAAGAGCGGTCAGGAGTGCGACAACTGTGTTCAGTTCACCGCGCCTTCGAGCTGTAAGCTGGTCGAAGGTGAGATCGATCCCCACGGGTGGTGCTTGTTCTTCGTTCAGAAGCCGCGCTAGAGATGTTCGCGGCTCGACTTTCTTGTAGTGACACGCGCGGTTAGCGATGGCGAGTGGGCTGATCGAGAATTCGCCCCTGCCTGCGCGGGACTAGGTTCGCTCCGATTCAGCAGTCACGAGCCCGGCACAGGTGGTCAACCTGGCCGGCGCGCGCAGGCACGCTGAATGACGGCTTCCTTCGTGCGTTCCTAGCTCGGCTCCTTGGGAATCGCTCGGTTCGCCAGACGCTATCCCAAGCTCACTTTGACTCGCTCAAACTCATCGGGGCTGACATAGCCGTGGGTTGAGTGGCGTCGCCGCGGGTTGTAGAAGCGCTCGATGCGCGACGCGATTGCAGACGCAATGAAAGCACTGCCGGAGCAACTTCGACGGTCGCTGACTTGGGACCAGGGTGCGGAGATGAGTCAGCATGCACAGTTGGCGATCGACACCGGGCTGAAGGTCTACTTCTGCGACCCTCGAAGCCCGTGGCTGCGAGGCACCAACGAAAACACCAATGGATTGCTGAGGCCGTGCTTCCCCAAAGGAACCGATCTTGGCGTTCATCTCAGACAACGACGCCAGGTGCCTTGCGTTCGACTGCAATCACGTCCGCCGAAGAGCGCGTCGCTTGCGCCATGCGTAACCTCCGCCGCCAAGCGCGGCGATCACGAGCACGAGCCCGACGATCCCGGCCCGGAACCGTCCGCCGGGCTGGTCGATCGTCCGATCCCAGGCTGATCGGCCCGCCTCGCCCGGCCGCGGCAGCGCAAACGCAACGATGGCATCGGCGGTCCGGGTTCCCAACTCCGCATGGCCGCCGGCGGCGACAACGACATATTGACGCCCCTTCCACACGTACGTCATCGGGGTTGCGATACCAGGAGCGGGCAGTCGACCGCTCCACAGTTCGCGGCCGTCCTTGGCATCGAACGCGCGCAAGTAACGATCCATCGCCGCGCCGATGAAAACGACGCCACCTGCCGTGGCAACCGGGCCGCCCAAGGTCGGCGTGCCGGTGTGCAGCGCGATCCCGGTGAAGGTCAGATCCTCCGTGGTTCCGAGGCGCGACTCCCAGACGATGCGCTTGCTCTCGAGGTCGAGTGCCGCGATCGTGCCCCACGGTGGGGCGTTGCAGGGCACGCCGAACGGCGACAACAACACCTCGCGCTTCATGCCGAACGGTGCTCCCCGCTGCGGACTCACCTCCTTGCCCGGGTTGGCCGCGCGCACGCGCTCGTAGTCTTCGCGCGGGATCAGCGTGACGACGTGCGGAGCGCGAGTGGTGTTCACGAATACGACACCATTCGGATCGACGGCGACGCCGCCCCAGTTGACTCCGCCGCCTGTCATCGGAAAGAGGATCGTGCCTTGTGTCGAAGGAGGGGTGTAGAGACCGTCGCTGCGCAATGCCGCGATGCGCTTCCGGCACGCGTTGCGATCGAAGGTCGTGAACCCGAACGCGTCGTCCGGTCGCAACCGATTGGGCACCAGCGCGGGCAGGTCGGCAGGGAACGTCTGCGTGGGTGCGAGCGTCTCGCCGTCAACCCCTCCCTGTGGCACCGCCCGCTCCTCCACGGGGAACACTGGCTTGCCGGTGTCGCGGTCGAGAACGAAGAGCAGCCCCTGCTTGGTTGCCTGGATAACGACGTCGCGGCGCACGCCGTCGAGGGCGAGCGTGGCCAACGTGGGCTGCGCCGGGAGATCGTAGTCCCACACATCGTGCTTGACGATCTGGAACGACCAGACGAGCGCGCCGTCGTCGATGCGCACTGCGGCAACCGAATCGGCATGCCGATTCGAGCCCGGGCGAAGACCGCCGTAGAAATCCGGGCTTGGACTCGATGTGGGCAAGAAAACCAGGCCGCGCGCCTCGTCGATCGACATCGGGGCCCACACGTTGGCCGCGCCGGTCGTTCGCCACCCATCGCCCCATGTTTGGGCCGCCAGGTCCGCAGCGGTGCGCGGAATGGGATCCCACGTCCACCGCAGTGCTCCGCTGCGTGCATCGAACGCACGCACCCTGCCCGAGGGAGCGGCGACGCGACCATTGTCGTTGATTGACGAACCAACGATGACGACCCCGTTGGCGACGACGGGCGCCGAGGAGATTTGGAACTCCCCTGGCCACTCGAGCGGCTCTGTGCCGAGCACGACTTCGCCGCCGCTTCCGAAATCCCGGCATGGGGCGCCCGTCTGGGCGTCGAGCGCGATCACGCGCGCGTCGACCGTGCCCGCGAATATGCGCAGCGCGCACGCGCTCGCAGGCGACGCAACGGGATCGCGCCAAGCGGCGACGCCGCGACAGTTGTATCGATTGGCGGGCCGGCGATCGGTCGCGACTTCAGGGTTGTGCCGCCACACTTCGGTGCCGCGTTCCGGCTCCAATGCGATGACTTCGCTGAACGGAGTGCACAAGACCAGCTTGTCTTCGACCAGGATCGGTGTCGTCTCGAACTTGATGCGCTTCATCAGGCCGGCGGCACGACGCTGTGCGTCGCCGGTGCGATACACCCATTGTTGGCGCAGGTTGTCGACATTCTCCGGGGTGATTTCGCGCGCGGCGCTGTACCGCGTGCCGCCTTGGTCGGCACCATAAGCCGGCCAGCCGGGCTCTGCAGCGGATCCCGCCAAACCTTGCGCGGCAATAGAAACGGCCACAGCGAAGAAGGCGATGCGGAGTATGCGACGGCGTCTCATCGCGGCGAGGCGGTGGATTTACCGACAAGCGTCCGCATCGCGCACGCGGCGCTGCCGTATGAGCCAGACCCTCCAGGCAAGAGCGGGTATCGTCGTCCGTTGGCTGTCAGCCTGCAAGCGGCCTCGCGCACATCGCAAGAACTCCGTGCCACGGTGCCGGGAATCGCTGCAAGGCCAGTGACATACGCAGAGACGTCCGACTCAAGTGCGAAGTGGGCGGCCATTTGCGCTCGGAGAAGGCGAAGGGGCACGCGCTTGCCTGGCGGAAGTGCGCGATCGTTTCCTCAACCCAAGGCGCGCGTCGTGCTCGAGAACTGGCGGGTGCCACTACAACAGCGTCCGTCCTCACAGCAGTCTCGCCTACTTGACCCCGCACGAGTTCGAGCAGCAGCATTCCCTTTCCACCAACCCGGGCTTTGAACCAATGCATCCGGGTTCGTGCATGTGGTCTTCAACCCGCGTAGGCGCATGGGCTACAACAGGAACTGCGGGCATTCTTGGCACCGACCATAGAAGAGCGCCGCTCGCGCGCCCTGGCGCCTCAGCGCGCGCCGTGTGCGGGTCGAAACTACCGGCCTTCAGCAGGAGTTGAATAATGATGCTGCCGGCCGCAATCCTGGTTCCTCGCTCTCTACCTTCGGCGTTGCTGCAACAAGCTCGACCAGATGACCGGACGCCGCAAGCGGCTCGGGCTCATCGGTGAGCACCAGAAGCTTTCACCCGTTGACCAATACCGGCCGCGCCCGGCCCGGATTCAGACCATCACCGGCGCGGCCGGCTTCAGATGGAACTTTGTCAAGCTCGCACGGCTTGCGATCGGGCGCTGCGGCGGATCACCGATCGCGCTGCCCGACACGGGACGCACTTGGCGCCCATCACATCCCGGTGCAGGGCCACCAGGCTCGTCGCCACCAGTTCGAGCAGCATGTGCGCGAGCGGCGACGAGCATCGCTGTCTCTTCTCTCCGGTGATGAATATTCGACAACCGCGTGAGACGCGCGAAATTTCGACGCGAAACGCCGGCTTGCGCCCGCCGCCGTAACGCTCATGTCACGCCCCCTTTTCTACCTTGGCGTTGCGCATCGATGCAGCGCCCGAACAGGTGGTGGCGCCGCGTCGATCGCAGACGACCCGCAATCCCAACCCTGAAAGGACCTCGCCATGAACACGAAAGCAAAGACCGCAACCCGCCTCACCGCTGCGAAGGGAGCGCTGCTCGGCGGCGCTCTCGTCGTTACCGGCTTCGCCGCCGCGGCCGACCTCAACGGCGCCTCCGCGCAGGCGGCCAAGTCGCTCGACGTCGGCTTCACACCCCTGGTCGACACGCAAGCCTTCGGCAACCAGAGCGTCTTCATCGCCGGGGCCGAACACAAGCTCGTCATCCGCGACCAGAACGCGTGGCTGGTGAGCGGCGACGCGCAGGAGCGTCCGGCCGCCGACGGTTTCTATCGCCTTTCGAACAACCGGATCCTGAAGATCGCCGCGGGCAAGGTGTTCCAGCAGTCGGTGCTCGCGATGGCCACGTGCTGCTGGAAGGACTGGCTCCGCAAGGTGCAAAGCCGCACCCCGGGCGCCGACGCGGACGTGCAGTCGGTATACGTCAGCCTCTTCAGCTGATCCACAGACCCAGACGCGAGGGTGGCCACGCCGGGCCACCGTGCGGTTCCGCGACCGACCGAAGAGGCTCTCCCTATGAACTTCGTCATCAAGCTCAGCAAGCTCTGCAATCTGCGTTGCACCTACTGCTACGAGTACGCGGAACTCGCCAACAAGGAACGCATGCCGCTCGAAGGCATCGCGTTCCTTTTCCGGAGCATCGCGCAGTACGCCGCGAAACACCCGGGAATTCCGATTCACCTGATCCTGCACGGGGGAGAGCCGCTGCTGCTTCCGCGCGAGTACCTGCGCACGGTGGGCAAGCTGCGCGACGACTATCTGCTGGAGGCCGGCGTACAGACGAAGACGTCAGTGCAGAGCAACCTGTACGCGTTGCCGGAAGCCACGCTCGACCTCCTGGACGAGCTGAATCTCGAGCTCGGCATGTCGCTCGACGTATTCGGCGACCAGCGCGTCGACATCAACGGCCGCAACGCGCAGTTCAAGGTGATGCAAAACCTGCAGCGGGTGATTGACCGTCGCATTCCGGTCGGCGGCATCAGTGTGCTGCACGCGTTAAATGCCGACAAGGTCGAAAAGACCTACCAGTTCTTCAATGCGCTGGACATCGACCTGCGCTTCCTGCCCTGCTTCGCGTCCGGCGATGCCGGACCCCGCGTGCAGCCGCTGCTGATGTCGCACACGCGGATCGTTGCGGCACTCAAGCGCATCGTGAAACTGCAGTTTGCCGAGCCGTCCAACATCGACGTCTACCCCGTCAAGGACTACGTGGACACCGCCGTCCGGGCCCTGACCGGTCGCGAGATCCCGCCCTACGACCCCGCGGACCGCGAGTGGGCGCTAATCATCAACACCAATGGCGACACCTACTCGCATGGCGACGCCTACCTGCCCGCCGGTTACATGGGAAACGTGTTTCGCCAGACGCTCGATGCGATCTTCGCCAGCGACGAGTACGCGGCGGTGACGGCCGTGCGGTCGCAACGCGCCCACGTGTGCAAGCAGTGCGCGTACTACAAGCACTGTGACCAGCTGAGCATGGTGGAAGCGATTGCGAGCGAGCGCAGCCGCGACGCGCGAGGGAACCCGGCCTGTTCGATCGCGCAGCCGATGATTCGATTCATCGTCGAGGAGATGGGTCGATCGCCATCGGCGATGAACCTGCTGGCGCTCCACACCGGCCGCAGTGCCGCGCCGCGCACCGCCGCCGAGGCGATGCTTATCTAGCCCCATTGGAACGCACCGCTATGCCGGAACGTCGGCCGATCCGCTCGCCACTACGCCATGCAACAGCCAATAGCTAAAGCTCACTAAGAAGCTCCGCGAACGCTGTTCCCCATCGGGCGAGCCGCCGACAATGGCGGCTCAACGCAGCCCGCCGACGGCGATCCTCGTCAATTTTGGCAACCTTGACCATCGACTTGTCGGGAGCGAATGAAGTGTCCGTCGCGGTCCATCACGAACCACGCAGTGAACAGGCAACTACGGCGCGACTCGGTGTCCATTCGTTCGCTTTTCACTCTGACACGCGCCAAACGTTCACTGATAGCACCTGATCATCGATTCGAGCGGCACCGGCTTGATGTGGTCGGCCCGTCCAGCACAACCGAAGGCTTCGAAGCGCGCCTTGCAGACCCCGCGCGCCGCCTTCGTGGCTGCAAGCAGCGCCTTGCGCGGATCGAACTCGCTCGGATCCTGCGCGAACGACCGGCGCATCGCTCCCGTCATTGCCAGCCGGATGTCGGTGTCGATGTTGACCTTGCGCACGCCGCTTTTGATGCCGCGCTGGATCTCCTCGACCGGAACGCCGTACGTCTCCTTGATATCGCCGCCGTATTCGCGGATCAGCGCGAGCCACTCCTGCGGCACGCTCGACGAGCCGTGCATGACCAAATGCGTGTTCGGCACCTTGGCGTGGATCGCCGCGACGCGATCGATGGCCAGGATGTCGCCGGTCGGCTGCCTTGTGAACTTGTACGCGCCATGGCTGGTCCCGATGGCGATCGCGAGCGCGTCGACACCCGTCCGCGCCACAAAGTCGTGCGCCTGCTCGGGATCGGTAAGCAGCATGTCGCGGCTCAGCGTGCCGGCCGCGCCGACGCCGTCTTCCTCGCCCGCCTGGCCGGTTTCGAGCGAACCGAGGCAGCCGAGTTCGCCCTCGACCGACACGCCGACCGCGTGCGCCATCTCGCACACGCGCTGGGTCACTGCGATGTTGTAGTCGTAGGCGGCGGGTGTCTTAGCGTCTTGCGTCAGCGAGCCGTCCATCATCACGCTTGTGAAGCCGGAGCGGATCGATTGCTGACACGCAGCGGGGCTGGCCCCGTGGTCCTGGTGCAGAACCACGGGTATGTCGGGGTGCGCTTCGACCGCGGCCAGCACCATGTGGCGCAGGTACGGCTCGCCGGCGTACTTGCGGGCCCCGGCTGAGGCCTGCAGGATCACCGGGCTGCGCGTCTCCTGCGCGGCCTCCATGATCGCGTGGATCTGCTCGAGGTTGTTGATATTGAATGCCGGCACGCCGTAGCCATTCTCGGCGGCGTGGTCGAGCAGTTGGCGCAGTGAAATCAGAGCCACCGATTTTCTCCTTGCGGACCGATTCGGTTCAGCCGGCTGCGCGCTGCCGCAAGATCGCGGCCGGCAGCGCCATCACGCGGTCGAACACGATGCCGCTCAAGCCGAGGCACCGGCGGCGGACAACGACTCGACCTTGTGCGCCTCGACCAGCATGCGCGCGCGTTGGGCGACGCACGCGGCCGTGATGCCGAAGTGCTCGTATAGCTTGCCTGCCGGCGCCGACTCCCCGAAGCGCGCGATCCCGATCGCGTCGCCCTCCAGCCCGACGTACTTGCGCCAGGCGTCCGGGTGCCCAGCCTCGATCGCCAGCCGCGGCACGCCGCCGGGCAGGACTTGGCTGCGCCAGCCGCGGTCCTGGCGATCGAAGACCGTCGTCGACGGCATCGACACGACACGCGCGCCGATCGCTTGGTCAGCAAGCAGCCGCTGCGCCTGCAGCGCGATCTCGACCTCCGAGCCGGTCGCAATCAGCACCACTGCCAGCGGCAGGGCGGAGTCTGCCAGCACGTAACCGCCGCGCGCGATCGTCGTCTCGCTCGCCGTGCGCGCGACCTGCGGCAGGTTCTGGCGCGACAGCAGCAGAGCGGAAGGCCCGTCGTCGCGTTCGATCGCTGCGCGCCAGGCGACCGCGGTCTCGACACCGTCGCACGGCCGCCAGACTTCGAGATTAGGGATCAGGCGCAAGCTGGCTGCATGCTCAATCGGCTGGTGCGTCGGGCCGTCCTCGCCGAGACCAATCGAATCGTGCGTCAGCACGTAGACGACCCGCTGCTTCATCAGCGCGCTCATGCGGATCGCGTTGCGTGCATAGTCGGTGAACACGGCAAACGTGCCGCCGTACGGAATGAAGCCGCCGTGCAGCGCGATCCCGTTCATGATCGCGCTCATGCCGAACTCACGCACGCCGTAGTGAATGTAGTTGCCGTCGCCTTTGCCGTCGATCGGAGTCGAGCCCTTGACGTTCGTCAGGTTCGACCATGTGAGATCGGCGGAGCCGCCGAGCAGCTCGGGCAGCGCCGGCACGAGCGTCTCCAGCGCGAGCTGCGATGACTTGCGGGTCGCAGTCGGAGCCGTTGTCGCGCGCGCCGCGGCGAGCAGCCGTTGCGCGATTGCGCTCCAGTCGTCTGGGAGCTCGCCGCCGGTCCGGCGCGTGAACTCGTCGGCAAGCGCTGGGTAGGTGCGCGCGTAGTCGGCAAAGCGATCACGCCACATCTGCTGCACCCGCTCGCCTCCGGCGCGCGCGTCCCAGTCGGCGCGCAGTTCGACGGGGACGTCGAACGGCGCTTGCTTCCAGCCGAGCGCCGCGCGCGTCGCTGCGGTCTCCTCGCTGCCAAGCGGAGCCCCGTGCACGTCGTGGGTGCCGGCCGCCTTCGGCGCACCCCAGCCGATCGTCGTGCGGCAGATCACCAGCGTCGGGCGCGCCGCTTCGGCGCGCGCCGTCTCGATCGCGACCTCGATCGCGATCGCGTCATGGCCGTCGATCGGGCCGACGACATTCCAGTCGTAGGCGCGAAAGCGCGCCGCGGTGTCGTCGCGGAACCAGCCCTTGACGTGACCGTCGATCGAGATGCCGTTGTCGTCGTAAAACGCCACCAGCTTGTTCAGGCCGAGCACGCCGGCGAGCGAAGCCGCCTCGTGTGAAACACCTTCCATCAGGCAGCCGTCGCCGAGGAACACCCAGGTGCGGTGGTCGACGATCGCGTGCCCCGCCCGGTTGAAGTGCGCCGCCAGCAGCTTCTCGGCGAGCGCCATGCCGACCGCGTTCGCCAGCCCCTGGCCCAGCGGCCCCGTCGTCGTTTCCACGCCGGGCGTCAGGCCGACCTCCGGATGTCCGGGTGTGCGCGAATGCAGCTGGCGGAAGTTGCGCAGCTCCTCCAGCGCCAGCTCGTAGCCGGTCAGGTGCAGCAGCGCGTACAACAGCATCGAGCCGTGCCCGTTGGAGAGCACGAATCGGTCGCGGTCCGGCCACGCCGGATCGGCAGGATTGTGTTTCAGGTACCCGCGCCACAGGACCTCGGCGATATCGGCCATCCCCATTGGCATGCCCGGGTGGCCGGACTTGGCGGCGTTGACCGCATCGATCGCGAGAAACCGCAGCACGTTGGCGCGCAGGCGCGCCGCGGCGGCACGTTTGGCGAAGCTTTGCGATGCATTCATTGGTGGTTCCCTGCACTCTTTGCCTATGTCGGTTCGATCGTCGTCGTTGTGCTCATGCGCGCTTCTTCAGATCCATCAGCCGCAGGATCATCGGCGTGAAAATCAGCTGCATCGCAAGCCCCATCTTTCCGCCGGGAACGATGATCGTGTTCGGCCGCGTCATCGCCGAGTCGTGCAGCATCGACAGCAGGTACGGGAAATCGATGCCCTTGGGATTGGCGAAGCGGATGATCGCCATGCTCTCGTCCGCACTCGGAATGTCGCGCGCGATGAACGGGTTCGACGTATCCACCGTCGGCACGCGCTGGAAGTTCACGTGCGTGCGCGAGAACTGCGAGCAGATGTGGTTCACGTAGTCCGGCATCCGCCGCAGAATCGTGTCGACCACCGCTTCCTGCGAATAGCCGCGCATGCTCTGGTCGCGGTGCAGCTTCTGGATCCATTCGAGGTTGATGATCGGCACGACGCCGACGAGCAGGTCGGCGTGGCGCGCGACGTTGATCCGGGCGTCCGTGTAGGCACCGTGCAGGCCTTCGTAGAACAGCAGGTCCGATCCCGGCTCGATGTCCTTCCAGTCGGTGAAGTTGCCCGCCTCGACGCCGAACTGCGCCGCTTCGTCGCCATCATGGATGTACTTGCGCACCCGGCCGCTGCCGGTCTCCGCGTAACCCCGGAACAGGCCTTCCAGATCGCCGAGCAGGTTCGCCTCCGGCCCGAAATGGCTGAAGTTCCGGTTGCCCGCGGCCTCGGCCTCCCTCATCTTCGTTCTCATCTCGACGCGGTCGTAGCGATGGAACGAATCGCCTTCGACCGTCTGCGCCTTGATTCCCTCGCGGCGGAATATGTGGTGAAAGCTCTTCATCACCGTTGTCGTGCCGGCGCCGCTCGAGCCCGTGACCGCGATGATGGGGTGTTTGGTCGACACGGTTTCCTCCGGGAATGACGCACGATCCGCCCGCTGCGCTCGGCGCAGGTTCGCGTTACGCGGTTGCTTCGGGGCGGTACAGCGAGCGCTCGTTGAACAGCGGCGACACGAACGGCTTGTCCTCGCCGCGGTCGTATTCGCCGTGATAGCGCTCGACGCGCGCGACCTCGTTGCTCGATCCGAGGATCACCGGCACACGCTGATGCAACTCCTGCGGCGCGACGTCGAGGATCCGCCCGCGCCCGGTCGAGGCCATGCCGCCCGCCTGCTCGATCACCATGCCGATCGGATTGGCCTCGTACAGCAGCCGCAACCGACCCGGCCGGCCCGGATCCTTGCTGTCCTTCGGATACATGAAGACGCCGCCGCGCATCAGGATGCGGTGCACTTCGGCGACCAGCGACGCGATCCAGCGCGTGTTGAAGTCGCGCCCGCGCACGCCCGTCTTGCCGGCCTGGCACTCGGTGACATAGCGGTGTACCGGCGGCTCCCAGAAGCGCGCGTTGCTGGTGTTGATCGCGAACTCGGCGGTGTCCGCGGGAATCGCGAGGTTCGGATGCGTAAGGATGAAGTTGCCGATCTCGCGGTCCAGGGTGAAGCCGTGCGTACCCTTGCCGACCGTAAGCACCAGCATCGTCGCCGGTCCATAGATCGCGTAACCGGCGGCGACCTGCTCGCGCCCCGGCTTCAGATAGTCCGGTGTGGTCGGCGCCTCGATCCGCTGATGGCGCAGAACCGAGAAGATGGTGCCGACCGCGACGTTGACGTCGGTGTTCGACGAACCGTCGAGCGGGTCGAACACGAGCAGGTAGCGGCCGCGCTCGAACTCGGCCGGCACCGCGATCGGTTCGTCGTTCTCCTCCGATGCCATGCCGGCGACCAGCCCGCCCCATTCGCAGCTGCGGATCAGCGCCTCGTTTGCGAGCACGTCGAGCCGCTTCTGCGTCTCGCCCTGCACGTTGCGCCGGTCGATCTCGCCCAGAAAGCCGCCGAGCGCACCCTTGGCCGTCATCGCCGAGATCGCCTTGACCGCGGCGGCGACGTCGACCAGCAGCGCGCCGAGATCGCTCGCGCCTTCGATGCCCATGAGTTGCTGGATCAGGAATTTCGACAGGGTCGTTCGTCCGAGATGCATGTGTCCTCCCCGCTGCTCCTGTAGCGCGCCTCAGGCAGCGCGCCTGTTCTTTGGGAACAGTTTCTCGGCGTCGTGCGGGAACGAGTCGAAGGCACGGGCGAATTCGCGATGCGATTTGGCCCACTCGAGCGGATTGGCGCGCGCTTTCCAGCATTCGTACGCCTGCCGCAGCGATTTGGCGCCGGCTGCGGCGCCGTCGACGTGGCCGTAGCAGCCGCCGCCGGCGGTGAGGACCACGTTGCCGTGGCCGAGGTTGTCGAAGAAGCCCGGGATGCGCAGCGCGTTCATGCCGCCGGAGATGATCGGCGCGGTCGGCTTCATGCCGAGCCATTCCTGGTGGAAGTACGGTCCGTCGGCTGCGTCGCGCTCGATCATGTACGCGATCGCGCGGTCCTCCCTCTCGCCTTCCATCTTGCCGAAACTCATGGTTCCGGTATGAATGCCCGAGGCGCCCTGCAGCCGCGCCATCTTGCACAACACGAACGACGTGTAGCCGCGCTTCGCCTGCGGACTGGTGACCGCGCCGTGACCGGCGCGGTGGTAGTGCAGGAACTGGTTCGGAAAGCGTCGGCGCGCGGTGGTGATCGCGGCCGGTCCGCCCACGTAGCCGTCGACGAGAAACGCCACGTGATGGGCGTTCTCGGCGAAGGTTTCCAGGATGTACTCGCCCCGCGCGATCATCTCGACCGGGTCGTCCGCGGTGATGTTGGCCGAAAACAGCTTCGGCTCTCCCGTCGCGTCCTGCGCTCGCCGCATCGCATCGGCCACCAGCGGGATCGTCTTGCGCATCGGCGCAAATACCTGATTGCCCTGAGGCTCGTCGTTCTTGATGAAGTCGCCGCCGAGCCAGAACTCGTAGGCGGCTTTGGCGAACGGCTCGGCCTGCAGGCCGAGCTTGGGCTTGATGATCGTGCCGACAACCAGACCCCCATCGACCACCGGGCGGCCCAGCACGCGCCACAGGTCGCCGATGTCGGACGACGGCCCGTCGAACAGCTGCAGGTACCTGGGCGGGATGTAGAAGTCGTGCAGCTTGGCGTAATCGACGTCGCCCATGCCCTGGTTGTTGCCGATCGCCAGCGTCAGGAACGACACGATCATCGCGCGGCCGTCGGTGATGTTGCGGTCGAACAAGGCGAGCGGGTAGGCGATCTTCATCAGCCCGCGCGCCTCGTCGGCGAAGTAGACGAGCGCATCGACCGACCTGGTGTGCGCGTCGGTCGTGCTGACTTCCACGTTGGTACCGGTCGACGATTCGGCAGCGAAGTGCGCGCAGGTCGGCACGAACGCGTGGCCAGCCTTGGGCTTCATTACGTAGGCGGTCAGCACGTGTTCGCCACGCGCGATCAGGTCTTCCTCGCGCAGCGACAGATCGACGTAGCGGCTTGACTGGTCCATGGGCTCCTCTGCACAACGGCGCTCGACGGCTCCGATGTGCGCCAAGTTAGCCTTGGAGACACATAAGAACAATTCAAACTTTATTCAATCTATCATCAGCACAACCTGATATATATCAAAGGCATCCCGAATGAGTACCGCGATGCGCAGTGTCACGCTGCACCGCTTGCGCGTGTTCGAGGCGGTCGCCCGGCTGGCGAGCGTGTCCGCAGCGGCACGCGAACTGCATCTGACGCAGCCGGCGGTTTCGATGCAGGTTAAACAGCTCGAAGAGCAGGTCGGTCTGCCGCTGACGGAACGCGTTGGCCGGCGCATCCAGCTCACCGATGCGGGCGAGGAGGTCGCGCTGCACGCGCGCCGTCTGGCGCAACAGGTGCGCGAGGCCGAGGCGGCGCTCGATGCGATGAAGGGCCTGCGCGCCGGGCGCATCGACATCGGCGTCGTCAGCACCGCGAAGTACTTCGCGCCGCGGCTGCTGGCCGAATACCAGCGGCGCCACCCCGACATCGACCTGAAGCTGTCAGTAGCGAACCGGGCCGAAGTGGTACAGATGCTTCACGATCACGTGGTCGACGTGGCGATCATGGGCACGCCGCCTCAGCATTTCGAGTGCGAGGCGGCGCGCATCGCCGAGCACCCGCTGGCCTGGCTCGCTTCGCCGCAGCACCCGCTGGCGGCGCTCGCGAACATCGAGCCGGCGCGGCTCAACGAGGAACGCCTGATCGTGCGCGAACCGGGGTCGGGTACGCGCGGCGCAATGGATCGGTATCTGCGCGCACACCGGATCCATCCGGCGCAGATGCTCGAGATGAGCAGCAACGAAACCATCAAGCAGGCCGTAATGGCCGGCATGGGCATTGCGTTCCTGTCGGAGCACACGGTCGGGCTCGAGTTGCAGACGCGGCGGCTGGTGCGCCTGCGTCTGAAGGACACCCCGGTGCTGCGTCACTGGTACTTTGTCCACCGGACCGACAAGCGGTTGCTGCCCGCTGCGCGCGCCTTTCGCGATTTCCTGCTGGTCGACGGCGCGCGCCTGATCGAGGCGCAAATGATGCTGCAGAAGTCTGCCGTACGCGGTTCGCGGCGCGCGCGGCGCTGATGGCAACACGCGCGAGGCGGGCCAGACAGGGCTACGGCTTTTTCGGCGTCTTGTATTCGGCTTCCTTCTGGAACGGTTTCCAGACGGTTTCGAAACCGACGAACCCCTTTTCGTTTGGCGGCATCTGACGCGTTGTCACGAAACGCGTAACGCCGTCTGGAACCTTGGCGGGGGGTTGCTTCTGCTCGCCCATGAGTCACCTTTCTCTTGTCGCGAATTGAAGACTGCAGGTGCAGTCGACTCTTTCCGAAGTTCGTCCGATGCCATTCGCACCCTTCGCTCAAACAGATCTCAAGAGCGACGGATCGACAGCGGCGCCCGCGTCGATCGCCCCACCCGCCCTTGTCTCGGCGTCTGTTGCGTCGCGGACGGTCAGAATCTCGAGCGTGAAGACGACGTCTCTGCCGCAAAGCGGGTTGTTGCCATCCACCGTCAGCGTCTCGTCGTCCACATGCGTCACGAGAAAGCTGCGCGTCTGACCCCTCTCGTTCTCCATGAGTATGGAGGTGCCGACCTGCCGATATTCCTCCGGGACGTTCTCGATGGGATCTGAAAACACCAGCGACTCGTCTCTGGGACCGAAGATCTGATTGCCGTCGATCGTCACTTCGATGACGTCGCCAGCCGACTTGCCCTCGAGCTCCCTGTGGACCGAAGGGGCCAGAATCTCGTTGTATCCGTGAACATAGCCCAACGGGAACTCGACCCTGGTGAGAACATGCCCCGACTTCCTGTCGGTCACCTTGTAGGCCAGCTCGACGAACTTGCCACCCCGGATGACTTCGCTCACGTCAAGTCCCGATGAAGTGTTCAGAAGATGGATGCGCCGAAGATCCTGACCTTGCCGTCTTCATAGCCGAGGACAAGTCGGCCAAGCCATTCGCCTGGCCTCTTGGTGCTCCGCTGCCGGTAAACGACGGTCACATGCTCACCGCGGCGGATGATGCCGAGCGGGTCGATTTGTTCAGACAGATTTCTGGCTAGCTCGCTATTCGCAAACTGGTGGCCCGCAACCACCTGATTCATGGCAAGCGCCAGGGAACTGCAGAAGTTCCTTGCGAATTCCCCATACTTGCCTTCGTTCGAATACTTGACGAGGTCGCGCCACAGGGGTCTGGCGATGGCCAGGATCTCGTCATCCGTCTTTTCGGTGATGTTCACGCGCGGGTCTCCGCGAGCGGAAAAGACCGGTTCAAAGGACTGGCCCCACGCGGCATGCCGGTCTCATCTGCGCCAGGCAGACAGTCAACGCGAGCTCCGGCCCGCGGATCTTGCTAATTGTCATTCGCTACCAGGTGATAACAGGGCGCCTTCTCCATGGTGTATTCGCCAGTCTTCGGATCGCGACGCGAAACCGTCAGCACGTGCCAATTCGCGTCGTCGACCTTCATGGCGTCGCCCCGGTAGTAGTAACCCGGCCAACGGGTCTCTTTGCGGAACAGCGTGTGCTGCGTGACGCACTCGGCAGCGCGATGACGGTGCTTCAATTCCCACGCACGAAGCAATTCGTGGATGTCCTTGGCCGCCAGGTTCTCCAGGTCTTCCTCCATGATCTTCAGCTTCTTGAGGCAGATGTTGAGAAGCTTCTCGTTGGTCATGTAGTTGACGGTCACTCCGCCGCAGTACTCGTCCATCAGTTTCTGCAGACGGTCCAACCCCTGCTTGGGGTTGATGTAGTGTGGGTTGACGTCGCCTGCCACGATCTCGTTGCGGTAGACCCTGTAGTGTTCCAGGGGCTTGTAGATCTCCTCCTTACGGCGCTTGATCTGTTCATCGGATACGACTAGGCCTTCGGCCTTTCCGTCGTCGATGTACTTGCAGGCCGCCTTCGCGGCGAGACGGCCTTCGGTGAACGACCCCGACGAAAAGGCGTGCGGCGTGCCGCCGACCGCATCACCGGCGCCGAACAGACCGTCGATCGTCGTCATGCGGTTGTAGCCCCAGAAATACTCGGGAGGCGAGATGTCCTCGGGGCCGGAGCACCAGGCACCGGAGCCGGTCGCGTGGGAGCCCATGACGTAGGGCTCGGACGTGGTCAGCTCGGGATTCTCGTGCTTGGGATCCACGTCGGTCGCGGCCCACAGAACCGCCTGGCCGATGGTCATGCCGAGGAAGTTCTCCCAGCCAACCTCTTCCAGATGTGGATCCTGGAAGGCGCGCATCGTCACCATGTGAATGGGGCCGCGACCGGCATTGACCTCGCTGATCAACGCGTGGTTGCGCAGACACGTCGGGATCGGCCGATGCGTCAGGTGCGAGGCTTCCGGGTCGAGGTACTCCTTGCCGACCATCTTCTGCAGCTCGGGGAACCACTTGGACTCGTATTCTTCGCCCAGACCGTTCTGGGTATAGGTCTTCAGGTGAAGGAAGTAGGCGCCGACAGGGCCATAGCCGTCCTTGAAACGCGCCAGCACGATGCGATTTTCCATCTGCGTCATCTTGGCTCCGGCATTGATCATGAGGCCGTAGGCAGACGCCGACGACCAGGGCGCATACCAGGTCCGGCCGGAACCTTCGCCCACCGAGCGCGGTTTGAAGATGTTGGAGGCACCGCCCGCGCCGCAGATCACGGTCTTCGACCTGAAGACGTGGTAGTTGCCCGTGCGGACGTTGAACCCGACGGCACCGGCGACCCGGTTCTCCTTGCCGTCGTCCATTAGCAGGTGGGTGACGCAGATGCGGTTGAAGACCTTGTCCGCCGATTTCTTGGCGGCCTCGGCGACGATGGGCTTGTAGGACTCGCCGTGAATCATGATCTGCCATCGCCCTTCACGCAGGTAGCGCCCGGTTTTCGGGTCCTTCATGATGGGCAGGCCCCATTCCTCGAACTGGTGCACCGTGGAGTCGACGTGACGGGCCATGTCGAACAGCAGGTCTTCCCGCACCATGCCCATCAGGTCGATGCGGGCGTAGCGGACGTGGTCCTCCGGGTTGTTTTCGCCCCAGCGCGTGCCCATGTAGCAGTTGATCGCGTACAGACCCTGGGCGACCGCACCCGAGCGATCGATATTGGCCTTCTCGGCGATGACGATTTTCTTGTTCTGACCCCAGTATCTCGCCTCCCAGGCGGCACCGGTGCCGCCAAGGCCCGCACCGACGACAAGAATATCGATGCCGTCTTCGATGATCGTTTCGTACGCCATCAGTAGTACACGCCTTTCCTCATTCTCAGACCTGCGGCTTCCAGCGTACGCAGACCGCCGTCATCCATGCGGATGTACTTCGGCTCGTTGTAGAGCAGCTCGCTGCCGCGCATTTCGTTGCTGGGCGCGGGAACATTTCTGAGCTGCGGGATTGCCTGTCCCCAGGGCTTGGTCGTGATGGGCGAGAGGAAGTTCTTTTCGGTCCCGTTGCGGAACCTGATCCTCCAGGCAATCGTGCCTTTCTGTTCGTCGCGGTGGACGCGAACGCTGTGGCCCAGCGGGGCAAAGTCGGCATATCCGCGCACATCGATCGCATGCTGCGGACAAGCCTTCACGCAGGAGTAGCACTCCCAGCACATGTTCGGCTCGATGTTGTAGGCGCGCCGATAGGTCTTGTCGATATGCATGATGTCCGACGGGCAGATGTCGACACAATGTCCGCATCCGTCGCACCTTGTCATGTATACGAAGGTTGGCATTCGTCCGGCTCCTTGTTTGGTCCAAGAACGTGCGGGCTGCTTTTCCCTCAGTAGTGGCGGGGTGCCTCGCGCTTGATGCCAAGCCCCATATCCATCGGAGCGTCGCGCAACAGTTCCATGGAGTGTCTTTTCTGTTGCTCGGGATCATCACGGGTCTGGGTCGGCAGATTCTGGGCTGTGCCATTGGCCTTGGATACTCGCTTCTCGAACGCCGCGGCGGGCTTGAAGAACATGTGGGCGAACTTGGACCACGGCACGCCGCCGAACAGCACCACCGTGGCGATCACGTACAGGCCGAAAACGGGCATCGCGCCGCCGCTGCCTGCGGCCTGCAGCCAAGCCCACAGCAGCGCGAGTGTCGTGCTCGCCAGCAGCGACAGGATGAAGAGATCGGCGCGCATCAGCCGAAGCGGCGTCTGGCCTTCAGCGGCGACGTCGACGCGGATGAAGAACCAGAACCAGTACCCGCCGACGCAAACCATCGCCGCGCCCAGCCACCACAGCTGCGGCAGCCACGCCGGCGCGGGCATGGCGGGCGTCGGGTACGCGAAGATCAGCACCGCGGTGCTGACCACGTACAGCACGAAACCGTACATCGTCAGCAGGTGCGCGATACGGCGGCGCGGGTTGCAGAACTCGTCCGACGTCAGCACATCCACCACCGCGGTCTGCACCGCGATCGTTGCCAGCTCGCCGCCACCGAGCGGCGCCTTCGCCTTGGCTTTCGAGCGGCGCCAATTCTCGAAGAAGTAGATCGCGCTGCCCTTGTGCAGGGTGTCGAACACCGTGCCCAGGATCACCAGCGCGATCATCACGACGACGAAGGTCTGCATGACCGACGGCGACAGCGTGCTCGACAGCGCGGCGAACGGATTGGTGCTGAACATGTCCTCGGTCTCCTCTTGCGTTGTTCGGCAGCCGCTTGTATTCAGGATCGCGTGCTGCCCTTCAGATCTCGCAGTTCGAACCGCATCGTCGCCAGATCGCCCCATGCCCAGGTCGCCGGCGCCGACAGGCCGGCCACTGTGCCAGGGTTCAACAGCCAGATCGCTTCGCCGGTCACGCAGGTAACCTGCCGCACCTCGGCCCGGTGCGAATGGCCACAACACACCAATGCCCACTGGCCCGTACAGGCCATCGCATAACCCAGATCGTCGTAGTGCACGACGGCGATACGCCGGCCGCCGAGCTCGAGCTTCGCGTCGGGACCGTGGTACTGGAGCTGTCCGTCGCTCGCGCGTTCCAAGCGGTGCAGCGCCGCCGCGTCGCCGAGGTTGTTGCCGTGAATGAGGTGCACGGGCAGTCCATGCGCCAGTGCAGGTTTGAGCGTCTGCGTACCGATCAGATCGCCGCAGTGGATCACGACCTCGGCGCCTTCGGCCTTGGCGGCACGCACCGCCTCAGCCAGCGGCTCGGCGCGGTCGTGGCTGTCGGAGACGACGCAGATCTTCATCCTGGCGCGCTCGGTCCGGCCTCGAGGCTCGCGTAATACTCGCGCAGGATGGCCAGTACCTCTGGCCGGCTGAATTCGACCGGTACCGGTCTATCTTCCGAGAGCCACCGGCGCAGCTGTGTACCGCTGACGTGCAGCCGATCGGCATCTCCGTGTGGACAGGTTCGACCCGACGCCATGCCGCCGCAGCGGTGGCACCAAAACGCGACGTCGATCTTCAGCGGCCGGATCTCCAGCGCGTCGGGCGGAATGTCGTCGAAGATGTGGTGCGCGTCGAACGGCCCGTAGTAGCTGCCGACACCGGCATGGTCGCGCCCGACGATCAGGTGCGAGCAGCCATAGTTCTGGCGGAACAGCGCATGCAGCAGGGCCTCGCGCGGCCCCGCATAGCGCATGTCCAATGGATAGCCGGCCTGCACGATCGTCGACGGCACGAAATGGTTCTTCGCGAGCGCCGCAATGGCCGCGGTGCGCACGTCGGCCGGAATGTCGCCGGGCTTCAGGGCGCCGAGCAGCGAATGCACGAGCACGCCGTCGCAGACCTCGATCGCCACCTTCGCCAGGTATTCGTGCGAGCGGTGCATCGGGTTGCGCGTTTGGAACGCGGCGATGCGCGACCAGCCGAGCGAGCTGAACAGCTTGCGGGTCTGCTCCGGGGTCATGAACAGATCGCCATACTTCTCCGGGAAGCCGCCGCGGGACAGCACCTTGATCGGCCCGGCCAGGTTAACCGGGCCCTGCTGCATCACCATCTTGACACCGGGGTGTGCCTCGTCGATGGTCCGAAACACGCGCATGCATTCATGCGCCTTGTCGATGCGGTACTTCTCGTCGACCCGCAACGTCGCCAGGATGTGGCCGTCGTCAGGGTCCGTCAGAGCGATGTCGCTGCCAACCGCAATGGAGTCGGCCTGTGCCTCGGCGACCGACAGCGTGATCGGGATCGGCCAGAACAGCCCGCTGGCCGTGCGCATGCCGTCGCACACTCCGCGCCAGTCGGCGCTGCCCATGAATCCACCGAGCGGCGTGAAGCCGCCGACCCCGAGCATGATGATGTCGCCGCGCTCACGCGAACTCACGCGCAGTGCAGGCAGCGTGGCCGCGCGCACGCGTTCCGCCTCTGCCTCGGCTCCCTCGAGCAGCAGCGGACGCAATTCGCCACCGCCGTGCGGGCGCACCAGGGATCTCATCGCGTCGCTCGACTCCATCGATGGAGGTGCTGAGTTGCCTGCCGATGCTGCATCGTAGGCATCGACGCAGCAAAAGAAAAAGCAGACAATAGTGGCCAACGTGTCCGGAAAAACCGATCACGAGTCGACCCTCCCGAGGGTCCGCCAGCGCTTGCGGTTGAACCTGCGGCAGCTGGAGATCTTTGCGGCTACCGCGCGCGCGGGCAGCGTGCGCGCCGCGGCGAGCCAGGTCTCGCGGTCGCAGTCGGCGGCCAGCGCGACACTGGTAAAACTGGAGGACTCGCTCGGCGCGCAGTTGTTCGACCGGGTTGGCCGGCGTTTGCTGCTCAACGAGAACGGACGTGCGCTGCTGCCCAAAGCCATGGCGCTGCTCGACCGAGCTGCCGATCTGCAACAGCTCTTCGCCGCCGAGCACGATGCTCCGCTGCGTCTCGCAGCGAGCCTGACGATCGGCGAGTGCCTGCTTCCCGGCCTGCTCGCGGGCTGGAAGACGGCGCATCCTGCGAGCCCGGTGCATTTGATGATCGGCAACACGAGCGAGGTGATCGAGGCGGTGGCAGGGTTCGATGTGGACATCGGCTTCATCGAGGGTCGGCAGACGCATCCGCAGTTGATCGTCCGCAGCTGGCTCAGCGACGAACTGGTGATCATCGCGGCGCCGGCGCACCCGCTGGCCGGGGGCACAGCCAGCCTGCGCCAGCTGGGCGAGGCGACATGGGCGTTGCGCGAACGCGGCTCGGGCACGCGCGAGGCTGTCGAGCGCTGGCTGCTCGACCATGTCGGGCCGCTACGGGTGGAGTTCGAGCTGGGCAGCCCCGAGGCCATCAAGCGGCTGGTGGCGGCCGGCAACGCACTCGGCTGCCTGCCACGGGAGGCGGTCGCCCGCGAGCTGGAGCAGGGGGTGCTGATTGAGCTGACCACGCGGCTGCCGCGCGCGACGCGGCGCCTGGCGATCGTGCTGCACCGTGACAAACATCTGGGCCGCGGGGCCGAGGACTTTCTGCGGCACTGCGCGTCGTTCGCCGCGTGAGGGCTTGTGGAGACTGAACAGCGCGATCGGATCGGTGATGGCGAACGTGCGACGCAGCGCCGCGTCCGGTCCGAGGTCGATAGCGGTGAGCGTTTCGTCCAGGCCTTCACGCAGGTCGGCAGCCGCGCCGGGATGATCCTTCGCCGGCGAGTTGGCCAGTCGTTCGAGCTGGCGCCTGGCGAGCGCGGCGTTGTTGCACCCGCGTACCGGGATGGTTTAGGCAAGCGCTCAAGCTACACTGGCTTCTAGCTGCTCTCGACGGGACGGTGCAGGAAGTTGCGCCAAGCCGCGTGCGGCGGACGGAAACGCGCAAGTCGATCCACAGAAGATCGCGGTGCGGCGTAGGCCGGGAGGAGGAAAGATGAACGACAAGGCGCAAGGTCTGGGCGAAGACTGGCTGTCCGTCTGGATCGGGTTGCTGATCTTCGTGCTGTCTCTCGGCGTGCTAGGCGGCGCCGATCTTCTCGGGTGGGTCGTCGGAACGCAGGTCTGGACCGATCTCTCGAAGGCGCTCGGCACCACATCCAAGGCCTACGCGGGGCTCGGCGGCCCGGGCGCCCTGATCGCCACCTACGTGGCCCTGCTCGTCGTGATGACGGCCGGCGCCGCGGCGCTCAAGGCGAACGTAGCGCGCTTCGCGGCGGCCTTCACCGTGGTGTTCTGGCTCGCCTACATCTGCTGGATCATCGGCAGCTGGGCCAACCTCGCCGTCAACACGCCCGGCGGCATGAAGCAGTTCGGGATCACCTGGTCGCTGCGGCTGACCCCGGAGGGCGGCTTCGTCGTGGCGCTGCTCGCGGGCCTCGCCATCGGCAACTTCGTGCCCGGCTTCGCCGACTGGATGAAGGAGGCGGTGCGGCCCGAGCTGTACGTCAAGATCGCGATCGTGCTGCTCGGCGGGTTCCTCGGCGTCACGGCCGCAGAGAAGCTGGGTCTCGCAACCTCGCTCATGTTCCTCGGGCTCGCGGCGATCATCGTCGCGTACCTGATCTTCTGGTCGGTCGTCTACCTGGTGGCGCGCACCTGGTTCGGCTTCAGCCGCGAGTGGGCGGCTCCGCTCGCCTCCGGCATCTCGGTGTGCGGCGTGTCGGCGGCGATCGCCACGGGCGCCGCGATCCGCGCCCGTCCGATGGTCGCGATCATGGTGTCCTCGCTGGTGGTCATCTTCGCGGTCGTGGAGCTGCTGTTTCTGCCGTTCCTCGCCGACTCGTTCCTCGCACACGAGCCGATGGTCGCCGGCGCATGGATGGCGCTGTCGGTGAAGACCGACGGCGCGGCGGTGGCGAGCGGGGCGATCACCGAATCGCTGATCCTCGCGAACAACGCGGCGCAGGGCATCAACTACGCGAAAGGCTGGATCATCGGGACCGCGGCGACTGTGAAGGTGTTCATCGACATCTTCATCGGCGTCTGGGCCTTCGTCCTCGCCTACGTCTGGACCAAGCACATCGACAAGCGCGACGGCGACCAGGCCCGCCTCCGCGAGATCTGGGAGCGCTTCCCCAAGTTCGTGATTGGCTACGTGGTTACCTTCGTGCTGATCCTGCTGCTCGCCCTCAGCGGGACGCCCGAGCTGCTGGGCAAGCTGAAGGCGGCGATGGGCGAGGCGAACGCGTTCCGCGGCATCTTCTTCGTGCTCACCTTCTTCACCATCGGCGTGATGACGAATTTCCGCAAGCTGTGGGAGGAAGGCATCGGCAAGCTTGCCGCGGTCTACCTGCTGTGCCTGTTCGGCTTCATCATCTGGATGGGCCTGCTGATTTCATGGCTGTTCTACGGCGGCGTAAAGCCGCCGCTGGCCGGCTGAGCGAGAAGGAAAGCGCAGATGGAACAGCCAAAAGTCAGCGAAGAGATGCGCAAGATGGCGCACGAGCCGCTCCTTCCGATCGAAAAGAAGCTGATCGGATGGAGCTTCGGCTTGGGCGTCGTTCTGCTGATCATCCTCGTCATCATCAGCAAGGCCCTGCTGAAGGGCTGACGCCGGGCGCGGCACCGGCCATTGCCCCGCGCGGGGCAGCGGCGAAGGCAGGTCGCGGCGCCGCGCAGCGGCTTGCGCGTGCCGGGGAAGCAGCAGTGATTCGGCCTTCGGAACGCGACCTACTTACATCTTCCCAGCCGACCCGCTCGCCGGTACATGAGAGCCAGCGCTTCCATGGATTGATCGCACTCCCGCGAAGTGCGCCGGTGAACAGGCGCGCTCATTGGGCTGCTCGCTTATCGTCGCGGGCTTTGCGCACGTGCGGCAGGAGCATTCCGACATGTTCGCGATAAAGCCGGTAGCGATCACCGAACTGATGGATCAGATCGCGTTCCTCGAACCAGATGCCGAGAAAGACGTAGCCTGTCGTTGCGATGGCAAATAACAGATGTCCGACGCTCATCGTGGGCGCAGCCCAGAACGCAATCAGGGTACCCAGGTAGATCGGGTGACGAACATAGCGATAGAAGAGTGGCGTCCTGAAAGTCGGCTGCGGCTCTTGTCGAGCGACGAGGCGCGCAAAGACCTGGTGTAGCCCGAAGAGCTCGAAGTGATTGAGGAGGAACGTGCTCACCAGCAACACCGCCCAACCGAGCCAGAACACAGCTTGCAACAGCAGGACGCCCGCCGGCTCTTCTATCTGCCACACCACCGCCGCAATTGGTCGCCACTGCCAGAAGAGCAGCGCCAGCGTCAGGCTTGCCGCGAGGACGAACGTGCTGCGCTCGATCGCGGGCGGGACGAACCGGGCCCACCAGCGCTTGAAACCCCGCCGCGCCATCACGCTGTGCTGAACCGCGAAGAGGCAGAGCAGGAGTGTGTCTACGACCAGAGCCTCGCCAAGCGGCGCCCCGCCGCCGGTGTCGATCGATTTTGGTACCACAAAGGCACCGACGAAACCAACGGCGTACAGGACCGTGCAAAGAAACACCGAGTAGCAGGCCAGGCCGTAACCAACCGATAGCAGTGCGCCCATGATGATGCCTCCATCTGCCGCATCCCACTGAAGGAGCCAGCGGGTCTTGCGATGAGGGCATTACAACGACGGGCGCGCGCGCCGTCTCGGGACCGCAGTCCCAGTTTGGGTCAGGCGGAGGGCAGGACTTGCACTGCTGCCCGGGACGACGGTCCCGACCCCAGCCTTCAGCGACCGAACCCCGCTTCCCGGGCACGCACGATCGCCTGGGCGCGGTTCTCGACCGCAATCTTGGAAAAGATCAGGGTGATCCGGTTGCGCACGGTTTTCTCCGCCCGGTCCAGGCGCGCGGCGATCTGTGCGTTGTCCAGTCCGCGGGCGATCAGGTCCAGCAACTCGCGCTCGTGCTGCGTGAGTTCTCCCAATGTCGAACCGACGATCGGCGCCCCCGGCAGGAACTCCGAGAGCAGGGCAAAGACGCGATCGAAGGACGGTTCGCCCGCGAGCGGCACGTGGTTTCTGCTGTCGAGCGGCTCGAGGCGCGCCCCCGCAATCGAGGCAGCAAGGAAGCGTCCCTCTTCAAATGAGCTCACGGCGTCGCCCCGACAATGAATGACAAGCGTCGGACACGTGATGCTTGCCAGGTATGGCGAGGCGTCCAATTCGACCAGCGCGCGAAGGATGCGCGCCGCGTGGCCGGGCGACGTCGCTTCGTGCTGGATCAGGTTGAACGCGCGCGTCTGCTCCGGTGAAGCCTGCGGAAAGAAGAGCGTGGTGAACATTTGTAGAAAAGCCGAATCCGGCTTGCCCCAACCGACCTCGATCAACTGAATCATCGCTTCGATCGTGGAGCGCTGTCGGGGACTCGGATTGCGCCGAAACGCGCCCCGCGCAAAGGCGCCGCACAACACGATGTGGCTGACGCGCTCGGGGTGCCTGGCTGCGTAAGCGATCGAAATCGCACCGCCTTGCGATGCGCCGAGCAAGGCGAAACGATCGAGCCCCGCGGCATCGACGACGCCTTCCATATCAGCAACCAGATCGTCGAGTGCGAAGGAGGAAACGTTTCGATCCGACAGCCCGCACCCGCGTGAGTCGTAGCGTGTCAGTTGGTAACCGCAGCTGAGCCGTTCCATCCACGGCCGGAAAAGGGGCGTCTGCCAATCGAACTCGAGATGCCCCAGCCAGTGGGCTGCGTTGACAAGCGGATATCCGCTGCCCATGGTCGCAAATGCGATTCGTGTGCCATCGGAGGAGCGGGCAAAGCGAATTTCCTGCTTGAGAGGTTTCACGCGGACGAGCGGTGCGCAACCCGAACAGTGTTCATTCTGAACCTTTCCGGATGGCCCTGCTCGTGCTCCCGTACGCACCGTGGCGTCTGCGACTGCTCTCCTAGATTAGTTGACTCGACTTTCGACATTGGCGTGCACTCGTATTCGCCTCGGATAGCTTTTGATGCCCGATCCACTGTCGCAGTTGCCGGTAGACCTCGGCTCTGCAGAGTAAGTCGAGGTGCCCCATTTCGTACCCGATCCATTGGTGCGCCTTCGGAATGTCCAGCGCCTTGGACCGATCGCGATGCCGGCCTAGCGCGCTGTCGACCGGGACGAGGCCGTCGCCTATCAGTCGGTCCGCCAGCAAACCCTGCCGTTTCGCCAGGGTCGCTGCCGCCGCGTAGCACTTCACGCCCGCCGGCAGTGGGATGGCATGGCCAGTGGCAGCAATGTCGCCGTGACGAAGGTCCTGGATTCCTCCACTTCGCAGCTTGCCGGCGCGCGTTAACGGCGCGGAATACGGGCTCAAGTCGAGCATGAAATCGAGCCAACGGCCGCGCTCCAGCGGCGATCCGAGGTGCGGCGTGCCGAGGAACACGAGTTTCTTGAGCCGCGTCGTCCAGTGGTTGCCGCTCTGGCCTGCCTGGCAGCAGGCGCTCCTCGCGACCAGGCCCCCCATGCTGTGTCCGATGATGCACAGTTCCTGAACCGCAACCGGCCAGTGCTGCAAGAGCACTTCCAGAAGCTCGCTGAACAGGCGGCCGTTGTCACGCACGTGAAGGCCACTGTTGTAGCGAAGGTAGAGCGCGCTGTAACCCAATTCGCGCGCCAGTGCCGCGCCATGGTCGTGCCCGTCCCGGCGCCAGCGCAGGTCGTTCATGCACAGCCCGTGCACAAGCACCAGGACCTTCGACGCAGCGGGCGGTGCCCCTGCCGCACGAAGCGACTGAGCCGGATCGAGCGGATCGACAACCTGCCCTGCATAGCGCATCGACATGCCGATCGCCAACGGATTTGAGGTGCGCACGAGGTAATCGCCGTAGATGCCGTTGACGATCGCAACCATCGCCTCGCGGCCGTCAGTCCTGCCGCGATCCGGGAACATGTCGGCGATCGAGGCAAGCACCCCATCCACGCCCGCTCCGATCATCCGCGCGCCGCCCTGCACACTGCGGTAGACCACGCCCGTGACTCCGTGTGCCCGAACATCCCGGGCCGCTCCGAAGGGCGCCGGTCGCTGCTGGATCGTCGTGTGCATGCGCTCGACCACGCCACCCAGGCCAGCCAGCGCGTCGAACACGATTCGGCAGGTTCCCCGCACGTCATCCACGCCGGTACGACTTAGTATCGACACTGCTCCTCCCTCACTGGCTCAGCGCCTTGACCACCTCGACCGGGCTGTTGCGAATAGCACGCAGTAATACCCGCGCCGGTCCCGTCGGCAGGCGGCGCCCCTGCTCCCAGTTTCGAAGCGTGGCCAGCTCGATCCCAAGAAGCTCGGCGAAGTTCGCCTGACTGAGCCCGGTCAACGACCGTACCGCGCGCACATCCACATGATCGTCTACCGTTGGCCTGGACCTGCGGTTTCCGCTCTTTCCGATCAAACCGGCAAGCCGCCTCCGGCGCTCGCGCCTCATGGCACGGGAAACCTCAAGCAACGCCTCGAATACCTCGTTTCCCATCCGAATCGTGGTCCGTCAAAACAATCCGAGGATATCGGTCATCATACGCCAATGGCGTATCTACGCCAATGGCGTATCTCCAGGAACACGACGACTAACGCACGAGATAGCGCGAACGAGGCGCCGCTTCGTCGAGGAGCGCACGGGCAGGGTACTCAAGCACATTGGCTCCGGCTCATTCGAGTCTTCCGTGTTCCGGGAAACATCGAAAAACTTCCTGGGCGGGGGCAGGCGCCGAGCGGTCTCGCCGGCCCCTTCGCATCGACGGCGAAGAGGTATCGCCGGCCAGCACCACGGCGGCGCAGATTTCGGCGAACTTCTCGACCGCGTCCTTGCCGTAGCAGCCGAGCATCTCCAGGCACTCTTTCTGCGTCGGCAACCCGGGCGGCGACGATTAGCGAGGTGAGCGACGAGTATTGGTCACCGTTGTCGAGCGGCAGCGAATAGGCGCATTGATTTCGCGCGCCAAAGCCGCGACACCTCCCGTGACTCGCTCTCGAACAATCCGTTCGTTTTCAAAACGACGCAACGCGTCGACGTCGGTGAAGATTCAACACTGCCGCGCCGTATTCCTCACGTCGTTGTCTTCGCTCCAGCCCCTGCGTGTGACGTTCGTGTCACGCCGTCTTTCGTACTGTTGGGCGTGTGTCAATTTTGCGGCCGCCCTGCGAACTCCCGGCCGATGACCTTCGCCGCGGGCCGAGTTCGGTCGCGCGGCTGCCCGATCCACGTCTGTCGAGGAAAACATGCGAACTGGACTTTCCGTCATAGGAATGAACTTGGCTACCGGGCAGGTACGCGCGCCCGAAGACAATGGGTCTGCAAGCGAGCAGCCGACGGAGCCCAGCGGCCTTGCCGATAGGTCCCCCGAATTGACCAATGTCGGATCCTCGCCGAGCCAGACCTCCTTCCCGGGGCATGGCGGATTCGAGAGTCAGCTCAGCGTCGCGCCGAGCGTGATGCCGGCGCAATGGGGCGGAGCCGCGGAGGTCACGGGCCATGCGCAGAGTGCAGTCGACGCCGGCCTCTCTGGCCCGGACGTCGCGGGTGTCGCCCGGACGCCCTCAGCATCGAACTGGCAAAGCGCTCTTTTCGCGGGACTCGAATCCACCGGCATGAACCCCAACCTCTTGGCGGCACTCGGCATGCTGGGCGGAGCGAGCGGCGGTTTGCAGAACAGTGCCAAGGATGCGACGGTATCGCAATTGAACGGATACCTGAGCGCGCTCGGAGTTGGAAGTGCCGGCGCGGGCCCAGGCGACGGGACCTCGACGCCGTCGGGCGCCGCGCCCGAAGTAAACCTGGGTTCGCACAACCCGTCGCTCTATGGTGCCGATAGCGCCGATGGAGGCACCGACGGTGGACTGAACGGATCAGGTACGGTCGGGCCCCAAGACTCCCGCGCGACCTGGATCATCGATAAGGTCAATGCCTGTATGTCGGCGAGCGCAAGTGTGGGGCCTTTTGATTTCAGTTGCTCGGATGCCTTTGCCGGCGCTGGCAAAGGGCTCGCCGCTGCCTTGACCAATCCGGCGCGCGATGATCCCGGCGCACCTAGGGACCCCGCCACGGCGCACAACGAAGCTGTGGATCAGCAGAACAAGCAGAGCGGAACCTCCTCGAGCAGCAATGGCGTTTCCGCCAGCGCTCAACAAAAGGCGGCAGACGCCACGAACAATGCGCACAACGAGGCGAGCGACGAGTCCTGGATGCAATTGCAGCAGGAAAAGAAAAACAGCGAAGCCCAAGACACTCAAAAGAACAACGAGGCCGTAAACAACGCGGTGAAAGACCCGGAGCCGGGTCAAGTAAGCGCGATGTACGACCCCGATGTCGCAACAGGCGCAGTGGGGCCGCCCTCCGCCCAGCAAGTGGGGGCTAGGCTCGGCCAAGCGGAGCACACGATCAATCCGGACGACGGCATCGACCCGTCTGAGCCCGTCGAAGTTTCATCGGCGTCAAAACAACCCGGCACTATCGACCCAACCATCGCGAACATCGATAGCGAACTGGGCCAGTCCATGACCGGCATGTTCGGGACACCCAAGATCGACATAGCGCCCATCGATAAGGTTCAGGGGTGGGACGAGCAGAACGCGCCGGGCGGTGCGCCTCGGCAAGGAGGGACAACACCGAACAACGCCCAGACGGTGCCGCATTGATCGTGCAAGCGGCAAAGTAACCCTGACATTCCCAAGACCGATCGAGCGTTGCCCGCACCACGCGACGCTTTACGTTGTGCGCGGCCAAACACATTCGCGCGCTCGACGAGCTCGCCGCTGTCGCTGCCATGGAACAAGGACTGACCAGTCGGTCGCCCGGGCTCTTTTCGCGGTAGTCAGGAGCGTTTGCCGGGGCGCGAGCCGCCGATTCTTGGCCGCCTGGGTCCGAAAAGCGCGCGAACTCGAGGCGCGCGTTATCCGTCCGAAGGCCTACGGTGCCATCGAACTGCCGAGCCTCGTCCCCGACGGAGCCCTCCACGTCGCCGATGAAACGGTGAGGGGGGCTGGTTTGATACACCACGTGCAGGTCGTGGCAACCTCGATCCCGCGGTCGCGCATGATCGGCGCCTAGAAATGTCCATGCGGTTTGGCATGAGGGCCGAACTCGCACGTGGTCAAATCGCGTCCTGCGGTTCGTGACGGCCACGATGACCAAGGGAGAGACGGATGCGCAAAGCGATCTGGGTCACGGCGGGCATCGCTGTTGTCCTCGTGGCGGCACTGGCGGGCATCCTCGCCTTCGATGCGCCCGTTCAGCCACCGCCCCTTGCTGCCGTGAGCGATCCGTTCGCCGCGGTCGACTTCAGCGATCTGCCGGCGGTCCAGACTTATCCAGCTCGCGACGGAACGGCGCTCGGTTATCGAGCGTATCCGGGGCAAGGACGGCAGATCGCCGTCTTGATCCATGGCTCGTCGGATGACGGCAGCGGCATGCACGCCCTGGCGAAGGCACTCCGCGACACCGGCGCTTCGGTCTATGTCCCGGTCATCCGCGGCCACCTCGGTTCGGGGCGAAGGGGCGACATCGACTACATCGGCCAGCTCGAGGACGACCTGGCCGATTTCATAGCGCTCTTGCGTCGCGACCATCGCGACGCCGGCCTGTCGTTGATCGGTTTCTCATCGGGTGGCGGCTTCGTGCTGCGCGCGATGGCGGGCCGTGACGAGGCACTGTTCGATCGCTTCATCCTGATCTCACCCGCCCTGCCACGCGAAGCGCCAACCCTGCGGCCAGCGGCAGGCGGCTGGGTTTCGGTGGCGGTTCCGCGCATCGTCGTGCTGACGCTGCTACGCCGCCTCGGCTTCGACGGGTTCGGCGGCCTGCCGATCATCGCGTTCGCGACCTCTCCGAAGGCGACGAATTTGACCAGCGTGTACTCCTTCCGTCTTGCCGCGGCGTTCGGCGCCCCGCATGACTATCTGGACGCAGTCGCGCGGGGTCGCAAGCCGCTCGCCCTGCTTGTCGGCGGCTCCGACGAGCTGTTCTACCCCGAGCGGTTCCAGCCGCTCTTCGCGCCGGTCCGGCACGACCTGCGCTTCACGCTGGTCCCAGGAATCGGGCATATCGGCATGACGGTCGCGCCGGCGGGCATCGCCGCAGTGCGCGCGACGTTCGAGGCAATGACCCGGCCCGGGTAGAAGAGCACAGGCAGCGGTTGCGGAAAAATCGGACCTGCACGTCGTAGTGGGGAGCGAGAGCGGCCGACACTTCATCGCGATCGCGTGGCGCCGCTCGCCTTCAAATCGGCAATTCTGCGTTGGTTCAATTCGATTGCACACAGCAGGCGCCGATCGTTTGCCCCGTTACCGCTCGCGGCCAGGGTCGCTTGAAATTCGCACTGCGCGTCCCGCCAGCGGGCGAAGCTGGCCGATGCCTCCCTCAGGGCTGCAAGCGCGCGCGCGCGATACGTGGGCCCAAAGTCCCAGCGCTCAATGTCGGCTTCGATCGCCGCCTCCGCGTCATGAAGCTCGATATTGCTTTGCTCGAACTTCGCCGCGAAACAAGCTCGCCACTCGACGTGCGACGGCAGTCGCAGACAGGCATCTTCCGTAGCGGCGTTACGTTGCGCCAGAGAGGCGATGGGAGCCGCAACAAAAAGTACGAAAAGGGTTGCTTGTAATGTGGGCAGGCTCTTCGCGTGTGTAACGACTTCGTAGCTCTTGATTTCGACCAACACCGTGACGGTGCTCCCTCAAACGATACCGAGAATCTTCACCACGAGCGGCGTGTCGACGATCAAGTGAGGCGCGACGGCGTGGTAGCCGAACGCATGGACCCACGCGTTGCCGGTGCGCAGCGTCAGCACGCTTTTCATCATGCCTGGTCCGAAGTACTGGAACAGCACGAAAAGGAGCGATAGCGTGATGTCGCGCGGTGAATCGAACACCGACCAGCCTTCGACGATATGCATCGCGGCGTAGCTGAGTCCGCCGAGTAATACGGTGCTGACGGCCGACCCGGTCAGCCTCATGTAGCGCGGAAGCAGAATGGCATAGATCAGGATCATCGTTGGCAGCACCGTCCCAATGAAGAAGGCGCCGAACGCTAGCGGCGCTCCCAGGAGTATCTGGCGGGAGTTCAGGCGAAGAATGTTGTTGTCCAGCAAGGCCAGTTCGAATATCGACTCGAGCACCATGATCACCAGGATCAGCAGGAAATCGCTGCGGCGGTTGGTCGAGACTAGATTTAGCTCGGCGCTCGAGTAGCGGCGGCGAAAATAAAGGTACGGCGCAACGGCGAAGACAAGGAAGTTGTAAAGCGCCCAGAGCAACATCTCGGCAGCGCCCGGGGGCACCGTACAGCCGAACACGGTGCCAGCAATGTGGAAGCTGAATGGGCGGAATCCCAGCGCCGGACCCAGGACCCAGCCGCCGGCCTGACCGAGTGCTGCGTACGCGAGGACGAGGACCGTCTCGCGCTGGGCGATCCGCGTGGCTGGGGCACGAGCGCCCAAGTCCGGGATGCCACGCCCGCGCGTAAGAAGAAACGCCACCACGATCAGCCCGAAGATTTCGATCATGCCGACGGTCGGCCCGGCCATCTGAGCCGCGAAGGGCAATCCGGCGACCGCGGGTCGATCGAACGGCAGCGATCCGTGAGCGAGCCACAGCGCGATGACGTAGCCGGCAACCCACAAGGCAAGGACGACACGCACGCCGCGGTGACGGAGAACGGTGCGAAGGGCGGCGCGCAGCGAGGACACAGGCACATCGTGCACCGGCACCGTTTGTTCGCCCGCATGCATTGATTGACCTCCTGGACGGTTTGACGTGCGGCTACCGCCGCCAGCGCGACATGAACACGATAACCTGTGTGATTCGCATACATCCTTTCAACTACGATTGGGCGGATGAAGGCCGAAGTGCGGCAGCGCTTGAAGTGGATTCGGATGTACGAGGCGAGTGGCGACGCTGGCCTGGTCTGTCTTCGCTGCGGGGTTTCTCGACCGACCCTGCGCAAGTGGCTTAGGCGGTTCGAAGCGCTGGGCGTGGAAGGGCTCGAGTCACAGAGTCGACGCCCCCACCGAAGTCCCGGCCAGAAGGTGAAGGAGGAGGACCGGCAGCTCATCCTGCAGCTGCGCCGCCTTGGCCAGGGTGCTCGTCGAATCCAGAGCGAACTGCGCCTGCATCACGCGCGCGAGTTCTCGCTGGAGACGATTCACAAGGTGCTGGTCAACGCGAAAGTGCAGCCGCTGAGTAGGCTGCGCCGCCCGAAGACGCCGAAGCGCTACAGCAGGCAGGTGCCCGGAGACCGCGTACAGCTGGACACCATGAAGATTGTCGCCGGCCTGTACCAGTACACCGCGGTCGACGACTGCTCGCGCTGGCGGGTGTTGGGGATCTACCCTCGCCGCAGCGGCGCCAACACCGTCAAGTTCTTGGATCGGGTCATCGAGGAGATGCCCTTCCCGATCCAACACATTCAAACGGATCGAGGGACCGAGTTCTTCGCCGAACGCGTCCAACGACGTTTCAAAGAAGAGTTCATCAAGTTCCGTCCCATTCCGCCAAGGTCGCCTCATCTGAACGGCAAAGTCGAGCGATCGCAGCTGACGGACCTGACCGAGTTCTGGAGTCGGCACTCGCCTGGAGACGCCGATCTCGAGGCGCGGATCGAAGAATGGCAGTTCGACTACAACTGGCGGCGCTCACACGGCGGGTTGCTGGGTAAGACGCCTGCCGGCCGATTGGCTGAGCTTGCGAAGAAGACGCCGCTGCGGGAAGACGTGGCGCTGGCCTATGACGCAGGGAAGGAGCGGCTGCGCTTCAGCAACTGGTCCGTTGATCGGGCCATTGCAGGTCTCGAAACCTCCCAAGGCCGCACCGACGCGACATCGAAAAAAAGGTCGTCTCGAGGGGCCAAGGACTTCGCGCGACGAAGTGAAACGATGTAGGCGAATCTCACAGATTACTTCCCGCAGATCCAACCCTCGAGGAAGTCTCCCGGTGCGTCGCCTCGCTGTCGAAGAACAGCGTCAGCGCGCCTCCTACCCTGCCGCCTTGCTGACGTTGCCGCGGCGCTTGGCGCCGTTGCGTCTTGTCAGTAGCGCACTGATGCGCGCATCGAGAACGACCGCGGTCGCCTCGCTCAGTCTGCCGGTGGCACGCTGGCGGTCGAGGTTGACCAGCAGATTCAACAGCTGATCCTGATCCAGCGTGCGCAGTTTTTCCTCGGTCCAATCCAGGAGCAGCGGGCTATGAACGATCTTCGGTACTGCAGTCGTGCCTCGTGCCATTTGTATTGCCCCTCAAGATGAATCAGATTGCGCTCGACACCTCGGCCACGGCTATCCTACTGCGTGTGATCAGGCGCGTGCGCCACTGGGCCGGCTGCGCGCCGCGTTGATCTCGACCTCGGCGCGCTCGGCCCGTGCCTTGAGCGCCTGGTTCATCGCCTGAAACGCCGGGAGACGCTCACGCCGGAGCGACAACCACAAGAATGGCACCACCAGCCCGCGAAAGCGCTCGCTCTGGTGGAAGCGTACGCCACCAGCGCGCAGCGCCTCGATGCGGAAGCGTCGCTCGGTCGCGTAAATGGAGTCAGCCGCCCAACCACCGCGCCAATACAGTTCATGCGGCTCACGCACGTGCTTGACCGTCCGGCGGACGGTGGAGGAAGGACTTGACCGCACCAGTTTGCCGTTGTGAGTGCGCTTTTCCGTGATCACGATCGTGTCGCCGCGCCGCGCGGCGCCACGAACGCTGCGCAGGAGGGGGTTCCAGCGCTGATACGTAGGAAAGTCCGTGAGGATGTCCCAGACCAGCGACGCACCGGCATTGATGTCGACGTGAGTGCAGATTTCACGCATAGAGTGCAAGACTCCCGGCCACGATCGCGCTGCCCACTATGGCGCGCTGCTTCTGGTTCGTTTGCGCACTTCGGCTGCCCTGAGCACACACGCCGGCGAACGAGACTGCCCGGCCGCAATCACCTCGCTGGCGCAGACGTCATCCATTTCTTCAACTCTGAGCTGCGCCGCCGCTTCGTCACGCGCGGCAAGGTGAAGCGTTCTTGCCGCCTCGAGGCAGCCGAGCCGGTCTGCCTGCGCGATTTCGGTGCAGCGCTCGCGTGCCAGCCAGAAACGCGCATCGGCCCGCGCCGCGCTCGCCTCGAAGCGGTTGCGCGCCGTCGAGCGGTAGGCGACCTCGAGGTCCGCTTTCGCAATCCAGTCCTTTCCCATTGCTCCGATCACGCAGATCTCGCGCTCCTGCGACAAGTCCGCGTCGCACGCGACCTTGGCGGCCCGATATTCCGTTGACAGCTGTCGCTTGGTAGCCAGGTAGTCGGTGAGCGACATGGTCAAGGAGCCGGCCGGCGCACTGCTGCAACACACTGCGGCAAGAAGGAGCACGACCAGACGGCTAGCCATCGATCAATTCTCCATCGACCGTGAATTGGTCGCGGCGCGCTGCGCGCCCGGCGAGCGCGGCTTCAGCCGCACGCAACTTGGCCGGCGAGTACGGAAACCACGTCGGCTCACGGTCTGTGTCGCCATTTCCCACCAGCACCCGTTGCGTGGCGTCCTGCCTACGCCCGGCGGCGCCTTCGCCGGCCGACTCGTCTTGCTCCCCCTGCCAGTATCCACCGGGCGCGCCTTCCTTGAGAAGCAGGTCGTTGACGGCCACCAACCGGACATGCAATTGGGCTGCAACCCGTCCGGCGCGTACCCGATCGCCCGAAAAAACACAGGCACCGAATCCTTGTGACGTTTCGTTGGCAAGCACGATGGCCTCGCGTTCGTCCTCTACGGCCGTGACTGCCAATATCGGACCGAACGTCTCTTCACGCATCAGGCGCGTCGAGCGTGCCACGTCGGTGAGCACGGTGGGCGGCCAATAGAATCCCTGACCCTGCGCACCGCGCCAGCCGCCGAGCGCCGGCCCGGCGGCGTGCGGCGGCATACCCCCGGTCAACACGGCCGCGCGCTGATCCAGCGCGTCCTGCACGACCCCGCGCAGATGCTGCAGCCCGCGCCCGCTGGCGAGCGGACCGAGCTCGCAATGCGGGTCGGTGTACGGACCACTTTTGAGCGCACGCACCTTGTGCACGACCTTGTGCACGAATTCAGCCGCCACCGCCCGCTGAACGTAGACCCGATTGACACTGCCGCCACCCTGCCCGTTGTTGCAATAGCGGCCGAACACCGTGGCGTTGGCGGCGCGTTCGAGATTGGCGTCGTCACAGACGATCAAGGAAGCCACGGAGAGCGGCTCGAACGAGGCCAGCCGCCGCAGTGGCTCCAGCGCTTCTCGCAACTTGCGCGCGGAGCCGCGGGAGCCGGAAAAAATGACGCAATCGACATCTTCCGCCGTAGCCAGAAGCGATCCCAATTGCGCACCGCCATGCACGACCTGCGCCAGCCCCGGAAACTCGGCGAACGCGTGCTCGAACAATCGTGCCATCAGCACGCTGACCAGGGCCGCCGATGACGCTGGCTTGACCACCACCGCACTGCCTGCGGCGAGCGCGAGGATCGCCGGTGACAGCGCGCGCTCGAAAGGCAGGCCGATCGGCGCGATGACGCACACCACCGGTGGAGGCGTGCGCAAGAAGGCCACTGGTCCCCCGATGCACTCATCGAGCGTATGCAACACCGCGGCCACGTCGAACCTGAGCGCTTCGAGCAGCGGCTTGCCGGTGCTGCGTGAAATCGTCTCGGCGATCGCGTCGGTCTGCTGCGCGATCAGGTGGCGCAGCCTCATCAATCCCTGCGCACGCTGCCCGGCGGACAAGGCATCCCAGACACGACCCGCCTTGCGCGCACGCGCAATGAGAGCTGGTATTTCGAGCGCCGGCGTGACAAACACGCTCGCAATGCTCTTGCGCGCAGCCGGATCGATCGCTTCCATGACGACGCGCTCGCCGCGCTCGAACGTCTGCACGGCGGGCGGCTCATCGAATCGCAGCCCGGTACCGACTTCGACGCGGCTGAGTTCGCCGCTTTCACGCGCCGGCATGGTCGCGCTTTGCGCATGGCGGATGCATAGCGCGCAGCCTACGCGTGCGGCCGCAGCCCGTCCGTACGTTGACGCACACAACACCCCTTTTCGCTTGGGGGCGGGCGCTGCATCGACCGACCGCGATCAGCCGCGAACGGCTGCACGGTACTATGCGTGATCGCGCTTGTCCGTTCGGTGCCGCACAGAGTCGGCAGGCGTGAAAGTGCTGGTTGGGTCCGATCCCTTGCCGAAGCTTCCGCCGCCTCCATCGCCCCGCCCGATCGACAATCAACTGCTCGCCGCGTTGAGGCCGCCCGAACGCGAGCGTGTATTCGCGCAACTGGAACTCGTGCCCATGCGCCCCGGCGACGTGTTGTATGAATCGGGCCGCCCGCTGGCCCATGTCTACTTTCCAACGGACTGCATCGTCGCACTCTTGTACGTGCTGGAAGACGGTACTTCGGCCGAGATGGCAGTCGTGGGCAATGAGGGCCTGATCGGTGTCGCGCTGTTCATGGGCGGCGAAACCACCCCTAGCCGGGCCGTCGCACAGAGCGCAGGCTTCGCGTTTCGCCTGAACAGTGCAGCATTGAAGCAGGAGTTCCATCGCGGTGGAGCGGTGCAGCTGCTGCTGTTGCGCTACACGCAGGCACTGCTGACACAGATGGCGCAAACCGCGGCGTGTAACCGGCATCACTCCGTGGACCAGCGACTTTGCCGCTGGCTGCTGCTAAGTCTCGATCGCGTGCCTTCCAACCAGCTGAACCTTACCCAGGAGTTGATCGCAGGCATGTTGGGCGTTCGGCGCGAAGGTGTGACCGAAGCGGCGGGCAACCTGCAAAGGGCAGGACTGATCCGCTACAACCGCGGGCGGATCACTGTGCTGGACCGGTGCGGGCTCGAAGCGCGCGTTTGCGAGTGCTACGCAACGGTCAAAAACGAGTTCGCTCGCTTGTTGCCCGATTTGACGACCTGATGACGTGTCACCCTCGGTGCGCACAGTTCCAGACACAAGGCTGGCAAACCGAGCCGGATCCGACGTGCTCCTTGTCTTGCTCCGGTTTTCTTCCGTCCGCGCTTTGGTCATGCCGGTAAAGCGGGCGTCTGGCTTCCTCGGGTCCACGTTCTTTTACGCGCATGTCGTAGTAGGCAATCGCTCGGTGCAGAGCGCAAGGCTGGATCGATGATCAAACCTTTCCCGCCGGGTGGCGGCGCGAATCTTCGCCCTAGCGCGCGCCAAGCCGCTCACGGATGCGAGCGGCTTCCTTTTCGCCCGTGACAAGCGGATGTTTCTCGTCGCCGGCTCGACGTGCTTTGTAGGCGCGGAGTCGGCATGGCTTCAACCGGCTCGACCACTGGCGTTATCTCGCCTTCGAAAGTACTCGCGCACTTTGACCGGGGAATCGCCGACGAGACGCACGGCACTCAGAAGCTCCTGCTGCGTGACGCCAAAGGTCGTCGACCAGCTGCGAAGCTCGCGAATGTTGCTGACGTCAATGCGCTTCGGGTCCGCCGCCCGGATTCCGCTTGTCGGTCTCACTTCTCGCTCCTTCCGGCAGAATGGCAGGCTGCGGCCGTAGCGCCGGGCGGGGATGCTGCTTGTCGCGCGCCGGCGTGCCTATTGCCGCGTCAAGTAGGCCTTGACCGCGGCTGTTGACGTACCAGCGGCCTTCACCGCGGCGCGTAGTTGATCGGGCGTGCATTTGAATTCACGCGCCCAGTAGCGGACGTCGTTGTACCTTGTTACGTCGACTCGCAGCAGGTCGGCCGGTCGGAGGTCCTCGTGTCGATCCATGGTTTCCTCCCTGCAAAGATGATTCGATAACCGGTCGCTCCAAAGGCAGCGCGCGCGGCAGCAATGCGTCTGCCGCGCTCTACCGGCTGAGGCAGGTTCGCCCGCTGCGGCAAGGCAAATCGGCGTGATGCTTGAGTGCATCGCGCTCCGCAGACCACAGGACTGCTCACGGGATCGAATTCCACCGCCGGTAGGTCGCGAACCCGATGAGAATGTGCCAAACACGCGAAACGCTGGCCTCGATTTCGAGGCGCGTGCAGATCTTTCGCACGCACCAAGTATGGGCCGGTTTGTGCCCGGGAGTGCGCGATTCTTTTTCGCCGAATAGCGCAATCGAGGCGATGCATGGTTATCCGCCGTCTCCGGCGGTCGCCGCGCCCCGCGCCGTCGCGCGCTCGCGCCTCGCTCGCTTCGAAGAGGCTGCGCCGCGCGGACCGATAGGCGGACCTCGAGGTCGGCTTGGCGACCAAACCGGCGCCCGTGGCCTCGCCGAGGCAGATCTCCCGGCTGCATGCCAGTTCATCGCAATCGAACCAATGTTGCATAGGGATTGGGACGACGAGCGCCGCGTGAAATGCTCCACGCCCTGGTGGTCCGGCCAGACTGCGCCTTGTGTTTGGTGGCGCACGGACGCGCTGGCTCAATTCAGCGTAGGCTTGTCTTGTCGAGGTCTACTGCGCGAGCCATGACGAGCGGATGTGGGAGCGCGCGTGCGGCGTCCAATGGAGGCGCGACATGTGCGTCGGATTCGCCCGACTCGCATGTGGACAGAGGTCGAGGTTCGGGACACACGACGGGCGGACTCGAAGCCGGTTCGTCACTGAGCCGATTTCCACGCGCAATACAGCGCCGAGATCGATATCGACGATTCCGACCCTGCCGCAGATGACGCCGCACCACACCAAGCTGGCGCTGCGCACGATCGCACGGAAAATGTCGCGTGCATGATCGGCGGGCCGGCGCCCGGGCAAGGTGCACGCGTCATGGCGACCCCGCGGTCTCGCCTTCCTACAATCGTCGCCCGCGCGCAAGCGGCCGCCGGCCCTTGGGGAAAACTTCAGTTCTGCCAGCGCTCGGAAGGCCTTGTCCGGCTGCGCGACCTGGTTTCGCAGCAATCCCGCGAGATCGCAAGAGCGATTGCGCGAGGCACCGGGAAGCCTTCGATCGACGCGCTTCTCGTCGACGTTGCGCGATCGATCGATACGCTCGATGCGTGCATCGCCTATGCCAGCGACGCGCGCGTGGATCAGCCCGTCCCTGAGACCATCTCCCTTCTTGGCTTGCTGGGTGCATATGGCCCAGCGCTTCTGCCTTGCACGCCAGGAGCCGTCGTGTGCGTGATCGCACCGGTGGGGTCTCCGTTTCAGCTCGCACTGACGCCGGCCGTGCTCTCGCTCGCGGTCGGGAACGCGGTCATCGTCAAACCGTCGTCGTCCGTGCCTCGGGTGGCGGAGCTGCTCGAGTGGCTCCTCGACGAAGCGCTCGCCGATTTCTCCGGCCTCGCGCAGGTCGTGCCCGGCTCAGGGGCGGTGGGAGCTGATCTCGCAAACTGTGATGGGGTCGACGCGGTTTTCTCGACCAAGCCCGCAGCCGGGAGGGTTGCGACGTGACGCCCGCTTGGACGCCGTCATTGCTACGAACCCCGCGGCATTGCTGCCAGCACCGGCAAATGCGCCAATGAGCGTCGGCGCTGGAGGCGGACGAAAGCTCATATCGCAGAAACAAGGTTCTCACGCGTAGCCTCCGCGCGATCCAAGCGGCCATGCGTCGGCGTCCTGGCCGTGTACGCGAAGACGCCCTTCTCGATACCCTGGGCGAACTCGATGTCAGGCTCGTTTGCTCCGCGTTAGTGCGGATGCAGGATGGGCTTGTGCGGAATCGCATCCGCAAGCTTTTGCGCGGCGTCCGGCGAAGAGCCGACCCTGTTTGGCGAGCCCGGCGGTGGCGGCTGTGGCGCCAGGTCGTCCAACGCTTTCTGCACCTCGTCGTGAAGCGCCTGCCGACCGCGGGTCATCGGCGTAGGGTTCTGATCGGACGCGTCTTGCCCGCTCGGGTCCTGGCCTGTCGTGTTTGGTCCGGTCGCGTTCTGCCCCGGAGGGTTCTGGTCGGACCGTCCGAGGCCCAGGTTGTCCAAAGCCTGTTGAGTCTGGTCCGGAGTCTGGGAAGGCGCGGACCCGGGGGGGTTGTTCTTCGAATGCTGCTCGAACTGGTCCGCCAGCTCGCCGATCTCCTGCTGCTCGGCCTGCTGCGCAGCTTCCCCTCGGCTATCTGCGCATCCTTCCTGCACCCTGTGCCAAACAGGGGTCGGCGCAACGCCCACCGCACCGCGGGCGTCGACGCTCGGCATTGCATTTCCTGGGACACCACTGGAGTGATCGGCCGCGGGTCTGGCTACAAGACGTCCAGACGCGTCGCGATCGCCGGCGTGCCGAGGTGCGCAAAGGCTTCGCGCCGGCACGGGCGAGCACAGCCGCGGTCGGACTGGACGGCGTATCCGCCGTGGAATCGCTGCCACTGCCGGCGTCTGAAGCGCACGTGCTCGAATCGTGTGAAGCCATCGCAAGCGCGGTGTTGCGGGGATCTGGATCATGGTCGACCCCTCTGTGACGAGCTCGAGTTGGTTGCTCGAGGCACCTACGGAATCCGCGTCCAAAAGCGGCCAACGGCCCTCGAATATTCACAACGCGGATCGGGCCGGCGCAATCGTCGGCACGCGGCAGAGCTCGCGGGCGTTCCGCCAGCGTGACACGCTCGGTCCGGCCGGTGGACGCTGAGCTCGCGATCCACTAAGGTCTCCAGCGTCAAATCTTGCGGGCGACCGCCGACGCACCTCGGCGCGATAGCGCGCAGGCCGTACAGGCTGAAATGGCGGCCTGCGGCGCTATCGCTTGCACCGCGCGCAGTGCCCGCTCCGGCTAGATCTCGTCTTTGCGGATGCACGCGGCGAGATGCACCCGCGCTCCCTTCGCGCCGTTGCGCCGCGGCTCGAGCGGGGGAACCATCGCGCGGCAATCCTCCACGGCAAAGGCGCACCGTGGGTGATATGGACACCCGCTCGGCGGCGCAACGGGGCTCGGCGCCTCGCCCTTGATGGGAACAGTGAGGCCGCGCCGGCGCGGGTCGGGCTCGGGCGCTGCTTCGAGCAGCGTGCGCGTGTACGGATGGATCGGACTCGAGAACACGCCTTCGGCCGAACCTTGCTCGACGATTCTACCGAGATACATCACGGCGATCGTATCGCTAACGTGATCGACCACCGAGAGATCGTGACTGATGAACAAGTAGGTCAGACCCATGTCGCGCTGCAGACGCAGCATCAGATTGAGCACCTGACTCTGGACGGAGACATCGAGGGCAGATACGGGCTCGTCGGCGATGACGAATTTCGGCTCCAGAGCGAGCGCCCGCGCGATGCCCACGCGCTGACGCTGGCCGCCGGAGAACTCGTGCGGGTAGCGGTCCAGCATGTCGCCGCTCAAGCCGACCTTCTCGAAGAGCCACCGCACCTTGTCGACCTGCTCGGCGCGCGTGCCGACGCGATGCACGATGAGCGGCTCGCGCACGATCTCGCCCACTGTCATGCGTGGATTGAGCGACGAATACGGATCTTGAAAGATCATCTGCATTTCGCGCCGGATCGTGAGCAACTCGTGGCGGCTCAGATGCGCGAGATCGCGGCCTTCGAAGACCACCCGCCCCCCCGTGGGCTCTTCAAGTCGGATCAATGTGCGCCCTAGCGTCGACTTGCCACAGCCCGATTCTCCGACCAGGCCCAGCGTCTGGCCGGATGCGATCGACAACGTGACGCCGTCGACCGCCCGCAAGGCGCCGATCCTGCCGCCGAACACGCCACCGCGGATCGGGTAGTGCTTGCGCAGATCACTGACGCTCAACATCTCGCGGTCGTTGGCGTCACTCACGCAGTGCCTCCCACCGGATAGTGACAGGCCGCAGCCGTGTGCGCCTTCGGCTCGAGCGGCGGGTCGACCTCGACGCAACGCCGCTGCTCGTCTGCAGTACGCTCCTTGCGGCGCCAGCAGCGATCGGCGAAACGACAGCCCGGCGGCGGGACGAGCAGCGAAGGCACGAAACCTTCGATCGTCGGCAACTCGGACTTGCGCGCTACGTGTCGTCGCGGAATGCTCCGGAGCAACCCGCGCGTGTACGGGTGCTCGTTGTGCGCAAATACCGCGTCGCTGGCGCCGTGCTCGACGATGCGGCCGGCGTACATCACGGCGACTTCGTCGCACATCTGTGCCACGACGCCCATGTCATGCGTGATGAATATGACGGCAGCGCCGGTCCTGCGCTGCAGGGCCCGAATCAGTGCGAGGATCTGCGCCTGGACGGTGACATCGAGCGCGGTCGTCGGCTCGTCGGCGATCAACAGCTTCGGCTGGCACAGGAGCGCCATCGCGATCATCACCCGCTGCTTCATGCCCCCGGACAGCTCGTGCGGATATGCGCCGAGACGCGCTTCGGGCTCGGCGATGCCGACCTCGCGCAGCATGTCGATGCAGCGCGCGCGCGCCGCCTGCCGGTCCAGGCCGAAGCGGAGCGCCAGCACTTCCGCCATCTGCTTCTCGACGGTGAACACCGGGTTGAGCGAGGTCATCGGGTCCTGGAAGATCATCGCGATCTCCTGGCCGCGAATCCGCGTCAACTCGCCAAGCGGCAGCTGCAGCACATCGGTGCCCGCAAACCGGATCGACCCGCCAAGAATGCGCCCCGGCGGACTCGGGACCAGCCGCAGGATCGACGCTGCCGTGACGCTCTTGCCGCATCCCGACTCGCCGACGATACCGAGCACGTTGTTCCCGTCCACGCTGAAAGAAACGCGGTCCACGGCGCGAAGCAGACCCGCCTCCGTCTCGAAGCCCACTTGCAGGTTGTCGACTTGTAGCAGCGGCAAGGTGGGTCCTCATGAGCGGCTGTTGAGCCGCTCGCGGATGCCGTAGAAGTCCTTGTCGATATCCGGCTCCACCGGATAGGCGCGGCCGGCGCGCATGTCATCGGCGAGCGCCTGCCGGCGCGCGGCGTCGATCCAGTAGACCATGTAGTCGGTCACCTGTTCGGTGCGCTTGGGCAAGTAGAAGTCCGGAAAGCGCAGGTAGTCCCAGTGCGCGATACGGATATACGGCGCGGTCCAGAACGGAATGTAGAAGGCTTCATCGTGCACGATCTCGTCGATGCGATACATCGCCTGGCGGCGCGCTTCGAAATCGAGATCGTCTTCATAGATCTTGATCAGGCGATCGACTTCCGCCGTACCGAAGCCCCAGATGTCGTTGTTGTTCGTGGCCTTCTTGAACTCGGTGGCCAGGTACTGGCGCGGCGACGGATAGAACCCCGCGGTGCGCCCGGTCACGGTCATTTCATACTTGCGTTCGAGGCCGCGCTCGAACGCGGTGCCGGGCTCGAGCAGGCGCAGCCGCATGTCAACGCCGGCACGGCGGAACTCCTGCTGCATCACGGTCAGATGTGATTCGAGTCCGCGGGTGCCATAGATCACCGAGAAGCTTGCCTTTTCGCCCGCCTTGTCGACGAGGATGTCGTCGGTGTCGGCGCGCGTGAATACGAGCCCGCGCGCCATGTTGCGCAGCACGCCAAGCACACTGCGGTCGCGGACTTGATCCGGCCGGCGATAGCCTGCGCGCTCCAGGTACTCGATCGCCCTGGCCGGATCGAAAGCGTACGACCTCAGCCCCGGGTTGGCGTACTCGGTGCCTTCGAAGAACGAAACCAAACGGTAGTAGGCATTAAACATCAGGTTGCGGTTCAGGCGCTCGAAGTTGAACAGGTGTTGCATCGCCTTGCGGAAATCCCTGTTGCGGAAGATCGGCGCCTCCAGGTTCATGTGCAGGCCGTAGACGCCCGACGGCACGTCGATGAATACGCGCGCGCGCCGGATCCAGCCGTTCAGCACGGCGTCGAACGTGTACTCCTCGTTCCACCTCCTCGCCGTGGTCTCGACGATCATGTCGATCGCGCCGCGGCGGAGAAAGTCGATCTCGCGTTCGGCCGGGATCACCGGCAGGTGAATGCGATCGAAGTTCCACATGCCGCGGAAGTAGTGCTTGCGCTCGCCCCACCAGGTTGGCAACCGGCGGAAGGCCACCGACTCGCCGCGCTCGACATCGGCGATCACGTAGGGACCGACGGTGATCTGCGGCTCGTTGTTGGTGCGCGTGACCCAATCCTTGTCGAGCACCACCGCATGCCTGGGCGTCGGCCACAACCCGTAGTCGGCGAGCGGGCGCCAGCTTGGCCGCGTGCCGACGATGCGCAGCGTGTAGTCGTCGATCGGGTCGACCGACTCGAAGTAGCGCTGCGCGTAGCTCGTATAGAACGGATCGATGATGTGCTCGGACAACATCATCTGCCATGTGAAGACGTAGTCGTCGGCCGTGACAGGCTTGCCGTCGCTGAAGCGGGCGTCCGGATCGAGCCTGAAGTAAACCGTACGCCGGTCGTCCTGCACGGACCAATGCGTAGCCATCCACGGGATGTAGCGATCGGTCACGGGATGGCGCGCGACGAGCCCGAAGTCCATCGTGAACGCGCGGTTCCAACCCGCGAATGCGTCGTTCGAATTCGGACCCATGAGGCGAAAAGTCAGCGGATAGGCGCCAAGAGCGAAGGTGAAGGTGCCGCCCCGTTGCGCCTGCGCCGAGCCGATCGGCGGATCGTCGCTGTTGGTCTCCCACTTGATGCCCTTCGCCAAAGGCGGCGGCCCGCGCCGCGCGGCTGGCGGCGCATCGCCGCGCGGCACGGCCGGCGCGCGGCGCGCAAGACTGAACGGCAACGCTGCTGCGAGCGCGCGATGCAGGAAGTTTCTGCGCCCCGGGCTCTTCATCATCCTTGTGGCTTCCCGCACGCGGGCTTCGGAGAAGTTCGCAAACGCGGAAACATCCGAACGACTCTATTCATATCGGCTGTACTGCTTGGGATCGAACGTCTCGCGCACCGATTCGCCGATGAACACGACCAGCATCAGCGTGATGGTGAGCGCGCCGAACGGTGCCAGGGTCAGCCATAAATGCGTGCGGTTCTGTGGCTGCAGGGCTTGATCGATCATTTCGCCCCAGCTCGGCGTCGGCGCGGGCAGTCCGTAGCCGAGATAGTCGAGCGCGGTCAGGGCAAAGATGGCGGAGACGATCGCAAACGGCGTGAACGTCACGAGCGGCGTCAGCGTGTTCGGCAGCAGGTGGCGGAAGATCACGCGCAGGTGCGAGGCGCCGTACGACTTCGCCGCCAGGCAATATTCGCGCGTCTTCTCCCGGTACATCTCGGTGCGCATGTAGAAGGTAATGCTGATCCACTGGAACAGCGCCATGATCGCCAGCAGCATCCAGAAGCTCGGGGTGAAGAGCGCGGCCAGCACGATGACGACGTACAAAAATGGAATCGAGAGCAGGATTTCGAGCAGGCGCTGGCTCACGATGTCGAAACGCCCGCCGAGGTAGCCCTGCAAGCTGCCGACGATCGTGCCGATCAGCTGGCCGAAGAACACGAGAAAGATGGCGAAGAAAATCGAAATCCGAAAGCCGTACAGCAAGCGCGCGGCGACGTCACGCCCTTGCGAGTCGGTGCCGAGGTAGTGGCCGCGTCGCAGGTCCGGCGGCGTGGGCGGCGTGACGCCCAGACCGTGCAGCGATGGCATGGCGCCGGTACGCGCCAGCCCCAGCAAGGTGCCGGTCGGCGCCTGTGCGCGGTCGGCGAGCATCGAGGCGAGTTTGCCGTTCACGATCGCCTCGGCGAGCTCGTCGAGGCCTTCGCGGCGCGCGAGATGCTCTGCCCTTGCGCGATCGTGTTCGAGCACCTGCTGAATCTCGGGCAGGATTTCGTTGTACCAGAAGTCGTTCTCGTAGGGATTCCACGGGATCGGCGGCATGATTACGAAGTGCTTTCGATTCGGATAGCGCGCCTCGAGCTCTGCGCGCACCGCCGGGGTGTCGCCGCGCCGAGTCAGCTCGCGTTGGTAGAGGCGGCGTTCGACGGCCCACTCGTGCCGCAGCCGACGATATTCTGTCTCGAGGTCCGCGGTCTGCCATGCGGTCGGCGGTTCCTGATGGAACGTACTCATCGGGTAGAAGCGGAACGTTGGAAAAAATGGCCGGCCCTCATACCAGACGAACAGTGCCCGGCTTTCGGCGAGATAGGGCGCGAAGACCGAAAGAACGATCGCCCCGAGCAGGATCAGCAGCGAGTAATAGCCTCGCTTGAGGCGGCGAAAGCGCTCGAGCCGCTTGCGCGTGATCGGGTCGAGGTGCAGCCACTGCACCGTCATTCGAACCGCACACGCGGGTCGACGAACGCGACCGCAAGATCGGACACCAGGTTTCCGAACATCAGCAGCAGACTGGAGATCACCAGGAAGCCGAGCACGAGCGGGAAGTCGCGCGCCTGGATCGCCTCGAATGCGAGCAGGCCCACCCCGGGGATGTTGAACACGCGCTCGATCAGGAAACTGCCGGTCAGAAAGATGCCGAGCAGGCCGCCGATGCTGGTGGCCATGGGAATCAGCGAGTTGCGCAATGCGTGGACGAAGATCGCGCGGCGCCAAGGCAGCCCCTTGGCGAGCGCGGTCTTCACGTAGTCGGCGCCCATGTTCTCCAGCAGGCTGTTCTTCATCAGCATCGTGGTGACGGCGAATGAACCGACGAGGTAGGCGACCAGGGGCAGCACCGAGTGGTACAGGACGTCGAGCAGCCATCGCGGCGGCGCCAGCTGCGCGGCGCCCGGCGACTGAAAGCCGCCGAGCGGAAAAATCGGCCAGTACACCGCGAGCAGGTTGCTCAACACCGCGCCGAGCGCGAAGCCGGGAATCGCATAGCCGACGAAGATCACGATCGACGTCAGGTTGTCCAGCCGTGTCCGGTGACGAATCGCCTTGACGATTCCGAGAGGGATGCAGATGGCGTAGGTGAAGAACGCCGTCATCAGGCCGTAGTAGATCGAAACCGGCAAGCGGTCGGCGATTACGCGCACGACCGGCTCGTTGTAGCGGAATGACCGTCCGAGATCGAGGCGCACCGTGTCCCCCAGCCAGTTCGCATACGCCACGAGGAACGGACGGTCGAACCCATAGAACTCGCGCAGCTTGGCCAGTTGTTCATCGGGTATGTCGAGTTGCAGGCGCCCGCGGCTCGCAGAGGCGCCACCCTCCCCGCCCTCGCCGGCTCCTGCGAGCGCCATGCGCACCTGATCGATCTGGCCGCCGGGAACGAACTGGATCAGCAGAAAGGTGACAAAGGTGATTCCCACGAACGTGGGGATCATCAGCAGCAGGCGCCGCAGGACGTAGTCCCGCAGCGCTTCTCCGCGAGACTTCAACTTTGCTGTGCTCCCAGGATTGTTTCAAGAAGCAGCGCCAGGGCGTGCCCGGCGCGCCTACCCACGTGTGACCACCGCCGACCCATCGCGTTCCTCCAATTGCCCGTCGGTGCGCCTCGGATCTTGCCGCCGCAATGATGCTCTATGACCACGAAGAAGGGGCAAGTGCATTGGCAACGCGACGCCGTTTCTCTCGTCCTTCGCTCTGAAGCGAGAGCTTGGGGGAGACCAGGTGCGGATCAAAGTCCTCCACGTCCCGCACCCAGGCCTATCGGCGTCAGCGCGGCGCTTCGCGGGCGCCATCCGCCGCCTGCGACCAGCAGGCTCTTCGCATCGACGTCGAAGGTGCGTGGCAGGAATCGGCGGCCGGCCACCATCAGAGCCGCCCCGATCTGTACCGTGGGACCCTCGCGTCCGACCGAGAACCCGCCGCCGAGCGCCGCCAGCACGAGGAAGAACTTGCCCACGGCGATGCGCATCGAGACGAACCGGCGCAACCCGCTTTCGTTGATGCCGTCGGCGCCGGCGGCGATCACCTGCGGGATGCCGCTACCTTCGGCGCCGTCGAAGAAGCGCCGCGTCATCCACACGCCAGCCACCCCGACCACCGGCGCAAGGAGCAACGGCAGCCAGAAGAAGCGCGCGTAGGAGCCGCTGAAGACGCGATAGACGTGCTCGAACAACTGCGCGAACGCGACCGCCGCGAGGCCGACCGCGACCGCCGCCAACCAGATCACGACCCGTCCGAGCCACGCCTGCGGATCGGTCAGTCGGTGCCGACGCGCCGACGCCAGGAGTTCACGCAGCATGGCGGCAAGGATAACCGGCCGAGCTGGTGGTCCCAGCGGCCCCCGGGCAGCGGACATGTTGAGGGCGACCGTGGCGCGAACGCAGGCGCGCGTTCGCGCGATGGTGGAAGTCGCGTGCGCGCCGCGCGTTGTTGGGAGTCTTCCAACGCCTACCCGCGCTTCCCTTCGGTCGAGTCTCTGCGCGCAACGGGCCGCCAGCCCCCGGCAAGGCCCGGGCTTTAGATTTGTGCGGCGCTCAAAGCGACAGACGCGGCTGACTCAACTTTTTTATTGAGCGACGTCACGCGCTCACACGCGCATGACCGGGCGGCGCTTTCGTCTCTCTCGCGAGACCGCAACCCGGCGTAGGCAAGGTCGCCGAGCAGTCAGCTCATTCCGGTGGCGGGCGCCGCATGATCAGCCACCCGAGCATGAACGCGAGCATCTGACGGCTCGTCCGCTTTTGCGGTCGTAGCTTCACCCCAGGATTCCGAGCAGACACTATGTTTTGGTCGTTTTCGATGCGATCGAGATCCACGCCTCGGTCAAGCGTGGCGAGGGCAAGTGTTTTGGTCGTATGCCTTGACGCGGTTACGCGGCGTCGAAGCAACGTCTCGATTGCTCTTGCGATCTCCTTGCGTTCCGATGCCGAAAGCGAGGTACACAGCTGTTCTATCTGCCCGGGCTGCGTGACGCAAGCGAGCTGATCGAGCACACCGCGCGCATTGCGCCCATCGACGTCGGGCAACTCGGCGTCGATGGGCCTTGTCGCGGCCATCGGGCGTTGGCTCAGTTCGGCGTCATGATGTATTTGCCGTTGTAAGAAATACCCGCCCGACCGTTGCCTTCCGTCACGATTCCGGTTACGCCGCTGCGGGTCCGGGACGAGGCACAGCTTCCCGTGCCGTCGCAGTTCAGTCCGCCGCCGACGGCCGGGCCGCTACAAAGCGCGGCGAGGTTGAATTGGGGCGGTCCGCCTTCCACCCCGCCAACGCCATTGGCGAACACCCAGTAGCGCCCGGGGATGACGCGCGTGCAGCGCTGCAAGGCCGCCACATCGATCGGGTGCAACTCGCGGCCGTTCACGATGACGCCCGTGTGGCCATTGGAAGCGTCGCGACGAAGCGGACCGCCAAGCGGCAGTCCGGGGTAGATCTGCCCCACGGCCGGGCCGCCGTCGTAGCCCCATAAGCCGGAGACCTTGTCGTACCAATACCTTCCCGCCTGAAGCGGCACATGAAAGCGTTGCTCGAACGCCCCCTGCGTGGCGTCGTCGAGGCGCACACCATTGATGAAAACGTCAGCCGGCGCTGCGGCCGCGCGCAGCGTGATGAGCGCAACGGCAAGGAATGCCACAGAATTTGGTTTCACTTTCGATCCTTTCAACGATCCCGCGAAGAGACGCTCGCTCCTGCTCCGATCCAATCTTGAGCAGCGCGAACCAGACTGCGCCGCCACCGTGCGCCCGGCAGCGTTTGGCGATCGTTACGCGGGTTACGGGACTGCGTGCACAGACGCGGGTTCGTCAGCCTCGGCGCGCAGGATCTCGGCGATCAAAGCCTCACGAGCCAGCGGCTGCGCCTCGGCGACGGCACGCGCCTGGTGGCCCTGGTCCAGCGTTTCAAGCCGGCTGCGCGCAGCAGCGCGGATCTCCACCTCGGTGGACTCGCTGCGCGCGAAATGGGCCCAGATGGCCGCCGCGCGGGGCTCATGACCACGCGCAACCAGGACCTCGCCGAACGCGGTCAGCAGTGCATCTTCGATCGGCGTGATACGCGTCGTCAGCGCGATGCGCATGGCTTCGGCGAGCAAAGCGTGGGCGCGTTCGATATCGCCACTGCGCACGGCGAGCCGGGCCAGCAGGGCCAAGGCGTTGGGCTCGATCTGCGCCGCGCCGATCGCCCGCGCGGCCTCCAAGGCGCGCGTCGCGTAGGTGCTTGCCGCCGCAAGATCGCACGCGGCGAGCGCCGTCAGGCCGAGATTGACCAGGGCGTACGGTTGGACGAGCTTGAAATCGTGCGCCACGGCAAGCGCCAGAGATTCGAGGAACGCAGCGCTCGATGCCTCCAGGCGGCCGCGCAGCCGGAGCAGATTGCCCAGGTTGTTCAGGGAAATCGCCAGACCAAAGGGTTGGTTGGACACCCGCTCCCGCGCGATGAGTTCGTCGTACATCGCCTGGGCGGCCTCGATGTTGCCCAGCGCCTTCTCGATCATTGCGATCCCGCCCAGGAACGTGACAATGCCTGCATCATCGTGATCGACTCGTGCGAGTTGCAGCGCGTCTGCGAAGCAACGCTTCGATTCGGTCCACTGGCCACGATGCCAGAGCACCAGCGCGAGCGAATTGAGGCTCGATTTCTGGACGGCTCGGACTTGGGCGGTTCGTGCCCGCTGGAGCGCGCGCCGCAGAACGGCCTCGGCCGGTTCAACGGAACCAGTGCGAAAAAGCAGCGTGCCAAGCGAAGCTTCGATCAGCGCCAACACGGCAGAGTCCGGGGCGGCGTGCTCCAGCGCCAGCAGCGACCGATCGAACAAGGCTATACCTTCGACCCAGCGGCCACGCGCGTTGAAGTATTTTTCGAGCGGGCGTGTCGCCGTTTCAAGGAAGGAGGCATTAGGGATCGCCAACGCCCAGTGCCAGGCTGCGATGCAGTCTTCGAGTTCCGCCTCGATCCGATCCAGCCCGGCCTTCTGGTCGACGCGGTCGAGCTCCTCGTACTGCTGCAGGAAGCGCTTGTAGTACTCGGCGTGCCGTGTCCGCACAGCGCTGTACATGTCGGACGCCGCGCGGAGCTTCTCGCGCGCGAACTCACGCAGCAAGGGGTGCAAACTGAATCGGGCCCGGTCACGGCGCTCCTCGACACGCAACAGCGACGCATCGATGAGATTGGCCAAAGCGGGCAGGCTTGCGTCCGCCACGCTGCGTGCGGCTTCGCGCGAGAAGCTGCCCGCAAAGACACCTAGCTGAGCAAGGACCGTTCGCTCGTGAACCGCAGCCAGTTGCCACGACCGCTCGAACACGGTGCGCACACCTCCGTCGCCAGTGCGCGACTCCAGCACATCGAGTCCCGTCTGCAGTTCGGTGACTATTTCGGCGCAACCCAGCAGTCGCAGCCACCCGGCGGCAAGTTCCAGCGCGAGTGGCAAACCTTCGGTCAGGCGGCATATCTGGCCTATCGCTCGCGCGTGTGGCTTGGCGTCGAAACGCGCCCGGACGGCCCTGGCTCGCGTCGCGAAGAGCCGCGCGGCCTGACTCGCCAGCACGGCCTCGGAGCCGGCATCGGGTGGCGGAGCCTCCAGGCCGCCGAGCGCAATCACCTGTCCGCTCGCCTCCAACCGCCGGCGCGATGTCGCCATGATCTTGGCTTGAGGACACCCTCTTTGGATCGCCTTCAATACCCCCGTGACATCGATCTCAGATGCCGGCGAGCCCACGAGATGCTCACAGTTGTCGAGCACAATGAGGCGTTTCGCGTCCGCGAGCGCCGCCACGACCTGCGGCAGCACAGGCGTCGTCGGCGCGAGCCGCAGTGAAAGAGTGGCCGCTATGCGGGGCGCGATCTGCTCTCCAGCAGTGAGATCGGCCAGGTCGACCCAGATTGCATCGCCAGGAAAGCGCGACTTGAAGCCGTCTTCAGCTCGCATTGATTCGAAAGCCGCGCGCGCGAGGGACGTCTTCCCGACGCCGCCGGGCCCTGTGACCGTGATGAGACTTGGGTCGGTCTCGAGCAGCAGGCGGCGCAGGCGCTCCAGTTCTGATGTACGACCGATGAGCTCGGCCGAATCGAGAGAATCGTTCGCGCCGAGCGTCGTTTCGTGGGCAGCTTCCTCGCTGCTTGCAAGTCTCTCCGCGACGGCGCGGGTAGCAGCGCTCGGTTCGACGCCGAGTTCCTCCGTGAGCCGCTGCGAGAAGGATCGATACGCCTTGCGAGCGTCGGCGATCCGACCCAGTCGGGCCAGGGCTTCGAGCTTGCCTCGAACAGCATCATCGTCCAGCGGGTCGACCGCGATCAGGCGTTCGGCGATCGCCAGTGCCTCGCCTGGCGCAACCTTCGGAATCTCGTTCAGCGCAGCGGCGCGCCAAAGCCCCGTCACGCGACTGCGCTCGAACGCCAGCCAGTCGTTGAAGGCGGCGCAGACCCGATCGTCCATCCCGTCGGCAAGCGGCCCGCGTACCAGAGAGATCGCATCGAGCACGCGGCTCTCGCTCAGCGCGCGCTGAAACAGCACGAGGTCGGTCTCGACAGGCCAGCGCAGCAAATCGGCTTGCTGTTCGAGCTGGCCGGCGAATTCGTGCCGGCGCACGGTGTGCAGGACGTGTCGCAGATTGCGGCGCGCCTCGTCGTTGCGCTGCTCAGGCCAGAAGAGCGCTGCGAGCTGGTCACGACCGACCCAGCTGCCTCGAACAACCAGGTAAAGAAGCAGCTGGTACGAGCGTTCCGCGGTAAAAGGCCAACTGCGATGGCCGGCATGGACGATCACCGGACCGAGAAGGTCAATGCGAGCGCGCCGGTCGCGACTCTCAGCTCCAGCCGCGCGAGTCGAGTACGAGGACATGATCGAATTAGCCGCGCAGCAAGGCAAACCCTCGCGAACGCTCGTGAGGAAACGCTACTGCTGCGATCAGCCGCTATGCAATCGCATGTGGCTTGCTGCAACCTTGCGGCGCCGGAACGCTCCGTCCCTTCAAGGGCCAACGCAAGGAGGGTCCGGCAACCCCCTTCCATCGAGCTGGCGCTGGCGCACTACAAACAGAGCCGCGCGATGCCGTCGCCGGCATTGACCGCCGCCTCCGCCAAGGAAGCCCGGATTTCGAGCCCACGACCACGAGACTCGTGAGTCACGTACGGACGTCGCGCGAGCGCCGCCGCGGTGATCTCCTGGAACCGGCTCCGAGCATCCGTCGTTTGCGCCGGACGCGCATCACGGGTCGCCTCGCTGGTCGCCCCGGTTTCGATGAGCAAGCGTGCGAGTTAATGTGCAGCGGTGCGCTGCGTGCGCGAAGCGAGCGTCGCACGCCGCAAGGCGGATCGCCCTTGAGTCGCGTGCAGCGGGATCAGAGCAATTGCGTATTCGTCAATCGCGGTGGGAGCGGCGTGCGTCGATGCGCCAGCCGTGCGTGCTCTGCCCGCGTCGAGGTACGGCGGGAGGCAACTCCGGGGCCAATCGGTGCACGTTCTTGCGGCTTTCCCCTCTGAAGCTCGATTCGCGCCGTCTCCACCGAAGTCTTCGCAGATTTGTCATGGCCGATTACGCCCATATCGCTCATGACTCGAAACCCAGTCTCCATGGATCACCGCCCCCGCCAGAGAGGTTTCCCCGGCCAGCACAACGCCGGCACAGATCTCGGCAAACTTGTCGGCCTTACCCGGTCCGTAGCAACCGAGCATCTCCAGGCACTCTTTCTGAGTCGCGAGTCCGGTACCGCCACCGTACGTGCCCACGATCAGCGACGTGAGCGTGATTGACCAATAGTAGTCGCCGTTGGACAGCAACTGGCTGTAGACCACTCCAGCGTGCGACTCGGCAACGTTGGCCACGTCCTGCCCCGTGGCGATGAACAGAGCCGCGAGCGCATTGGCCGCGTGTAGCCCATTGTTGGAAGCACCGGAGAGAAAGGCCCCCGCGTTCGATACCTGTCGCATCGCGAACAGCTCGGCAGTATCCACCTCCATGATGCTGGCCATCGCCTCCTTAGGGATGAGCGCCTCGGCCACTACACGCCTGCCGCGCGTAGCCAGCATATTCAAGTGCGAGTGCTTCTTGTCCGTCTCCATGTTTCCCGACAGCATGAACTTCGCACCGCCGGGATAGTGCGCCGCGATCCATTCACAGGCCGCCAGTGTCGCCTTGCCGGTCATGTTCTGTCCGGCTGCATCGCCCGTGGTGTAGTTGAAACGCAGGTGCCTCATGGAGCCGACGGCGTACTGGTCGATGTTGCCGAGCCGCCCAAAGTGCGTGGTCGACTCGGCAACGCGCTGGATGTCGGTGAAGTTGGCCTGCACCCAGCGCCCGAATTCGCGCGCTGCCCGTGCGTCGCCGAACAGGAATACCGGCGAACGCTGCATGTTCTGCTCCAGCACCGTGGATTGCACTCCGCCGCACTCCGTCAACAGACGCATGCCCCGGTTGTAGCTGGCCACGAGTGTGCCCTCGGAAGTGGCGAGCGGCACGTAGAAGTCTCCCTGCGCGTGCTCGCCCCGCATGCGCAAGGGCCCGGCCAGGCCGATCGGTACCTGCGCGGCGCCGATGAAGTTTTCAACATTGCCGGAAAGCGTAGTAGGGTCGAATGAGAACCTGCCCACGTGGGCGAGACTCGCGCCGGTGTGTTCGCGAATGAACTCGCGCCGGCGCAGCGCATTGGCGGCGGTGTAGTCGTCATCCAGGTCACGCGGCACCTTCTCGCGTGCGGCAGCCAGAACCGGATCATCGGTCACGGCACCCTCCACTCGGAAAAGCGAATCAGGCGTCAGGGGCGGAGTCGCTCTTGCATTTCAATCGCGGATGCATTACCTCGCGCTCGCTTCTTCCTTGTCCGCCTTGACGTCGGCTGCCAGTGTCTGCGCGTGCGCGGCGGATTGGTCTCGCAGCAATCGCCGCATCACCTTGCCGATATTGCTCTTCGGCAACTGCTCGGTCCGAAATTCGACCACTTTCGGCACCTTGTACGCGGCCAAGTGTTGCCGGCAGTGCGCGAGGATTTCCTCCTCGGTCAGCACCGGATCCTTCTTCACCACGACGGCCTTCACCGCCTCGCCGGATTTCGCGTCGTGAACTCCGATTGCCGCGGCCTCCAGCACTCCTGGATGCAGGGCGATGACGTCCTCGACCTCGTTGGGGAAGACCTTGAAGCCGGACACGATGACCATGTCCTTCTTGCGGTCGGTGATGCGAAAGTAGCCACGCTCGTCCATGATCCCCATGTCACCGGTGCGCAACCAGCCGTCCTTGGTGAACACCTTTTGAGTTTCGTCGGGCCGCTGCCAATATCCCTTCATTACCTGCGGACCGCGAACACAAATTTCACCCATCTGCCCGGCCGGCAGCGCCGTGCCTTCCTCGTCCAACACTGCAGCCTCGGTGGACGGGATCGGCAAGCCGATGGTGCCAGTCCAGTCCTTGATGTTTACCGCGTTGGACGTCACCACCGGCGAAGTCTCGGTCAACCCGTACCCCTCGACGATGGGCACCCCGGTCATCTTTTTCCAGCGCTCCGCGACAGACCGCTGCACCGCCATGGCGCCGGCCGACGCCAGCTTCAGAGAGCCCACGTCGATCTCGCTGAATCCGGGCGCGTTGAGCAACGCGTTGTAGAGCGTATTCACCCCGATCATGGTCGTGAAGCGCGTCTTCTTCAGCACGTCCAAAAACGCCGGAATGTCGCGCGGGTTGGTAATCAGTATCGTGTGTGCCCCGATCCGCATATGCACCAAGCTGATCGTCAACGCGTATACGTGGTAAAGCGGCAGCGGAATGATGGCGATCTCCTTGCCCTCTTGGAGGTCGCGGCCGATCCAGGCGGCGACCTGTTCCACGTTGGCGAGGATGTTGCCGTGGGTCAGCATGGCACCCTTGGCTACTCCGGTTGTGCCGCCCGTGTATTGCAGAAACGCCAGGTCGTCGCGTCCGAGTGCGACGTCGGCGAGCGTGTGCCCCCGACCGGCCTGCAGCGCACTCGTCATTGGCAAGGCGGCCGCGATGTGCCACTCGGGCACCATCTTCTTCAAATGCTTGACGACGAAGTTGGTCAGCCAGCCCTTGGCCGCCGGAAACAGATCGCCGACCTGCGTCGTGATCACGTGCCTGACCTGCGTTCGATCGAGCACTTGCTGCAACGTATGCGCAAAGTTCTCGAGGACGACGATTGCAATCGCGCCGGAGTCCCGTAACTGGTGTTCGAGCTCGCGCGCCGTGTACTGCGGATTCGTGTTGACCACTGTCAACCCTGCGCGCAGTGCACCGAACAGTGCCACCGGATACTGCAGCACGTTGGGCATCATGATCGCGAGGCGGTCGCCCTTGTTCATGCCGAGCACCTTCTGAAGATAGGCGCCGAATGCTGCGCTCATGCGTTCCAGCTCGTCATACGTCAGCGACACACCCATGTTTCCGTAGGCGGGCAAGTTCCTGAAGCGCGCGCAACTCTTCTCCATGAACTCCTTTGCCGATGCATAGGCATTCACGTCGACGTCGGCCGGAACACCTTCCGGATACTGCTTGAGCCAGATCTTGTCCATGGCATCGCTCTCGATGAAACTGATTGGGCGATCAGCCTGCCACGGTCTCGAGCGGGCACATTGATCCAGCGCAGCCTGCGTGAGACCTGCACGGAAATTGAGCAAAGCCTGCGGGCGGGTCGCGCCCAAAGCAGGGCTAACTAAACCCCGGCTGGAATCTTCGCTGCCATTTGCTTGCGGCGACTCAGCCGCCTGCCGTCCACAATGAATGTTCCATCTCCCACGGCGTGTACCGTGCGCTTTTCCTTGTGAGAAGAGCTCACGTGTGCGGCCACAGCCTCCAGCACAACGACGTTGTGCTTGCGGACGAAATCGACGACTCTGCACTCGATGTTGGCCAGGCACTCTTTGATCAAAGGGGCCTTGACCGCCTTTGCCGGCGCTGGCGTGAGTCGGAATTTCGTGAACTTGTCCGTATCTGCACCAGAGCACGTCCCTATGCCGATCACCTTGTCCAGCATCTCGACGGTGGGGATGGCGATAACGCACTCCCTGGTCCTTTTGAGCGCCCCGAAAGAGTAGTTCCACTCCCCCGTGGTGATGGCAAATCGGGGCGTGAAGTCCAGCACCATGGTCCAGGAGATGGTCATGATGTTGTTCTTCTTTCCATCGTTGGTGGCCACCAAGACGACCGGCCCGGACTCCATCAAGGTGAAGGCCCTGCTCAGCTTCAAAGAACGCATGGGATCTTTGCTGAGTGCCGACTACGGGTCAGTGGATCCGAACTCATGAAAGAGCCTGCAACTGTCGGTTTGCAGCATCTCAATGCGCCGTTTTCGAGAGTCTTCCAAGCGCTCAAATCAGCAGCGCCGCGGCGTGATCCGTGGTTACGACCTCAGAGCGCCGCTTGCGGCACTTCGTGCTCGCAAGCCTGATGCTCTGGATCAGCGTCGGCGTCGGTCGACGACATGAATTCCATGCGGGAAACCAACCGCGACGCGGCAAGTGCAGCATAGATCTGCGCATACTTGCGCGCCGAGCGTGCCCACGAGAAGTCCGCCTGCATTCCTTTGCGTTGCAGCGCCTGCCATACGCTCCGGGTCCGATACGCCTCCAACGCGCGGTCCACGCCGCCGACCAGACCGCGGACCGTTGGTTCGTCGAAGACGAATCCGCTCGCAGTTCCCTGCGCGAGGCTGTCAGGCCTGGCGTCGACGATGGTTTCGCGAAGGCCGCCGACGCGCGAGACGATCGGCACCGTGCCGTAGCGCAGCGCGTACATCTGGGTCAGTCCGCATGGCTCGAAGCGTGCCGGCGCGAGCAGCATATCGGCACCCGCCAGGATCTGATGGGCGAGTTCCTCGTCATAGCCGATGACGACTGCAAGCCGCTGCGGAGATCGACGCGCCAGCGCGACGAGACCTGCCTCCAGCGCGTGATCACCCTGGCCGAGAACGACGACCTGGGTTTCGCGCGCGAGAACCTGCGGCAGCGCATCCAGCAGCACGTCTGCCATCTTCTGATGCGTAATGCGGCTCATGTAAGCGACCATCGGGACCGTGAGCTGCCGATCCGCACCCTCGTTCACCGCCAGTCCGAGCCGCCGGAGCAGCGCGTCCTTGCAGATGGGCTTTTTCGCACCGATGTCGGAAGCCCCGAACTGTGCGTGGACATGGGGATCCGCTTGCGGGCTCCATACGTCGTAGTCCGCGCCGTTCAGTATTCCGACCAGATCGTTAGCGCGCTGCGTGAGCAGCCCCTCGAGGCCGAAGCCGAACTCGGGTGTCAGGATTTCCCGCGCATAGGCTTCGCTCACGGTCGCGATACGGTCGGCGTAGCGGATGCCGGCCTTCAGGTAGGACACCTTGCCGTAGTACTCGAGGCCCTGCGCATCGAAAACGCTTGCAGGCAACCCCAGAAACGACAGCACGTCCGGATTGAAGAGACCTTGAAACGCCATGTTGTGAATCGTGAACAACGTCGGCGGTGCGGTCGCTTCTTGCGCGAGGAGCGCTGCAGCCGGTCCGGTCTGCCATTCGTTCAGATGAACGACGTCGGGCTGCCAGGACACCGGGCCACGAGCCAGGGCCAACCAGGCGGCCATGCGCGCCAACAGTCCGAAACGCAGCGCGTTGTCCGGCCAGTCGTCGCCCATCACGTCCTGGTAGATGCCGCCCCGGCGTGCATAGAGGTTCGGACACTCGATCAGCCACAGCGGCACTCCGGTGTCGGGCAGGCGCCCGGAGATCAGCGCGGTCGGGCCGGCACTGAAAGCATCGCCCAAGTCGACGCGCTCCACCGAACCCGCCAAGCGCTCGATCGTGCCCGGATAGCACGGCAGCAACAGGCGTACATCGTGACCTAGGCGAACCAGCGCCTTCGTGAGACCGCGCGCGTAATCGGCGAGGCCCCCCGTCTTGATCAGCGGATACGCCTCGGAAATCGCGAAGAGGATCCGCAATGCCACCGGTCTCGTCCGCCATGCGATGCGGGTCGCAAGTATCGCCGAACCAGCCACGCGGGCGTTGCGCGGGGTCAAGACGCGCCGAGAAAGCGCGCGCTCAGCGCGATTGCTTTCCCGCGCGCCGATCGCGCGCGTGACCCCGGCGCCGACGCGTCGTCGCAATCTTGTGACGGCCTTCTGCACGCTTGGTGAACGATGCCGCGATCGTTTGGGGATCGGGCGGCGGTGAGCGTCGGCGATCACGTCGATAGCTGGCTGCCATGGCCGGAGGTGCCGGTTCCAATGCCAAGCCGCCGCCCAGGCCCATGTGCAACTTTGTTCCATGCAGCCGATCCAACGCAGGTGTGTTGCCGCCTTTGATGACCGCCGTCAATTCCGGTCGTCGGAGTCGCGCAATACTGTGACCGGTGGTCGCGTGCGGATGCTTCCATGCAAGCTGAGGTAGTCGGGCGAGATGAGATACGGTGCACTTGCGAGGCCAGTGCCGCCGAGATCGCGAAGCGGATGCGCAAATTCCATGTTGGCGAGCTCGTCGTTGTCGAGCCGCGTGGAGGCAGGCTCGTGCCTGTAGGCATTGTCACCGAGCACGATCTGGTCGAAAGAGTCCTCGCCGAAGGGGTCGCACCTGAGACGATCACGGCAGCCGACCTGATGCACCGGCAGGCCGCCGAGGCGGTTTACGGTGTCAAAGGGCGGGTGGCGTGGATGACCGACGGCTACGGATTCATCGAAGACGCGAACGGGGAGCAGCATTACTTCGATCGCAACAACGTCGACGATCCGCGCTACGAAGATCTGCACGTCGGCATGCCGGTCCAATTCCAGGCGGACTGCACGGGCGGGACGAAGCAGGCGCTGCGCGTGACCGCAGTGTGCGACTCTTCGGCACAACTCCAGGCCGCACCGCGCGGCGGACTCAGGCTCCGCACTGCGCCAGTGCAAGCTCGAGCCGCCACCGTACCTTCGGATGGTACGGAGTGACACGCAGCGTGAAGTCCGTTCCAGGCCGCGCGGAAACGAGGCGCGACGTGTAGACGTACGAATTGACGGCGCCGGCCGGCTGCGCGCCGTGCTCCATCGGGGCGACGATGCGTTCTTGGTTGCCGGTCCGATCGGCATGCCGCACGAGGTGCTGGCGCGCATTCGCGCCACCCAACGCCGTGGCACGCCGTCCGCGTCGCGCTCGTAGAACTCCGGATCACCAGCAGCCGGTACAGCGCGGCGCGTCGCCTTCCTGGTCGCTGCCGTCATGCGCCATCGGCAGATGCACTGGGGGGCATCGCCTGCCGGCGCCGGTCAGCCCGGTTTCTCCCCCGCCCCCTTCCGAAGCAGTACGACGACAGACCGCGCCGCCACTGTGTAGTGCAGCGTCGGCAGGAGGCGCTGGTCGCAAGGTTCGGCAATGTCCTGTGGGCTTTCAAGGCTGGTGTCGATCACGCGATGCCACTATCCCGGAAACGCTCGACCAAGCTGATACACGCCAGCGGCGTCCCAAGGCTCGGCAATCAGCCGCAAGCCCGCGAGATCGGGGTCCGAGGCCATGTCGCTCAGCAGCGGCGCGTCGTCGAGGTTCACCGAGCCGTCCGCGTT
>DATJVI010000098.1:0-138912 GCA_035501875.1 Burkholderiales bacterium
TGTGTCCGCCGCTGGTGAACGAGGCAAGGCGCAACCGCAAGCCCGACGTCGCAGCGCCGAATCTGGCCCCCGCAGCCGAGTGAGATCGGCCGCCCCGCCGAATCCTGCCGGGGGCGCCACGACTACAGATCGAGATGGCCGGCACGCGCGAACCGGCTTGACCGCCTCTGCATGGCGTCGTGGTAACGCAAAGGACAGCGCGTCGGCGGCTGGCAGCAATCGCTTTGCCGTCGATCCCCGCTGAAGCGGGGCGCGTCGCAGGGCGGAAGAGGGGCCCCGTGCTTGCACGGGGATCTGACCCCGGAGACGCGCACGGGGGGACGGACCCGCCCGCGCCCCTTGGCCTGCTTCGCGGTCGCATCCCCGCAAGCGGGGCCCCTGCTCCAGGCTGCGCAGTCCCCCTCGCCGGGTAGCTCATGCTGCACCCGAGCGCGCACCTACTTGCTGGACTGCGGCGAGATCCTCTGACCTCAGCGCGGCTGCCTCGGCGAACTGGACCTGCCCGTCCGCCCCGGTAACAAACACCTCCGGGCTCACGCAGCAGTGAAAGTGGACACCGGGTCGACACGGCGGGCGCACGCGACCAAGGCCGCCTGACTGCGAGCGGCAGGCACGCAGCAGGCATCGACGCCTCGAGCGGGCCCACCCAGCCTCAGCACGCCGTCCGCGGCGCGAACCACGGTCGCGCTCGGCGGCGCTGATGCAGAGTGTGCGGCCAAGCGGTAGGCTGTACATCCGCACAGCCTTGCAAGGACGCGGAACATGGGTCAGGCCGCGGCGGCAACGCGCGTCGGGTCGGCGGGCCAGGGCCTTGCTGGACGAGTCTAGATAGGAGAGCCTTCGATGGTGCAATCACGAACGCTAGGGCAGGACCGAAAGCCCCGCGCGCGCGGCACCATCATGCAGGCGTTGATCGAACACGACGAATTTGCATTCAATTTCGATCCGGTCCTTTAGCCAAAGCGCACTCGCCAGATGAATGCCGTCGAAGCCCCTCAGTTCGTAGGTTTCTGCCGTTTCTCCGGCAAGGCGCAGCACCGCGGGTGTCAGCTCGATGCGCATGAACGATTCCCAGTCCGCGTTCAGTCGGGCAACGCGCTCGCGGTGTCTGCGCGGGCTGGTGAGCGCGCTTCGGTACAGGCGCGCGAACGCAGCTCGAGCCTCGGCGTACGCTACAACCGAAGTGGCGGCCGCAGCAGCGCTCCGAACCCAAGTGCGTACCCGCACAGAACCGGCTTCCCTCACGTACAGCTTCACCAGAGCCGAGGTATCGAGGTATACGATCATCTGCGATCTTCACTCACCCACGCGGACACGGAGACGTCCCTCGGGAGCGTTTCGGGTCGTGCGATCCCTGCCGGCTTCTTGCCGTTCCAAGCGATTCCCGGTTCGGTGGCAAGCTGCTTGACCGAGCGCTTTTTGCGAATCGGCACAATTTCGGCTACTGGTCTGTTGTGTACCCGCACCGTCACCGTGGCACCCGCTTCGACCCGCTTGAGCAGCTGGCTAAGCCTGGCTTTGAGCTCGCGAACGCTGGTTTGCATGCCTGTGGCCTCAACGCTATGATTGTGACCACAATAGTACACGAACAAGCTCGCCGTAGGAGGGAAAGGTGAGCACCCTATCGTCCTTGCTCGAGCAGCCGGGCTTGGAGCAGTACGTCGCGGTCTTCGCCGACAACGGCGTGGATCTCGATGCACTGCGCCTGCTGACCGAGCGCGACCTGCAGGAGCTCGGCGTGCTCCTCGGTCATCGCAGGAAGCTGCTCCGCGCTATCCCTGGGGTCAACGGAGACAAGGACTTCGTACCAGACGGGCAGCCCACGTCCGGCGGTGTCCGAGACGCGCCTGTCGCTCACCCCCGGCGGCTTGGTGCGCTACCAATTGAAAACGCCCTGCTCGGACGGCACCACGCACGTGCTCTTCGAGCCGCTGGATTTCATCGCAGGACTGGCCGCGCTCGCTGCCCAAACCGCGCGTCAATCTCACCCGCTTCCACGGCGTGTTTGCCCCAAACAGCGCGCACCGAGCGCAGGTGACCAAAGCCGGGCGGGGCAAGGGTGCAAGAGGCCAGGCAGCGGCCGAGACCGACCCCAGCTCCCCGGCCGAGCGGCGCGCGGCGATGACTTGGGCGCAACGCCTCAAGCGCGTGTTCAACATCGACATCGTGACCTGCGCGGTGTGCGGCGGGGCGGTGCGCATTATCGCCTGCATCGAGGATTCGGCGGTAATCGAGAAGATCCTCGCCCACCTCGATGCGAAAGCAGCTGCAGCTCAGCCCTCCCGGCCGCCGGTAACCGGTAACTAGCCGGCGTTCTTGTCTAGACGCGCAGAGTGTGCACCGCCGAGCGCAGCGGGTTGCTGGCAAACCGTTCCTTCCACAGCCGCGGGGTGAGTTCGTGCACCCGACTGGCCGGATGCTGCCCCACACGCTGCAGGACATCGACCAGATAGTCGTAGGGGTCGATCTGGTGCAGCCGGCAGGTCACGATCAGGCTGTGCATGATCCCCACATGCTTGGCGCCCAGTTCGGTCCAAGCGAACAACCAATTCTTGCGGCCCATCGGAACTGCTCTGAGCGCGCGCTCCAAGTGATTGGTGTCGATGGGCACGTCCGGATCGTTGAGGTACGCCTCCAGCCCGCATCTTCGCTCGCGCGCGTAGGCCAGCGCCTTGGTCAGTGGATTGCTCGGCAACCACCCCTGCGCTTCAAAGCACGCGTTGACCCAGGCGAAGAAGCGCTCCACGATCGGCTTGGCGTGGGTCAGGCGGTAGCTGCGCTTCTTGTCCCCGCCCAGCTTGAGCTCGCAGATGCGCCGGCTTCGGCTGCACCGGTTCACGACGTTGAAGCGCCGCTCCGAATGCGGCAGCCCCTGCCAGCTGTGCGCAAGGCGCTGCCCGATACAGGCCATCGAACCGAGCGGGGCAATCGACATGGACGAATGCTTCTATTGCCTCGACTGCCAGGTCATCCACGACGATGCGAACGTGTGTCCGCCGCTGGTGAACGAGGCAAGGCGCAAACGCGAGTTCGCCGTTGCAGCACCGACCCGGACCCTCGCGGCCGAGTGAGATCGGCCGCCCCGCCGAATCCTGCCGGGGGCGCCACGACTACAGATCGAGATGGCCGGCACGCGCGAACCAGCTTGACCGCCTCTGCACGACGTCGTGGTAACGCAAAGGACAACGCGTCGGCGGCTGGCAGCAATCGCTTTGCCGTCGATCGCCGCTGAAGCGGGGCGCATCGGAGGGCGGAAGAGGGGCCCGTGCTTGCACGGGGATCTGACCCCGGAGACGCGCACGGGGGACGGACCCACCCGCGCCCCTCGGCCTGCTCCGCGGTCGCATCCCCGCAAGCGGGGCCCCTGCTCCGCGCTGCGCAGTCCCCCTCGCCGGGTAGCTCATGCTGCACCCGAGCGCGCACCTGCTGCTGGACTGCGGCGAGATCCTCTGGCCTCAGCGCGGCCGCATCGGCGGCCCTCACCCCCAGCCCTTGTCCCACTTCGCGGGAGAGGGTAGCCAGCTGGACCTGCCCGTCCGCCCCGGCAACAAACACCTCCTGGCTCACGCAGCAGTGAAAGTGGACACCGGTCGACACGACGTCCGCGGCGCGAACCGCGGTCGCGCTCGGCGGCGCCGATGCAGAGTCTGCGGCGCCTGGGCTGGCGGAAGGTTGATCCTAGCCTTCCTGACGCTGCTGGAGCCGCTGGTCCGGTTCACCCTGACCACGCTCGCAACCCTGGCTTCGCGTAATGCGCATCGCCGTCGACCTCCGCTGGAGCGCGCGCCCGCTCCGCCAGCGGGTGAGGGTCAGAGGCTGGCTACAGATCCCGCCAGGACCTTACCGTGACGCCTTGGCGGGAATAACTATCGTCCCCGCCATAGACCAGCCCTGCACCGAACGCCCTCGCACCGGCATATTTGGAGAACAGCCGTAGCGATCGGACGAACTCGTCCTGATAAGTCCGGCCGGACTTGATTTCGATGGGAAACAGTCCGCGAGCATCCTCCACCAGCGCATCCACTTCGGTGCCGATGTTGTCGCGCCAGAAATAGAGGTTCGATCGCAGACCGGCATTGAACCGATACTTCAGAAACTCGCCGATGACGAAGGTCTCGAACAGCGCCCCGCGCGCGGGATGCGTGGAAAGCTGCTTCGCATCCTGAATGCCGATCAGGAACGCCGCAAGCCCGACGTCGTGAAAGTAGAGTTTAGGCGTCTTCACCAGCCGTTTGCCCAGATTCGCGTGATGCGGCTGCAGCAGATGGAGGACGTAACTCGCCTCCAAGACGCCCAGCCAGGCCCGCGCCGTGCTCTGTGCAATCGCGCAGTCGGCCGCGAGGCTGGCGATGTTCAACAACTGCCCGGTGCGGGCCGCGCACAGCGCTAGAAACCTCTGGAACGAACCGAGGTCGTGGACATTGGTGATCTGACGGACGTCCCGCTCGAGGTAGGTCGTGACGTAGGCGGCGTGCCAGTCGGAGGGATCGATGGTGCCGCGGTAGAGCGCCGGATAGAAGCCTCGATACAGCCACTCGTCGATGTCGCGGAGCGCGACGCCGCCTGCGCGCAGTTCGCCCATCGAGAGCGGCAGCAGATGAAGAATGGCGACGCGCCCCGCCAGACTTTGCGTGATCCTGGCGAGCAAGCCGAAGTTCTGAGAGCCGGTGAGGACGAAGCGCCCGGGCCGTTGATCTTCGTCCACCAGCGTCTGGATGTAGGAGAACAGGTCGGGGACCCATTGGGCTTCGTCGATGATCGCGCCGTCCGGAAAGCGTGCGAGGAATCCGCGCGGGTCATGGCTGGCGAAGGCACGCTCGTCGGCCGCCTCCAGACTCACGTAGGGCTTGCGCGGGAACGCGGCTTTGGACAACGTGGTCTTGCCGGACTGGCGCGGGCCGGTAATGGTCAGGGCGCGAAAGCCTGTTGCCATCCGTTCCAGCGTGTCGTGAGCGGCGCGGAGCAGCATGTTTACAGTTCCACGACTGGATCGTGGGATTGTAAACCTGGAGCCGACCCCGAGCAACGACACCGAGCCCCAGGTGAATCCGGATCGACCGATGCGGCAATCAACTGCCGGCCAGGTCGTCGGCGCTAGCTGCGCGCCGCCGACGCGCGTACGCTCGCGCCGCCACACGCCCATGAAGAGGCGGCCAAGCTGGTTCGCCCGCGCCGGCCATCTCGATCCTGTCGATGCGCGCGACATGGCAAACCGGCGTTAGCCTGCACTCAGACTGCGCCATCGCTTCGCTTCTGCTGGCTACTCCGGTCCGCATCGACGGCCCCGACCGTGCTGTGTCGGAACGGCTGCTGCGAAGGATAGCTCATGTGGTTGACCGGGCGCCTCGCGCCGGGCTTCAAGACCATCGCCGATTTCCGACGCGAGCGGGAAAGTCGATCCGCGCCGTGTGCCGCCGGTTCATCGTGCTGTCCCGCAAGCTCGACCTGTTCTCGCAGTCGATCATCGCCATCGACGGGGCAAAGTTCAAGGCCGTCGACAACCGCGACCACAACTTCGCCAGCGCTAAGCTTAGGGCGCGCATGGCGCAGATCGAGCAAAGCGTCGAGCCGTGCGGGGCAATCAACATGGACGAATGCTTCTACTGCCTCGACTGCCAGGTCATCCACAACGATGCGAACGTGTGTCCGCCGCTGGTGAACGAGGCAAGGCGCAAGCTCGCCGTTGCAGCGGCGACTCGGACCCCCGCGGCCGGGTGAGAGCGGCCGCCCCGCCGAATCCTGCCGGCGGTGCCACGACCACAGATCGACATGGCCGGCACGCGCGAACCAGCTTGACCGCCTCTGCATGACGTCGTGGTAACGCAAAGGACAACGCGTCGGCGGCTGGCAGCAATCGCTTTGCCGTCGATCCCCGCTGAAGCGGGGCCCCTCGCCGGGTAGCTCATGCCGCACCCGAGCGCGCACCTGCTGCTTTCCAGTGCTTGGATTTTCCTGTTCGGCGCGCCAGTCGATCAGAACTCTGCCCTTGTGCGCGGCTGTCTCAGACTTGGGACTGCGGCTCGATCGGCGCCAGCTATCCACCGATGTTCGTGCCCCAGTGCCTTGATCTGCGCCGCCGCCTACCGAAACCCGAGGGCTGCCCCTTTACACGCAGCGACGGCCTCGGGTCATCACTGCGCGGCAGGCTGCTCCAGGCTCATCAGGGAGCGGCCGCGGGTTTCGGGCAGCATGAGCAAAGCGGCGATCATGATGGCATAGGCACCGAGCGAAAACACCGCGATCGCCGGCCCCAAACCAAGCCGCGCCGACAGGAAGCCAACCAGTGCCGGAAACAGCGCCCCGATCCCGCGGCCGGCGTTGTAGCAGAACCCCTGGCCGACACCCCGCACGGAAGTGGGATAGAGCTCCGTCATGAATGAGCCCATGGGCGAGAACATGATCAGCGAGACGTAACCGAGCACGAACCCGACCAGCAGGATCGAGCTGTTGCTGATCGGCGCAAAGAGGTAGATGAGCGTCAGGATCATCGAGAGGATCGCCGACAGCAGGAACGTGCGCTTCCGCCCGATGCCATCGGCGAGATAAGCTCCGGTCACGAAGCCGAAGAACGCGCCGAGGATCAGCACCAGCAAATAGGCGCCGGTGCCGACCGAGGAAACGCCACGCACGGTCTTCAAGTAAGTCGGCAGCCAGATCATCAGCGCGTAGCCGCCGCCCTGTGCGCCGGTCACCATCAGTGCAACACGCCATGTCGTGGCGAGATAGGGCGGCTTGAGGGCGGAGAAGATATGCCAGATGCCAGTGGGCGCGACACGCTGCCGGTTGAGTTCCGGCTCCTCGACGAAGCGCCGGATCCAGATCACGAGCGCTGCGGGAGCGAGACCGATCCAGAACAGCGTGCGCCAGGCATACTCCTCGGGGACGGTCGCGATCAGGATCGTGTACAACAGCGCCGCGGCGCCCCAGCCCACCGACCACCCGCTCTGTACCAGGCCTACCGCACGGCCGCGATACTTGTCTCGGATCACTTCGCCCATCAGCACCGCGCCGGCCGCCCATTCGCCGCCAAAGCCGAGCCCCTGCAAAGCGCGGAAGACGAAGAGCTGCGTGAAGTCCTGCGCGAAGCCGCAGAGAAACGTGAAGACCGCATACCATACGATCGTGACCTGCAGGACGCGCACCCGGCCCCAACGATCCGCCAACGCACCCGCGAGCCAGCCGCCGAGCGCGGAGACGAGCAAGGTGATGGTGCCCAGCACGCCCGCCTGACCGGTCGAGATGTGCCAGAGGCTGAGCAGGCTGGGGATGATGAAGGAGAAGATCTGCACGTCCAGCGCGTCGAGCGTCCAGCCGCCAAAGCAGGCGCCCATCGTCCGGCGTTCTCTGGGCGTGAGGTCGGAAAACCAGGCCAGCATCGTGCGCCTCCTCTGTTCTTGTGCACTTCTGCCGTGCAGCCTGCGGCAACCTCGCGGCTCGTCGAGCCCTATGGCTCAGCGGCGGGCGCGGTCACGCCACAGAGCAATTGCCATCGGCATGTGCTTCGGGCTCGACAGCTAAGCTGTCGCGCGCGGCAGATCCACGCCCAGATCGGATAGCAGCTCCAACCGTATCACACGCTCCCGCGGTGCTCAAGGCGCGGCGTTGGATTGGCCGATCGAGGCTGAAAGAGCAATCGGGAGCAGCGTCCGGCTCGGCCATTCGTCTGAGTCATGGGTTGCATTCCGAGAATTCGTTTGCAGCGCTCCGCCGTGAAACGCAGAATCCTATCCACCCTTGATGGCAGAGAAGGTGCATGTCTGCTCCATTCGTCACGGAACTCGGTTTCGGCCGCAAGACTGGGGCTCGAGACGGGAGCGTGCCCACGGAAGGGACGCCGTGGATCCGGGTTGCCGATGGACGCGTCGTGTCGATCGGGCGTGCGTCCCAGGGCGACGAGCAGTTCATGCAGCGGTTCGTGCGCAGCCTATCGGCCCACAGCCGTCACCAGCGCTTCTTCCATCCGTTGCGTGAGCTCACGCCAAGCATGCTGGAGCGCATGGTGCAACCGGATGAGAGGCTGGGCGCAGTGCTTCTCGCCTTTGCCGGCCCCGCCCATGCCGAAGTGGTTGGGCTTGCGCAGTACGACATCGTGGAGCCGGGGCAGGCCGAGGTGGCTGTGGTGGTCGGTGAGAGTTGGCGGCGCGTGGGGCTTGCCACCCGGTTGCTGTGCCGCCTGGAGGTCCTTGCCACTGCCGCGGGCATCGTGGAAGCGCGTGCAGAGATCCTGCGCGAGAATCCAGCCGCGCTCGCGTTGCTGCAGCAGATCGGCTACGTCGTCGACACGAGCGCCCGAGACCTGTATACGCTTCACGTCGTCAAGCGGATGATGGTGCGATCGAGGTACTCTTTCCGGCAGGCGCTGCAGCGGTGCTGATACAAGCTCTGCTTTCCTGCTGAGGCCAATGAGCTCCTCCATCGATCGGCGCGCGATGGTCCTGTTGCTCGTTCTGAGCGGCGTGGTCATCTCGCTTTGCATGGGGCTGCGCCAGAGCCTGGGGATCTTCATGCGGCCGATGACCGTCGAGCTCGGCATCTCGGCCGCGACCTTCGGCTTCTCGATCGCATTGCAGAACATCGTCTGGGGCCTGTCGCAGCCCTTCATCGGCGCGTTGGCCGACCGCTATCGTGCGCGGCCGGTGCTGATCGTGACCGCGTTCGTCTACGCTGCGGGGCTGCTGCTGATGACTTTTGCGAAGGCGCTACCGGGCGCGCTCGAGCTCGCCGGGTTTCTCGCCGGCATCGGCACCGCGGGCACGGGTTTCGGCGTCCTGATCGGCACGGTGTCGCGCGCCACGCCGCCCGAGAAGCGGACCCAGACGGTGGGGATCGTTGCCGCAGCGGGGTCGCTCGGCACGATGGTGCTGGCGCCGCTCGGCCAGTGGCTCATCAATGGCTTCGGGTGGAAGAGCGCGCTGCTCGCATTCGCGGCCATTGCGGCTTCCATCGCGCTGCTCGCGCTGGCCATTCGGGACCCGTCGGAAGGAAGCTCGATCGCAGCTCAGGATCAAAGGCTCGGCGATGCGCTGCGCGAAGCGATGGGCCACCGCGGCTATCTGTTCATGACGGCCGCGTTCTTCGCCTGCGGCTTCCAGCTCGTGTTCATCACCACGCATCTGTCGACGTATCTGCAGATTTGCGGCGTGCCGCCGGGCGTGGCTGCGAGCGCGCTCGCACTGATCGGGCTGTTCAACGCGATCGGCACCTACCTCTTCGGCCTGCTCGGTGCACGCTACAGCCAGAAACACCTGCTCGCGCTGATCTACCTGCTGCGCACACTGATCATCATCGCGTTCCTCGCCGCCCCGATCAGCCAGGCCTCGACGCTCGTATTCGCGGCGGCCATGGGTTTCCTGTGGCTCGGCGTTGCCCCGCTCGTCACCGGGATCATCGGCCGCGTCTTCGGCCTCACGCACTTCAACACGCTCTACGGTGTCGTGTTCCTGAGCCACCAGCTCGGTTCGTTCTTCGGCGCTTGGATGGGGGGCGTGGTGTTCGATCGATTTGGCAACTACAACTTCGCGTGGGGCGCGCTGATCGCGATCGGCCTCACCGCCTTCACGCTGCAGTGGCTGATGGACGAGCGGCCGCCACCCAAGGGGTCACCGGCCGGCGCGGCAGCCGCGGCGCCTGCGTAGGGCTTGGGGTATGCCATCAAAGAGGCTGCGCTCAGCGACAAGATTTCGGTAGACGCTTCTGCGCGGCACGTCCCCGGCCTCGCTTCCGAGGTTGGTCCACTGGAGGTGCAGCGAGTGCATGAAAGCGCCCGCCGCCTGAGGCGCGCTAACGCGCGCTCCCGGCATCGAGCAATGCAGACCGATCGCTCGCAAGCCGCCGACGGGTTCATCGTAGCCTGACGGGCTCGACACCGATGGCCGCCATGTCGGACCAGCGACGGTGGCGGCGTGGCCATTCGGATGCAGACGGCGCGATAATAGCCGTCCAGTGCTGCATTCAGGAGGAGCCTGTGGGCAAGAAGATCCTGTTCGTCGGCGCAGGGGCGATCGGCAGCTACCTCGGTGCGTTCCTCTCGCGCGCCGGGCACGACGTGACGCTGGTCGACGCGTGGGCCGCGCAGGTGGAGGCGATTCGCCAACGGGGCATCGCGGTAACCGGTCCGCACGATCCGTTCACCGCACGGCCCAAGGCCACGCACCTGCACGAGGCCCAGCGGCTGCCGCGGGACTTCCGGATCGTCTTCATCGCCATGAAGGCGTACGACACCGCCTGGGCCGCGCAGCTCGCTCTTCGCCATGCCGCGCCCGACGGCGTCATCGTTTCCTCTCAGAACTGCTGGCCGGACCCGATCGTGGCCGCCGTCACCGGCCCGCAGCGCACTGTCGGGCTCATCATGTCGAAGATCGGCGTGGCGCTGTGGAAGCCGGGCGAGGTGGAGCGCGGCGTGGAACAGGGTCGAGGCCAAGGTCACGACGTCTTTCGCGTCGGTGAGCACGACGGCCGGATCACGCCACGCGCCAAGGAGCTCGCCGAGATGCTCTCAGTGGTCGACGGCTCGCAGGTGACCGACAACCTCTGGGGCGAGCGCTGGTCGAAGCTATGCGCCAATGCGATGGGCAACCCGGTGACGGCCATGTCCGGACTCGGATCCCGCGAGGTCGCCGCGAGCAAGATCGGGCGCGCCATCACGATCCATCTCGCAGGCGAGTCCGCGCAAGTCGGGATTGCACTCGGCTACCGTGTGCCGCGATTCAACGGCGAGACCGTCGAGCGCTGGGCCGATTGCGCGCGGCACGAGACGTGGGACGCGCTGGATACGCTGCTGACGACGAAGTCCGCGACCGGCCGCAACTGGCGCGCCTCCATGGCCCAAGACGTGGTGAAGGGCCGACCAACCGAGATCGATTACATGAACGGCCATGTCGTGGCCCAGGGCAAGATCGCCGGCGTTCCGACTCCGGTCTCCGCCGCGACCGTGGAGATGATGAGAGACGTGGAGGCCGGCCGGCGCAAGCCGGCCCCGGAGAACATCGCCGAGGCGCTGAAGCACGCCGGCATGTGAGGCTTGCTCAATGCCCGGATGCCGTGTGTCCTGGGTGATCGGGTCGTGGTGGCGTGTATCTGCGGCGCGCACGAGGCCGCTCCCGACCCGGTTCCGAGGTATCCTTGTACAGCGCCGTTCGAGCGCCTGCGCCTCGAGGAGAAGCCATGAACTACACCAGGATCTCCGCCGACTGCCACATCGACCTGCCGATGCTGGCCCCCGATCTGTTCACGTCCAACGCTCGAGCGGCGCTCAAGGAAAGGATGCCCTATGTGACCGACGGCCCGGACGGTCCGTACTGGACCTGCAAGAACGCCGGCTCGTTCGGGCTATTGAACGGAGTGGGACCGTCCGGGCAGAAGCTGGTGCCCGGGCAGAACCACCGCGTGGACATCATGGCCGCGACGGGCTTCTACGAGGACGGCAAGAGGGGCCGCCGCCATCCGACCGATCCGCTGTTGCGCGCGAAGGACATGGACCGCGACGGCGTGCAGGCCGAGGTGATCTTTGGCATCCTCGGGGCTGCAACGCGGCTAAACGATCCGGTGGCGGCGAACGAGATGTTCCGCATCTACAACGACTGGCTCGTGGACTTCTGCGGGCACGATCCGGCGCGCTTCATCGGGTTGGCCTGCCTGCCCTATGGCGACATCGACGCGGCGGTGCAAGAGATTCATCGAGCCGCGCAGCTGGGGCTGCGCGGCGTGGAGCTATCGTGCTCCTGGGACATGGAGCCCATGTGGCATCCCGCGTGGGAGCCGCTCTGGCAGGCCATCCATGAGGTCGATCTGCCGCTGCACTTTCACACGTTTCCCGCGATCCCGCCCAGCCAGCTGGACAAGGCGTTTGGGCCGACGCGTCGCGCGGCGTTCTTCACCGTGGTCTCCAGCTTCCAGATGAACCTGGCGAACATCCTGGCGGCCGTGATCGGCGCCGGCGTCCTCGAGCGCTATCCCAACGTGCGCATTTCCTTCGGCGAGAGCGGCATCGGCTGGATCCCCTATGCGCTCGACCGCATGGACTTCGAGTGGGAGGACCGCTTCCATGACCTCGGCCTGAAGATGAAGCCGAGCGACTACTGGCGGCGTCAGTGCAAGGGTACGTTCCAGTTCGACCGCATCGGCGGCAAGCTGATCGACGAGATGGGCGTGGAATCGCTCATGTGGGGCTCCGACTATCCGCACGCCGACGGCGTGTGGCCGGAGTCGTCGAAGTACATCGAGGAGCAGTTCGGCCACCTGCCGGCCGACGTCGTGCACAAGATCACCTGCGAGAACGCCGGGAAGTTCTACCGCTTGATGTAGGCGCGGGCGTGCGCCTCACTGGCGAGGAAACCTGCGGCGAGATTCTCCGTGGCCAGCGCAGCGCCCGACGCGCTGCAGGCCCGCCACCATCTGGGCAAGGCTGTTCGCGACCAGACTTTTGTTGCCTTCGGGGCTTGGATAGGTTGGCGCGGCGAGGATCCGTGCGCGGTTGTATTCTCGCCGCGACCGGCTCTCGCTAGTTGAGATCCTTCGACTTCCAAAACTTGGTGCCAGCACCCGCAAACCCCGCTTGCAGACCATTTGGGGTCAGCGTGTAGTACGTCGCGTCAGCGATGACGTTCCCGCCAGTTCCTGGCCCGACGGACTCGCCCTTCGCGCCGGCTTGCGCTACTCCGCCGCCGCCGGCGACCCAGCCGCTCTCGACGAACTTCTGCATGGCTTCCTGCGTCTTGAAGACGATCAGCGTGTCGGTCTGGGCGATGCCTGCCTGCACTCCCGCACTGGCTTGCGCTTCGTCCATGAAAGTGTCGGTCTGCGTGTGGTTGTTGTGAACTAGGCCGCTGCCGCCCGCACCGCCGATGATGAAGCTCAACCCATAGGTGGTGAAGATGCCGTAGCCAGGCGCCTTCGCAACCTCGCTCTGCAACTTCGGATCGGCCTGGTAGAACTTCTGCAGCGAGGCTTGCGTCGCCTTGCGGACTTCGGCCTGTTTGCTTGCCTTCTCGGTAGATGAGGTGGTTGCGCACGCGCCAAGCGACACGGCGAGTACTGCGGCAGTCAGGGCAATGAACGGCCTCATGAGCTACTCCTTTTCGATGTGGGAGAAACGTGCACCGCGCAGGATAGAGTCAAGTCCTAGTGCTCCTTTGGCCCAAGTCAAATTGACGATGTTCCTGATCCGACCGCCGGGCTAGGTTGTGTCCCATGACGCCGCGCTGCAGCCACGGACCCGCCCGCAGCGGCGCGGTGTGTTGTGGGCAGGTGACAGCAAGGGCGACCCTTTCGGCTGGCACGACGAGCTGCTCGAAATCGTGCGACGGAGCCGCGCCTATCGCGTGAACGACGCGTCCAAGGCCTGCCCGGCCATCGCCGGGGAAACCCCATCCGTCCGCCTTCTCCCGATCAGTCCGAGAAGCCAGCCTCGCGGTGATGCCGGATGCGCAGCACGGGTACAGCGTCTTGCGCGGGATCAAAGCGGTACATCGCGACGTATCCAGAGCGCCCGCGCGAGATCACGAGTTCGCGACGCAATGAGTCGCGCTTGCGGCCGATCAATGGATGCTCCGCAAGCATGGCAATCGCGTCTCTGATTTGCTCGACCACTCCCCCGGGCGAGCCGGACGACGCTCCGAGCGAGAACTCGATGATGCGCTCGAAGTCGCGCAGCGCCTCTTCCGAGTAGATTACTTTCGCCAACGCTTCACCCGCGGCCGCCTGACTCGCTTACCCTGCGCCTTCGTGGTGATATATGCGTGGACCTCTTGCGCGTCGTAGCCCAGACCGGAACGCTGCATCCGCTCGTCGGCCGCGATCGCATCTTGGAGGAATTGCTCGGCGAGCTCCGAGCGCGCGACAAATTCCTCGAGCGCCGACAGGACGAAGGCGTGCGTGGTCTGGCCGCTTTTTTGGGCAAGCTTCTCGATACGGGTCTTCAGCTCGCTGGGAATCTTGACGCTGGTTGCGACGGTGGACATGGCGGCTCACTAGCAGCGATGGCAAGTAGTCACATGTTAATACCAGCCCCGGAGCATAGTCAGATCCAATGACTGGGGACAGACGACGATTTGCGCCGCGCTGGAGGATGTGGCAGGACATACCGCACAAATAGAGGCGGCGCAGCGGGGCAAGGCATAGGCTAGGGGCCGGGCAGCACCGCTACGCTAACTGAGAGCATGCTCGCAAAGCCTAGCGCACGGCGGTTCCACCTTCCACGAACATCAACTCCGTCAGCCGCGGCAGCATGCTGCGCGACTTTCGTGCCCCGGGGGCGGCACGTTGTGGGCGTGCACGCCCTGCGTGAAGAGCCGCGGACACACGCAGGAGAGTCTGATCGAGGGCGTGATCATCACCGGCGCGAGTGTCATGCACGAAGCGATCAAGCGCAGCGCTGCAACGTTGAGTTTCTGAGTCGAAGAAGAAACCATCATCACCCTCTGCAGGGGCGTGAGCTGGTGCGTCAGCGCCGGTCCGCACAGCACGCTACCTGGCGGCCACGCGTCGCGCGCGGGAGCAGCTGCGTGGTGTTCCGAGAGCCGGACGCCGCAAACTCGACCGGCTGCGGCGACGAGCTGGTTGAGATCCTTCGGCTCACTCTGTCTTGCCCCCACTTGCACGCCGGCGCTGTCTCCATCGCCTGCTTGGCCGTCACCGGCACCAGGTGCGCTGTGCTAGGTGCTTGCGTGCAGGTCGCTGTTAAGGCCGTCGGCGGAATCCTTGGAGGGTCGCCCCGAGCAACGACAACAGTGGTAACGGTGGCGCGGGGCTCGCGGCCCAGGCTTGAACCGAGACACGGCGTCCGAGCGGGTCGGCAGCGAGTCTCGGCTGAAAGGCTGAAAACGGTCATCGGCCGTCTTTCGTGCGATGGGCTTCTCGAAGACCTGACCTTCTATTCGCGCCGTCGCCTCCGAAGGCGGCTTAGGTCCGCTCTATGGCTATCGCTTGCGCAGTTCGCGGTAGAGATCAGAGATCAAGCCGCGCAACCAAATGTTTGCCGGGTCCCGATGAAAGCGTTCGTGCCAATACTGTTTGACGGTGTACGACGGCAGTTTGATCGGAGCCGCGAGGGTCTTCACATTGGCCTCTCCCGAAAGCAGCTTCCCGAGACGGGCCGGTACCAGAGCCAGCAAGTTGCTGTGGGACACGATCTGGGCCAGTCCTAAGAATGACGGAACTCTTGCCGCCACGCGCCGCTCGACCTTCGCATCTTCGAGGGCTTTGTACAGCAGCCAATGCCCCGTCCCCCGCGTGACGACGTCGATCTGCGGCTCGGTTTCGAATTGCCTTTGCGTCAGTCGAGTACCGATGCGGGGGTGATTGCGGCTTACCATGCAAACAAAGTGATCCTGTAGCAGCGCCTGCTGGTAGAAGCCAGCCTGGATGTCGACGGTAAACCCTATGGCATGGTCTGCATCGCCCGATTCAAGCAGGCGAGGTGTCTCGGTGGTCAGATTGAGCACTTCGATCCGCACCGCGGGGGCGATCGATTCCATCCGCGTCAGAAGCAACGGCAGAAAGACCATCTGCCCAACGTCCGTCATACAGATTCGGAACTTCCTATCAGACCTCTGAGCGTCGAATACTGCCTGCTGTGGGACCGACCCGTCGAGCAAGCCGAGACTTTGATTGACGGAAGGTATTAGTGTCTCGAGCCTCGGGGTGGGCTGCATACCCGTCGAAGTCCGCACGAACAGCGGGTCCCGGAAATGCTCCCGCAGCCGACCGAGCCGAATGCTGATCGAAGGCTGGCTTAAACCCACCTTGTCGCTGGCGTGTGAGACATTTCGGGTCTTGTAAACGGCTGCAAGAATTTCGAGGTCCTTCAGATCGATGTTGCGCATAGGACCCACCCCGCATTATTGTCATCCGCAATTTAGTATGTTAGCGCGATTGCATTGCCCTCGTGTGCGCAGTCGCCTAGAGTCCTGACCACCTAGCGGCGCTAGGGGCTGGTACCGACGCATTCCAGAGCTGCGCTTGCTTTAAGCAGCAAGGTGCTGTCGATGTCAGAAGGTGACCATAACAACCTTTCGGGAGAGCGATTATGAAAAGCTGGAATTCGATAGACCGGTTGCTCGCAATCTGCCGAATGGGTCACACCAGCGGGAATCAACATTCGACGCGATCGCGACCGAAGCATCAGCTGGCATTGCCCCTCGTTGTCGTAGCGGAATTGCTCGCTTGTCCATCGATCGCGCAGAGGAGCTATGGCCCGGGCGTTAGCGACACCGAAATCAAAATCGGGCAGACCATGCCGTACAGTGGACCTCTCTCTGGCATGGGAACACATGGCAAAGCGATGGCTGCCTATTTTGCCAAACTCAACAGTGAAGGGGGCATAAACGGTCGAAAGATTAATCTCATCAGCTTGGACGACGGCTATAGTCCTCCCAAGACCGTCGAGCAAACCCGCAAATTGGTCGAGCAAGACGAGGTCCTGCTGCTATTTGGCAGCTTCGGCACGGCGACCAACAGCGCGATTCAACGCTATGTAAACGCCAAACAGGTGCCCGACCTCTTCCTGGTGACGGGCGGGACCAAGTTCCACGATCCCAAGAACTCGCCGTGGACCATGGGCTTCGTACCTGCGTATGAAGTCGAATCGAAGGCATATGCGCGATACATTCTGGAGAAGTACCCGAAAGCGAAGGTCGGCGTCTTATTCCAGAACGATGACTTCGGCAAAGACCTGCTCACCGGGCTCAAGGGGAGTCTCGGCGACAGAGCAAAGCAGATGATCGTCTCGGAGGTGTCTTATGAAGTCAGCGATCCGACCGTGGACCAACAGGTCGTGGCCATCAAGGCCTCCGGCGCAGATGTGTTCGTGAGCTTCGCGGCCGGCAAGATCAGCGCCCTAGCGATCCGAAAGGCCTACGACATCGGTTGGAAGCCGGTGCTGATCGTACCGATTGGGGGCAGCTCCAAGCACACTGTGCTGGAGCCGGCAGGACTCGAAAAGGCGGTAGGCCTGATCAGCGGCAGCTGGCTGAAGGACCCGGCCGATCCACAGTGGGCCAACGATGCCGCAGTCCGAGACTACCTCGCGGTTATGAAACGCTACTATCCGGAAGGCGATCCGGAGGATGTGTTCAACGTGAACGGCTATACGATGGCGCAGACTCTCGCGCACGTTCTCCGCCAGTGTGGCGAGGATCTCACCCGCGCGAACGTGATGCGCCAGGCTGCGAGCTTGAAAGACCTAGAGCTGCCGATGTTGCTCCCGGGGATGAAACTGAACACTAGCGCGCTGGACTATCACCCAGTCAAGCAAGTTGAACTCGCTCGCTTCGATGGCACCCGTTGGGTACGGTTTGGCGGTCTCTTGGCGAGATGACGCAGACATGCAGTCCAACATGCCTACCGCCGAATACCCGCTGGGCCGGTCAGACCACGAGACGGAGCATTTGCAGGAGCGGGCGCTGCTGTGGAACCCGTCCACCCGGCGAATGTTTGAGAACGCGGGCATTACCAAAGGAATGCGAGTCCTGGACGTGGGGAGCGGCGCGGGTGATGTGGCGTTGCTAGTGGCTGAGATGGTGGGACCGCAAGGAAGTGTGCTCGGCGTCGACGTTGATCCAGTAATCCTTGAGACGGCTCGGGCCAGAGCGAGCGCCGGAGGATATCGGGGCGTGATGTTCAAATGCGGCGACGTTCGAGATCTGAACCTCGGGGGCGACTTCGATGCGGTCGTCGGTCGGCTGGTCCTGCAGTACATACCAGATCCGGTCACCGTCTTGGAGGCTGCGAGTCGTCAGCTGCGTCATGGCGGCGTCCTGGCGTTTCAGGAGGCGGACTGGACGATCCCGATTCAAGCGGTGCCCCCATGCGCTTTGCTCGACCAGGTGTCGGGTTGGATTCGAGAGGCCTTCCATCGGTCCGGCTCTGACACGCAAATGGGCGCAAAGCTGCGGCAGGTTTTCGTGAGCGCTGGATGTTCAAGGCCGCGGCTGCATGCTGATACCTTCGTGGGGGGCGGCCGCGAATGGGCTGGGTACAAACATGTGGCAGGGCTGGTGAGAAGTCTCCTCCCCGTGATCGCAGCCGGAGGGATCGCAGACCCTTCGGAAATCGCAGTTGACACCCTCGCGGATCGCCTTCGCGATGAAACTTCAAGTAGGCAGGGCGTGGTGTTCTATACAACTCTGGTGAGCGCTTGGGGGCGGAAAGCTTAACGCAGCACGGAGCCTCCCGATCAGGCGCCGTACGCGAGCACGGCGTACCCGCCTAGGTGGCGTTCCATGAGGCCGCGCTGCAGCCGCGTACGCGCGAGACCAACCGCGCGGCATGTCCGGCGTCGGCGGCCGCAAGCTCGAGCGGCTGCGGAGACAGCCACTCGAGATCGTCCCGTTCAAAGTTTCCTAGCCCGCGGCCGCCGCCTCCACCGCCCGCTTGGCCATCACCGTAACCAAGTGCGCGCGATACGCCGCGCTGGCGTGCATGTCGGTGTTGAGCCCGTTCGCGGAGACCTTGATCCCCGCGACCGCATCGGGAGCGAATCGGGAGCCCAACGCCTTCTCCATCTCCGGAACGCGGAATACGCAAGGAGCCGCACCGGTCACCGCGACGCGCACGCCGTTGGCGCCCTCGGAAACGAATACGCCCACGATCGCATAGCGCGAGGCCGGGTTGCGGAACTTCCCGTAGGCGGCGCGCTTGGGTACCGGGAACGCGATCGACGTGATGATCTCTCCGGGCTGGAGCGCGGTCTCGTAGATGCCTTTGAAGAAATCGTCGGCCGCGATCTTGCGCCGGTTGGTATTCACCGTCGCCCCCAGCCCCACGACGGCGGCCGGGTAGTCGGCGGCCGGGTCGTTGTTCGCGACCGACCCGCCGAGCGTGCCCATGTTGCGGACCATGCGGTCGCCGATGCCCGCGGCCAGCCTGGCCAACGCGGGGATCGCCTGCTGCACGTCCTTCGACTTGGCGACCTCGGCATGACGGGCCATCGCGCCGACGACTAGATTGCCGCCATCCGTTTTGATCCCTTGCAGCTCCTTGACCGCGGACAGATCTACGAGCACCGGCGGAGAGGCAAGGCGCAGCTTCATGGATGCGATGAGCGTCTGGCCGCCGGCCAGCAGCTTCGCGTCGGCGTTCTTCGACAGCAGGGCGGCCGCATCCGCGAGGCTGCCCGGTTTCTGATATTCGAACTGGTACATCTGCTTTCCCTCCCGGTTCAGGCCGCCTTGGCCTGCTGTATGGTTTGCCAGACGCGCTCCGCAGTGGCCGGCATCTCCAGCTCGCGTATGCCGAGTGCATCGGTGATCGCGTTGATGACCGCGGCCGGCGCGCCGATCGCACCCGCCTCGCCGCACCCCTTCACGCCCAGTGGGTTGTGCGTGCAGGGCGTGACCTCGGTGCCGACCTGGAACGAGGGCACGTCGTCCGCGCGCGGCATGCAGTAGTCGAGATACGAGCCGGTGAGCAGTTGCCCGCTTTGCTTGTCGTAGCGGCAGCCTTCGAGCAGCGCCTGCCCGATCCCCTGGACCAGGCCGCCATGCACCTGTCCTTCGACGATCATCGGGTTGATCACGTTGCCGAAGTCGTCCACGGCCGTGAACTTGACGATCTTCGTCGTGCCGGTGTCCGGATCGACCTCCACCTCGCAGAGATGCGACCCGGCCGGGAAGGTGAAGTTGGTCGGGTCGTAGAACGCGTTCTCGTTCAGGCCGGGCTCGAGCTTGTCCAGCGGATAGTTGTGCGGGACGTAGGCGGTGAGCGCGACTTGCGCGAAAGGCACCTGCTTGTCGGTGCCCGCCACTCGGAACGCGCCGTCCTTGAACTCGATATCGGTCTCCGAGGCTTCCATCAGATGCGCGGCGATCTTCTTGCCTTTGCTGATGACTTTGTCGACCGCTTTGATGATGGCGGTGCCGCCCACCGCGAGCGACCGCGAACCGTAGGTTCCCATGCCGAACAGGATGCGGCCGGTGTCACCGTGCACGATGTCCACGTCTTCGACCGGGATGCCGAGCCGGCTCGCGACCACCTGTGAGAATGTGGTCTCGTGCCCCTGGCCGTGGCTGTGCGAGCCGGTGAACACGGTCACCTTTCCGGTGGGGTGCACGCGAACTTCGCCGGCTTCGAACAAACCGGCGCGTGCGCCCAGCGAGCCGGCGATGTTCGACGGTGCGATGCCGCAGGCTTCGATGTAGCACGAGTAACCCATTCCGCGCAGCTTGCCGCGCCGGGCCGCTTCCGCCTTGCGCGCCGGGAAACCGGCCACGTCCGCGAGCTTTTGCGCGCTGTCGAGCGTCTTCGCATAGTTGCCCGTGTCATACAGGAGCGCCACCGGTGTCTGGTATGGGAACTCATGGATGAAGTTGCGGCGGCGGATCTCGGCCGGATCCATCTTCATGTCGCGGGCGGCGGTCTCGACCAGCCGCTCGACGACGTAGGTCGCTTCGGGACGGCCGGCGCCACGGTAGGCGTCCACCGGAGCGGTGTTGGTGAACACCGCGGTCACCTCGCAATAGATGACCGGCGTGGTGTACTGGCCGGCGAGCAGCGTCGCGTACAGGATGGTCGGGATGCAAGACGCAAACGTCGACAGATAGCCGCCCATGGCCGCCGTGGTGTGCACGCGCATCGCCAGGAACTTGCCGTTGGCATCGAGTGCCAGCTCTGCGGTCGTGAGGTGATCGCGGCCATGTGCGTCGGACTGGAACGACTCGCTGCGCTCCGCAGTCCACTTCACCGGGCGGTTGATCTGCCTGGAGGCCCAGGTCACCACCACGTCTTCGGCATACAGATAGATCTTGGAGCCGAAGCCGCCGCCCACGTCCGGCGCGACCACGCGGACTTTGTGCTCGGGCAGCCCCAGCACGAACGCGGTCATCAGCAGGCGCTCCACGTGCGGGTTCTGATTCGCGACGTACAGCGTGTAGCTGTCCTCCGCACGGTTGTAGCTCGCTAACGCGGCGCGTGGCTCGATCGCATTCGGAATGAGTCGGTTGTTGGCGAACTGGAGCTTGGAGACCTTGTGCGCGCCGGAGAAGGCTTTATCCACCGCCGCCTTGTCGCCGATCGCCCAGACGTAGCAGGTGTTGTCCGGCGCGATGTCGTGGATCACGGGCGCACCGGGCTTGCGCGCATCGGCGACGTCCACCACCGCCGGCAGCACGTCGTAGTCCACCTCGACCAGCTCGGCGGCATCCTTCGCTTGCCAGTAGGACTCCGCGATGACCACCGCAACATGATCGCCCACATAGCGCACCTTGTCCTGCGCCAGCACGGGATGCGGCGGCTCCTTCATCGGCTGGCCGTTCACGTCCGTGATGAGCCAGCCGCACGGCAGGCCGTTGATCTTCGCGGTGTCCTGGCCTGTGAACACCGCGACCACGCCCGGTGCCTGTTTCGCTCGGTCGGTCTTGATGCTCTTGATCCTCGCGTGCGCGTGCGGCGAGCGCACGAAGCACGCATAGGTCTGACGGTCGAACTGCACGTCGTCGGTATAGGTTCCCGCTCCCGTCAGGAAGCGGTAATCCTCTTTGCGCTTCAGCGAAGCGCCGATCAAATTGATGTCACCCATGGCTCAGACCTTCCTCTCGCGTTCCCGCAGCCGTTCTTCGTATCGGGGAGGGATGTCGCGCGTGCACTCGCAAAAGCGTGTCCGCGGGCGCGCGCTGCACGATCACATGGCTAGGCGCGCATCGCCTGCGCGCCGGCTTGCACCGCCTTCACGATGTTGTGATAGCCGGTGCAGCGGCACAGGTTGCCGTCCAGCTCCCCGCGGACCTGCTCCTCGGAGGGATTGGGGTAGCTTCGCGCCAGATCGATCGCGCTCATCACCATGCCGGGGGTGCAGAACCCGCATTGCAACCCGTGATGATCGCGGAACGCCTCCTGCATCGGGTGCAGCGTGCCATCGGGCTGGGCGATGCCTTCGATGGTGACGATGGTCGCGCCCTGGGCTTGCAGCGCCAGCATGTTGCAGCACTTCACGGCCTTGCCGTCGAGATGGATGGTGCAGGCGCCGCATTGAGCCGTATCGCAGCCGACGTGAGTGCCGGTCAGGCGCAGCTGCTCGCGGATGAAGTTGACGAGCAGGGTGCGCGGCTCGATCTCTGCCGTGACGGGATTGCCGTTCACGGTCATGGATACCTTGGCAAGCATGTGGGCTCCTCCGAGTTGAGTTGTGGATAAGTCGCTTTCGTTTCCCGTGCGCGCGAGCGACTCTATTAGGACAGCGAGACTCGGCCACGATATCCCGACCGCCACCGCCTGGCGCCGGCCCCGAACGTCGGGAGCGGGCCTTCGGCTCGGGCTTGGACCGCTGCGCGAGCGCATCGGGAGCACAGGGCTTCCATCCTAGACAACGCGGCGCACGGGAGCAACCGGAACGTGGCCCCCGCGCTGCGCTGACCCGGAACGTGCCGCTTGGGGCCGCCCTGACATAGAATCATGCCTTCCCGGCGCCGCCCGGCACGCACTCGACGAGGATGAACGCAATGACCAAGTTTGGCATCGGCCAGGCGCTCACGCGCCGCGAAGACCAGCGGCTGCTCACCGGTACGGGCCAGTACGTCGACGATGTCGTGCTTCCGAATCAGACGCATATGGTGTTCGTGCGCTCGCCGCACGCGCATGCGCGCATCCGGGCTGTGGACGGCTCAGCGGCCATGCAGGCGCCCGGCGTTCTCGCCGTGCTGACCGGAGCGGAGCTGAAAGCTGAGGGCATCGGGTTCTTCCCGCTCATCCCCGGGATCCCCGGGCCGGACGGCAAGCCCATGGCCGCGCCGCCTTACTATCCGCTGGCGGTGGACGAGTCCCGATTCGTCGGCGAGGCGGTGGCGGCGGTGGTGGCGCAAACCCGTGCGCAGGCGGAGGACGCTGTCGAACAGGTCGTCGTGGACTACGAGGAGCTGCCGGCAGTGGTCACGATCCACGCGGCCCTTGCAGCCGGCGCACCCCAGCTGTGGCCGGAGACGCCCGGGAACGTGACGGCGCAGCTGGAGTGGGGCAGCAAGGACGCCTGCGATGCGGCTTTTGCGAAGGCGAAGCACGTTACCAAGATCCATTTCCACAACCAGCGCTTGGTGCCGATGGCCATGGAGCCGCGCGGGACCTCGGCTGAGTACGACAAGGCGAGCGGCCGCCTCACGATGTACACGAGCTGCCAGAATCCCGCCGGGCTGCAGAAGACTCTGGCGGAGTCGATCCTGAAAGTGCCGATGGAGAGCGTGCGGGTACGCGTGGGCGACGTCGGCGGCGGGTTCGGCATGAAGACGATGCTGTACCCGGAGGACGCGGTGGTCGCCTATGCGGCACGCAAGCTCGGACGCCCGGTGCATTGGCGCGCCACGCGCGGCGAGGAGTTCTTGGCGGGAACGCACGGGCGCGATCAGATCAACCGCGCCGAGCTGGCGTTCGACGCGGGCGGCAAGATTCTGGGCTTCCGGGTGGAGATCACCGGCAACGTCGGTGCCTACGGCGCCAGTCCGGGCGCGATCATCGTCGTGGCGGTGGGCCCGAAGGTCATCACCGGCGTGTATCACGTGCCGGCGTTGCACCTCAAGGCGCGCGCGGTGTTGACGAACACCAACATGGTCTCCGCGTACCGCGGCGCGGGGCGGCCCGAAGCCATCTATCTCGTCGAACGCCTCATGGACCAGGCGGCGTTCGAAATGGGCATCGACCCCGCCGAGCTGCGCCGGCGCAATCTGATCCAACCCACGGCGATGCCTTACACCACGCCGATGGGCGAGAAGTTCGACAGCGGGAACTTTCCGCACATGCTCGACCGCATCCTCGACAAGGCGGATTGGAAAGGGTACGAGAAGCGACGGGAGCAGTCGCGCAAGCGCGGAAAGCTGCCCGGCCGTGCGATCTCCACTTTCCTGGAGTGGACCGGCGTAGTCCACGAAGAGACCATCGACATGCACGTGCAAGCCGACGGCCGCGTGCTGGTGTACACCGCGATGCAGGCGATGGGGCAGGGCATCGAGACGAGCTACGTGCAGATCGTGGCCGATACGCTGGGCATCGATCCGAAGCATGTCGTGATCGTTCAGGGCGACAGCGACATCGCGCAGGGTATCGGCAGCATGGGCAGCCGCTCGCTCTATATCGGCGGCTCCGCCATGCTGACCGCATCGCAGCAGACCATCGAAAAGGGCAAAGAGCTCGCCGCCGAAGCGTTGGAAGCGGCCGGACCGGACATCGCGTACAAGGAAGGCCGCTTCAGCGTCGCCGGCACCGACCTGGGGATCGGGCTGTTCGACCTGGCGGGCAAGCAGGCCGAGAAGCGCATCGCCATCCACACGCTGCAAAAAGTGGACGGACCGTCGTGGCCGAACAGCTGCCATGTGTGCGAGGTCGACGTCGATCCCGAGACGGGGGTCGTCGAGATCCTGCGCTACACGACGATGGACGATGTCGGACGCGTGATCAACCCGATGATCGTGGCCGGCCAAGTGCATGGCGGCGTCGCGCAAGCCGTGGGACAGGCATTGCTGGAGGGGGCCCGTTATGATCCGGACACGGGCCAGCTCGTGACCGGCTCGCTGCTCGATTACTGCCTGCCGCGCGCGGACGATTTGCCGAACATCGACGAGTACACCGACGAGAGCACGCCGTGCAAGATCAATCCGCTCGGAGCGAAGGGCGTGGGCGAGCTGGGCACCGTCGGAGGCACGCCAACCGTGATCAACGCCCTACTCGACGCGTTGCGCCCGCTGGGAGTGCGACATATCGAGATGCCGGCCACGCCCGAGCGGGTTTGGCGCGCGATCGGCCAAGCGAAGGCGGCGTAAAGGCTGCGGGCATCCGGCGCGCTGAGTGCGGGCTGCGCCCCCGCGCGGCAACTGTAACCCTCAAGGACTCCATGCTCCTTTCTCGAACCGTCGATCGCGGGTTTGCACCGTGCGCACGACTCTCTATATGGCTACTGTCCGCGGCCTTCGCGGCCTGCCTGATGTCGGGCTGCGCAGGCGGGTCCGAGAAGCCGAATCCGGCCGCCGTCAAGCGTTACGCAGACCAGGGCTACGTACCTGAGCGGCGTTTCGAGACGACCTCCGCCCAGGAGACGTGGACCATCGGCTCCAAGTTGGTCGACGTCGTGCTCCTCGCGCCGGCGCCGCCGGGAACCTATCCGGTGGTCATCTACCTGCCGGGGTTGGGTGAGCCGGCCAGTGCCGGACTGGCCTGGCGTCAGGCCTGGGCGCGGGCCGGCTACGCCGTGGTTTCCGCACAGCCGTCGCAGTATGGGCCGGAAGTGTGGTCTTCTCGGCTCGCGCGTGCCGGGGATTTCATCAGCGTCGCCCGTGACGCGTTCTCCGCGTCTTCGCTTCAGGCGCGCACACAGCTCATGCAGGATCTGCTCGATCGGATTTCGCGCCCGCCGCGCAGCGGGGGCGGGAGCGCGTTCGATCGCATCGACGCGTCTCGGGTGGCCGTCGCCGGCTACGATCTGGGCGCGCAAACCGCGATGATCGTCGCGGGCGAGAACGTCCGCGGCGTGGAACCGCTGCGCGTGCCGGCCGGCGTGAAATGCATCGTGGCGATCAGCCCGTATGCCGACTTCTCCGGCATGGGGATGGAGCGGAACTTCGAGTCGGTTCGTCTTCCAGTGCTGTCCGTAACCGGTCCCCTGGACAAGGATGCCTATGGGCTGGTCACCTCGGCCCCGGTGCGTCGCGCACCGTACCAGTACATGCCGGCCGGACAGAAGTATCTGCTCGTGCTGCCGGGAGTGCCTCATTCGCTGCTGGCGGGAGCGGGCCCGGCGACTGGAGGCGAGCCCAAGGGCGGAGCGAAGGGCGCCCCGGCCCCGACGCGGGAGGCGGGGCCCGATGCCGATGCCATGAGCGACGAAGGCTCCCCGGCCGACGAGGACCGGCCCAACCAGAAACGCCGCGCGCGTTCCGCGGGCGGGCGCGGACCCAACGCCGCGGAGCAGGCAAAAGTGCAGACGCAGGTTCAGAGCGTGACGACGGCCTTCCTAGACGCGATCGTCAAAGACGATTCCATCGCCTCCGAGTGGCTCAACCGGAACGCGAAGCGCTGGCTCGGAGATTCGGCAGAGCTTACGTGGAAGTGAGCGAAAGGCCGATCGACCCAGGCCCGGCGCACCGAGCCAGGCGGCCTTTCGCAGCGCGCTGAACCCGGCTTCGGCGCCGGGTCAGTTCTGGTCCGCGGGGAAAAAGAGGATGCCGGTCTTGACGATCATGCAGCTGCCCTGCGACGGAACGAGCGCGACCACGACCGATGGCGTGGTCGGATCCTCGTACAGCGGGGCGTCGCCGAGGCTGGTGTAGTACTTCCAGTCCTTGAAGCTGGTCTCGCGCAGCTTCGCGCAAGAATCAGCGACCACGAACATCTGCACCAGCGTGGCGTCGCAAGTGCCGTCGGCGGTCGGGGACGTGGTCAACGCGGTCATGGACGGTCCGTCCGAATACGGCTTGGCCGTGACCGTCAACGCCGAGTGGCCGTCCGGGCTGGAGTTGTGCCAGAAGTTCAGGTAGGCGAAGTCGTCGGAGTCGTAGATGAACTTGATCAGCCGGGACGCGTCGCCGGCGCACTTCTTGAACCCGCGTCCCTTCAGCCCGTCGATCGCTCGATAGTCGGGTGCGGCATCGGCGGGTTTTGTTGCGGGCGGTGCAGCCGGTTCCGCTCGGGCGGCAGCCAGGCAGACCGAGAACAAGATGAGCGCGCCGCTCACGGCGCGAGTCAGAGTTAACCGCATCGGGGCTCTCCTTGGCAGGAACGTTGGGACGGCGCATCGGCGGCTTCTGCCGTGGAGGACCGTTGGGCCGAGCGTCTCGAAGACGACGGCGCGATCGGCCCATATGCGGGCAGCTGCTGCTGTGGTTCCCAGGACCAGTGGCGTCAAGCACGACGCATTCCAGCATCGGCGAGCCTCTTGCGCTCCTCCGCCGGGATCGTGTCGGTGCGCCGTGGTCGGAGGGCTGCCGGAAAGCAAAAAGCCCCGGACTCGCCGGGGCTTTGCGGGTGAGCTTGCGGGCGCTTAGAGCTCCACGCCGTGCTCCTTCCAGACTTCCGCGGTGACTTCCGCCTGGAGTTTGTAGAAAGACAGTACCCAGTACAAGGCACCGAGGACGATCGCAAGCGGGGCAACGGCGAGGATTACTGCGCTCATTCTTGACTAGCTCCATTATGGCAACGGGTTGCGAAAAGCCGCGGCGCAGGCTCTCCCAGCGGGCTAAGCAGGGCGCACAGCCCAGGCCCGATCAAAGCCTTGAAAGACGAGAGTAAGGTTCTCGCGACGATACCGCGGTCCGGCGCTGCGGCTTGCTCCGCGGTGGGAACACAGCCCCAGCTACCGGAATTCGTGAGCACGGGGAACAGCGTCCCGAAGACTCGGCGCGTATTGTAGCCAGTCTCATGCCGGCCCGCCGCGATATCTTCTTGGCGTACACGGGCCCCGGCCTCCAACGTGAACCGCCGCAGCCCCACGCGGCAAACAGCCGCGTCCTCCGGACGTCCGGCAACGATGTGACCTTGGCGTCGGCCGGCCGTTCGTAGCGCTAGGCCGCCGCGCCCAGGGCTCCTCGTCGCGATCCTTGATGGCGCTGCCGGTGCTGGGTATTCTTGTGGCCACCCAGCCCGCGCTTGCCTATGCCACCTCACCCGGGCCACGCCGACGTGGCCAATCCTGTCATCGTCGTTCCCGACGACTTCCCCTCGATCTTCAAGGGCACGCCTGCCGAGCAACGCTGCGCTGGATTGGGCGAGTTGCGCGTCTACGTCGAGAGGGGCGCCGACGACGAGACGGAGCTGATCCGCCGCCTCGATGGCGCTCGCGTCGCGATCAACATCCGGGCCCACGCCCATTTCACCGACCGGGTATTCGCCGCGTGTCCCGAGCTGCGGATGGTCTCGGTCTGGGGGACCGGGACCGACAACATCGACCTGCGATCGGCGGCACGCCGCGGCGTCACCGTCGCCAGCACGCCAGGCGTGAATGCCAACGCGGTGGCCGAGCACGCGATCGCGCTGATGCTGGCCGTCGCGCGCCGCATCCCGAAGATCGATCGCGAGATGCGATCCGGCGCATGGCCGCGCGAGATGCTGACCCAGCTTCTGGGCAAGACGCTGGGCGTGTTCGGAACCGGGGCGATCGGCATGCGCGTGATCGCGCTCGGGCGAGCATTGGGAATGGATGTGCTGGCGTGGAGCGCGCGGGGCGATGGTGCGCGCATCGCGGCCGCCGGCGCGCGTGCCGCATCCAAGGAGCAGATCCTGCGCGAAGCGGACGTCGTGACGCTCCACCTGCGCTTGTCGCCGGAAACGCGCGGCTTCCTCTCCGGCCCGGAGTTGGCCTGGATGAAGCGCTCCGCAATCCTGATCAACACCGGCCGTGGCGCTCTCGTGGAGCGCGCCGCTCTGCTCGAAGCGCTTCGCGAAGGCAGGCTGTCCGCCGGATTGGACGTATTCCACGACGAACCGCTCAAGGCCGGCGATCCCGTTTTGGACCTGCCCAACGTCGTGCTCTCGCCGCACAATGCCGGTCAGACGCCGGAGGTCATCCGCGACGGGCTCCTGCGTGCCGTACGCAACGTCGAGAACTTCCTCCAGGGCCAGCCGACCGACGTGGTCTCCGTGCCCGCGACCTAGCCCGCGCCACGTCGATCGGTGGTGCGAGCGCTAGAGGTTGTAGCCTTTCTCGTTGTGCAGCACCGTGTCGAGGCCTTCCGTCTCTTCTTCCGCCGCCACGCGCATGCCCGCCAGCGCCCCGGCGATCTTGAGCAGCACGTAGGTGACGAACCCCGACCAGGCCGCCGTGGCGAGCACACCGGCGAGCTGCACCAGCACCTGACCAAACATCGTCATGCCATCGGGGTAGCCGGCGCCGCCCAACTGCGTGGCCACGAACACGCCGGTGAGCGTCGTCCCCAGAGCGCCGCCGAGGCCGTGCACCGGAAACACGTCGAGCGAGTCGTCGACGGCGAGTACGCGCTTCATGTAGCTGGTGGCGAAGAAGCACGCGACGCCCGCAGCGGCGCCTATCGCAAGAGCTCCGAGCGGCCCGACGAAGCCGGAGGCCGGGGTGATCGTGCCGAGCCCGGCGACCATCCCGGTCACCACGCCGAGCACGGAGGGTTTGCCGTAGCGCACCCACTCGCAGAACAACCAGGCAAGCGAGCCCGTCGCCGCCGCAATGTGCGTAACGAGCATGGCCATACCGGCTGTCCCGTTGGCCGCGAGCGCGCTCCCTGCGTTGAAGCCGAACCAACCGACCCAGAGCATGCACGCGCCGGTCACCGTCATGGTGAGGTTGTGGGGGGGCATCGGCGTTTCGGGAAAGCCCTTGCGCCGGCCGAGCACCAGCGCGCAAACGAGCGCCGCCATACCCGCGTTCATATGCACCACCGTGCCGCCCGCGAAATCCATGACGCCCATCCTCTGCAGCCAGCCATCACCCCACACCCAGTGCGCGACCGGGCAATAGACGAGCAGCAGCCAGAACAGGCTGAACAGCAGCATGCCGGCGTAGCGCACGCGCTCCGCGTATGCACCGATCACCAGCGCCGGGGTGATGATGGCGAACGTGAGCTGGAACATCGTGAACACGGTCTCCGGAATGCTCCCTTTGATGGTTGCGGTCTGAATGCCAGCCAGAAATGATTTTCCGAAACCGCCGTACCAGGGATTGAGCGCGCCGCCGTCGCCGAACGCCAGGCTGTAGCCGACCACGACCCACGCGAGCGTGACGATGCAGGTGATCGAGAAGCACTGCATGAGGACGGAAAGCACGTTCCTGGCGCCGACCAGCCCGGCGTAGAACAGCGCCAGCCCGGGCAAGGTCATGAACAGGACCAGCACCGACGCGGTGAGCATCCATGCGGTATCCGCCATGTTGAGCGCGGGTGCGTCGGCCGCGGCAGCGACCGGCGCATACAGCAGAAGGAGGACGAGCGACGGCCTCCATTTCGAAATGGACTTCAGGGCTTGCATGCCAGGGCTCCCCGTTGTTTTGTTGGATGCGTTATGTAGCGCGCCGGCACGAGCGTGCCATCCCCGCCCGCGCGCGTGCGCCGGACGCAAGCATACCTGAACGAATGCGGATCTCTTCGCCCGCCCCGCGGCGAAGAGATCACCTGCCCTGGGACAGCAGATCGCGCACGTGCTCGCCGATTGCCATGGCCGCCGTGAGGCCCGGCGACTCGATGCCGTAGAGGTTCACGAGTCCCGGCACGCCATGCTCGCGCGGGCCTTGAATCAGGAAGTCGGCGGCTGGCTGGTGCGGGCCGGAGATCTTGGGCCGCACACCCGTGTATGCCGGCTGCAACGCGCCGTCCTGCAAGCCGGGGTAGTAGCGCCGAATGGCCTCATAGAACAGCGGCTCGCGCGTGTGATCGAAGCCGTAGTCCACGCCGTCTACCCAGCACACGTCGGGTCCGAAACGCGCCTGCCCGCCGAGGTCGAGTGTGACGTGCACGCCGAGAAAGGCGTGTGTGGCCACCGGGTAGACCAGGCGCCGAAACGGCGACCTCCCGCTCAGGGTGTAGTAGTGCGCCTTGGCGAAGTATTGTGGCGGAACGCTTTCCGGAGCAAGCCCTCGGATCGAGCGGGCGACGTTCTGAGCGAATAGCCCGGCGCAGTTCACCACGGCGCTCGCGCAGAGCGTCATGGGCTCGGCGCCGCCGACGCTCAATACAATTCCGTCGTCATGGATCGCGCCGGACAGGATCGGGCTGAGAAACGCCAGCGCCGCGCCGTGGTTTTCGGCGTCGCCCTGCAGCGCCAGCATCAAGGCGTGGCTGTCGACGATACCCGTGGACGGTGATAGGAATCCAGCCACGCAGCGCACTTGAGGCTCCAGCTCGTGCAGCTCAGCTGCGGGCAGCCAACGCAGGTCGGAAACGCCGTTGGCCTCGGCCTTTGCCGCGTACGAGCGCACTGCCTCCACCTCGGCCTCGTCGCTGGCGACGACGATCTTGCCGATGCGCTGATGGGGAATGCCGCGCTCGGCGCAGTAAGCGTAGAGCTTGTGCTTGCCGGCGATGCACAGGCGTGCTTTCAACGAGCCCTTGGGATAGTACAGTCCGGCATGGATGACCTCGGAGTTGCGCGAGCTGGTGTGGTTGCCGATGGAGGCTTCCGCTTCCAGCACGATCACCTCGCGGCCGGCCAAGGCCAGCTCTCGGGCGACGCCCAAGCCCACGACCCCAGCTCCGATGACTACGGCGTCTACTTTCTCGGTTGCCACGTATCGCCTGCCCGCTATACTCGCAGCCGCGTAATCATACCGTCGGCTGCCCGCTTCGATGTCCTTGCACCTGTCCTGGGATCCTCGCTTCGATCAACGCTCTCCGGCGTTCGCTCCTCTCGAAGGCGCGCTGGCGGCGTTGCAGCGCTCGCATTGGCCCGAGCGGCACGCGCTGCAGGAGCGGATCGACAGGCAAGGGATCGTGACGGCCAGCGGCGCATCACTGCGCCTGGTTGCTCCCGCGTCGCGCCCAGCCGGGGACCGGAAGCCCTACGAGCTGCGCGTTTTCGAGGACGGCGAGGTGGGGCATCGTGACGAAAACTGGCACGACCTGTTCAATGCGCTGGTGTGGCTCACGTTTCCCGCCGCCAAAGCGGCGCTCAATGCACGACATGTGCGAGAGATGGCTGCGCAGCGGCCGGGACGGCGCGGGCCGGTTCGCGACGCGCTGACGCTGTTCGATGAAGACGGGATGCTGGTGCTCTCCACCCAGGAGTCGATACTGCAACTGGTCCGCGGGTTCCGCTGGAAGGAGCTCTTCTGGCAGCGGCGCACGGAGGTGCAGGCGCATGCGCGCTTCGTGGTGTTCGGGCATGCGCTCTATCACAAGGCGCTCACGCCGTTCGTCGGCATGGTCGGGCGCGCGCTGCTCATGCCCGTCGACAGCGGCTTGTTCAGCCGCCCGCTCGAGGAACAGATCGCTTGTCTGGATGCGCGTCTCACCCCCATCCTCAGCGCTGGACTGCGCTCCCCGGCCGATCTTCAGCCACTGCCCTTGCTCGGGATCCCGGGTTGGTTCGAGCATGGCGAGCGGGAGGCCTTCTACGACGACCGCGAATACTTTCGCCCGGGCCGCCGAGCGGCATGAGCGAGACGACGCCGCACGCCTCCCGCACCATCGCGCTGCTGGCGGTGGCCGCGTTTGCTTCCGGAGCCAACCTCCGCGTCGCGGACCCGCTGATCCCCAAGCTCGCGCTGCAGTTTTCCATCGGCGTCGGCACGGCGGCGGGGATCATCGCCGCCTTCACGCTGGCCTACGGGCTGTTCCAGCTGGTGTCCGGCCCGCTCGCGGACCGCACGGGCAAGCTGCGCACGGTGGCGGGAGCGCTGCTGATCGCGGCCGTAGGCTCGATCGCCTGCGCGTTCGCCCCGACCTTCGGTCTGCTCAAGACACTGCGCTTCGTGACCGGCATCGGCGCGGGGGCGATCATCCCGCTTTCGCTTGCTTTCCTCGGTGACAACGTACCCTACGGACGCCGCCAGCGCATGCTGGGCCGCTTCATGGGCGCAGTGCTCACCGGCCAGGTGTTCGGGCCCCTGATCGGCGGGGTGCTGAGCGAGTATTTCGGCTGGCGGGAAGTGTTCGCGCTGCTGGGCATGGTGTTCTTTCTCGTCTCTCTGCCGCTGCTCGCAGAGGCGAAGCGTCAGGCATTTCGTCCCGCGCATGCCGGTTTCAACCCTCTGGCGCGCTATCCGGCGCTGCTGAGCGACGCGTGGGTGCGCACGGTGGTCGCCACCGTCGCGGTCGAGGGAATGCTCTTCTATGGCGCGTTGGCCTTCCTCGGCGCTTACCTCAAGCAGCGCTTCGGACTCGGCTACGGGCTGATCGGGCTCACGGTGGCCGGCTTCAGCGTGGGCGGCGTGCTGTATGCGCTTTCGGTGAGCTGGCTGGTGGCGAGGCTCGGCGAGCGAGGGCTCGCTCTGGCCGGCGGATGCATGATGCTCGTGTGCTATGCAGGCATCGCGCTGATGCCGAGCTGGGCGCTGCAGGTGCCGTTCTTCGTGCTGCTCGGGTTGGGCTTCTACATGCTCCACAACACGCTGCAGACACGTGCCACCGAGATGGCGCCGGAGACACGCGCCTCCGCAGTGTCGTTGTTCGCCTTCTGTTTGTTCCTCGGGCAGGCGTTGGGGATCGACTTGTTCGGGGGCGGCATCGAAGCGGTTGGTTACGTGCCGATGCTGCTCGTGGCGGGCGTGGGCCTCGCCTTGGTCGGGATCTGGTTCCGCGCACAGCTCACTCGGCACCGGAAGCCATACGCCGAGCGGGAGCCAGGGTGAGCGCTGGATGCGATCCATCGCGCAGGCCGCCTCAGGAGTCGAAGCTCGGATCCGCCAATCTTGTCGTAGCCTTGCGCGGGTCACTGATGCCATGGCCAGCCGAGCCGAGATGATCGAGAGCGTACGGCTGCGCGCCGCCGGGGCGGGCCTGTTGCTGCTGCTGGCGGGAACAGCCGCGCTGCCTGCGGATTACTTCCCGGGCCCTGGGGACCAATGGGAGCGGCGGGCGCCCGAAGCAGTTGGTCTGGACCCGGAGAAGGTGCGGCAGGCCGTGGCGTTCGCACAGGAGCACGAGGTCGCCTGGCTTCGCAACCTGCGTGCGCAGATCGAGAAGGACGTCGCGAATGAGCCGTACCCGGCTGTGCTTGGAGACACCAAAGATCGAGGCGGTCCCGCCGGGATGATCGTGCGGCACGGCTACATCGCCGCAGAATGGGGCGATGTCTTCCGCGTGGATATGAGCTTCAGCCTCGCGAAGAGTTACCTGTCCGCGCTCGCCGGGCTGGCCCTCGACCGCGGACTGATCAAGAACATCGACGACCCGGTGTGGAAGTACGTCCACGATGGCGGGTTCGACAGCCCGCGCAACAGCAAGGTCACGTGGCGCATGCTGCTCAACCAGACCAGCGAGTGGGAGGGCGTGCTGTGGGACAAACCGGACTTGGCGGACCGCCGCCGAGGCTATACCCGGGCGCTGGAGGAACCGGGTACGTTCTGGGAGTACAACGATGTGCGCGTGAACCGTCTGGCGCTGGCTTTGTTACGCGTCTGGGACGAGCCCCTGCCGCGGGTCCTGAAAACGCAGATCATGGACCCGATCGGTGCCGGCGATTCCTGGGTGTGGTACGGGTATCGCAACTCCTATGTCGATCTCGCTGGGCGCGCCGTACAGTCGGTGAGTGGAGGCAGCCACTGGGGCGGCGGGCTGTGGGCGAGCACGCGAGATCATGCTCGTTTCGGCTACCTCTTCCTGCGCCACGGCAAGTGGGACAGCCGGCAGATCCTTTCGCCGCAATGGGTGAGGATGGCCACGGCGCCCGCCGCCGTCGCGCCGCATTATGGTTGCTTGTGGTGGCTGAACACGGGGCGCAAGCTCGTCCCGAGCGCGCCGGAGTCGAGCTTCTTCGCCCTTGGCTCCGGGGGGAACATGATCTGGGTCGACCGCGACCACGACCTCATGGTCGTGACCCGCTGGTTCGCGTTCGAGCAGCTCGACGCCTTCGCGACGCGGATTGAAGCCTCGATCAAGAGCGAGTAGGCACTTGCTTGAACGATCGGTGGCGGGCCCCACGCGCTGATGCGACCGCACTGTTTGACATTCCCGGCTAGGGTTCCTATACTTGGTTTACCAGTTAGATCAAGTCTAACTCGACGACTGCGATCCGCGGTTGCCTCGGTTCCGTACCGGGCACTCACCGGTCCTACCCACCCTATCGACGCGAGGAGCTGATCATGAAATCGTTGAAAGGAACCAAGACTGAAGCCAATCTGAAAGCCGCATTTGCGGGTGAATCCCAGGCCAACCGGCGCTATCTGTACTTCGCCAACAAGGCCGATGTCGAAGGCCAGAACGACATCTCCGCCGTGTTCCGCTCCACCGCTGAGGGCGAAACCGGGCATGCGCACGGGCATCTCGAATACCTCGAGGCGGTCGGCGACCCTGCAACCGGGCTTCCGATCGGAAAATCGCGCGACAACCTCAAGGCTGCCATCGCGGGCGAGACGCACGAGTACACAGACATGTATCCCGGCATGGCGAAGGCCGCTCGGCAGGAAGGATTCGACGAGATCGCGGACTGGTTCGAGACGCTGGCGAAGGCGGAGCGCTCGCACGCCAACCGGTTCCAGAAGGCACTGGACGCGCTGGTCGACTAGACCAGGCGCGAAGGGTGCCGGCGCGAGGCCTGAGCAGCCTCGCGCTTTTTTTCTCAACGCAACTCACGACCCGCTAGTTCCGATGCGAGAAGGCAATCTCGAGGCACCCACACGGCATGCGATGGAGTGGCGCAAGCCGGAGTTCTACGACGAGAAACTGCTCCTGGGCGAGCTGGAGCGCGTCTTCGACGTCTGCCATGGCTGCCGGCGTTGCTTCAATCTGTGCAACGCATTTCCGACGCTGTTCGATCTGGTCGACGAAGGCAAGACCGGAGAGTTGGACGGGGTGGAGAAGGCCGACTTCTGGAAGGTCGTCGACCAGTGCTACCTGTGCGACATGTGCTTCATGACCAAATGCCCGTACGTGCCGCCGCACCCGCTGAACATCGACTTTCCGCATGTGATGCTGCGCGCTAAAGCGGTGAAACATCGGAAAGGCGAGACCACGGTGCGGGATAAGCTGCTGTCCAGCACCGACGCCGTCGGCAAGCTCGCTTCGATCCCCGTAGTCGTGCACCTGGTCAACGCAGTCAACCGCCTGCCTGTCACGCGCAAGCTGATGCAGGGTGCGCTCGGAGTGGCGGCCGAGCGCGTGTTGCCTCCGTACGCGAGTCCATCCTTCCGCAAGCAGGCACACCCCCGTAGCGATTTGGCGGTCAAGGACGGAGCCAATACGCCGGGCAAAGTGGCGCTCTTCTCGACCTGTTACGTCAACTACAACGAGCCGGGGATCGGTCAGGACCTGCTCAAAGTCCTCGAGCACAACGAGGTGCCCACGGTCATCGTTGCGCGAGAGGTGTGCTGCGGCATGCCGAAGCTGGAGCTGGGCGACCTCGAGGCCGTGGAGCGCCTGAAGTCGGCCAACATCCCCGAGCTCTCTCGGCTCGCCCGCGAAGGCTATGCGCTGCTGACGCCCATCCCCTCGTGCACGCTGATGTTCAAGCAGGAGATCCCACTGCTGTTCCCCGACGATGCGGACGTCAAGGCGGTCGCCGATGCCATGTTCGACCCCTTCGAGTATCTGTCGCTGAGGAAGCGCGACGGGCTGCTCAAGACCGACTTCCAGACTCCGCTCGGCAAGGTCTCCTATCATGTCCCCTGCCATCTGCGGGTCCAGAACATCGGGCTGCGCACGCAGGAGCTGCTCAGCCTGGTGCCGGGCACGGAGGTCAACACCGTGGAGCGCTGCTCGGGTCATGACGGCACCTGGGGTGTGAAGCGGGAATTCTTCGCCGGCTCGATGAAGATCGGGCGGCCGGTGTTCAAGGCCGTCGCTGCCGCGTCCCCGGACTACGTCAGCTCCGACTGTCCGATCGCGGGGCGCCATATCCAGCAGGGAATCGGCGCGGAGAGCAATGCCCGCAAGGAACATCCGCTCACGCTGCTCAGGATCGCGTATGGCCTGTAACGATGTCCCCGGCCGTCGCAGGCCGGACGCGTGAGGCACTGGCAGAGCAACCTGATTCAAGTCGTCCTGGAGTCCAAGGAAATGCGCAGTACTGTTGCAAAGAGGAACAGAAAGATGCCTGCAATCACCCCGGAGAGCTTGATGACGCTGGAAGCCTACTCGCGGGTGCGCACCGAGTTTCGGGCCAACGTGATGGCGCACAAGAAGAACCGGACTGTGCCACTGGGTGACCATGTCACGCTCCAATTCGAGGACGAGATGACGATGCGGTACCAGATCCAGGAGATGTTGCGCGCGGAACGCATCTTCGAGCAAGCCGGCATCCAGGACGAGCTCGATGCATACAATCCGCTCGTGCCCGACGGCAGCAACTGGAAGGCGACGATGCTGATCGAATACCCGGACGTCGAGGAGCGGCAACGGGCGTTGGCTCGGCTGATCGGCATCGAGGACCGCGTGTGGGTCCAGGTGGAGGGGTGCCCGCGCATCTACGCCATCGCGGACGAGGACCTGGAGCGGGAGACCGAGGAGAAGACCTCGTCGGTGCACTTCCTACGATTCGAGCTGGATGCGGCGATGAAGAAAGCGCTCGCCGCCGGCGCCAACATCCGTTTGGGCATCGACCACCCCGGCTATCAGGCCACTGTAGATGCGGTCCCGCCCGCGACCCGTGCCTCGCTGCTGAAAGACCTCACATTCTGACCGCCGGCCCCGCGTGCGGAGGGGCCGCACGCGGCGCCCTCCAGAACTCTTTGTTCGCGCCGGCCCCGGAACGGGTTGCCGGGAGACCTGAACGTGGCCATACCCTGCTAGAATTACGCCGGCGCCTCGCTCACCGGACCGTACAACAACGCTCGAGGCGCGCACGGAGACCTCCGCATGGCAACGGCGCTCGTCGAGAATCGGGTCCTTTCGCTGGTCGAGCAGCGGATTCGCAGCATCCAAGTTCCGCTCAACCTCAAGCTGTGGAACGGCCAGGCGTTCGCGCCGCCCGAGCCTTCCCCGGTGACCGTCACGGTCAACTCGCCGCAGGCCCTCATGCATCTGGCCGATCCGAGCCTGGGGCGCCTGGCCAAGAGCTACGTCGAGGGAGAGATCGACCTGGAAGGCAACTTCCGGGAGGTGCTGCGGTTGGGCGAGGCGCTGGTTTCCAACGGGCATAGCGTCTACCGTCGTCGCAGCCACGCCTGGAAATGGTGGCGCCACTCCCGCTCGGCGGACCGGCGCAACATCCAGCACCATTATGACGTCGGCAACGATTTCTACGCCCTCTGGCTGGATGGCAACCGCGTGTATTCCTGCGCCTATTTCAAAAGCCCGGAAGACACGCTCGATCTCGCGCAGGAGCAAAAGCTCGATCACATCTGCCGCAAGCTGATGCTGCGCCCCGGCGAGCGGTTCCTGGATATCGGCTGCGGATGGGGCGGCCTGACGCTATGGGCGGCGCGCAACTACGGCGTGCGCGCGGTCGGGATCACGCTCAGTCAAGAGCAGTACGAGTACGGCAGCGCCCGGATTCGAGAGCTTGGCCTCGAGGGCCGTTGCGAGCTGCGCCTGCAGGACTACCGCGACGTGCCCGAAGCGCAACCGTTCGACAAGATCGCGAGCGTCGGCATGTTCGAACATGTCGGCCGGCGCAACCTCCCGACCTACTTCGGGAAGATCGACCGGTTGTTGCGGCCGGGCGGGTTGGTCATGAATCACGGGATCACCACCAATTCGCTCCAGGCCGCGGAGCTCGGGAGCGGGATCGGGGAATTCGTCGACGAATATGTCTTTCCCGGCGGCGAGCTCATGCACGTTTCCACGGTGATCGAGGAGATGTCACGGCAGGGCCTGGAGGTCTGCGACGCCGAATGCCTGCGGCCGCATTACGCGAAGACGCTCTGGCATTGGGTGGACCGCTTGGAGGCCAGGCGCGACGACGCGCGTAGCCTCGTCGGCGAGCGCACGCTGCGCACGTGGCTGATCTACATGGCAGGCTCCGCTCACGGGTTCACGCGGGGCTGGATCTCGCTCTATCAGTTGCTCGGTGTCAAGACACCCCGCGACGGGGTCGCGTCGTATCCCCTGACACGCGAGCACATCTATCGGGAATGACCGCGGGCGCTGTCCGCCGAACCCTGCGTTCTGCGGCTGGGGCACTGCTGCTGACGCTGTTCGCCTGCACGCAGACCGCTCCGGTGCAGAGGCCCACACACCGGGGCGAGCAGGTCGGCCCGCTCCCAGGCGCGCCAGAGGAGGAGCCGTTCGTCGAGGCGACCGCCGTACCCCCCGCGTACCCTCGCGACAAGGATCTGATCGAGATCAATCTGCGCGGCGTCACCACAAACCGGTTTTTCGTAGATGGGGCTACGCTCACCGTTTCGCCCGACAAGGTGGTGCGCTTCGTTCTTGTGATCCGCACGGCGGAGGGTGCGAACAACGTGCGTTTTTCCGGCCTGCATTGCAGTGAGAAGGAGTGGAAGGACTACGCGTTCGCTCGCGCCGACCATACTTGGGCCGTGGTCCGCGATCCCCAGTGGCAGCCCGTGCTGAGCCCGAGGATCAACAACTATCAGGATACGCTGTACAAGGACTACTTCTGCACCAGCGGTGTTGTAGCGAGCGGCACCGTGGGCAACGCCGAAAAGCTCGTGGAACGCCTGAAGCACCCGCCCCAACCCGACGACCGGGTCCCGCGTTACCAGCAATAACGCGTTCGATCCTCCCCGCGCTTCCGCTATTGGCACTCCCCGACGCGCTTGCCCTTCAGGTGCTGCGCGATCGGTACGCTCTGGCCGTTCACCATCACAGTGAGGTCCATCCGGCCGCTGAACTCTTCGGCCCCGAAATCGGCTTCGGCGGTCCCCGACGCTTCCGTCTGACCCGAGCAGTTCACGTTCCACCGGGCGTGGTCCCCGCGCTGGTCCAGATCCGAGATCGTGCAGGCTCCCTCGCCGCCGAGCTTCGCTAACATGTCCTGGACGCCGTGCTCGTCCATGCACTGGCGCACGACCATCGGAGTGCTGCTCACCGGCTGGCCTCCGAGCTCGGCTTGGATGCTCACTTCCCACAAGCCTTCCCGCATCTCGGCAGCGGATAGAGCGGTCCAGAAGAGCGCTGTGCACAGCACAGCGGAAACGAGAACTCGGCGGGTCATGTGAGCCTCCAGCAGGGCAGCGCCCGGTTCGGGATGCGGGCGCGATCGGGATAGTAATCCAGTATCGCTGCGTCAGCGAGCCGCATGCTGAGTCGATACATGGAACGGAGGGATCAGCCGTTGCACTTAACTTGCCGACTTATCGGCAAGTTAGCCTGCGCCGCAACCGCGGGCTGCTTCACAGCAGCACGAGGTTGTCTCGATGAATCAACTCGGGCTCGTCGATGTAACCGAGCCGCGCCTCGATCTCGTGGCTGGGTGCGCGCAGGATGCGGCGCGCCTCGGTGGAGCTGTAGTTGACCAACCCACGGGCGACTTCCCTCCCGTCAGGATCGAGGCAGCTCACCGCCTCGCCACGCTCGAACTCGCCGATCACGTCGTGGACCCCGATCGGCAGCAGGCTCTTTCCATCCCGCGTCAGCGCAAGCACAGCGCCGGCGTCTAGCCTGAGCTGTCCGCGCACCTGCAGGTGATCGGCCAGCCACTGCTTCCTCGCTTGGAGGGTCATGGTCTGTGCGATGAGCTGTGTCCCGATCATCTCTCCGTCGCTGAGGCGCAGCAGCACGTTCGCTTCGCGTCCCGATGCGATCACGGTGTGGGCCCCGCTGCGGGCGGCGCGCTTGGCGGCGCGCACTTTGGTTGCCATGCCGCCGCTGCCGAGGTGGCTGCCCACGCCGCCCGCCATGCGCTCCAAGTCGGGGTCTCCCGCCTTTGCCTCCGCGACCAGCTCGGCATCCGGATGACGCCGCGGGTCGCGGGTGAACAGCCCGGGTTGGTCGGTTAAGATCACCAGCGCATCGGCCTCCACCAGGTTGGTGACCAGCGCACCCAGCGTGTCGTTGTCGCCGAACCGGATCTCGTCGATCGCCACCGTGTCGTTCTCGTTGATCACCGGAATGATCTCCAGCTCCAGCAGCGTGCGCAGGGTGGAACGCGCGTTCAGGTACCGTCGACGATCAGCGAGGTCTTCGTGCGTGAGCAGGATCTGCGCGGTGTGCAGTCCATGCGTGCGAAAGCAGCTCTCATAGGCTTGGACCAACCCCATCTGACCGACGGCAGCCGCTGCCTGCAGCTCGTGGAGCTGATGTGGGCGCCGGCGCCACCCGAGCCGCTGCATGCCCTCCGCGATCGCGCCCGAGGAGACGAGCACCACCTGCCGTTGGCGTCGCTTGAGCTCCGCGATCTGTTCGGCCCACTGCGCGAGCGCGCTGTGATCCAAGCCGTGCCCTTGGTTGGTGACGAGGCTGCTGCCGACCTTGACCACCAAGCGCTTCGCGCTAGCGACGACAGACGGCATGTGCGATTACGAGTGCGCGGCTTCGGCTTCGAGGTGCGGTGCTTCCGACGTGTCCGCCAGGAACTCTGCCACCGCATAGGTGAGCTCGGCGCATCCCTCGCCGGTGAGCGCCGAGATCAGAAATACACGAACCCCTTCGGTGCCGCGGCCGGAGGACTTTCGGCTAGATTTGCCTAGGTAGCCATCGACGAAAGCGCGCACGCGTGCGTCACGCTCCGCGGCAGGGATCAAGTCCGCCTTGTTCAACACCAGCCATCGCGGCTTGTCGTACAGGCCCTCGTCGTACTTGCGCAACTCCTCGACGATGGCGCGCGCGTCCGACACCGGGTCGCTGTTCGGGTCCGCAGGGGCGAGGTCGACGATGTGGAGCAGCAGGCGTGTGCGGGCGAGGTGTCGCAGGAACTGATGCCCCAGGCCGGCGCCTTCCGCGGCGCCTTCGATCAGGCCCGGGATGTCTGCGATCACGAAGCTCCGGTTGATGTCCACCCGTACCACCCCCAGGTGTGGGTGCAGCGTCGTGAAGGGATAGTCGGCGACCTTCGGCCGCGCCGCGGACACCGCGCGGATGAAGGTGGATTTGCCGGCGTTGGGCAGGCCGAGCAGACCTACATCTGCCAGGACTTTGAGCTCCAGGCGGAGCCGGCGGGATTCGCCCGCTTCTCCGCGCGTGAACTGGCGCGGGGCCCGGTTCGTGCTGGACTTGAAGTGCAGATTGCCGAGGCCGCCCGTGCCGCCTTTGGCGAGCAGCGTGCGCTCGCCGTGCCGGGCAAGATCCGCGATCAACTGCCCGCTCTCCGCGTCGATCACGACCGTGCCCACGGGTACCGGCAGCGTGACATCCTCCCCGGCCTTGCCGTAGCAGTCGGAGCCGCGCCCATTCTCGCCGTTCTTCGCCCGATGGATGCGGGCGAAGCGGTATTCGACCAGCGTGTTCAGGTTCCGATCCGCCACGGCGTAGATGCTGCCGCCGCGGCCGCCGTCCCCTCCACTCGGGCCGCCGCGAGGCACGTACTTCTCGCGCCGAAACGCGGCGCTCCCGTCCCCGCCTTTGCCCGCGTGGACTTCGATGATCGCTTCGTCGATGAACTTCATAGCACGAACCGCAAGCGTATGGGCGATTCCCGAGTCATTGGATGCCGCACAAACGAAAAAGCCCTACCGGTTCGATAGGGCTTTCGACGGGAGACCGGGGCGCTTAGGTCGCCGGGACGATCATCACCGTCTTGTTGTTCCGCGGACCTTTGATCGCGAACTTGACGTATCCGTCGACCTTGGCGAACAGAGTGTGGTCCTTCCCCATGCCAACGTTCTCGCCTGGATGGACCTGAGTCCCGCGCTGGCGCACGATGATGCTGCCGGCGTTGACGAGTTCCCCGCCGAAGCGCTTCACGCCCAGGCGTTTGGCCTGAGAATCGCGGCCATTGCGCGAGCTGCCGCCTGCCTTCTTGTGTGCCATCTGCCTTGCTCCTGTGCCGAAACCGCTGGCCTAGCGCGCCTACGCGGTGATGCCGCTGATTTGGATCTCGGTATAGTTCTGGCGATGCCCGAGCGTCTTGCGATAATGCTTACGCCGACGCAGCTTGAAGATCTTGATCTTCTCGCCACGGCCGTGGGACAGCACCTTGGCCTTGACCGCCGCGCCTGATACGAGCGGCGTGCCCATCGTGACGTTGTCGCCGTCGGCGACCAGCAGCACCTGATCCAGCGTGATCTCGGCGCCGACGTCCGCCGGGACGGATTCGATCCTGAGCTTTTCGCCCGCCGAAACCTTGTACTGCTTCCCGCCGGTCTTGATCACGGCATACATGATCCAACCCCTATCCTTGGCCCGCAACGACACGCGGTATTTTCGAAAAACGGGGAAGTATACAGAGCGTCAGCAGAGGGGTCAAACGTGCCGGCCGGGCCCCTACCGATTCCGGTCGGGATGGTATCCTTGGCGTACCCGTCGCATCCAGCAGACGCTTACGGCCCGCGATGACAAACGCCACCCTTGAACCGGTCCAGAGGCTGATCGCCGACGACATGAAGGCCGTCGATCAGGTGATCCGACGCCGTCTGCACTCCGATGTAGCGTTGATCCGCCAGGTGAGCGAGCACCTCATCAACGGTGGCGGCAAGCGACTGCGACCCGCGCTGCTGATCCTGGCCGCGGGTGCGTGCGGTTACAGCGGGACAGCGCACTATCAGCTCGCGGCGGTAGTCGAGTTCATCCACACCGCTACGCTGCTGCACGACGATGTCGTGGACAGTTCCGACCTGCGCCGCGGGCAGGCGACGGCCAACGCCCTGTTCGGCAACCCAGCCAGCGTGCTGGTCGGCGACTTCCTCTATTCACGCGCATTCCAGATGATGGTCGAGCTCAGGAACATGCGGGTCATGGAGGTGCTTGCCAACACCACGAACACGATCGCCGAAGGCGAGGTCCTGCAGCTGCTCAACTGCAACAATCCTCAGCTCACGGAGGAGGACTACCTGCACGTGATCGAGTACAAGACGGCAAAGCTGTTCGAAGCGGCCGGGCGGTTGGGCGCCATCATCAGCCAGGTCCGTCCTGAGATCGAGGAGAGCCTGGCTCGCTTCGGCACCCACGTGGGCACGGCATTCCAGCTGATCGACGATGTCCTGGACTATTCCGGCGACCGGGTCCGGACCGGGAAGAACCTCGGCGACGATTTGGCCGAAGGCAAGACCACGCTGCCGCTGATCCACGTCATGCGCAATGGAACTCGCGAGCAGGCGGCGCTGGTCCGTGGCGCAATCGAGCAAGGCGGGCTGAAGGAATTCGAGCCGATCCAGGCGGCGATCCACGAGACCGGAGCGCTCGAGTACACTCGCCGCCAGGCCACCGACGAATCTCGGCGCGCGATGGAGTCGCTCGCCGCGCTCCCGCACTCATCCTATCGGGACAGTCTGCTACAATTGGCCGCCTTCGCGGTCTGTCGCACTTACTGACTGCCGCTCTCAGCGCCGCTCCCGGGTCTCGTCGGCGCCTCACACGCGGTGCAGACGGTCTCCGCCTTCGGGGTGTAGCTCAGCCTGGTAGAGTACTGCGTTCGGGACGCAGGAGTCGGAGGTTCGAATCCTCTCACCCCGACCATCGTCTTCCCCGGTTCGCGATTGCATGCCGGTTGCGGCAGCTGCGGCCCGCTAAAGGGTCGCCGTTTTATGCCGACAATCCCGGCATGAGCGGCACCGAGAAGCTCCTGCAAGCCGAACTTCCACCCCGCCCCGCGATTCTCGTCTCGCTCACCGAGCAGATGCACAGCGAGGATCCGGACGCGCGGCGCGTGAGCCAGCTGGTGAGCGCGGACGTGGGACTAGCGTCAGCGGTGGTCAAGACGGTGAACTCGCCGTACTTCGGCCTCGGGCGCCAGGTCGCCTCCGTGCAGCAGGCCGTGACGTTCCTGGGTCTGGCCGAGGTGTTCGGCATCGTAAGCGGCGCGCTGCTGCGTCGCAGCTTCCCGTCCAAAGACGCGCACATGGAGCGGTTGTGGGATGAAGCCGCCGTGCGCGGTGCTTTCATGAGCCGTCTGGCGCGCGAGCTGCGTATCTTGGCGCCCGATCGCGCGTACACCTGCGGGCTGTTCGAGAACTGCGGCATGGCGCTACTCCTGTTGCATGCCGAGGACTATAAGGCCGTGCTGAAGCAGTCTGCCTCCCCCCAGGAGCAGCGAGAGCGGGAGCGCAGCCAGTACGGGATCGACCACGCGGCGCTCGGTCAGGCACTCGTGCGCAGCTGGGGGCTCCCCGACGAGCTGGCGCTCGCGGTGCGGCACCACCACGATCTGGCGGCTCTCGAGGGCCAACGCCTCTCGTGGACGACCTGCCAGCTCGTGGCCCTGTCCGTCGCGGCCAACGAGGCCTTGGCTCGGCAGGCCGGCGCCTCTACGCAGAACTGGTCTCGCGATGCGGCGCACGCCGGCCAGGTGCTGGGGCTCGCAGTGCCGGAGCTGGAAAAGCAGATCACGGGCCTCGGTGCGACGCTACCCGAGCCGACCGCCTAGCGCGAGAGGCCGGCGCCCGGTTTCGCGAGCCGTCGCAGTGGTCCCCAGTCGCTCGGTCGCCGCGCACGTGCCAATCGGCTCCTTCCGACACATCGGCGTGGCGGATTGGGCCGCACTTCCACATCGAGTTCGCAAGTCGCTTCCCCAATCGATGCGCGCTTGCTTAAATACGCCGGCTGGCCACGTGCGATACGCGCCCGATGAACAACTTCTTGCTCTGCTTTGTGCCGCTGTTCGTGGCAGTCGATGCCATCGGCGTGCTGCCGGTGTTCCTGGGCCTGACCGAGCGCCTCAGCCCGGCGCAGCGCCAGCAGCTCGTCGTTCATTCGGTGCTTACGGCCACGGTGGTTGCCTTCCTGTTCGCCCTCGGCGGCAGCCTCCTGCTGCGGTTGCTGGGCATCACGGTCGCCGACTTCATGGTCGCCGGTGGGGCGCTGCTGTTCGTCTTCAGCCTCACAGACCTGATCTTGCAGCACAAGCCGCAGCCCCTGGACAGCGGCAGTCTCGGGGTCGTTCCGATCGGCGTCCCGCTGCTCGCGGGACCGGCGGTGCTCACCGTCTCGATGCTGCTCGCCGATCAATACGGCCGAGCGCTGGTCTCCGCGGCGTTGGCGGCCAACATGGTGCTTGCCGGCGTCGTGCTGACCCTTTCCGGCCCGATCCATCGCGCCCTGGGCACGTCCGGCGCCCGCGTGGTCCAGCGCATCATGTTGTTGCTGTTGGCCGCCATCGCCGTCATGACGATGCGCAAGGGGGTCGAGGTCTTCCTGCACGGTGGCGCGGGCGGCCCGTATGGCTAGGACTGCGTGCCCTAAGGTATGATGGGCGCCCCCTGACTTCGCAATCGACCGTACCTTGGCCAAGTTCCTGCTTCTCATCGCGCTGGCGATCTTCGCCTATCTGCTCCTCAAGGGGTTGCGCCGTGATGCCAAGCAAGACGGTTCGGTCCGAGCTTCCCAGTCGCGCGACGAGCCCGTACCGGAGGATATGGTGCGTTGCGCCCGATGCGGCGTACACCTGCCACGCAGCGAGAGTTTCACCTCGCGCGGTCAGTTCTTCTGCAGCGACGAGCACCGCCGTCTGGGCGTGCGCTAGCCCCGCCGCCGCCCCCGGCGGCCGGCTCCGGGGGTAGCCGACGTGGCGCACCAGATGGCATTGCACGACCGCGGCGTGTTGCCCAACGCGGCGTTCCCGGAGTCCTACTGGCGGTCCCTGTTCTATTTCAACGTCTACCGGCTGATCGTCACCACGCTGCTGCTCGTCACCGCGGCGGTGTTCGAGGGCTCGGTGTTCGGCTCCCGCAGCCTGTCGCTGTTCCTGTATTCAGCCGTCGCCTACACGCTGTTCTCGGTCTTCTGCTTCGCCACGATCACCTCGCACCGTCCGGACTTCAACGTTCAGCTCGGCGGTCAGGTCGTGGCCGATGTCGCATTCGTCACGCTGCTGGTGTACGCCTCGGGCGGGGTGAGCAGCGGATTGGGCCTGCTGCTGCTCGCCTCGCTCGCCGCGGCGGGCATCATCAGCCGCGGGCGCATGACGTTGTTCTTCGCCGCGTTGGCCACCGTCGCGATGCTGCTCGAGCAGACGCTCGAGGTGCTGCTGCACGGCGAGAGCTCGACCTACTTCATCCAGACCGGCCTGCTGTGCGTGGGCTACTTCGCGACGGCATGGCTTGCGCACACCCTGGCGCGCTACACCGAGGCGAGCGAGCAGCTCGCCGCTCAGCGCGAGGTGGATCTCGCCAACATGGCGCATGTCAATCAGCTGGTCATCCAGGACATGAAAGACGGCGTGTTGGTGGTGGACGAGAGCGGCGTCATCCGTCAGATGAATCGCCGTGCAGTCGAAATCCTGGGCCCGCTGCCCAAGTCGGGCCGGGAGCTCACGCTGCGCGACTACACTCCGGCGCTGGCCGACCGGATGCAGCGCTGGCGCGAGGACCCGAACACGGGTTTCGATCCGATGCGCACGGTGCTCACCCATCGGCTGATGGGAGCGCGCTTCGTGCCCGTGGGCAAAAGCCAGAGTCATAATCTCGGCGTGGTGGTGTTCCTGGAGGATCTCACCCGCATCCAGGCCGAGGCGCAGCAGATGAAGCTCGCCGCGATGGGGCGGCTCACGGCCAATATCGCGCACGAGATCCGCAATCCGCTGTCCGCGATCAACCATGCCGCCGAGCTGCTGCTGGAAGAGCCCGAGATCAACGACACGCAGCGCCGCCTGCTTCAGATCGTGCACGACAACACCCAGCGCCTGGACCGCATGGTCCAGGACGTCCTCAAACTCAACCGGCGCGACCGCGCGCACCGAGAAACGTTCCAGCTCGGCGACTTCCTGCGCACATTCGTGGTGCAGTTCTGCCAGATCGAGAAGCTCTCCGATGAGGTCGTGGACCTGAAGGTCGAAGTCGATCCGGCCGTGACCTTTGACCGCAGCCATCTGAATCAGGTGATGTGGAACCTGTGCCGCAACGCGCTGCGCTATTGCCAACGCAAGGTGGGCAGCCTGCGCATCCTCGCGCGCGCTGGCGATGCGGCGAATGGAGTAGAATTGCGCGTCGGCGATGATGGTCCCGGCGTGCCGGAGGCGATCCGGCCGCATCTATTCGAGCCGTTCTTCACCACCGCGGCGAGCGGCACGGGCCTCGGCCTGTACATCGCACGGGAAATCTGTGACGCCAACAACGCCTCGCTCGAGTACGTCGAGCAGGCTCCCGGCGCCATGTTCATGATCGCGTTCAGAGGGAGCAGGACTTGAAGCGAAGCGAACGCAGCGCGGGCGGTCGCGCGACCGCGCCGCAGCGCTGCGTACTGATCGTAGACGACGAGGTCGACATCCTCGAGCTGATCGAGCTCACCTTGCTGCGCATGGGCCTGGACGTAGAGCGGGCAATGAGCGTGAAGGAAGCGCTGGCCCAGTTGAACAGCCGGCACTTCGACTTGTGTCTCACCGACATGCGCTTGCCTGACGGCACCGGTATCGAGATCGTCGATCACATCACCCGCGGCAACCTGGACCTTCCCGTGGCGGTGATCACCGCCCACGGGAACACCGAGAACGCGGTGGCGGCGCTCAAATCGGGGGCCTTCGACTATCTCGCCAAACCGGTCGGCCTCGACCAGCTTCGCACGCTAGTGAAGTCGGCGCTGTCTCTGCCCAAAGCCAACGAGGCCAAGGTCGCGGAGCAGGCGCAGGGCGAGAAGGGGCTGCTCGGCGAATCTCAGGCGATCCAGAACGTGCGCGCGCTGATCGAGAAGCTCGCGCGCAGCGAAGCGCCGGTGCACATCACGGGCGAGTCCGGCAGCGGCAAGGAGCTCGCTGCCCGGTTGATCCATCAGAAGAGCGCGCGGCGCGACCGGCCCTTCGTGCCGGTCAACTGCGGTGCCATCCCCGAGAACCTGATGGAAAGCGAGTTCTTCGGATACAAGAAGGGGGCGTTCACCGGCGCCGACGCCGACCGGGATGGGTTCTTCCAGGCGGCCAATGGCGGTACCCTGTTCCTCGACGAGGTCGCCGACCTGCCGCTGCCGATGCAGGTGAAGCTGCTGCGCTCGATCCAGGAGAAGAAGGCGCGCAAGGTTGGCTCCACCCAGGAGGACGCGGTGGACGTGCGCATCATCAGCGCCACGCATCAGAACCTGGCCGATTGCGTGGAGTCCGGCAAGTTCCGTCACGACCTGTACTACCGGCTCAACGTGATCGAGCTGCGCATGCCGGCGCTGCGCGATATGCGCGAAGACATTCCTGCGATCGCCGGCGCAATTCTGGATAAGCTCGCTGCACAGGCCAGGGTGCCGCTCCCACAACTCGAGCAGGATGCGATGCAGGCGCTCATGCAGTACGACTTTCCGGGCAATGTTCGCGAGCTGGAGAACATCCTCGAGCGCGCCATGGCGTTGTGCGACGGCGCCCACGTGACGCAGGCCGATCTGCAGCTCACCCCGCCCGAAGCGGTGGAGATCGTCCCGGTCAGCGAGGGCGGGAATGGCAAGTGGCCGCTGCAGGAGTATCTGGACCGGGTCGAGAAGGAGGCCATACTCGAGGCCTTGGAGAAGACCCGCTATAACCGCACAGCCGCCGCGAAGCTGCTGGGGATCACGTTCCGCGCCATGCGCTACCGCATGGAGCGCCTCGGCATCAACTGACCCGGCTTGCGCGTGCACGCGCGCGCGTTCCCAGGGAGGACCGATGAGGCAGACCGCCGCAGTCTATCTTTTGCTTGTCATGAGCGTTGCCGCCGTGTTGCCGGCGGCGGCCGCGCCGCCCAGTCTCACCGGCTCGTGGGAGGCTGCACGCAGCCCCGACGACGAGCGCTTGTACCTCACGCTCAAGGACATGGGCAAGGCCGAGATCGTGAGCGAATACGATCTGGCCGTCCCCGGTCAGGGCAAGCACCGCGGCCGGTCGACAAGCTTCGCGACTTGGACGCTGAAGGGCAACGACGTGATCATTACCTATGCCGAGATCAAGGACCGGTTGCGCTACGTAGCCGACGAGCCCTTGAGCGCGATCGGATTGACCGGGACGGCCCCCGCGCTGAAGCCGATCGGCAAGCCCAACCCGAAGAGCCGAATCGGAACGGCCATCCTGTGGAAGGCGCCGCACGAGTATCGCCTCCAGGCGCCGCAAACGGAGGCACCGGCCGCGCCGGCCAAGCCGTAGAGGGCGTGAACGTCCCGCGTTCCGCAGCCACCTCGGACAGGCCGTTCGATCGCGACGGCTGGCTATCGCGTGCGCGCAGAATCGCGTCACCGAACCAGGATGAGCGTCCTGAGGACGCCGAGGTGTGGCTCCTGGTCGTGCACAACATCAGCCTTCCGCCGGCGCAGTTCGGTGGGACCGGCGTGATCGACTTGTTTCTCAACCGTCTCGATCACGCTGCGCACCCGTACTACGCGAGCTTGCGCGGGCTGCGCGTCTCCAGCCACTTCTTCCTCCGGCGCGACGGCGAGCTGGTGCAGTTCGTGCCGTGCGACAGGCGTGCCTGGCACGCCGGCGTGTCGCAGTGGCTGGGCCGCTCCGGCTGCAACGATTTCTCCATCGGCGTCGAGCTGGAGGGCACGGACGAGCTGCCTTACGCGGACGTTCAGTACGACGAGCTCGCACGCCTGACACGCGAAATCAAGACACGCTACCCGATCCGGGACATCGCCGGGCATTCGGACATCGCGCCTGGGCGCAAGACCGACCCGGGGCCTTGTTTCGACTGGAACCGCTACCGCTCGCTGCTGGCGGAGGGATGAATGGAGTGCGGAAGAGGGACCGTCCGCCTTCGCAGCTGGGCCGCTCGGGCTCGTTTTCGGGTGCGCCTGCGGATCAACTGGTCTTGCGCCGGTCGAGGAACCGCCGCATAGCTTGCTGGGGCTCGCCGCTCGCGTAGGCTTCCCGCTGGGCGCGCTTCGCGGCCTGCAGCGCCGCGTCGAAGCCGGGCTGGGTGAGCTCCCGCATGCGGCGTTTCGTGAGGCGTATCGCGGTCGGGCCGAGCTTTGCGAGATCGGCCGCGAGTGCGAGTGCTGTCTCCCGCACCTGCTCCCGTGCAACCAGTCGATTGATCAGGCCTAGCTCATAGGCGCGCTCACCCGAGATCAACGCTCCCGTGAGCGAAAGCTCGAGGTTCTGCGACAGGGGCAGATGCAGCGTCATCAGATAGGAGCCCACGATGCTCGCCAGGCCCGCGCGGATCTCCGGTTGGCCGAGCGTCAGCTCCGGATAGCCCACGCGCAAGTCGCAGCACAACCCGATCTGAAACCCCGCGCCGGCGGCCACTCCATTCCACGCTGCCACACAAGGCTTGTCCAGGTCCCGCACGCTCTGGTACATGGCGTGCTGGCGCGTGAGCCACCCGTCTACGTCGTCGATGCTGTAGCGGGCCGTCTCGTTGAGATCCTGGCCCGAGCAGAACGCGCGCTCGCCCGCGCCGGCGATGGCAACGGCGCCGACCGCGGGATCGCGGTTCAGCTGCGCGAGCGCGGCAATGAGCGCTTCGCGCATCTGCGCGTTGACGGCGTTCAACGCCTGTGGGCGACTCAGGATGACGACCGCAGTGGCGCCGACGCGCTCGATCAGGACGGTGTCCGGCTCGGAGGGCATGCGACAAGAAGAGGTGAGGCGCTGTCCAGCCCGGGAGGCTGTCGGGGCCTCAGCTCTTGGTCTGCAGCAGGTGGCAGGAGCGCAGGTTGATCTGGGCGGTGATGCGATCCACCAGTTTGAGCTCGGAGCGTGGCTGGAAGAATCCCATGTAGATGTCCTGCCACACGTAGTAGGAATGTCCAGCGGCTGCCTCGATCGTGAGCCCCGACCAACCCTCGCCGTAGGAGATGACGATGTGCTGGCCTGGGTCGACCTCCCAGCGGAAGTAGGTCTGCGCGCCCGTTTTCCCCATCGGCTTGCTGTCCAGCGTGACGCTCACCGGCCACGGGGCGCTGGGAGGTTCGTTGCGGAACAGGTAGATCACCGCCTTGCCTGGCGCCGGCTCCATCAGCTTGGCCAGGGCATCCGCTTTGGGTGAGGCGAGCGGTGTGGTGCCACAGCCCGCCAGACAGGCGGCCAGGCCGAGCAGAGTACAGGCTAGCGGCAATTTCGATGTCATAACGTTCTCCTATCGCAAACGTCTCAGCAGGGAGCCCTGACCGGTGAGCCTACTCGCTCAGGGGCGACGCTCGAGTGAGGGGCTCGGGACCCGGGAAGCGAACTCAGACATACCCCGGCCCTTCGATCACAGGGTGTTCCTGCAAGAATCTCTCGTTCACCTCCACACCGATGCCAGGGCGCTCGAGCGGCCGGACACACCCGTCTTCGCCGACTCGGTATGGGGTGGCGACCAGCTCGTCGCGGAACAGATTGTTCTTGGACACGTCGCCCTCGAAGTACCCGCCGTTGTCGATCGCTGCCAGGAAGTGGATGGTGGCGGCCATGTTGATGCCGGTCATCGACGTATGCGGATTGATGGGCAACTTCCATGCCGAGGCGAGGTGGGCTACGCGCAGCCCTTCGGTGAGCCCGCCCGTCTTGGACAGGTCCGGCTGCAGGATGGACACCGAGCCATCCTCGATCAGCCTGATGAATTCGAAGCGGGCGTAGTGGTTCTCGCCCGCCGCCAGCGGGACGCTGCTGAACGTGGCCGCCAACGCATAGCTGCGGTAGTCGTGCGCCGGGAACGGCTCCTCCAGCCAGCCCACCCCAAGCTCGTCAAATTGCGGCATCACGCGACGCGCGTCGGCGATGCTGTAGCCGGTATTGGCGTCGACCAGGATGACAATGTTCTCGCCCAGTGCCTTCCGGACGGCTGTCACACGAGCGAGGTCGCGCGCCGGGGTGTCCCCCACCCGCAGCTTGACGGCCCGATAACCCGCAGCGATGAGCGGCTGCGCTTCGGCCACCAGTGCCTGTGGCTCCTGGTAGCCGAGAGATACTCCGCCGGCGTAGGCGGGAATAGGCTTGGCGCTCCCGCCGAGCAGGCGATACAGCGGCACACCGAGCGCCTTGCCACGGATATCCCACAGCGCCATGTCGATGCCGCTCATCGCCAGGCACGCGCCCGCCCCCATGCCGTGGCTGGCGAGCTGGCGCGTGTAGATCTTGTTCCAGACACCGACGACATCCTGTGCGTCCATGCCGAGGATCAACTGCCTGAGCGTGGTGTTCACCAGGTGGGCGACCGCTCCGGGACAGCGGCCGTGATGAGATTCGCCCCATCCCACGAGCCCCCCAGCGGTGGCCACTTTCACCACCACGGCATCTCTCTTCACGGCGCGCCCGATGCCGAGCATGACACTGTTCTTGGGATCGAGCGGAAAAGAGGTGGGGAAGGCTTGGATGTCAGTGATACGCAGTGGCTGGCCTGAGTCGAGCGCGGGTGCCATGGTAGCGGGCTCCATCCGATCGGGGCTTGGACCCACCCACTATACCCGCGCCCGCGCGAGAGCTCCAAGTCGGGCCCCGCGCGCGGCGAACGGCGGCGCTCGCTACGGTTCTACGGCACGGACGCGGACGCATGCCATGCCGAGCGCATGGATCCGGTTGCGGTTGTTCCCCCCAGGAGCCGTCGGCCCACACCGAAGGCCGCGCTAGGCGAGCGCGCTGCGGCGGACCCGAACCCCGGGGCGCCGTGTGAGATCGGGCAGCAATCGGGTCCCCAGCCCCGGCCCGGGCAGCCCGTACAGATAGCCGCCGTCCACACGCGGCAGCTCGGTCACCACGTCCTTGTACCAGGTGCTGAAGTAGGCGCGTACCACCTCCATGATCAGCGCATTGGGGATGTGCAGCATGAAGTGGACAGAAGCGATCCACACCACCGGGCCGTTGCAATCGTGCGGCGCCACGGGCCGCTGGTATGCTTGCGCCAGCGCAGCGATCTTGCGCGCTTCGGTCAATCCTCCGCACCAGCCCACATCGAGCATGACGACGTCGACGGCCTGTGCTTGGAGCAGATCGCGAAAGGGCGCAGTTCCGCCCAGGGTCTCGCTGGCGCACACCGGAATGCGAGTGGAGCGCGCGTATTCCTTCAGCGTTGCCGCGTCGCACATCTTGATCGGATCCTCGGCCCAGAACGGACGATATGGCTCCAGGGCGGCGGCGATGCGCTTGGCCTGGTCGAGGTTCCAGAGCGAGTGGAACTCCGCCATGATCTCGATGCGATCGCCTACCGCTGCCCGGATCTTGCGGAACGGCTCGAGCGCGAGGTTCAACTCTTGCGCCGTGAGGACGCTTCCGTCTGCGCGGGCGGCGAATGGATCGAACGGCCAGATCTTCATCGCCGTATAGCCTTCGTCGAGCAGGCTGTGCGCCAGCTCGTCGGCATGATGGACAAACGCGATCTGATCGTCATACGGCCCTTCGGCCGCGGACAGCGGGTCCGCCGCCGACACGCTTCGCCGTGCGACTGTGCGCGTGTTGTAGTTGTAGCCGGCGCACGTGTTGTAGGCTCGGATCCGCTCCCGGCATTCCCCGCCCAGCAGGCGGGAGACGGGCTGGTCAGTGGCTTGGCCGAAGATGTCCCACAAGGCGATATCGACGACGGACGCCGCGCGCACCTCCGTGCTGCTGCTCGCGAACCCCAGATAGGTGCCGAGCAGCTCGCGGTTGTGGAGCTCGATCTGCAGCGGATCCTTGCCGAGCAGATAAGGCGCAGCGAGCTCGTGCAGCTGGGCCTCGACGGCGCCGGCCCCGCGTGAGGTCTCTCCCAACCCGATCAGCCCCTCGTCGGTATGGACCTGCGCCAGGAGCAGATTCGGCCGGTCGGGCAGGCGGATGGTCTCGATGGCTGTGATCTTCATTCCCATGTCCCGGGTTGGACTGGCGTTTGCGAACGATGTCTCACGGAATCAGCACAACCCCTGTGAGAGAGCGTGCTGGAGACGCCGACTCGAGCGAGGTTGCGAGTGTCCCGGCGCAACGCTCCCAACCGTGGAGTCGTCAAGCGCGGTTCGCCTCGTCGCCGAGCCTCGATGGCGCAGTGATCAAGCGCGCCACAGGTGCCGGCGCTCGATCGCGTGTTGGCCCCTCGAGCTCGCCTCGAACGCGTCACTGCGTGCGCGAGTCGGCGCCGGTCTGCGAGGTGCGCACAAGTTTCAGCCAGCGCAGGATATGGCTGAGCGCGAAGGTAATCAGTGCGAAGCCGATGACCGTGAGCGCGCCCGCCGTGGCCCGATCGGCAAGGAAAGGGAGCGTTGTGGAGAGGTCGGTGAGCAGGCCCGCCAGCCCCAGCCCCGCGAATACGATCCCCACGCCATCAATCACGAGCAGGCGCAACGGAATGCGCGGTCTCACCATGCTGTGGGTTCCTCAAGCCTTCTGCCGGGTGTTCCAGGGTGAATGGCCGGCGTCTCCGCCTCCCCGCGGCCAGGTGCGCAGTCATCGCTGCTCTGCCACGCCACCGGGCAGATGCTCCAGGGCCACCACGCGGTACGCGGGGTGGTAGGCCTCACGGTAGGCATGCGAGTGGTGCACGATCGGGAAAACGCGTTCGGCGAGGGAGCCGAAATACCGCTCCACGTCCTCTCGCTCGAACGGGATGCCGCCGGCGGCGGCCAGGTCACCGAGACAGTTGCAGAACTTGGACAGCTTCTCGGGAGAGCCGGCGTAAGACTGCGCTGTCTGCACGAAAGCACTCGCGAGCGCTTCGAGCGGGTGACCGGCTGCCAGGTAGGGTCGCAGGTGAATGCGGGCCAGTCGGCCGTCCGGAGAGATGACATCGGCCAGCGGATCGTCGAAGCCTTCGCCCAACTGCGCAGCCTCCGAATCGAGGCGCATGCGCGCCGCCACGGGGCTTTCCACCGCATGTTCCGGCCCCATGGCGGCCTGGTGCAGCAGCTTGTAGATATCCACAAGCTCCATGCGGGGGTAGCGCCGCAGATGTTGGCCCAGCAGTTGAGCGACGAATTTGATCCGAGTTCTCCTGCACCGTTTCGCGCGCTGTTGTCTGCGTCAATAATAGGCTGGCCGGCGCTTTCGGTCACGATGCGCATGCGATAGACGCGCGCATGCCCTGGAGGTACGCGCGGCAGGGTGCAGCACCGAGAGACACAAGACCCGGTGGCGCGACGTGGAGACGACTCAGGCGTCCGCCTCTTTCTTTACGGGCGCCCGCGCTCGTCGCGAGCACGACGGTTCAGCGGCAGACCAACACAGGTACCTTGGAGTGCGTCAGCACCTTGCTGGTCTGACTGCCCAGCACCAGCCCTGCCAGCCCGCTGCGTCCGTGCGAGCCCATGAAGATCAGATCGCACTTCTTCTTCCTGGCCGCCTCGATGATCGCTTCCCACGGGGCGAGGCTGCTCAGGTAGTACCCCTCGTAGGGCACGCCGGCAGCCTGAGCGGTCTTCTCGATGAAGGCGAGATGCTTCTCGGCCGCCTTTTTCGCCTGCGCCTCGAACTCCTTTTGGGACATCAAGCTCGGCGGGATATACTCGCTGTACATCAGGGCGCGGTAGTCCTCGGGGGAGAAGAACCCGACCACCTTCGCGCCCAGCGCTGCGGCGAACGCCACGCCCTGCTTCACCGCTTTGCGCGAGAGGGCTGAGCCGTCGGTGGGCAGGAGAATCTTCTTGTACATGGTTGGGACCTCCTTCGAGGGTTTCGCAATGACTGCAGCAGCGCCTGGCCGCTCGCTGCGAGCACAAGTCTGTCATCGGCTCCGCGCGCTCGCTTGACCGGGATCAACAAAGCGGCGCCGCGGCCGCAACTGGCAACGCAGCATACCGGCCCGCTGACCTTTTGACAAAGCCTGGCGCATCCACTAGCGTGTCCGACCGCACTGTGTCTGCATTCGCGTTCGATGTCCGCTGAGCCGACTCTCACCCCGTTGACATGGCGCCTGCTGCGCCTCCTGTCGCACGTCGATGTGCGTTCTGCGCGGGAGCTTGCCGGTGCGATCGGCGCGTCGCGCGACAGCGTCAGGCAGGCGCTGAGCGGCGTGGAAGCGGCCGGCCTGGAGTTGATCCGCTTACGCGGCGGCGGATATCGCCTGGCCCAGGAGATCGACTGGCTCGACGCGAGGTGCGTCCGCCGGCACCTGGGCGCCCACGCCCGATGCTTCGATGTGCGCGTGGTCGACATGGTGGATTCCACCAGCACCGCGTTGATGGCAAGGGCGAGCGCCGGCGCCTGCGATGGAGCCGTGCTCGCAGCGGAGTTTCAAACCCAGGGCCGCGGTCGCCGTGGGCGTGCCTGGTACGGCGGAATCGGCGGCGCGCTCACCTTTTCCCTCTTATGGCGCTTCGAGCAGGGCGCTGGCGTGCTGGCCGGACTTGGCCCGGCGGTCGGGGTAGCGCTGGTGCGGGCGCTGCGCGATCTCGGCGCGGCACAAGCGATGCTCAAGTGGCCCAACGATGTGCTGGTGGGCTACCGGAAGCTCGCGGGCACACTGGTAGAGATCCACGGCGATGTGCTGGGGCCCAGCCTGGTGGTGATCGGAATAGGCATGAACTGTCGGCTGGACTCCGTCACGCGCCAGCACATCAACCAGGCCGTGATCGATCTGCGGACATCCGGCGTATCGGTCGATCGCAGCCGAATCCTCGCAACGGCGCTCGTACACTTGGCCGAGGTGCAGCAGGTGTTCGCCCAACACGGGTTCGCGCCGCTGCGTCGCGAGTGGGAACGCTACCATGTGTATTCGCACCGGCCGGTGACGCTGCGGCTGCCCGACGGCAGCAATCAGGACGGCACCGTCGCGGGAGTAGATGACGACGGCTGTCTGCTGCTACAGACCTCTTCCGGCCAGCGCCGATTCCATTCAGCAGACGTCAGCCTGCGCATCGCCGCCTCATCATCGCCCCTGCTTGCTGTTGACCGGGGTTAGCAGCGGAGTGGCGGCTATAATCACACGGCGCCCGCACAGGGCCGACGCGATCTGCTGCGCGGGGCCGTGGCGATGCCCTCCGGCAAGCGCGACCCGGTCGTCCGGCCCATCCCCTTGTCTCGCAGAGCTCAGATGATCCTCGCCATCGATGCCGGGAACACTCGGATCAAATGGGGACTGTGGGACCGGCGCTGGATGCGGCAGCAGTCGGTGAATACGGATGACATCGCGAGTTTGGGCGATGTTTGGGCCGGCTTGCCCACACCTCTGCGGGTCGTCGCCTGCAATGTGGCTGGCCCGAAGCCACGCGACTGGCTCGACGCCTGGGCCGAACAGCGCCGACAAACCGTGTATTGGGTGGAGAGCCGCACGGAGCAATGCGGCGTGCGCAACGGCTACAGCGACCCCGCCCAGTTGGGACCGGACCGCTGGGCGGCGCTCGTGGCCGCACGCGGCCTGGCCCGCGGCGCAGCGCTCGTCGTGAACGCCGGCACTGCGGTGACGGTAGATGCGCTTACCCGAGACGGCGAGTTCGTGGGCGGCCTGATCCTGCCCGGGCTCGCGCTGATGACGGAATCGCTCGCACGCGGGACCGCGCGCCTGCCCCATGCCAGGGGATGCTTCGAGCTGTTCCCCCGTTCCACCGCGGACGCGATCACCTCGGGAGCGACCCAGGCGGTTTGCGGTGCCGTGGAACGCATGTACCGTGCGCTCGCGGCGCGCGAGCTCGAGCCCGAGATCCTGCTGAGCGGCGGCGCGGCCGAGTTGTTGGCCCCGCACATCGACCTGCCGCTGCGCTTGGTTCCCAATCTGGTGCTGGAAGGCCTGTGCGTGATCGCGCAGGAGGAGCAGGCGTGAGGGCAGTCTTCCTGGCACTTCTCGCCGTCAATCTGGCTGTCGCGGGGTACGCCTGGTACGCCTCCACACAATCCAACCCTGACGCGCAGCTTCTGCGCCAGCAGCTCAATGCACAGCAGATCCGCATCATTGCACCGCGGCCGATGGTGACGCAACGACCGAAAGCGGCGTGTCTGGAATGGGGTGCGTTCGGCGGCGTGGAGCTCAAGGCCGCGCAAGCCGCGCTGGATGCGCTGAACCTCGGCGCGCGGGTGACGCATCGAGAGGTTCCGACCCAGGCGAACTATTGGGTGTACCTGCCCCCGCTCAAGAACAAGGAAGAAGTCGACCACAAGCTCGGCGAGCTGCAGTCGCTCGGCCTGGAAGACTATGCTGCCGTCGGCGGCGAGGGGGCGATGCGAAATGCCATTTCGCTAGGGATCTTCAGAACGGAAGAGGCGGCGAACAATTACCTGGAGGCGGTGCGGCAGAAAGGCGTACGTTCGGCGCGCGTGGGCAAGCGCGAGTCCCGCCTCGTGGAGACGACGTTCCTGATCCAGGAGCCCGACGTGCCTTTGACGGCGAAGCTCGCCGAGCTGCGTCAGCGCTTTCCCGGCACGGAGCTGAAGGCATTGGACTGTCCGTGATGCGGGGACGACGTCAAGAGGTGAAGAGGTGAAAAGGTGAAGAGGTGAAATGAAATCGGAATAAGCAACTCCCTCTCCCCCGGCCGGGGGAGGGCAGGGGCGAGGGGGATCACTTTTTCACCTTTTCACCTCTTCACCTTCTGACCTCTTCACGCCCTCGCTCCTTCGCTTCCCCCTCAAGCCATTCGCCAACCGACCCGATAGAGCAAGCACTGTGATCGGCGCTCGGCTTCCCCGACTGATGTTCCTGGCACTGCTCGCCGCGTGGGCGATCCAGTCGTGGGTTTACTATCCGCAGCTGCCGCTCCACCTCGCCTCCCACTTCGATGCGGCGGGTCACCCGAATGGATTTTCGTCCAAGGCTGCGTTCTTCGCGCTCGAGGCGTTCATCCTGCTGGTGATCGCCGGGGCTTTCGGTGTGCTACCGGCCCGCCTGCACCGCTTCCCGAACCAGATGATCAATCTACCGCACAAGGATTACTGGCTCGCGCCGGAGCGGCGCGAGGCGACACTGGGGGCCGTCGCCGACGCCATGACCTGGTTCGGTTGCGCGGCCGTGCTCCTCCTGCTGGTGGTGACGCAGCTCGTGATTCGTTTCAATCTGGAGCGTTGGCCGGCGCTGCCTTCCGCGCCGATGTGGGCGCTATTGGCAGGGTTCGGCCTATGCACGGTGCTGCTCATGGCACGCCTGCTTCGCATCGCGCGACGCCCCAGCAACTGAACGCTGCGCGATGGCGCCGCGATGCGTAGCGGATCAGGCCGGTTGCGGCTCCTTGATTCGCAATACGTGAGAGCCGTCCGGAGTAGATCGGATCTCGGCCCGCTGGTCGTGAAAACGGGCCAGCTCGTCCCGGTGCGCGATGCTCACGATCGTCGTGTGCTCCAGCCGCTGCACCAGCAGCTCGTACAAGCGCGCCTGGGCGGTCTGGTCCAGATGTGACGTGGCCTCGTCAAGGAACAGCCACGCGGGCCGCTGCAGCAGCGCGCGAGCGATGGCGACCCGTTGTTGCTCGCCTCCCGAGAGCTGCGCCGCCCAGTTGGCCGACTGGTCGAGGCGCGATGCGAGCTGAGGCAGACCCACGGCCGTAAGCGCTTCTTGGACCTGCTCCTCGCTGAAGGCATCGGCGGGCGCTGGATAACAGACTGCTTCGTGCAGCGTGCCGAGCGGGAAGTAGGGGTGCTGCGGCAAGAACAGCGAGCTGAACTGCGCCGGCTGGACGATGCTGCCGCGGCCGAATGGCCAGATCCCGGCGATCGCGCGAAACAGGGTGCTCTTCCCCGAGCCCGATGGCCCTTGGATCAGGACGCGACTGCCGCGATGTATCGAGAGCGTGGCCCCGGACAAGAGCGGCTGACCATCGGGTAACGCCAAGTCCAGGTTCTTCAACTCGAGCTGACCCTCTGCGCCCGTATCGTGCACGATGCCAGGCGCGGCCTCGCGCGTCGCGCGGGCCGCAGCCAGCGTGTTGTGGAAACTCGTCAGCCGGTCGACCGTCGCCTTCCAGCCGGCGAACCCGGTGTTCGGACCGGTGCCTGTGTACGCGTTGACGAACCAGCTCAGCGACCGCTGCACGTTGCCGAACGCGTTGGCGGTCTGCATCAGCCCCCCGAGCGCGATCGCGCCCGAAAAGAAGCGCGGCGCGGCGACCAGGTAGGGAAAAATGACCGCGACCTGCGCATAGCCGCTGGTGTAGAAGTTGAGGAACTTCTGCCAGCGCATGATCTCCCACCAGTTGGTGAAGACGCGCATGAAGCGCGCGCGGAAGCCCTCCATCTCGCCTTCCTCGCCACGGTACAAGGCGACGCCCTCCATGTTCTCGCGGAAGCGCACCAGGTTGAAGCGGAAGTCCGCTTCGTAGCGTTGCTGCTCGAAGTTAAGGCCGATGAGGGGCTTCCCGATCTTGTGCGTGAACCAGCTCCCGACCACGGAATAGGCGAGCGCGACCCACACCATGTAACCGTAGAAGACGTAGGCTTGCCCACCGAAGCTGAACTCGAGCACGCCCGAGAGCGTCCAGAGGATGCCGACGAAAGCGATCAGGGTCACCACCGCGTTCAGCAGCCCGAGCGAGAGATTCAGCGTCTCGTCCACGAACATCCTGAGGTCCTCGGCGATACGCTGATCCGGGTTGTCGGTGTGGTTCCCGGTGAGCTGGAGGAAGTAATAGGTACGGTTCGACAGCCAGTCTTTGAGGTACTTGTCGGTGAGCCACCGGCGCCACCGCACCTGCAGCATCTGGTTCAAATACGTCGCATAAACGCCGACGACGATGTAGATGGTCGCCAGCACGCAGAAGCGCCACATCTGATGGAAGAACTCGGCCTTGTTCTTGTCTTGCAGCGTGTTGTAGAACAGGTTGTACCATTCGTTGAACAGCACATCCATGTAGACGCTGCCGAGCGTGAGCGCGACGATCGCGAACAACAGCAGGCGCGCGCGCGCTTTCTCCTCCGAGGACCAGTAGGGGCGGAACAGCCTCCAGACGTCACCCCAGAACCCTTGTCGGACCATGTTCTTCGGCCTGCCGGTGCTCATGGGACAGCTCCTAGTGGGATGATCTCGGGCAGCGGCTGAGGCCCGCCGTCGTCGATGCGCAACGCCTACAAGCGTGAACAGTGTAGCGGAGGCGGCCCGCGCCTCCGCTCAACGATACCCGCTCCCGGGAGACCCGGGAGTATCGGCGGCCGACCTTAAGTGGACCTGAACGGGCAAGGCGTAAGCGCATCGACACGCGGGCTTTCGCGTCGAGTCCACTTGCCGATGCACCTGGCATACATGACCCCGGCGCGCCCGATCGCCCGGATAGCCACAGCGATCGGCCGCCCTCACGCGCCCTCGGAGGCATGCGGGGATGCAAGCTCGTACACGGTCTTGCCGCGCAGCCTGAAGACATCCGCGACGTGAAACAGGCTCTCGGAATGACCCATGAACAGCAGGCCGTCCGGCCGCAGCAGGCGGGCGAAGCGCCTCAGGATACCAGCCTGTGTCGTGCGATCGAAATAGATCATGACGTTGCGGCAGAAGATCGCATCGAGCTGTGCCGGGACCGGCCATGCCGGGTCCAGCAGATTCAGACGGCGAAATGCGAGCAAGCTGCGCAACTCGGGTCGCACGCGCGCCTGCCCGGCCTGGGGACCCGTGCCGCGCTGAAAAAACCGCTTGAGCCGCTGAGGGCCCAGCCGCTCGGCCCGGTCCAGCGGATAGATGCCCTCTTGCGCCTGCGCCAGGACTTGAGTGTCGATGTCGGTCGCCAGGATCGATGCGGGCGGCGTCAGGCTGCCGAAGGTCTCAGCCATTGTGATCGCGATCGAGTAGGCCTCCTCGCCGGTCGAACTGGCGCAGCACCAGATCTGAACACGCCGGCCCCGCGGCAGGTTCTGGACGTGTTCGGCCAGGATCGGAAAGTGATGTGCCTCCCGAAAGAATGACGTCAGGTTGGTCGTGAGGGCGTTGGTGAAGGCTTCCCATTCGCGCTCATCGCCTTCCTGGAGCAGTGCGACGTAATCGGAGAAGCGCTTCAGCCCACGCGCACGCAGGCGCCGCGCCAGACGGCTGTATACCATGTCCTGCTTCGCATCCGAGAGCGAAATGCCCGCGCGCCTGTAGATGAGGTCGCGAATGCGTCGGAAGTCCTTGGGCGAGAACTGGAACTCGCGCGGCTCCGGTTCCGGTGCCGATGCGGAGGTCGTGTCGCGAGTGGCGCGTGCCATGAATCGGCTCCGTCGGCACGGTCACCCGGCCGCTTCGACGGCCGGGTCTCGCTGCTCCGCGGTCGGCCGCGCTCCGATGTCGACGTGTAGCGGCATGAATCGGCGCACCGTAGCGGCTCGGGTGTGGTGGGTGATGAATGTCATGGGCCATTGCCTCGACTGCGGATCGCGTTTCTCGTTGCTCGATGCGCTCGAAAGGTGGCCCAGCCGAACCACTTCGCACGTCCCGGCCGGCCGCATGCTGAGAATGGGACGACGTGCTTCGGCATGCCGATCGGCACGATGGCGGCGCGTCGCGTCCCGATGCAGGAGACGAACCCGGCACGCGAAACCGGCCCCCGCGCGCTCCGCTCTCGACCGCATCCAATATCGGGGCCCCCGCAGCGGACTTTAGACGGCTGGATCCCAAGGTCCGCGATCGCAACCCGCCGGAGGCCACACCGGGCCGCTCGCGCGCACTTCGGCGCGCGGCCGCCTCAGGGTTGGGAGCCTCTCCCGGCGAGGCCGCGGATTCGAGCCAACGTGTCGCTGGTCGAACGGGTGTAGAGGAAAGGAATCGAGACGACCCGGCCACCCCAGGCGACGACCTCCGGGCCACCGACGATCCGATCGACAGGCCAGTCGCCGCCTTTCACCAGCACGTCGGGCCGGACCCGAAGAATCAGTTCCAGAGGCGTGTCGGTGTCGAACCAGCTCACCAGATCGACCGACTCGAGAGCCGCGACCACCGCCATGCGGTCTTCCAGGCAATTCACCGGGCGCTCGGGTCCCTTGCCCAGTCGGCGTACGGAATCATCGGAGTTGAGCGCAACCAACAGACTCGCCCCGAGCGTACGGGCCTGCGACAGGTAAGTGACGTGTCCGCGGTGAAGGATGTCGAAGCAGCCGTTGGTGAACACCAGCGGGCGCTGCAGGGCGCCCAGGCGCTCGCCGAGCTGGTCTGGCGGGCAGAGCTTGTGTTCGAACTGCAGGCCGGTGGACATGGCGGTGGGCGAATCGATGCATCATACAGGCCGGGCGCGTCGAGTGGCGGACCGAAGAAGTGGGCCGCGCTTCGCGGACATGACCACCGGCGGTCTCCAACGGCGTTCGCCCCTCACCTGTGCGGCGACGTGCCGGCGCCGCCTATGGCGCGGCGACGTCCACCTGATCATGGCGTGAGGAATCGGCAGGCCGGGACCGTCGCTTTCCTGTGCCGAACGGGTCGGTCGGCTGCGCGAGACCGCGCGGTTTGTGTGCCCATCGGGAGAATTCGGATGAGTGCTGATAGCATGTTATGGCAACAGCATGGGAGTGCGCTGTCCTCGGGTGGCCTTGGCCGGCGCTGCCCGCTTTGACAGGCGCCCGGCTACGCCGTACGCTAGCAGCCGATGACTCAACTGGATCGAGACCACATGATGCTGAGGATGAAACAGCTGCTACTGGGAATCGCGTTGGGCACAGCCGCGGTTTCGGCCACCGCCGGGATGTCCGGGGCAGGCGACAGCGCCAGTCCTATCGCGCGCACCTCATGCCCAGGCATTGGCGCGAATAAGTCCTCCGCGCTGGAGGCCGCGCCGGGGACAGGTGCTGCCCACAAGACCGACGCCGTCAGTCGCGGGCACGCCCGTTGCCGCGGGTTCACCGAGTACCTCGGCTTCCACGCCGAAGCCAAGCAGCAGAGCGCAGACAGCCTGCTGATGCCCTGGTCCCAGCTGCGTACCCCCGCAGACTGAGGCAGCCGGCGGCCGCTCGCGGCCGGACCGCGCCGTCGCGGGACGCGCGAGCGACATGCGTTACCACCGAGCCTTGACGTGGTTCCGGCGCGATCTGCGTGTCGATGACCATGCTGCGCTATACCACGCGCTCTCGCACAGCAGATCGGTTTGGTGCGTCTTCGTATTCGACCGCGACATCCTGGACCCGCTGCCACGGCAGGACCGGCGCGTGGAGTTCATCCATGCATGCGTGCTCGAGGTGGATGCGAGCCTGCGCCTGCTCGGCGGCGGGCTCGTCGTCCTGCACGGACGGGCGCGAGACGAGGTCCCGCTGCTCGCTCACCGGTTGGGTGTCCAGGCGGTGTACGCCAACCAAGACTACGAGCCCGCGGCGATCGAGCGAGACCTGGCGGTGGAGCGGGCCTTGCACGATAGCGGCATCGCCTTCCACCTGTATAAAGATCAGGTCGTCTTCGAGAAAGGGGAGGTATCGACCCGCGAGGGGCGACCTTTCAGCGTGTTTACGCCTTACAAGCGCGCCTGGCTCGACCGTCTGCGGGGAACCGACCTGTGCGCGTTCCCTGCGCAGCCAGGCAGCTCCGCGCTGGCACGCCGCCTCGAAGTCGACATCCCGTCCCTGGAGGCTCTGGGCTTCCACCGCACGAACCTGGGACGGATCGGGCTTCCTACGGGGAGCTCGGGTGCAAGGGCGTGGTTCCGGGAATTCATGACGCGCATCGATCGGTACCACGACCGGCGAGACTACCCCGCGCTCAGAGGGCCCTCCTATCTATCCGTGCACCTGCGCTTCGGCACCCTGTCCATCCGGGAGTTGGTGCGGGTGGCCGCGGCCCGCCGCACACGCGGAGCGCAGACCTGGCTCTCGGAGCTGATTTGGCGCGAGTTCTATTTCATGCTCTTGTATCACCACCCGCATCTCGCGGACCACAGCTTCCGGCCTGAGTTCGATCGCATACCGTTCCCCAATGCCGAGGAGCATTTCCGGGTCTGGTGCGAGGGGCGCACCGGTTACCCGCTGGTCGACGCCGCGATGCGGCAGATCAACCAGACCGGCTACATGCACAATCGTCTGCGCATGGTGGCAGCCTCGTTCCTGGTGAAGGACCTACATGTGGATTGGCGCTGGGGCGAGCGCTATTTCGCGCGCCAGCTGACCGATTTCGACCTCGCCGCCAACAACGGCGGGTGGCAGTGGGCGGCGTCCACCGGCTGCGACGCGCAACCCTACTTCCGAATCTTCAATCCGATCACCCAGTCGCAGAAGTTCGACCCGCAGGGACGCTTCATCCGCCTGTACGTGCCCGAACTACGGCAAGTACCGGACCGATACATCCACGCGCCCTGGCAGATGAACGGCGCCGACCAGGCGGCGTGCGGAGCGGTGATCGGAAGGGACTACCCACCGCCTGTCGTGGATCATGCTCGCGCCAGACGCGCGACGCTGGAGCTATACACAGCCGCCCGGCGCGCCTTTGGCTCTGCCGCGGGCCGACGCGATAGCGACCTCGCCGCTTCCAGCTAGTCGATGTACTCGAAGACCTTTACGACCTTCTCGACCCCACTGGTGGTGCTGGCGATCTCTGCCGCCTCATCGCCCTCCTTGTGCGTCACCAAGCCCATCAGGAACACCACGCTGTTCTCGGTCACGACCTTGACGCGGTTCGGGTGGAACTTGGCCTCGCCTGCGAAGCGCGCCTTGACCATGCTCGTGAGATAGGCGTCGTTGGCGGAGGTGCTGGCGGACGGGAGGGGCGCAATGGCGAGGTCGTTTTGCACGTTGCGGACGTTCTCCACGCCCAGGGCGATGGCACCGATGTCGTCCTTCACCTCCTGGTCGGGAACCTCACCCACGAGCAGGACGAACCGGTTGTAGCTCGTGACGTCGGTGTGCACGCGTTTGCCGTACTTCTCGTTGATGCGAGCGTCCACGTTGCGCTCGATCACCTCGTCGTCCATCATGGTCCCGCTGCTGCGGCGGTCGTCCGCTACCAGCACCGCCGCGCCGCCTCCCGCCACCACCGCAGGGACACAACCATGCAGAGCCGGCGTCAGCGCCAGAAGACAGACCAGCACCCATGCATGCTTCATGTCCTAGCGCGCCCCCACCAGCAGGTAGTCGATCGCGTCGCACATGCAGTGCAGGCACAAGATGTGCACCTCCTGGATCCGAGCGGTGTTGGCGTGCGGGACGCACAGATGGATGTCGCCCTCGCCCAGGATCTGCCCCATGGCCCCGCCGTTTCTTCCAGTCAGCGCGATCACCCCCATGCCGCGTTCGTGCGCTGCGTGGATGGCGGCGATCACGTTGCGCGAATTGCCGCTCGTGGAGATCGCCAGGAGCAGGTCGCCGGGCTGGCCCAGTGCGCGCACCTGCTTCGCGAAGACATCGTCATAGTGGTAATCGTTGGCGATCGAAGTGAGCGTGGAGGAGTCGGTGGTGAGGGCGATCGCGGCGAGCGGCGGACGCTCCATCTCGAAGCGGTTGAGCAACTCGGCGCTGAAATGCTGGGCGTCGGCCGCCGAGCCGCCGTTGCCGCACGCCAGGATCTTGCCTTGTTTTGCGAGGCACTGGGCCATACGCTCTCCCCCCTGGCGCAGCGGCTCGGCCAGCAGCGCGGCGGCCTGCATCTTGAGTTGCGCACTGTCGGTGAAGTGCTGGTTGATCCGCTTAGTCAGATCCATGGGTTGCCTCGCAGTTCCATGCCGGCGTGAAATTATCGCATGCGCTCAAGCCGCGGCGGTCGCTCGCGGACGACAAGCTCATTCGTCGAAGGCGTTCTTGATCCACGTCGGCCGACCCTCCGCGTCCACCAACACGGCGTCGAAGCGGCAAGCGGGGAGTTCGCGCTGATGCGCGAGATAGTGGCGTGCGGCGGATAGCAGCCGCGCGCGCTTGCGCCTCGTGATGCTCTCTGCCGCACCCCCGAAGGCCTGGCTGCGCCGCATGCGGACCTCGACGAACACCAGCGTCTCGCCCTCGAGCAAGATGAGATCGATCTCGCCGGACCGGCAAGCGTAGTTGCGCGCCTTGAGCTCGAGGCCCTGGCCCAGAAGGAAGCTCAAAGCGAGAGCCTCAGCCTGCGCCCCGTCGGGGTTCATGCTTGGCCACTCAGCCGCGGGTCATTGCGGGATGCGGGACAGCCCTTCGCCGAGCACGCGGGTCTCGCCTTGGCTGAACTGGGCTGGAATCAGCTCACGCAGGAAGCGGTGGTCTCGCCCCAGCGTGATGTAGCCGGTGACCCCGTCTAGCGGAGCCTCACCCGGAGGACCGCGCAGCAGGTCCTGCGCGATGCGGTAGGCGTCGATGCCCAGAGCATAGAAGCGCTGGAACTCGAGGCCGGCCTGCTCCTGTCGCGCATAGGACATGACGGCCGGGTGATCCGGCGTGAGCAGCCATGGCATGTCGACAAAATACACTCCGTTCAGGTCGCGGTTGGCGAGCGCATCGTTGCTCGTGTGCACCAGAGAAGTGGCGAAGATCGGCGTGGAGGCGCCGAGATAGGGGCGGATCTGCCGGGCGCGCGCGGCATCCAGGGCCAGGAAGACGACGGTGCCCGATGCGCTGGCGAGCGAGTCGCGCAGCTTCATCAGGCTCGGGGCGTCGGTGGTGTAGACGAACTCGTCCTGGATCAGCCCGCCACGACGCACGAACTCGTCGGCGAATGCCTGCCCGAGCCGGCGGGACAGCGCCGAGTCGGACGCGACGACCACCGCGGTCTTGCGTTCCTGCTGGCGGGCGAGCTGTGCCAACTGCTTGGCCTCGTTTTCGATCTGCAGGCCGAAGATGTAGAGCTCCTGCGGCATCACGCTCTCCAGCTCCGGCGCGTTGAGCGCGAGGGTGGGCACTGTCACCAGCTTGGTTCCCGACAGAGCCGTCACCGCGCTGCGCGTGAGCGGTCCGATGACAAGCTCGGCCCCTGCGCGTACGGCCTCTTCGTACGCCTGCACGATGTCATAGGCGTCGTCGGTGGTGGCATGGATGACGACGGGCAGCGTGGTGGCACGATGAACTTTCGCGGCCTCCAGAACGCCGAGGCGCACGGCGTCCGCCTGTCGCCCGATCGAGCTCGAGTTCAGCGGGAGCAGCACCGCGATGTGTGGCCCCGGACGAGCTGCGGCGTCCGTCGTCTGCGCGCGGGCGGTGTGATTGGCGAGGTCGCATCCGCACCAGTATAGTAGCGCCACGAGCAGGGCAAAGGCGATTGAACGTTGCATAGCGACGCCCACGAACAGGTGGACGCGGCATTATATGTCGTGGCAACTCCACTGGGGAACTTGCGCGACATCACGCTGCGCGCTCTCGACGTGCTCGCCGCGGTGGACGCGGTAGCGGCGGAGGACACGCGGGTCACTCGGCGGTTGATGTCGCATTATGGCTTGCGTACCCCTCTGGTCGCCCTGCACCAGCATAACGAAGCGCGAGCGGCTGCCGAGATCGTGCGGCGGATCCAGGCTGGCGAGGCGATCGCCTATGTCACCGACGCGGGTACTCCCGGCATCAGCGACCCGGGCGCAGTGCTGGTGGCACGCGTGCGCGCAGCCGGCCTGCGCGTAGTTCCTGTGCCGGGCCCGAGTGCGGTCAGCGCAGCGCTATCGGCAGCCGGCGTGAGCGACCCGCATTTCCTGTTCTACGGCTTCCTGCCTGCCAAGGCATCTGCTCGTCGGGACGCGCTCGCAGCCTTGGCGTCGCTCCCGTATCGCTTGGTCTTCTTCGAGGCGCCACAGCGCGTCGGCCAGAGCCTGGCAGACATGGCGCAGGTCCTGGGGCCCGAGCGGGAGGTGGTCATCGCCCGCGAGCTCACGAAGGTGTTCGAGAGTTTCCACAGTTGCGCGCTCGCAGACGCGCCGCGCTGGCTATCCGAGGATCCGAACCGCCTGCGGGGAGAGTTCGTGCTGATCGTCGAAGGGGCGGCGCAAGCGCCCGTGCACGCCCAGGATGCCGGTGAGCACGCGCTGGAGGTTCTGCTGCGCGAGCTGCCGCTGAAGCAGTCGGTCCAGCTTGCGGCGCAGATCAGCGGGGCGAGAAGGAATGCGCTATACGCCCGGGCGCTGGAACTGAAACGGGATCGTTGACGCGGTGTGCATGCCGCGCAGGTGAGTGCGTCGAATGGACGAGATCACGATCGCGAAACCCGACGACTGGCACCTGCATCTGCGGGATGGGGACGCGCTGCAATCGGTGCTGCCGGACACGGCGCGGCGCTTCGCGCGCGCCATCGTCATGCCCAACCTCAAACCGCCGGTGGTGAGCACGGCGCTGGCGCTCCAGTACCGAGACCGGATTCTCGCAGCGCTGCCGCGCACGGTCAGGTTCGAGCCGCTCATGACGCTCTACCTCACGGACAACACGCGGCCGGCGGAGATCCGCCGCGCGCGCGCGAGCGGCGTGGTGCACGCGGTCAAGTACTACCCGGCCGGTGCCACCACGAACTCGGAATCCGGTGTGACCGAGATCAGCAGATGCTTCGCGACGCTCGAGGTCATGTCCGAGCTTGGCGTGCCTCTGCTGATGCACGGCGAAGTCACGGACGCTGAAGTGGATGTGTTCGACCGCGAGAAGGTCTTCATCGACCGGATCCTCGACCCGCTGGCGCGGCGGTTCCCAAAGTTGAAACTGGTGCTGGAGCACATCACCACCGAGGAGGCGGTCGAGTTCGTGCACGAGGCCCCGGCTGCCGTGGCTGCGACGATCACCGCGCACCATCTGCTGCTCAACCGCAACGCGCTGTTTCACGGTGGGATCCGGCCGCACCACTATTGCCTGCCGGTGCTCAAGCGCGAGGTGCACCGTAAGGCGCTGGTGCAGGCGGCCATCTCCGGCAGCAGCAAGTTCTTTCTCGGGAGCGATAGCGCCCCGCATGCCCGCAGCGCCAAGGAGACCGATTGCGGGTGCGCCGGCATCCACACCGCTCATGCGGGCATCGAGCTCTACGCGGAGGCGTTCGACGCTGCAGGAGCGCTGGACCGGCTCGAGGCATTTGCGTCGTTCCACGGCGCGGACTTTTACGGACTACCGAGAAATCGCGATCGTCTGACGCTGATCCGGCGCGGCTGGCGAGTGCCCGAGGAGCTACCCTTCGGCAAGCACACGCTCGTGCCCTTGCGCGCTGGCGGTATCGTGGCTTGGGCGCTAGGGCCAGCTTGACGCAGCCGCGGCGCCCGCCAACGCGAGGAAGCAGCCGTCAAGGGAAGCTGGGAATGGTCGGTTCTGTTCCTCCCGGCATGGCTTCCGGGTGCCGTCGGGTGACGAGCTCGGTAACCGTCTCGGACCGGGAGTAAGGGACGTCGACCATCAGCAACAACTTGCCCTCGTCGATCCAGCCTTGGAATTGTTTGAGCCTGGAGTTCGGAATCGAGGCGCCTACCAAGCTCGCCGACCAAAGCCCGAAGCTCGCGCCGATCAGCGCGCCGATCAGAATCGTGACTGCCTGCAGATGGATGGCGCCTGGGGGATATGCGACCAGCAGCGCACCGAGCGCGGCTCCCGCGATAGCTCCGAGAACGATGCCGGTCTGGGCGCCGTGCACCAGATCCGTCTTCTGAAACACGCCGGCCTCGGGCAGATCACCGAGGTCCGCGCCACGGCGCCCGAGGACATGGATATGCTTCGCTTCGACACGCGCCAGGAGCAGATCCTCCACGGACCGCTTGGCGCTCTCCAGATCTGGCAGCAGAAAGTACAGCCTCCGTCTCATGTTCACCTCCTCGCCCGCTGGGGCGCGGGCGCGACCCTGCGTTGCGCTCCCTGAGAACGTTGACGTTTTCTTCTGCTCTTGCTTTACGCTTAGGCTATCTAGCGTATGAAGTCAAGGCGACCCACACAGTAGAGAGGTGAGGCCGGCGTTTCGTTCCCGCGCGAGGAAGCCGAAGAGACGGGAAACCTCGCTCTCCATCGTGACGCGCCTCAGGCCACGCCGCGCTCTGCTGGCAATATTCACAGCAGTGCGTCGGCCGGGTGAACTCCGGCTCCTGGCTACTGATCTAAAGTAAAATATCTCCGTGAAGCTGGCTGGGCAGTCGCTGCATGACTTTTCGCTCGTGCAGAGGAAAGTCCGGGCTCCGCAGAGCAGGATGCCGGCTAACGGCCGGGCGCCGTGAGGCGACGGAAAGTGCAACAGAGAGCAGTCTGCCTAAGTCTCGGAAACGAGACCGGCGATGGTGAAACGGTGGAGTAAGAGCCCACCGCGGACCTGGCAACAGGTGCGGCATGGCAAACCCCATCCGGAGCAAGGCCAAATAGGGGAGCGATAGCGTGGCTCGCGCTGCTCCCGGGTCGGCTGCTAGAGCCGCCGGGCGACCGGCGGCCAAGATGAATGACTGCCCAAGGGGTACGCCCCCGGACAGAACCCGGCTTACAGGCCAGCTTCACTTTACCTTCTTCCCTTGACCACCGCGCGCGTAGCGTGCGCGGTGCGTGACCTCTGCAATTCCTAGAAATTACCTCCAATACGCGCTGTATCCGATTATTTTTCCAGGCTTCTTCTTGGGTTCGTATCTCCGTCTCAGGTCTCTTCGGTAAGTCATTGTCGCAAAGGCAAAAATCAGTTCGCCCTACTTGACCCGGGCGGATTGTTTGACTATAGTGCGCCCGAGTGGGGGAAAGTGGGGGATCGTGGGAGATCCCAAAAGATCAGGGAGCTACGTGTTCCGAGGGGTTACATCACTAACGCTTGATAGTAAGGGCCGACTTGCGGTCCCGGCCAAGTTTCGCGAGGTGCTCCAGCTTCGCGGTGGCGGGAAGTTAGTGGTCACTGCGGATTCCGCTTCCTGCCTGCTGGTCTACTCGGCCAGCGATTGGGAGCCGATCCAGCAGAAGCTCATGAGCCTGTCGAGCTTCAACCCGCGCACCCGCGACCTGCAGCGATTGCTCGTCGGGAACGCTTCGGATGTAGAGCTCGATGGTGCCGGCCGCATCCTGATCCCGGCGCCGTTACGCAAGTTCGCGGCGCTGGAAAAGGATGTCGCCTTGGTTGGCCAAGGCACCCGCTTCGAGCTGTGGGATGAAGCGAAATGGGCCGCGCAGATGGAGAAATCGATTGCCCTGAACGAGGACGGGATCCCTCCCGAGCTGGAGGGCATCTCGCTCTGAGCGCGGGCATTCACCGACCCGTCCTCTTGGCGGAGGCGGTCGACGCGCTGAGGGTCGAACCGGATGGAATGTATGTGGATTGCACGTTCGGCGGCGGCGGCCATAGCCGGGAAATCCTGCACCGGCTGGGCGCCCGGGGGCGGCTGCTCGCGTTGGACCGGGACGCACAGGCAGTGAGCGCCGCGGCAGATCTGACCGACGCCCGCCTCGCCTTGCTGCATGCCAGCTTCGGCCGCTTGGCGGAGCTCGCCTCCGCACAAGGGATCGATCGGCTCGACGGGATCTTGATGGATCTCGGCGTGTCTTCCCCGCAGCTGGAGACTGCGCAGCGCGGCTTCAGCTTCAGGCTGGATGGGCCGCTCGACATGCGGATGGATACGAGCCGCGGGATGACAGCCGCGCAGTGGCTGGCCCATGCCTCTGAAAACCAGATCCGGGAGGTGATCAAGACCTATGGCGAAGAACGGTTTGCTCGGCCGATTGCAAGAGCGATTGTTGCGGCTCGATCGCGGGGAGCTATCTGCACCACCCGACAGCTTGCCCAGATCGTGGAAGAGGTCGTTCGCACGCGCGAGCCAGGCCAGGCTCCGGCGACGAGGACATTCCAGGCTATACGGATTTTCGTCAATCAAGAGCTTGAAGAACTATCGCTAGCCCTGTCGCAAGGGCTCGAGCTGCTCGCTGCCGGTGGCCGCCTGGTGGTGATCAGCTTCCACTCGCTCGAGGATCGCATCGTGAAGCAGTTCATGCGGCGGCATGCACAGCCCGCGCCGGTTCCACGCGGCATGGCAGTGCGCGAGGCCGACCGCGCCCCGCCGCGGCTGCGCATCGTGGGTAAGCCGGTGCGTCCCACGGCCGCCGAGATCGTGGACAACCCGCGTGCGCGCAGCGCCATCCTGCGCGTGGCCGAGAAGCTGCCGGTTGCGGCGGCCGCGAGGTAGCGGCCGCGTGATCAGGGTCAACACCATCTTGTGCTGCGTGCTGCTCGCCTGTGCGCTGGCCCTGGTCACCTCGCAACACAGATCGCGCGCGCTGTTCGCCGAGCTTACCCGCGAGCAGGACGTTGCCAAGCAGATCGAGGTGGAGTGGGGACAGCTGCAGCTCGAGCAGAGCACTTGGGCCATGCACGCCCGGGTCGAGAAGATCGCGAGCGGCTATCTCCAGATGCGAGTGCCCTCACCCGACCGCGTGCGCGTACTGGCTCCCGGCGCGCAGTCGACCGCCGTACCGCGGAGGAATAGCCCGTGAAGGCACCGCTGCATCCGGCGCTGCATCTACGCTTGCCCGCGGGGCGAGCGCGCGTCCTTCTGGCGCTGCTGCTGCTGTGCTTTTGTGTGGTCACCGCGCGCGCCATGTACCTGCAGGTCTGGCGCAACGACTTCCTGCGTCAGGAGGGGGCGTCGCGTTACAGCCGCATCCTCGAGCTCCCGGCGCACCGCGGCATGATCACGGATCGATACGGGGAACCCCTCGCGATTTCCACGCCGGTGGAGTCAGTGTGGGCCACTCCGGCAGAGGTCGATATCAGCCCCGCGCAGCGCCACCAGCTCGCCGCGCTGCTGGAGCTCGATGACAACGAGCTAAAGCGCAGGCTCGCGGAGACCGATCGCGAGTTCGTCTACCTCAAGCGCCAGCTGGCCCCGGAGCTTGCGGCCAAGGTAGTGCAGCTCGCCCTGCCGGGCATCTCGCTCAAGCGCGAGTACCGCCGCTACTATCCGGCGGGAGACGTCACGGCGCACCTCATCGGATTCACCGACGTGGACGACCGCGGCCAGGAGGGTCTTGAGCTCGCGTATCAAGACTGGCTGGCGGGCAAGCCGGGCAGCCGCCGCGTCATCAAGGATCGGCTCGGGCGCGTGGTCGAGGATGCCGAGAGCATACAAGCACCGGTTCAGGGCCGCGACCTGACCTTGGCCATCGATCGCAAGCTCCAGTACCTGGCGTATCGCGAGCTCAAAGCCGCGCTCGTCGAGCACCGCGCTAAGGCCGGGGGGATCGTCGTGCTGGACGTGACGACCGGCGAGGTGCTGGCGCTCACCAATCTGCCTGCGTTCAACCCCAACAACCGGGCGACTCTCGACACACGCCGGGCACGCAACCGCGCCATCACCGATTTGTTCGAGCCCGGCTCCACCCTCAAGCCATTCACCGTCGCGGCTGCCCTCGAGGCCGGTGTCGTCGAGCCGGGCAGCGTGCTGCAGACCTCTCCTGGCTATCTGACCATCGGCAGCGCGACGATCCACGATGCCCATCCCGAAGGTGCGCTCACCGTGGGGCAGGTGATCCAGAAATCCTCGAACGTGGGTGCGGCCAAGCTCGCCCTTTCGATCCCGCGTGAAGCGCTCTGGCACATGCTTTCCGCCGCGGGATTCGGCAGTTCGCCTCAGCTCGGCTTCCCAGGCGAAGTCGCCGGACGCCTGCGCGATTATCAGCGCTGGCGGCCAATCGAGCAGGCCACCTTGTCGTACGGTCATGGCATCTCCGTGAGCCTGCTGCAGCTTGCGCGAGCCTATACCGTGTTTGCGACCGACGGGCTGCTGCAGCCGCTCACACTACTGCGGCACGATGAACCGGCCGTGGGGCAGCAAGTGATGTCGGTGAATACGGCCCGCGAGCTGCGCGCCATGCTCGAGCTGGTGGTGAAGCCTGGCGGGACGGCACCGCGTGCCGGCATCGCCGGATATCGCGTCGCGGGCAAGACGGGGACCGCGCACAAAGTCGCGGGCAATGGTTACGCGGAAGACCGCTACGTGTCTTCCTTCGTCGGCCTGGCGCCGGCCTCGGCGCCGCGGCTGCTCGTTGCGGTGATGATCGACGAGCCGAGCGACGGTCAATACTTCGGGGGCGTGATCGCCGGACCGGTGTTCCGCCGGGTCATGACCGAGGCCTTGCGGATGCTGGCGATCCCGCCCGATTCACCTGTCATCGACACGGTTCCGGTGGAGGCTGCGCCGGAGATCAGGGAAGAGGCGTGACCAGGACGGCGCAGTCCTCCGCCGACGCATCCTTCGATCCCGCGATCGTCGACAGCCTCGGCGTGCCGGTCAGGCAATTGGTGACCGACAGCCGGCGGGTGCAGCCTGGCGACGTGTTCGTGGCCATGCCCGGCGGCCGCGTCGACGCGCGTACCCTGATCCCGCAGGCGATCGCGGCGGGCGCCGCGGCCGTGATCTGGGAAGCCGAAGGCTTCCAGTGGGACCCCGCATGGACTGTCGCCAGTCTGCCGGTGAAGCAGCTGCGCCGGCGCCTCGGCCTGATCGCCGCACACGTGTACGGCGACCCTTCGCGCAAGATGTGGGTTGCGGGTGTGACGGGGACCAACGGCAAGACCTCGTGCTCGCACTGGATCGCACAGTCGCTCACGCGCCTGGGCCGAGCGACAGGCGTAATCGGCACTCTCGGCAGCGGCTTTCCGGGGCAGCTGACGCCGGCGACGCATACCACACCCGACGCTGTCGCGGTGCAGGGGCACCTCGCCGGCCTGCTGCGCCAGGGCGCCAAGGGTGTCGTGATGGAAGTCTCCTCCCATGGCCTGGAACAGGGCCGGGTGAACGGCGTGGCCTTCGTGGCCGCGCTGTTCACCAATCTTTCTCGCGATCATCTCGATTACCACGGGAGCATGGAGCGCTACGGTGCGGCGAAGGCACGCCTGTTCCGCTGGCCGCAGCTGCGCCACGCGGTCATCAACCTCGACGATGGCTTCGGCAGGCGGCTCGCCGCCTCGCTCGACCGCTCGCGAGTCGACGTTCTAGGTTATGGATTGGGCAAAGGCGAGATCTCGGGGCATCGCCTGGATCTGTCCAAGCACGGGCTCACCCTGGAAATCGCGACCCCGTGGGGCTCGGCTGCGATCCGCAGCCAGCTCCTGGGCGGGTTCAATGCGGCCAATCTGCTGGGCGTGCTCGGCATGCTGCTGGTGGCGGGGGTCAGCCTCGAGGATGCGAGCGGCGCGCTGGAGCGGATCGAACCCGTGCCTGGCCGGCTCCAGCTGGTGCGCCGCGTCGGCAGACCGCTGGTCGTCGTGGACTACGCGCACACGCCCGACGCCCTCGAGAAGGTCCTGGAGACGCTGCGCGCCGTGCTCGGCGAGCGGGGTCGGTTGTTCTGTGTCTTCGGCTGCGGCGGGGACCGCGACCCGGGCAAGCGGCCGCTGATGGGGGAAGTGGCCACGCGGCTCGCGGACCGCGCCATCGTCACCAGCGACAACCCGCGCAGCGAAGATCCGCGCGCAATCATCGAGCAGGTCATCGCGCAGGCGCACCCGCGCTACCACGTGGAGCCCGACCGCGTCACCGCGATCCAGGCCGCGATCCGCGAGGCGCAGCCCGAAGACGTCGTTCTCATCGCCGGCAAGGGGCACGAGGCCTATCAGGAAGTCGCCGGACGGCGCTTGCCGTTCAGCGATGTCGAGGTTGCGATCGCCGCGCTCGGAGGCGCCAACCGGGCATGATGGACATGCAGACGGCCGCAGATGTGCTCGGGGCCAAGCGGTCCGGCCCGAATGTCGACTTCGCGGGCGTGACCACCGACAGCCGGCAGGTCCGGCCCGGAGATCTGTTCGTCGCGTTGCGCGGCGAGCGCTTCGACGGCCATGCCTTCACGCGTGCGGCGTTCGAAGCGGGCGCCGTTGCTGCGATGGTCGACGCCGGTGCCGCCGTGGTCCCCGCGGAGGCCGCACTCATCTCGGTGCCCGACACACGCACCGCGCTCGGGCAGCTGGCAGCGTGGTGGCGTCGGCGGTTCTCGCTCTCGCTGGTGGCGGTGACCGGCAGCAACGGCAAGACGACGGTCAAGGAGATGCTCGCCGCGGTGCTGCGTGCCGCGGCCGGAGACGACGCGGTCCTCGCCACGACCGGCAACCTAAACAACGACATCGGAATGCCGTTGATGCTGCTCCGGCTGCGCGAGCGGCATCGCCACGCGGTTATCGAAATGGGCATGAATCATCTGGGCGAGATCGCCTACCTGACCCGATTGGCTGCGCCGACCATCGCGCTCGTCACCAATGCCGGCGCGGCGCATCTGGGGGAGCTCGGCTCACGCGATGCGATCGCGCAAGCGAAGGGCGAGATCTACCAAGGCCTTGGCGAGCGGGGCATCGCCGTCGTCAACGCGGACGACGGCTATGTCGAGTATTGGCGCGACCTGAATCGCGAGCGCCGCGTGGTCGACTTCGGGATCGATCACCCCGCTTTGATCACCGCGCGCTGCGACCTCATGGCGGGCGGCAGCCGAATCTCCGTGGTGACCCCTGCGTCCCACTACGAGGTGCGGCTGCAGGTGCCGGGGCTGCACAACGTGCGCAATGCTCTGGCGGCGGCCGCTGCGGCCTATGCCGCGGGCATCGATGCGGAGCAAGTATCGAAGGGGCTGGCGCGCTATGCCGGCACGCCGGGCCGGCTCCAGCGCCGTGCTGCCCGAGATGGGGCAACGCTGATCGACGACACGTACAACGCCAACCCCGACTCGGTGCGCGCAGCCATCGCCGTGCTTGCCGCCGAACCCGGGCGGCGCGTGCTTGTGCTCGGCGACATGGGCGAGCTGGGTGCGCGCGCGGCGCGGCTGCACTGTGAAGTCGGCACGGCGGCGCGCGAAGCCGGCGTTGAGCAGCTCTTGACGCTGGGTGAGCTGTCGCGAGAGGCTGCCGCCTCTTTCGGGCCGGGTGCCAAGCATTTTCAGGAGGTCGACGCGCTCTGCGCGGCGCTAGCTCCACTGTTGGTGCCGGGGACCACGGTTCTGGTCAAGGGCTCGCGGTTCATGCGCATGGAGCGCGTGGTCGAGCGCTTCGTCCGCGATGGAGCGCAGTCCGCGCAGGGAGGGCATTGAGATGGTGCTGCTGCTCACCCAATGGCTCGCGCAGGAGATCCGCAGCTTCAACGTCTTCAGCTACATCACGTTGCGGGCGGTGCTCGCGACCCTGACCGCGCTCGCCATCTCCTTCGTCGTCGGCCCCGCGACCATCCGCAAGCTGACCGCGTACAAAATCGGTCAAGCGGTCCGCGACGACGGACCGCAGACCCATCTAGCCAAGGCGGGGACGCCGACCATGGGCGGCGCGTTGATCCTGGTCTCGATCACCGTCACCACGCTGCTGTGGGGCGATCTCAGAGACCGGTTCGTCTGGGTGGTGATCGTGGTCACTCTGGGCTTCGGCGGCATCGGTTGGGTCGACGATTACCGCAAGGTCGTGCAGCGCAACCCGAACGGGCTGTCCGCGCGCGCGAAGTTCTTCTGGCAGTCGGTGCTCGGGCTTGCGGCGGCGGTGTTCCTGGCCTACAGCGGCACGCCGGCCCAGACCGCGCTCATCGTCCCCTTCTTCAAGCAGGTCGCCTATCCGCTGGGTGTGGTCGGGTTCGTGGCGCTGACTTATCTGGTGATCGTGGGCACGAGCAACGCCGTCAATTTGACCGATGGCCTGGACGGACTGGCCATCATGCCGACGGTCATGGTCGCGAGCGCGCTGGGCGTGTTCGCTTACGTGGCGGGCAACGCCGTGTTCTCCAAGTATCTCGCCTTCCCGCACATTCCCGGTGCCGGCGAGTTGACCGTGTTCTGCGCAGCGTTGGCCGGTGCAGGGTTGGGCTTTCTATGGTTCAACGCCTATCCCGCCGAGGTGTTCATGGGTGACGTCGGAGCACTGGCGCTCGGCGCGGCGCTCGGCACCGTTGCCGTCATCGTGCGTCAGGAGATCGTGCTGTTCGTCATGGGCGGAGTGTTCGTCGTGGAGACATTGTCGGTGATGCTGCAGGTGGCCTCCTTCAAGTTGACCGGGAAGCGCATCTTCCGAATGGCGCCGCTGCACCATCACTACGAGCTCAAGGGCTGGAAGGAAAACCAGGTCGTCGTGCGCTTCTGGATCATCACCATGATGCTGGTGTTGTTCGGACTCTCGACCCTCAAGCTGCGTTGATGCAAGCGTTGCAGGGAAAACAGGCGTTGGTGCTCGGACTGGGGGTGAGCGGGCTGTCGATGGCGCGCTGGCTGAGCCGCCAGGGCGCGCGTATTCGCGTTGCCGACACGAGGACGGAGCCGCCCTGCGCAGCGCAGCTCGCGAGCGAGCTTCCAGATGTGCCGGTGGCAACTGGCGCTTTCCGCAGCTCGAACTTCGAGGACGTCGACTTGATCGCCATCAGCCCGGGGATCTCGCTGGCCGAGCCATCGCTCCGACTCGCCGCATCGACGGGTGTCCCAGTCGTGGGAGACATCGAGCTGTTCGCGCAGGCGCTGCCGTCGATCGGTCCCAGCAGGGTGCTTGCCATTACCGGATCCAACGGCAAGAGCACGGTGACCGAGATGGCCGGTGCGATGTGCCGGCAAGCGGGCCTGCGCACGGTGGTGGCCGGCAACATCGGCCTGCCAGTGCTCGACGCGCTGCTCGCGCTGGAGCCGGCCGCTGCGGGCACGCTACCGGATGTGTTTGTCTTGGAGCTTTCCAGCTTTCAGCTCGAGACCACGTCCTCCCTGAATGCCGATGTGGCCGCGTGTCTGAACGTGAGCGAGGATCACCTGGATCGATACCCCGACATGCCAGCGTATGCAAAGGCGAAGTCGCGCATCTTCCAGGGCAGCGGCGCGCAGGTGCTCAACCGCGAAGACCTGTGGTGCCGGGGCATGGCGCTCGCCGGACGGACGGTCTTTACCTTCGGCTTGGACGCGCCGGTGCGCGACAGCGACTGGGGCCTGACCGGATCGGACGCGGAGACATGGCTTTGCCAAGGCGGGCGCAGGCTGATGCGCGCGTCCAGCCTGCGCGTCAGCGGGCTGCACAATGCGGCCAACGCCCTGGCGGCGCTCGCACTGACCCGCGCGATCGACTTGCCGTACCCGCACTTGCTGGAAGCGCTCGCGCAGTTCGAAGGCCTGCCGCATCGCATGCAACAGGTCGCCGAGATCGAAGGCGTCGTGTTTTACGACGACTCGAAGGGCACCAACGTGGGGTCCACAGTGGCCGCGCTCAACGGGATGCGCCGGAAGGTGGTTTTGATCGCGGGCGGTGACGGCAAGGGTCAGGACTTCACGCCTTTGTCCCAGGCGGTCGGCACACGCGCCCGTCATGTGGTGTTGATCGGGCGCGATCGGGAGAAGATCGCTCGCGCCATCGAAGGCAGTGGCGTTCCGGTGTCGCGCGCCAGCGACATGCAGGAGGCGGTCCGCCTGAGCTTCGCTGCCGCGCGCGCAGGCGATGCGGTCTTGCTTTCCCCGGCTTGTGCCAGCTTTGACATGTTCCGCGACTACGAGCACCGCGCCCGAGTGTTCGTCCAGGCGGTGCAAGATTTGGCGGCGACGAGATGAGCTACCGATCCGCAACGGGCACGACAATAGCCGGGGGCCGACGGGACCGGGGCCCGCACAGTGGTGGCCTCACAGCCGCGCACCTGCGCAGCGAGGCGGTGGCATGGATCTAAGCCTGCCGGTGCCGGCCAACACGGCTTTGCGCCAGTACGACCAGGGCCTGCTTTGGGTTGGCATCGTGCTGCTGTGCCTGGGACTCGTGATGGTGTACTCGGCCTCGATCGCCATCGCCGACGGCGCGCGATACACGTGGAATCAGCCGGCGTTCTTCCTCATCCGGCACGCCATTGCACTGCTCATCGCGGTGCTGCTGGCCGCGATGGCTTTCCAGGTGCCGATGCGGCTGTGGCAGCAGGCGGCGCCCTTCCTGTTTCTGTTCGGGTCGGCGCTGCTGTGTCTGGTCCTCGTCCCGGGCGTCGGGCGCGAGGTCAATGGCGGCCGACGCTGGTTGCCGCTCGCCGTCATGAACCTGCAGCCATCCGAGCTCATGAAGCTGTTCGTGGTGCTCTATGCAGCCGACTACACGGTCCGCAAGGCGGCGTGGATGCACAGCTTCAAGAGAGGCTTTCTGCCGATGTTCGCCGTGATGCTGCTGATCGGCGCCCTGCTGCTACGCGAGCCGGACTTCGGCTCCTTTGCCGTCATCGCCGCGATCGCGATGGGCATCTTGTTCCTGGGAGGGATGAATTGGCGGCTGTTCGCGGGGTTGGCCGTGCTGCTGGTGCTGGGCTTCATCGCGATCATCCTCACCTCGCCCTACCGCATGCAGCGCATCCTCGGCTTCATGGACCCCTGGGCCGATCCGTTCGGCAAAGGCTACCAGCTGTCACATGCGCTGATCGCTTTCGGCCGAGGTGAATGGTTCGGAGTCGGCTTGGGCGGCAGCGTCGAGAAGCTGTTCTATCTGCCCGAGGCGCACACGGACTTCCTGCTGGCGGTGATCGGGGAGGAACTCGGGTTCGCCGGCGTGGCGGCCGTCATCGGCTTGCTCGCGTGGCTTACGCTGCGCGGCTTCTCGATCGCCGCGCAGGCGGCCAAGCTGGAGTGTGACTTCCCCGCCCTGGTGGCCTATGGCATCACGATCTGGCTCGCCGTACAGGCCGTGGTCAACATGGGCGTAAACCTCGGGCTGCTTCCCACAAAGGGACTGACCTTGCCTTTCCTGAGCTTTGGCGGCAGCGGACTGGTGGCCAATTGCTGCGCGCTCGCGCTGCTGCTGCGCGTGGACTGGGAGAGCCGCCAGCTCATGCGAGGTTGCAGGATATGACGAACCCATATCCCGAGTCGCGCTCGGCGCGCTCCGATGTCTGGGCAATGCCGCTGAACCGGCGCGTGGCGCCGGTCAGCCTCCACCGAAAACGTGCCCCGAGCAGGTGTGGTGACTGAGGCAGCGCGGGTGAGGACGATCTTGATCATGGCAGGCGGAACAGGTGGGCACGTTTTTGGTTCCGGCCGCTCGCTTAACCGGCGCGTGGCGCCGGTCAGCCTCCACCGAAAACGTGCCCCGAGCAGGTGTGGTGACTGAGGCAGCGCGGGTGAGGACGATCTTGATCATGGCAGGCGGAACAGGTGGGCACGTTTTTCCGGCGCTGGCGGTGGGTGAGCACATGCGGCAAGCGGGCTGGCGCGTGGTCTGGCTCGGGTCCAAGTCCGGCATGGAGGCAACGCTGGTCCCGAAGTACGGTTTCGACGTGCAGTTCATCCGCATCTCCGGGTTACGTGGCAAAGGGCTGTTGCGCATGGTCGTGTTGCCTCTGGATTTGTTGGTCGCATTCTGGCAGAGCGCGCGGGTCATCTTTCGGGTGCGCCCGGACGTGATCCTCGGGATGGGCGGGTATGTTTCTTTCCCCGGCGGCATGATGGCGGCGCTTCTGAATCGCCCTCTGGTGTTGCACGAGCAGAACTCGATTGCCGGCCTGGCGAACCGCGTGCTCGCCCTGGTTGCCGATTGCATCCTCTCTGGTTTTCCCGCTGTCCTCAAGAAGGCACAGTGGGTCGGCAACCCGGTGCGGGAGGCCATCACCCAGATCCCCGAGCCGGGAGCGCGCTTCGCGGGGCGAACCGGCCCGCTCAGAGTGCTGGTGGTCGGCGGCAGCCTGGGCGCACAGGCGCTCAACTCGGTGGTGCCCGAGTCGCTCGGCTTGATGCCTGAGTCGCAGCGCCCAGAGGTGACGCATCAGTCGGGGGCGAAGCATCTCGAGACCCTGCAGGCGAACTATCAGCGCGCCGGTGTGTGCGCCCGTACCGTGCCCTTCATCGACGACATGGCGGCGCACTATGCCCAGGCGGACCTGGTGATCTGCCGTGCGGGCGCGCTCACCGTTTCCGAGCTCGCAGCCGCAGGAGTTGCCAGCGTCCTGGTTCCGTTTCCATTCGCGGTGGACGACCACCAGACGCACAACGCTCGTTTCCTCGCCGATGCCGGCGCTGCCGTCGTCGTTCAGCAGCGCGACCTGAGCGCGCGGCGGCTCGCGGATCTGCTGCTGGGACTGACGCGCGAGACGCTGTTGGAGATGGCCAAGCGCGCGCGTCAGCTCGCCAAACCGGGTGCGGCCGCTTCGGTGGCGCGGGCTTGCATGCAGGCCGCGGCATGAGGCCCTCAGCGTGAAGCACAAGGTCAAGCGCGTTCATTTCGTCGGCATCGGCGGCTCCGGCATGAGCGGGATCGCCGAGGTGTTGCTCAACCTCGGCTACCAGGTCAGCGGCTCCGACGTGGTGGAGAGCGCCGTGACGGAACGGTTGCGCGGTCTGGGTGCACGCGTGTATCGCGGGCACGACGCTGCACAGGTGGAGGGCGCGGACGCGGTGGTGGTGTCCACGGCGGTCAAGCCCGACAACCCGGAGGTGGGGGCGGCTCGAGTACGCCGCATACCCGTGGTTCCGCGTGCGCTGATGCTTGCCGAGTTGATGCGGCTGCGCCAGGGGATCGCCGTCGCCGGAACCCACGGCAAGACCACCACCACCAGCCTCATCGCCAGCGTGCTGGCAGAGGCGGGCATGGACCCGACCTTCGTCATCGGCGGGCGGCTGGAGGCAGCCGGATCGCACGCCAAGCTCGGCAAAGGGGAGTTCATCGTCGTCGAGGCCGACGAATCGGACGCTTCCTTCCTTTACCTGCAGCCGGTGCTGGCGGTGGTGACCAACATCGATGCGGATCACATGGAGACCTACGGCCACGACTTCAGCCGGTTGCGCCAGGCGTTCCTGGACTTCATTCAGCATCTACCCTTCTACGGCATGGCCGTCCTGTGTGCGGACGACCCCAACGTGCGCGCGATCTTGCCGCTGGTGACCAAGCCGATCACCACCTATGGCCTATCGGAATCGGCGCAGATCCGGGCCACCAACATCCGCCACGAAGGGGGGCGCATGCGCTTCGTGGCCGAAATCAAGGGCAACGGCTCCTCCGGCCGGAGCCTGCATCTGCTGCTGAATTTGCCTGGCGAGCACAACGTCCTAAACGCGCTGGCCGCGGTCGCAATCGGGCTCGAAATCCAGGTGCCCGAGGAGGCGATCGCGCGCGCGCTTGCCGAGTTCAAGGGGGTCGGTAGACGCTTCCAGCGCTACGGCGAGGTTCCCCTGCCCGGCGGCGGTAGCTTCACGCTGATCGACGATTACGGCCATCACCCGGCGGAGATGGCGGCCACGCTCTCCGCCGTACGTGGGGCGTTCGCCGGCCGCCGCCTGCTGCTCGCATTCCAGCCGCATCGCTACACCCGCACGCGCGACGTGTTCGAGGACTTCGTGCGCGTCCTGTCGAGCGTGGATGCACTGCTGCTCACGGAGGTCTACCCGGCGGGCGAAACGCCGATCGTGGCCGCCGATGGGCGTGCTCTGGCGCGTGCGGTGCGGGTCGCCGGCAAGGTGGAACCGATCTTCGTGGAAAAGATCGCGGAGCTGCCCGCCGCGATCCTGGAGGCGGCGCGGCCCAACGACGTGGTCATCACGATGGGCGCCGGATCGATCGGAACCGTCGCGGCACAGCTGGCACGTGGTGGCCTGGCCGCCGACCACGCTGAGGCGAGCGCACATGGACATGGCTGAGCTCGACCGGATCGCGCAGCACGCCCTGGCCGGGGAGCTCCGGCTCAACGAGCCGATGCGCCGCCACGTCAGCTGGCGCGCGGGGGGAGCGGCCGACCGCGCCTATTTCCCGCGCGACCTGGAGGACCTGGCGCACTTTGTCCGCACGCTTCCCCGCGACGAGCTGGTGTGGGTCGTGGGCCTAGGCAGCAACCTGCTGGTGCGTGACGGGGGACTGCGCGGCACCGTGGTATTCACACACCGTGCGCTGAGCGCCATCCGCCTCGATGCAGGCGCGCAGGCGACGCCAGTGATCTACGCGGAGGCCGGCGTGGCGAGCCCCAAGGTGGCGCGCTACGCTGCGACACATGGACTTGTCGGCTCAGAGTTCCTTGCGGGCATCCCAGGAACCGTCGGGGGAGCGCTGGCGATGAACGCCGGCTGCTACGGGTCGGAGACCTGGGACGTCGTCGAGGCGGTGCTGTGCCTGCGTCGAGACGGTGAGCTCCTGAGACGAACGCCTGGAGACTACGAGATCGGATACCGTCACGTGGCCTTGAAGAGCGAGGCGCCCGCAGCCCCTGCATACCTGGTGATGTCCGACGAGCCACACGCTGCGGGCCGCGCGGAGGAGTGGTTCGTCGGCGCCTGGCTCCGGCATGCCCGCGGCGACGAGCAAGAGTCTCGGCGTGTGATCAAGGAGCTGCTCCAACGGCGCATCCGCTCGCAGCCGTTGGATCAACCCAATGCGGGCTCGGTATTCCGCAACCCGCCAGGCGATTACGCGGCGCGTCTGATCGAAGCCTGCGGCATGAAGGGAATGGCGATCGGGGGCGCGATGGTTTCTCCGAAGCATGCCAACTTCATCGTCAATCTGGGAACGGCGAGCGCCACGGATATCGAGCGCCTGATCGAGACGATCCAGCAGACGGTGTTGGACGCCCGAGGGATCCAGCTGGAGCGCGAGGTGCGGATCATCGGGGAGCGTCAATGAGTCGCGGGCGCATGAGCCTGCGGTGGAGCGGCCGATGAGTTCGCCGCTGCCCCACGGCTCCCCGCCATCCGCCTTCGGCAAGGTGGCGGTGTTGCTGGGGGGTCGATCTGCCGAGCGCGAGATCTCGCTGATGTCGGGCAACAATGTGCTCGAAGGGCTGCGGCGAGGCGGGATCGATGCCCATGCGTTCGACCCGGCGCAGCGCGAGCTGGTCGCGTTGAAGCAAGAAGGCTTCGATCGGGTCTTCATCGCATTGCACGGGCGCTATGGGGAAGACGGCACAGTACAGGGCGCGCTCGAGCTGATGGGCATCCCCTACACCGGGAGCGGGGTGCTGGCCTCGGCGCTGTGTATGGACAAGGTCAGAACCAAGCTGGTGTGGATCGCCTGTGGGCTGCCCACGCCGCGCTTCGAAGTGGTCACGGCGCAGAGTGATTGGCATGCTGTGGCAAGGCGCCTCGGGTTGCCGTTGATCATCAAGCCGGCGCGGGAAGGGTCGACGATTGGGCTCACCAAGGTGCGCAGCCGGGCCGCGCTCCCAGCGGCGTACGAGTTGGCGGCCCGCTCCGATCCGCTCGTGCTCGCCGAGGAGTTTGCGGCTGGGGAGGAGTTCACGGCCGGTTTTCTGGGTGCGGACGCGCTGCCGCTCATCCGCATCGAGGCGCCTGGCGGGGACTACGACTACCACAGCAAGTACTTCAGCGACGAGACGAAGTACTTCTGTCCCTGCGGCTTGCCGGCACGCGAAGAGCGCCGCATCCAGGAGGTGGTGTTGCGCAGCGCCCAGGCGCTCGACTGCAGCGGCTGGGGCCGCGCCGACCTGATCCGTCGTCCCGATGGCAGCGTCACCCTGCTCGAGATGAACACCTCGCCGGGGATGACGGGACACAGCTTGGTGCCGATGGCGGCCAAGGCAGCCGGGATGTCTTTCGAGCAACTGGTGGTCCGCATCCTGGAGCTGGCGCATGTGGGATGACCATCGAATGCTCAACGGCATCGCCGACTGGGTCTACGCACTCGCGTTGCTGCTCATCCTGTACGGCGCGCTGATGCTGATCATCCGCCTGCCGGTGTTTCCCATTCATGAGGTCGTGGTGACAGGCAGCATCGCCCACACCACCCGTGATCAGGTCCTGGACATCGTCAGTGGGCGGCTGAAGGGCAACTTCTTCACCCAGGATCTCGAGCAGGCCCGGCTCGCCTTCGAGAAGCTGCCGTGGGTGCGCCACGCGAGCCTGCGCCGGCAATGGCCGGATCGCCTGTTCGTCGAGATCGAAGAGCACGTGGCGATCGCGCGCTGGCGCGATGCGGCCTTGGTGAACAGCTTCGGAGAGGTGTTCGAAGCGGCCTCCGGCGAGAGGCTTCCGGTGTTCCTCGCGCCGGTCGGCACTTCGGCCGAGGTGACGCAGCGCTACGAGGAGTTCTCCCGCCTGCTGGCGCCGCTGGGCCGCCGCCTCGTGCAGATCAGCTTGTCGGAGCGGCGTGCCTGGGAGCTCATGCTCGACGACGGCACGGTGCTGGAACTTGGGCGCGAGGACCTGCAGGCACGGCTGCAGCGTTACGCCGCCTGCGCACGAGCGCTCGCGCGGCCGCCTGCCGGCGAATATCGAGTCGATCTGCGTTATGCCAACGGCTTTGCGGTGCGGGCGCTCGATCATCAGCCGCGCCTTCAGCGTTCCGGCCTGCGCATAGGGAGCCTATGAACAAACCCAAGGACAGCAAGAACCTCATCGTCGGACTCGACATCGGGACCTCGAAGATCGTCGCCATGGTGGCGGAGATGCGGCCCGAGGGCGGCTTCGACGTGATCGGCTACGGCAGCCATCCTTCCCGCGGCCTGAAGAAGGGCGTGGTGGTGAATATCGAGTCGACGGTAAACGCCATCCAGCGCGCACTGGAGGAGGCCGAGCTGATGGCCGACTGCAAGATTCGCGAGGTGTTCACCGGGATCGCGGGCAGCCACATCAAGAGCTTCAACTCGCACGGCATGGTGGCGATCAAGGACCGGGAGGTGAACCAGATCGACGTCGACCGCGTCATCGAGACGGCCAAGGCGGTGAACATCCCGACCGACCAGCAGATCCTCCACATCCTGAACCAGGAGTTCATCATCGACGGGCAGGAGGACGTGCGCGAGCCGATGGGCATGAGCGGGGTGCGCCTCGAGGTCAAGGTGCATATCGTGACCGGGGCGGTTTCGGCCGCCCAGAACATCATGAAGTGCGTGCGCCGCTGCGGGTTGGAGGTGCAGGACCTCATCCTGCAGCCGCTCGCGTCCAGCCTGGCGGTGCTCTCCGAGGACGAGAAGGATCTGGGGGTATGCCTGGTGGATATCGGCGGGGGCACTTCCGATATCGCGGTGTTCACCGAGGGCGCCATCCGGCATACGGCGGTCATTCCCATCGCGGGCGATCAGATCACCAACGACATCGCCATGGCGCTGCGCACTCCAACCAAGGATGCCGAGGAGATCAAGCGCCGGTACGGGTGCGCGCTGCGCGAACTGGCGGAAGCCAATCAGATGGTGGAGGTGGCGAGCGTGGGTGAGCGCGGCCCGCGCCAGCTCTCGCGTCAGACCCTCGCTGAGGTCATCGAGCCGCGGGTCGAGGAGCTGTATTCGTTGATCCAGGCGGAGCTGCGGCGCAGCGGATTCGAGGAGCTGCTGTCTTCCGGGATCGTCATCACCGGCGGCAGCAGCGTGATGCAGGGGATGGTGGAGCTGGGCGAAGAGATGTTTCACATGCCGGTGCGTGTGGGCACTCCCAACTATGTCGGCAGCCTGGCGGAGGCGGTGCGCAATCCCCGGTATTCGACGGCGGTGGGCCTGTTGATGGCAGGCATGAGCGCGCACCAGCGCCAGCAGATGGCGCGGATGCAGAGCGCGTCGTTCATGCAGGTGTTCGAGCGGATGAAGGTCTGGATCCAAGGGAACTTTTAGCACTGGCTGCGCACGCGGTTCGCGCGTGCACGGCCGGGTTTGGTCTCGGCAGTTTGATCACACAGAGGAGACGAGGATGTTTGAGCTGGTCGATGCACTTCCCCAGGAAGCGGTGATCAAGGTGGTCGGTGTGGGCGGCTGCGGCGGCAACGCGGTCGACCACATGATCGACACCGGTGTGCAGGGCGTTGAGTTCATCTGTGCCAACACGGACGCCCAGGCTTTGTCGCGCAACAGGGCGAAGACCCTGCTGCAGCTGGGCGCGAGCGTGACCAAAGGGCTGGGGGCGGGCGCAAACCCCGAGGTCGGGCGCCAGGCCGCGGTGGAGGATCGGGAGCGCATCATCGAGCTGATCGACGGAGCCGATATGCTGTTCCTCACCGCCGGCATGGGCGGAGGGACGGGCACGGGCGCGGCGCCGGTGGTGGCCGAGATCGCGCGGGAGCTCGGTGTTCTCACCGTTGCGGTGGTCACCAAGCCGTTCGCCTTCGAGGGTAAGCGGCTGCGTGTCGCCCAAGAGGGACTGGACCAGCTCTCGACCCACGTCGACTCGCTGATCGTGATCCCGAACGAGAAGCTGATGCAGGTCCTCGGCGAGGACGTGAGCATGCTGGATGCCTTCAAGGCCGCGAACGGCGTGCTGCACGGTGCCGTTGCGGGAATCGCCGAGGTGATCAACTGCCCGGGGATGATCAACGTCGACTTCGCCGACGTTCGCACGGTGATGTCCGAGATGGGGATGGCCATGATGGGGTCGGCAACCGCCTCGGGACCCCACCGGGGAACGGCGGCCGCGGAACAGGCCGTTGCCAGCCCGCTGCTCGAGGACGTCAACCTGGCGGGAGCACGCGGGGTGCTGGTCAACATCACGGCCAACGCGACCCTAAAGATGAAGGAGGTAAATGACGTTATGACCACGGTGCGCGCGTTCACCGCGGAGGATGCTACGGTGATCGTGGGCACGGTGATCGATGAGCAGATGACCGACAATCTCCGTGTTACGGTGGTCGCTACCGGCCTTGGGAGCCCAGCCAGCCGCACGCAGAGCAAGCCGTTGACGGTCGTCAAGACGGGCACCGACGCGCGCCCCGTAGAGGTCGTGGATTACGAACAGCTCGAAGCGCCGGCGGTCATGCGGCGCCGGAACCGCGAATCCACCGTGGAGGCGATGCGGCACTCCGGAGTCGAGCTGCTCGATATCCCCGCTTTCCTGCGCAGGCAAGCGGACTGAAATGCGTTTCAGCGGAAACGGGATGTGGTCCGCACCGCAGGCGATGCGGCGCGACAGCCTGTGTTTGTCGGGTGCGGAATTGTGTAAACTTCGTAAATCAACCCCTTAGCTGGCCAAGCGAAGCGCGTCTATGATTCGTCAGCGCACACTGAAGAATGTGGTCCGGGCCACTGGAGTCGGCCTGCACACCGGTCAGAAAGTCTATCTGACGTTGCGGCCGGCCGCCCCGGATACAGGGATCGTGTTCCGCCGTGTCGATCTGCCCCAACCGGTGGACATCAAAGCCGAGGCGTTGCAGGTAGGCGACACCCGCCTGTCCTCGTGCCTGCAGCGCGGCGGCGTCCGCGTGGCAACGGTCGAGCACCTGATGTCGGCATTTGCCGGCCTAGGACTGGACAACGCTTACGTCGACGTAACTGCCGGTGAAGTCCCGATCATGGACGGAAGCGCCGGGCCCTTCATCTTCCTGATCCAGTCCGCCGGCATCGAGGAACAGAACGCACCTAAGCGCTTTATCCGAGTGCTGCGGTCCGTGGGCGTGAAGGACGGCGACAAATGGGCCAAGCTCGAGCCGTATAACGGTTTCAGGATCGACTTCAGCATCAACTTCCGGCATCCGGTGTTCCGCCCCTCCACTCAGCACATCGAGCTCGATTTCGCCAGCACCTCCTATGTCAAGGAGATCGCGCGGGCGCGCACGTTCGGCTTCATGCAGGACGTGGAGACGATGCGCGCGCAGGGACTGGGGCTGGGAGGCAGCCTGGATAACGCCGTTGTCATGGACGAGTTCCGCGTGCTCAACAGCGACGGCCTGCGCTACGAGGACGAGTTCGTGAAGCACAAAGTGCTGGACGCGATCGGTGATCTGTACCTGCTCGGCCATCCGCTGATCGGGGCATTCAATGCACACAAGTCCGGACACGCCCTGAACAACAAACTGGCGCGGGGTCTGCTGGCGGACCGGAGTGCTTGGGAACTGGTGACCTTCGCTCGTCAGGAAGATGCCCCTGCGTTCGTGAACTTGCAGGTTCAGCACATCTAGCCCAGATCCCCGGAACGGGGATCGCGCACTTGCCGCCGGAACGCTAGGCCGATGACCGCTGTGCTGCTGCGGCTGGGCGGCTTTCTCGTGCTCATCGCGATCGGCGCGTCGTTCGTTGCCTTCCTCGCGACCCAGGACCGGCGCTGGTTACGCTTCGCCTGGCAGGTCCTGAAATACAGCCTGCTGCTAGCGCTGATCGTTCTCGCCTTCCTCGCGCTTGAGCGGCTGGTCCTGGCGGTCTAGCGCGGCATGCCCCTCAAGCAGCCGACACAGTGCCTGACGCAGCGGAGTGTCCGGTAGGCTGTCGCGTAGAGACGTCAAACTGAGCCTGCCTTTTGGTCCAATATGCAGGCGCTGCGCCGAGTTTGCCTTGCTGCTTTGCACAATTTGCAGTTCTACTCGGATTGAAGTAACCTCCCGATCGAACTTAACAATCTCGGCGGCGAGACCGGGCGCCAGATGTCGCAGCTTGGCAGCGATAGCGCTGGTGTCAGCCCGCACGACGACCGTTCCCGAACGCTCGAAAGCGACCCTGCTTCCTCGGGCTAACTCGGCCGGGACAACCCTGGCGTAGGCCTGCTGCAAGGCGGAAAGCCTTTTAATCCGCACATTTATTGCTTGCAGCTCCTTCAAGGACGCCAACACGGAGCCGATATTGGATTGGCTGCCCATCGTCACGGCCCAGGCATCTCAGGGGGAAACATGAACATCATTCTAGTTTCCAACGGGTTAACCAGAGCACGCTCATTCGCGTTGGGAACATCCCAACTCGCCTTACTCGGCTTCGGGGTGTTCGTGTTGATCGTCTCCTTGGCCGTGCTGCTGCATTACTTCTCGCTGCGGTATGCGGTCATGAACGACAGTCCCTATCTGCGTTCCCTGCTCGTAAGCCTCCAGGCCCAGGAGAACGAGCGCATGCAATCGTACCTGCGCAACAGCCTCAACACGATGGCCGGGAAGGTGGGCGAGCTCCAGGCTCGATTGCTGCGCGTGGACGCGCTGGGAGAGCGTCTCACCAAGGTCGCGGGCCTCAAGCCGCAGGAGTTCATGTTCGATCGTATCCCGGCCCGAGGCGGCGCCGATTCCAGCGTGCCGAGCACAGAACCGACGATGATGCAGCTTGGCTCGACGCTCGATCAGCTCTCAAAGGACCTAGAGGATCGGACGGACAAGCTGCGCGTGCTCGAGTCCATGTTGACTGAGGACAGCGCGAAGCGCCAGCTGGTTCCCACCGGGTCGCCGGTGGAGAACGGCTTTTACTCCTCCAACTTCGGGTGGCGCATCGACCCCTTCACAGGGTTGAATGCCTTCCACGAAGGCATCGATTTCATGGCCGAAGAGGGCACGCCGATCCTGGCGGCCGCCGGCGGGGTGGTGGTGTTCGCGGATCGCCATCCCCAGTATGGTAATATGGTCGAGATCGATCACGGCAACGACCTCGTGACGCGCTATGCCCACGCCTCGAAGCTGCTGGTCAAGGTGGGCGATGTGGTGCTCAGGGGGAGCAAGATTGCCGAGGTCGGCAGCAGCGGCCGGTCCACCGGCCCCCACCTGCACTTCGAAGTGCGTTACAAGGGGGTTGCGCAGAACCCCGCGCGCTTCCTGCGCATGCCCGGCTGAACGCGTAACAGGAATACCGCGTGAGGGGTGAGGGGCGAAAGCCCCTCGCCCCTCTTGCTTTTTGAGCCTGCAAGTCGCACCTGTACGGGACGCTCGCGGCACCGCTGCAACGAGCCCCGATTCACGGACATCTGATGATCACGACCCTACTGAAGAAGATCTTCGGCAGCCGAAACGAGCGGCTGATCCGGCGTTACATGCACACCGTGCACGCCATCAACGCCCTGGAGCCCGGGATCGAGGCGTTGAGCGACGCGCAACTGCGGACCAAGACAGAGGAATTCAAGCGACGGGTGTCCCAGGGTGAGACGCTGGACCAGGTGCTGCCCGAGGCGTTCGCGGTGGTGCGCGAAGCGGGCAAGCGCACGCTGAACATGCGCCACTTCGACGTGCAGCTGATCGGCGGGATGGCGCTGCATTACGGCAAGATCGCCGAGATGCGCACGGGTGAAGGCAAGACCCTGGTGGCTACGCTGCCCGCCTACCTGAACGCCATGGCTGGCGAGGGTGTGCACATCGTCACCGTCAACGATTACCTGGCGCAACGCGATGCCAGGTGGATGGGGCAGATCTACGAGTTCCTGGGGCTGACGGTGGGCGTGAATCTGTCGCAGATGGAGCACGACGCCAAGCAGCAAGCCTATGCCGCAGACATCACCTATGGAACCAACAACGAGTTCGGCTTCGACTATCTGCGCGACAACATGGTGTATCAGACCGGCGACCGCGTACAGCGCAAGCTCGTCTACGCGATCGTGGACGAAGTCGACTCCATCTTGATCGACGAAGCACGCACGCCGCTCATCATCTCCGGGCAAGCCGACGACAGCACCGAGCTTTACCACCGGATCAACGATCTGGTGCCCAAGCTTACGCGGCAGGCGAAAGAGGACGCTCCCGGCGACTTCAACGTGGACGAGAAGGCGCATCAGGTTCTGCTCACCGAGGCCGGTCACGAACGTGCCGAGGAGGTGCTCACGCGCGCAGGGCTGTTGCCCGAAGGCAGCAGTCTGTATGACGCGGCCAACATCACGCTGATGCACCATCTCTACGCCGCGCTGCGGGCCAACCATCTCTATCATCGCGACCAGCACTACGTCGTGCAGAACGACGAGGTGATCATCGTCGATGAGTTCACCGGCCGGCTGATGCCGGGGCGCCGCTGGTCCGACGGGCTGCACCAGGCGGTCGAGGCCAAGGAACACGTCAAGATCCAGCGCGAGAACCAGACCCTGGCCTCGATCACGTTCCAGAATTACTTCCGCATGTACAAGAAGCTGGCCGGGATGACGGGCACGGCCGACACGGAAGCCTACGAGTTTCAGCAGATTTATAACCTGGAAACCGTGGTGATCCCCACGCACATGCCCATGGTCCGCGAGGATCGCATGGACCAGGTGTTCAAGACCAGGCGCGAAAAGACGCAGGCGGTGATCAACGACATCAGGGACTGCTACGAGCGCGGCCAGCCGGTTCTAGTGGGGACGACCTCGATCGAGAACTCGGAGGAGTTGTCCTCGCACCTGGACAAGGCGAAGCTGCCGCATCAAGTGCTCAACGCAAAGCAGCACGCGCGCGAGGCCGAAATCGTCGCACAAGCGGGTCGCCCGAAGATGATCACCATCGCCACGAACATGGCGGGCCGCGGGACCGACATCGTGCTGGGAGGAAACCCCGAGCCCGAGATCAACGCGATCCGCACCGACGAGAGCGTGGAGACCATGACAAAGGAGAGCCGGATCGCCCAGGTGCGCAGCCGCTGGCAGCGCCTGCACGAGGAGGTCGTGGCGGCCGGCGGTCTACATATCGTGGGCACCGAGCGGCACGAATCACGCCGGGTGGACAACCAGCTGCGGGGCCGCTCCGGGCGTCAGGGGGATCCCGGCTCTAGCCGCTTTTATCTCTCCCTCGACGACCCGCTGCTGCGCATCTTCGCCGCCGATCGAGTCGCAGCCATCATGGACCGTTTGCGCATGCCCGAAGGCGAAGCGATCGAGCATCCATGGGTTACCCGCGCGATCGAGAACGCTCAGCGCAAAGTGGAAGCGCGCAACTTCGATATCCGCAAGCAGTTGCTGGAGTACGACGACGTGGCGAACGATCAGCGGCGCGTCATCTACCAGCAACGCAACGAGCTGCTGGAGAGCGACGACATCTCCGAGACGATCCGCGCCATGCGCGAGGGTACGGTCAATGACTTAGTGAGCCAGTATGTTCCGCCTGGCAGCGTCGAGGAGCAGTGGGACATCGCCAGCCTGGAGAAGGCGCTAGCGGCCGAGTTGACGCTGCGCGTGCCGGCGCGGCAATGGCTGACCGAGGACGAGTCGCTGGATGAGGAGGACCTGCGCGTGCGGGTCGCTCAGGCCGCCCACGCGCACTATGACGCCAAGCTGAACCAGGTCGAGCGAGAAGCGCTCCACCACTTCGAACGCGCGATCGTGCTGCAGACGCTGGACACGCACTGGCGCGAGCATCTGGCCGCGCTCGATCATCTGCGTCAGGGCATCCACCTGCGCGGGTATGCACAGAAGAACCCGAAGCAAGAATACAAGCGTGAGGCCTTCGAGCTGTTCTCGATGATGCTGGACGCCGTGCGCAACGAGGTCACACGGATCATGATGACCGTGCAGATCCGCGGCGAGCAGGACGTTGAGGCGGTCGAGGAGCCGGTGGAGCTGAAGAACGTGCATTATCAGCATGCGGACTACGGCGAAGCCATGGAGGAGGCCTCCGAATCGGAGACGGCGGTGGCGACCGCGCCCAAGGCTCAGCCCTTCGTGCGCCAGGGCCAGAAGATCGGCCGCAACGACCCATGCCCCTGCGGGTCGGGGAAGAAATACAAGCAGTGTCACGGGCGCTTGGCGTAGGCGCGGCGCCTGTGCGCAGGCAGGGCTCTCCGATCCGCGATTGCGTGTGCACGCGCCGGCGCCTTAGGCCGGACAGACTCCGTGCCGGTTAATCTCACTCCTCCCTCAGCCGGCGAGCTTCTGCCGGTGTCCGGTGTCGCGCTCGGGGTCACCGCCGCAGGAATCCGCAAGCCGGGTCGCGACGACCTGGTGGTCGTACGCCTTGCCGAAGGCTCTCGCGTCGTCGGACTGTTCACACGCAACCGCTTCTGCGCGGCGCCCGTCCTCATCGCACGAGAGCGCGTGGAAGCGCCGAAGCGACCGCGTGCACTGGTGATCAACACCGGCAACGCCAACGCTGGCACCGGGGAACGCGGCCTCGCGGACGCGAGACGCGCGTGCGCGACGGCGGCGCGGCTCCTCGAGATCGGCGACGACCAGGTGCTGCCTTTCTCCACCGGAGTCATCATGGAGCCGCTGCCGGTGGAGCGCATTGCGGCGGCGTTACCGGCGTGTGTCGCGGATCTGCGCGAGGACAACTGGTTGCGCGCTGCAACCGCCATCATGACGACCGATACGATCCCCAAGGCCGCCTCGCGGCGGTTGCAGATCGACGGGCAACCGGTCACCGTGACTGGGATGGCGAAGGGGGCGGGAATGATCCGCCCGGATATGGCGACGATGCTCGCTTTCCTCGCTACCGACGCCAACCTGCCGCATGCGCTGTTACACGATGCATTGAGATACGCGGTGGAACGTTCATTCAACGCAGTCACCGTGGATGGCGACACCTCCACCAATGATGCCGTCATGCTGATCGCGACCGGACGCAGTTTGAGCCCCGAGATCGTTGCGGTCTCGGCTCCCGCCTACCAGAGGTTTCGCGACGCCTGCACCGAGGTGGCCGTGGCGCTGGCGCAGGCGATCGTACGGGACGGGGAAGGGGCGACCAAGTTCATCACCGTCTGCGTGGAGCATGGCCGTACCCGGGAAGAGTGTCGCAAGGTGGCCTATGCGATCGCCCATTCGCCGCTGGTCAAGACCGCGTTCTTCGCCTCCGACCCGAACCTGGGCCGTATACTGGCGGCGATAGGTTACGCTGGAATCGACGACCTCGATGTCGCAGGCGTCGACCTGTACCTCGACGATGTGCGGGTTGCGCGGGGCGGATGCCGGGACCCCGCGTACCGGGAGGCCGATGGTCAGCGCGTGATGAAGCAAGCGGAGATCACCGTCCGCGTCGTCTTGCATCGAGGCATGGAGCAAGCCATCGTGTGGACCTGCGACCTTTCCCACGAGTATGTCACGATCAATGCGGAATACCGGACCTGAGCTGCCGCGCAGGCGCGCGAGGCGTAGGCGACGCGCGACGTCGCCATAGCAGGTCCCATCGGCAGTGTGCGTGCATTCGGGCCCTACAGGCTGCCCGGCACTGCAGTTCAACGGACGAATATGGAAGAGCTCAGCAACCTCCTGCAGCGGGCCGAGGCGCTGCTCGCGCGCGTCGAGCGCCTGATGCCTCCCGATGTGCCCGCACCGGACTTCGCCGGCCAGCGAGCATTCCGGTGGCGCCGTACACAGGGTCGCGGCCATTTTCAGACCGTCCGTGAGCCGCACCGCATTCGGCTGGACGACCTGAAGGGGATCGACCGGCAGAAGGAGCTGGTGCGGCAGAACACGCTTCAATTCGTGCGCGGGCTGCCCGCCAACAACGTCCTGTTGACCGGTGCCCGCGGTACCGGCAAGTCTTCATTGGTCAAGGCGGTGCTCAATCAGTACAGCGACCAGGGGCTGCGCCTGATCGAGGTGGAGAAGCAGGAGTTGATGGACCTTCCGGAGATCGTCGCAGAGCTTGTCGGGCGAGCGCAACGCTTCATCCTGTTTTCCGACGATTTGTCGTTCAGCGCCGCCGAGCCCGGCTACACCTCGCTCAAGGCGGTGCTCGACGGATCGGTGTCCGCTGCCCCCGAGAATGTTCTGATCTACGCGACCTCCAACCGGCGGCATCTGATGCCCGAGTATATGCAGGAGAACCTGGAGACCAAGTACATGGGAGATGAGATCCATCCGGGTGAGAGCGTGGAGGAGAAGATCTCGCTGTCGGAGCGCTTCGGCCTGTGGGTCTCGTTCTATCCATTCGACCAGGACGAGTACCTCGCGATCGTGCGTTACTGGCTGAGTCAGCACGGCGTGGTCGACACCAGCGCCGAGGAAGTGCGTCGCGAAGCCCTGCAGTGGGCATTGCAACGAGGGTCGAGGAGCGGTCGTGTGGCGGCCCAGTTCGCGCGCGACTGGGCTGGCCGGCTCCGCGTGCGCACGGCGCCGCCCGACCGTTGATGTCCGGCCAGTCCGGCGGGGGCCCGGTCGAGGTTGCCGCAGCGGTGATCCTGCGGGCCGATCGGCAGTTCCTGCTGGCCCGCCGCCCGGCCGGCAGGGTGTACGAAGGTTACTGGGAGTTCCCGGGAGGAAAGGTCGAGCGGGCGGAGTCGATTCGGACGGCCCTCGCACGCGAGTTGCGGGAGGAACTCGCCATCACCATAACTTGTGCTTATCCGTGGATCACCCGCGAGTACGTCTATCCGCACGCCCACGTCCGCCTCAACTTTTTCCGGGTGGTCGGCTGGGTCGGTGAGCCGATCTCACGCGAATCACAGGCCTTGAGCTGGCAGAGCGTAGAGTCGCTCTCTGTTGCGCCGCTGCTCCCGGCCAACGGCCCCATCGTCCGGGCGCTTGCTCTGCCGCCGGTGCTGGCGATTACCGACGCATCGGAGCGCGGCGAGCGGGCATTGCTTGCTCAGCTCGATCGCGCGCTCGAGCGCGGCCTTCGCATGGTGATGGTGCGGGAGAAGCAGATGCCGGAAGAGCGGCTGCACGCGTTGGCGAGCGCGATACGGGTTCGCTGCAAGCGTTACGGCGCGCTGATGTTGGTCAACGGCGACGATGCGCAGGCGCGGGATCTAGGCGCTGACGGGGTGCATCTGACTGCCGCCCGATTGATGGCTGCTCGCTCGCGTCCGGATTTCGCCTGGTGCGGAGCGTCCTGCCACGACGAGATCGAGCTCGCGCAAGCGGCTGAGCTGCAGCTCGACTACGCCCTACTGGGTCCGGTTCGGCCAACGCGGAGCAAACCTGCAGCTGTACCTATCGGATGGGAGCGGCTCGGCCGTTTGCTGCAGGGATATCCCCTGCCTGTGTATGCGCTCGGGGGAATGCAGCTCGATGACCTGCGGGCCGCCTGCATGGCTGGCGCGCACGGCGTGGCGATGATCCGCGGCGCATGGTCGGCGCCGCCGGATCAGTCGTTTCCCTCGGGTTGGTTGGGTTCGGACTGCGCGAGCGGGATGCGATAGCCTTCGGCCGCCCACTGCCCGAAGTCGATCATCTTGCACCGCTCGGAGCAGAACGGGCGGTAAGGATTTGCGGCGCTCCAGGGGCTGGCTTTGCCACACCGGGGGCATGCAACCATGCGTGGGTTCGACTCGGCCACCGCTACAGGTTGCAGAAAGTGAGCTGAAACGGAACGTCATTCTGCACGACGCGGCGCTGCGCATCCCCCGGCAGCGTGAAGCGGATGTTCAAGGCGTACTTGTTGGCGCTCACTTCCGGAATGCAGTCGTGGCTCTCTTCGAGGCGCAGACGCAGAAGCTGCGCTACTCGTCCGCCCATCATCTGCTGGTAGACACCCTGCGAGGCCACCTGTTGGCTGGTTCGACCGCTCTCACGCAGGATCTTCAAGATGATGCCGATGCCATCCTGGAGCGGTAGGAAGGGCGCGAGCCAAGCTTCCAAGTCGGCACGCCGGGCCTCGGGCTTCTGGTGCAGCCAGTGGTGATAGGACGGGATGTCGAACTCGCACACGCCACCGGGAATCGAGGCGCGCTGCTTGATGCCCATCAGCCATTCGTTCTCACGCAGCTCCTGGCCTGTCTTGCCCGAGGCCTGGAACAGATAGCCCACGGCGCGATCGATATCGGCCAGGATCGCGGTGAGCGCCTCCTGCGAGATGGCCGGGTTGCTGCGCAACGCCGACAGGGATTGCTTCTGCCGCTCCAGCTCCTGCATGAGCTCCGACTTGAGATCGGCGCGGCCCGCCACGTCGAGGATCTCGAACAAAGCAAGCAGCGCAGCATGGTGCTCCAGCGCGTGGTCCCCGGCCGAGAAGAAGCGCGCCCGCTCGTGCAGGCTCTCCATGCGCAGTAGGGTGCGGATGCGCTCGTTCAGTGGGAACTCGTAGTTGATCACCGCAGACAGTGCCGACGGGACGGAAATGGGCGCAGTATTGCCCAAATCGCCGGAAAAATAAACCGACCCGCGAGTCAGCGTCAATTGCGCGGAACCAGCTCTCGGTAACGCAGGTCCAGGGCGTTCACCTGCGCCGCCAGTTGCTTCAACCCGTCGTCGTTGCGTATGACGTCGTCGGCGAGCGCCAAACGGCTCGCGCGACTCACCTGCGCGGCCATGATGGCGCGGACCTCGTCGGCGGCAAGGCCGCTCCGCTGCATCGTGCGCTGCACCTGCAGCGCCTCGTCGCAATCGACGACCAACACGCGTTGCACGAGGTCCCGATATGCGCCGGTCTCTGCGAACAGCGGGATCAGCACCAACACGTAGGGTGCGTCGCTCGCGAGCACGCGCTCACGCACGCGCGTCTCGATCAGCGGATGGAGTATCGCTTCCAGGTCGGCTCGAGCGCGGGCGTCTTCGAATACCAGGCGGCGCAGCTTGCTCCGATCCAGCCCGCCGCCAGCGGCGATGTATTCCGGGCCGAAGCGAGCTGCGATCCGATCCAGGGCGGGCTCACCGGGCCGAGTCAACTCCTCGGCGATGACATCGGTGTCTACCACGGCTGCGCCGCGCTTTCGGAACATCGCGGCGACGGTGCTCTTTCCGGAGCCGATCCCGCCGGTGACGGCGACCACCAGGCGCGGTGATCGGCTCGGCGGCCATCCTGCGGCAGCGCTTTGGCTACGCAACATCGGTCAGAACAGGCGCAGATAGGCGCGGTTCAACGCCTCTCCCCAAAACATTGCGATCACGCCGGCGGCCGCGAGATACGGGCCGAACGGAATCGGAACCTGACGGGCGTGGCGCCCGAAGACGATCAGCAGGATACCGACTATGGCGCCGACGAGCGAGGAGAGCAGGATGACTGCGGGCAACAGCTTCCATCCTAGCCATCCGCCGATCGCAGCCAAGAGCTTGAAGTCGCCGTACCCCATGCCCTCCTTGCCGGTGACAATCTTGAACACCCAGTAGACGGCCCACAACGCCAAGTAGCCTGCGATCGCGCCGATCACCGCCGACGGCAGCGGAGTGAACGTAGCGTACAGGTTGGCGAGCAAACCAACCCAGAGCAGTGGGAGGGTGATGTCGTCGGGCAACAGCTGCGTTTCGAAATCGATCACCGACGCTGCGATGAGCGCCCAGCAGAACACCAGTGCCGCGAGCGTCTCGAGCGAGAAACCGAAGTGCCACGCGGCGTACCCCGAGAGCAGCCCCGTCAGCGCCTCCACGGCAGGGTAGCGGGGACTGATCGCAGCCTTGCACTGAGCACAGCGCCCGCGCAGCCATAACCAGCTCAATAGCGGAATGTTGTCGGCTACGCGCAGTTGATGCCCACAGTGCGGACAGGCCGAGCGCGGCACGACCAGGTTGTAGCGTGGCGCCGAATCCAATGCGCTGCGGGCCTGGGCCAACGCTGGACTCGCGGTGTGGACGGTTTCGGGAGCATTCTTGTCCTGCCCCCATTCGGTGAGGACTTCGAGCGCCTGGCTGCGCCACTCGCGGGAGAGCGTCTTGGGTAGCCGGTGGATCACCACGTTGAGGAAACTGCCCACGATCAGCCCGACCACCGTAGCGACGGCAGACAGAGTCGTGGGAGAGGATCGAAGCAATTCGATCATGAGATGGTCCCGAACGCGGGGTCTCGAGTGCAGAGTCCGATAACGGGTCCACTAGCGGGACTGGCCAGCATCCTGTGCTCGGGCCGCAGAGGACCCACCGGGGCCGGAAGGCCTTCCCGCGTGGACTAAACCACCTGGCCCAGCTTGAAGATCGGCAAGTACATGGCGATTACCATCCCGCCAATGAGCGTGCCCAAGACGACCATGATCAACGGTTCCATGAGGCTGGACATTGCCTCGACCGCGTCGTCCACCTCGGCCTCGTAGAAATCCGATACCTTGCCCAGCATAGCATCCAGCGAACCGGATTCCTCACCGATGGCCACCATCTGGATGACCATATTCGGGAACACGTTGCTGTTCTGCATCGCTACGGTCAGACTGGTTCCGGTGCTGACCTCCTGCTGGATCTTCTTGGTCGCTTGAATATAGACGTAGTTGCCCGAGGCGCCACCCACGGAGTCGAGCGCTTCGACCAGCGGAACACCGGCAGCGAACATCGTCGACAGCGTGCGGGTCCAGCGGGCCATGGTCGCCTTGCGAATGATGTCACCGAAGATGGGCAGCTTGAGGAAGGACCGGTCCATGGCGGCCTGCATCTTGATCGACCGCTTCCAGGTGTAGAAGAAGAACCATATTCCGCCGCCGATCGTGGAGAAGATCAGATACCAGTACTTAACGAAGGCGTCCGATATGGCGATCACAACGAGGGTCGGCCCAGGAAGGTCGGCACCGAAGCTCGTGAACAGTTCCTTGAACGCCGGGATCACGAAGATCATGATCACTGCCGTGATGATGAAGGCCACCACGATGACCGCGATCGGATAGAACAGCGCGGACTTAATCTTGCTCTTGATCGCGAGGATCTTTTCTTTGTAGGTCGCCAGACGGTCGAGCAGTGCATCCAGAATACCGGCCGCTTCCCCCGCTGCGACAAGATTACAGAACAACGCGTCGAAGTACAGCGGGTATTTGCGGAATGCGGTGTGCAGCGCGCTGCCGGTTTCCACCTCGGTCTTGATGTCCAGCAGCAGCCGACCGACCGCGGGGTTGGCGTGACCCTTGCCGACGATATCGAAGGACTGCAACAGCGGCACTCCCGCCTTCATCATGGTGGCGAGCTGGCGTGTGAACAGAGTGATGTCCTTCTCTTTGATCCTTCCCCCCAGGCCGGAGCGCTGGCGCTTGACGCGGATGACGGCGATGCCTTGGCGGCGCAGCGACGACTGCACCACCGCCTCACCGCTCGCGCGCATGTCACCCTTGACGATCTTGCCCGAGCGATCCCGTCCTTCCCAGGAGAAGGTGTATTCCTTGACCTCACGACGAGTGGTGCTGGCGGCGGCTGCGGTTGCCATGGCTTCAAGTCCTCTCACGCTATTCGTTGGTCACGGCCTCGACCTCTTCCAGCGAGGTGAGGCCCTGTCTGACCTTGAGCAGGCCGGATTGGCGAAGATCCCGGATTCCCTCACGCCGCGCCTGCTCCGCGATGTCGATGGCGTTTCCGTTCTTCATGATGATGCGATTGATTTCCTCGCTGATCGGCATCACCTGATAGATCCCGACCCGCCCTTTGTACCCGGTGTTCTTGCAGTTCTCGCAGCCCACGTGCATGAACGGCGTCCAGCGGCCGTCCAGGTCGGGTTCCTTGAAGCCTGCGCGCAACAGGGCTTCCTTCGGGATATCTGCCGCGCGCTTGCACTTGGAGCACAGCCGCCGCGCGAGTCGCTGTGCTGTGATCAAAATGACCGACGTTGCGATATTGAACGGCGCGATGCCCATGTTCATGAGCCGCGTCAAGGTGGTGGGCGCGTCGTTCGTATGCAGGGTGGATAGGACCAGGTGCCCGGTCTGCGCCGCCTTGATGGCGATTTCGCCTGTTTCCAGGTCGCGAATCTCCCCCACCATGATGATGTCCGGGTCTTGGCGCAGAAAAGCCTTTAAGGCAGCAGCAAAAGTCAAGCCAGCCTTGTCATTCACGTTCACCTGGTTGATCCCGGGCAGGTTGATTTCTGCCGGGTCCTCGGCGGTGGAGATGTTGATGCCGGGCTCGTTCAGGATATTCAGACAGGTGTACAAAGATACGGTCTTGCCTGAGCCGGTAGGCCCGGTCACCAGAATCATTCCGTAGGGCCGGTGGATCGCGTTGAGCAGCGCCTCCTTCTGCTCCGGTTCATAGCCAAGCGCGTCTACCCCCAACGTGGCGCTCGAGGGGTCCAGGATGCGCAGCACCAGCTTCTCGCCGAACAGGGTGGGCAGAGTGCTCACGCGGAAGTCGATGGCGCGCGACTTGGACAGAACGAGCTTCATGCGGCCGTCCTGGGGCACGCGCTTCTCGGAGATATCCAGCTTGGAGATGACTTTGATCCGGGAGGCGATCTTTTCCTTGATGGCCAACGGGGGCGTGGCCGTCTCGTAGAGCTCGCCGTCGAGCCGGTAGCGGATGCGGTAGACCTTTTCGTACGGCTCGAAATGGATGTCCGACGCGCCGCTGTTGATCGCGTCCAGCAGGATCTTCTGCAGGTAACGCACCACCGGAGCATCGTCGATATCGACGCTGGTGGTCTCGGGCTCCTCCGGGGGCTCCGCCTCGGTGAGGTCGGCGGCCATCTCCTCGTCCACCAGGTCTTTGAGGGTGACCCCGGCCGCGGAGAGCAGCCGGCCGATGACGGTCCCGAGCTTGGTGTCCTCGACGACGATGGGCTCGATATGCAGCCCCGTCTGGAACTTGATCTGATCCATCGCCGCCCGGTTGGTCGGGTCGGAGATCGCGACGAAGAGGCGATTGCCTCTCTGATAGAGCGGCAGGGCGCGCGGGCCCTGCAAAATCTTCGGATCGGTGAACTTGGGCGGCAGATGCTCCGGATCGAAGGTGGCCAGGTCGAGCAGCGGAAAGCCGAAGGTGTGCGCGGCGAACTCCGCCACCTCCGATTCCCCGAACTTCTTCGCGGCGATCAGTTCCTCGACGAACGTGATACCGGACTCGTTGGCTTTGGCTTGGAACTGCTCTGCCTCGCGCTCGACCAGCAGGCCTTTCTGCACCATCGCGCGTGCCAGGCCGGAAAGCTGATTTGGTGTAGCGGCTGCAACCATCTGCGGGCCTTAGTTTCGGGCATCAGGGAGAAGCAATGCCCGCGCCTGCACGATCGCAAGCGGTGGGCGACCGACTAGGTCGAGCGATCGGGCGGGTAGATGCGGGCAGACTTCACCGCCCGATCTTGGGTCTGGACGATCTCGATCGGGTGACCGCTGATCTTCACCATCGTGCCCGCCTCGGGGATGTCCTCGAGGTGTTCCAGGATGAGTCCGTTCAGCGTCTTCGGGCCGTCGAGAGGGAAGTGCGTGCGCAGCTTGCGGTTGAGCTCCCTCAGCGAGGTGGCGCCTTCGGCAAGCACGCTGCCGTCATCCTGCCGCGTGATTCCGCCTGCTTGAAGCGGCGAGTGGGTCGTGAACTCGCCGATGATCTCCTCGAGAATGTCTTCCAGGCTGATGAGCCCCATCAGCTCTCCATACTCGTCGACGACGAGCCCGAGCCGCTCTTCCTCCTCTTGGAAGTTCTGTAGCTGCGCGAGAAGCGGAGTGCCCACGGGCACGAAGTAAGGCGGGCGCATGATCTGAACCAGCGTTTCCGAGCGGATCTCGTCCGCGCCCAGGTTGAGGACTTTGCGCACATGTAGCACGCCGATGATGTTGTCGAGGTTGCCTCGATACACTGGCATGCGCGTATGGTTGCTGGTGCTGATCTGGCGCCTCAACTCTTCTGGCGAGGCGTCGATGTCGACCACCTCGATCTGGCTGCGCGGTGTCATCAGGTCATCCACGCTTATCGACTGGAGATCGAAAAGGTTAAGCAGGATCTTCTGGTGCTTTGCCGGCAGGAAGTGCCCTCCCTCTAGCACCAGTGTCCGCAACTCCTCCAGGCTCAACGCGGTCGCTTGGGCGGCGGCGGGCGGCTTGACCCGCAACAGCGTTAACAGGCCTTTGACAAATAGGTTGACGAACCAGACGACCGGGTAAATCGCCCGGAGCAGTGGAGCAAGCACATAGCTTGCCGGGAATGCGATGCGTTCGGGGTAAGCCGCCCCGACCACCTTCGGCGTGATCTCGCTGAATACGAGCAGGAAGAACGCGGCCACTCCGGTGGCGATCGATAGCGCGAGCTCGTTTTGTCCCAGCACGCGGAAGGCGATCACGGTTCCAAGCGAAGCCACGGCGGCATTGACCACGTTGCTTCCGAGCAGGACCACGCCCAGGAGCTTGTCCGTTTGCGCCAGGAGCTGGGCGGTCAGCCGCGCGCCGCGACGGCCGATCTTGACCAGATGCCTCAACCGGTATCGGTTGAGCGCCATCATGCTCGTTTCCGAGATCGAGAAGAACGCGGAGACGAGCAGCAGGACGACAAACGCCGCGAGCAGCGAATGGAGCGATATTTCGTCCAGGTAGACCACGCCGCCGAACCGAGCGTCGATTCAGTTCCAGTGCCGCTGCCGCGATCGTCGAGGACGCGCGGTGCCGCGAGCGGTCGCGGCTACGCGGTTCGAGCTCACTTCTGCAAAACGATCTCGAGCACGAACTTGCTGCCGAGGTAAGCGAGCACCAGCGCGAGGAAGCCGGCCAGAGTCCAGCGCAACGCGAGCCTCCCGCGCCATCCGTACACCCGGCGGCCGGCCAGCAGTGCTGCAAAGATGCACCAGGCGAGGATGCCGAATACCACCTTGTGAGTGACTTTGAGCGGCTGCCCGAACAACTCGTCCGAGAACACCATCCCGGTGAACAAGGTTAGCGACAACAACACGAACCCCACCGCGATGACTCGGAACAGCAGGTTCTCCATGGTGAGCAGCGGGGGCAGCGATTGCAGGAACGCGGGAAGACGCCCGGCGTGCAGCCGCTTCTCCAGCGCTGCCATCATCAGCGCCTGCAGAGACGCAATCGTGAACAGGCTGTACGCCAGCAGGGAAATCAGCAGGTGCAAACGAAAGGCCGGCAGATTGGTGTGACTGAGCGGCCGCACCGAGGGCAAGGCGAGCGGGGCCCATACCAATAGCGCTGCCGCACCGACGATGATTGCTTGCAGCCCTTCCCAGCGCTGGAAGATCCCGCCCGCCCAGTAGATGAGCACGGTCAACCAGATGATCACCGATATGGAATTGCCCACGCCCAGGTACATCTGGTCGTTCCGGAAGACGGAGCCGAACAGCAGCGCGGTATGCAGTGCAAGCGGCAGCACGCTGGCCAGATGCAGACTATGTGGGCTGAATGCCCCGCGCCCGTGCGCTCCTGCCAGTGCACGCACGAGCAGCACCGCGACGCCTGCGTACAAGGCCGAGCAGAGGATATAGGGTAGAATCTGTGCCATGCGAACCGCGCGGTCGGACCGCGCGCACGCTGCAAGTCTACAGCATCGTCATCCCCACCGCCGCTCTCGCGAGCGGCCACAGCTCATGTTCGATAGCCTCACCACCCGCCTGTCGGGTGTGATCAAGACGCTGCGCGGGCAAGCGCGGCTCACCGAATCAAACATACAGGATGCGCTGCGCGAGGTGCGTGTAGCCCTGCTCGAGGCGGACGTCGCGCTGCCGGTGGTCAAAGACTTCATCTCTCGCATCCGCGAGCGGGCGCTCGGACAGGAAGTGATCGGCAGCCTGACGCCCGGGCAGGCCGTGGTCGGGGTGGTATTCGAAGAGCTTACCGCCCTGATGGGCCAGGGCAACGTGCCGATCGACCTCGCCACCCAGCCCCCGGCCGTGATCCTGATGGCGGGGCTGCAGGGGTCGGGCAAGACCACAACGGCGGCCAAGCTGGCCCGGCTGCTGCACGAGGAGCTGCGCAAGAAGGTCCTGCTCGTGAGCTGCGACGTCTACCGCCCCGCGGCGATCGAGCAGCTCCGGCTGTTGGCCGCGCAGATCGGTGCCGATTTCTTCGCGCCGGAGGCGGAGCAGAAGCCGGTGGCGATCGCGGAAGCGGCGTTGGACTTCGCGCGCAAGCACTATCATGACGTGGTCATCATAGACACGGCGGGTCGACTGGCGATCGATGAGGCGATGATGCAGGAGATCCGCGCGCTTCACGCGGCGCTGCGGCCGGTGGAGACGCTGTTTGTGGTCGATGCCATGCAGGGCCAGGATGCGGTGAATGTGGCCAAAGCCTTCTCGGATGCCCTGCCGTTGACCGGAGTGATCTTGACCAAACTCGACGGCGACGCGCGTGGGGGTGCTGCTTTGTCGGTGCGTCATGTCACCGGCAAGCCGATCAAGTTCGCCGGCGTGGGAGAGAAGCTCCCGAATCTGGAGGCGTTCCATCCCGAGCGCATGGCCTCCCGCATCCTCGGCATGGGCGATGTCCTCTCGCTGGTCGACCAAGCGCGTCGCAGCGTCGACTTGGCCGAAGCCGAAAAGCTGGCGAAGAAAGTCCAAAGCGGAAAAGGCTTCGATCTCGAGGACTTCAAGGCGCAGATGCAGCAGATGCGCAAGATGGGGGGGCTCTCGGCGTTGATGGACAAGCTCCCGGCGCAGTTGAGCCAGCTCGCTCAGGGCGCCAACGTGGAAGAGCGCATGGTCAACCGCACCATCGGTATCATCGACTCTATGACCCCGCAGGAGCGGGCCAAACCCGAGCTCATCAAGGCTTCGCGCAAGCGGCGCATCGCGGCCGGAGCCGGCGTGCCGGTGCAGGAAGTCAACCGCCTGCTGAATCAGTTCGCGCAGATGCAGAAGATGATGAAGATGATGAGCAAGGGCGGGATACACAAGATGATGCGCGCGATGCGCGGAATGCCTCCCGGCCTGCGCTGACCCCTACGCAACCCGCATCGCTGCACATGAAGCCGCGGCTGATGTGGCATCCGCTGACGGTACAATTCGGCTTGCCCGGCTATTGGGAAACATCGATGCGCACGCTGTTCGTCCTCACCGCTCTTTGTCTGTCGGGGCTCGCCCTTGGCCAGGACTACGAGCGGGAGCAGCGCTGGGCCGATCAGATCTTGCCCAGCTTGATGGTTGGCGACGCCATCTGGCTGGAGCAAAAGGAAGGGCACAAGTTCCTAGCGCTGTACACCGAGGCGCAGAAGCCGCGGGGGGCCGCGATCGTGGCCCACGGCCGCGGCTGGAGTCCCGACTTCGAGCTGTACGGGACGCTCAGGGTCAAGCTCGCGGAAGCCGGGTACTCCACCTTGTCGATCCAGCTCCCCGTGCTTGGGGGCGGCGCGAAAATCGGCGATTACCTGTATACGTTTCCGGACGCGCGCGAGCGGTTTCAGCTCGCCGCCGACTTCCTCAAGGCCAAAGGCTACAAGAACGTCGCCATCGTCTCGCACAGCCTGGGTGCAACGATGGCAAACCAGTACTTGATCAACACCGACGACAAGACCGTCAGAGCCTGGGTGTTCATCGGCATCATCAACGGCCTGGAGGAGATGTTCCGCATCAAGATCCCGGTGCTGGACGTGTTCGGCAGCAAGGATTGGGAGATCACCCAGGTCGGCGCCTATGAGCGCAAGAAGCAGATCATGAAGATCCAGGGGTCCCAACAGGTAGTGGTCGCCGATGCGCCGCACTTCTTCGAAGGCAAGGAAGATCAGCTCACGACCATCATCGTGGGCTTCCTGGACGGCGTGTTCCACCAAGGCAATTCCCACGCAGACGCAACCCGGTAACTTCCCGCGCTCGCGCTGATCGACCGGTACGGCCGGCGGTGGGCCGGATCGCGTGGCGCGCCAGCCAGCCTTGCAACTGAGCCAAAATTCGGCTTAAAATCGCGGGCTTCGCATACGAGGATGGAACGATGGTGGTCATCAGGCTGGCGCGCGGGGGTGCCAAGAAGCGGCCGTTCTTCAATGTCGTGGTGACGGACTCCCGCAGCCCGCGGGACGGACGGTTCATCGAGCGCCTGGGCTTCTACGACCCGAAGGCACCGCAAGGACGCGAGTCGCTGCGGATCGCCATGGATCGCTTGAGCCATTGGCAGCAACGGGGCGCAAAGGTGAGCGACACCGTCGCGCGCCTGGCCAAGCAGGCGGGAGCAAAGCAGGCGAGCGGGTCGGCGTCGAGCTAGTCGCGCTCCCCGGGCTCGGCGGGCTGTCCACCGTCACAGCCATGGCCGGCGCCTCGAGTATGATCGTAATGGGCCGAGTCACCGGCCCATTTGGGCTCAAGGGGTGGGTCAAGGTGCAGCCGTTCACAGAGCTCCTCGACACCCTGCTTCATCATCCGGATTGGTGGCTGGGTCGGGACGATCGGTGGGACAAGCGCCGTCTCGTGGATGGTGCAGTTCATGGCCGCACTCTAACCGTGCAGCTGGACGGCTGCGCGGACCGGGATGCGGCGACCCGCCTCAAGGGGATGGATGTGGCGGTTCCCCGAGCGGAACTCCCCGAGAACGAGCGAGGCGAGTACTACTGGTGCGACCTCATCGGGCTGGAGGTCGTGAACCAGGAAGGCGCGGTGCTGGGGCGCGTTGCACGACTGCTACAAACCGGTGTCGGAGAGGTGCTGGTGGTCGCAGGAGAGCGCGAAAGGCTGATCCCCTTCATCGAGCCGGTTGTCCTAACCGTCGATTTCGCCCGTCAGCGGCTCACCGTGGATTGGGGGGAGGACTTTTGATCCACTTCGACGCGATCACGCTGTTCCCGGAGATGTTCGACGCCGTGACTCGGTCCGGGGTGACGCGCCGCGCATGCGAAGCCGGTATCTACGAGCTGGTGTTGTGGAACCCGCGCGACTTCAGCACCAACGCGTACAGATCGGTGGATGACCGGCCTTATGGAGGCGGTCCTGGGATGGTGATGATGCCCGACCCGCTGGAGAAGGCACTGAAGGCTGCGCGCCAGCGTCAGCGAAGCTGCGGCGTCAGCGCTCCGAAGGTCGTGTACTTCACCCCGCAGGGGCGATTGCTGAACCACGAGTTGGTGGTCGAGCTGGGCGAGCACGACGGCCTGTTGCTGCTGGCGGGCCGCTACGAGGGCGTGGATGAGCGTCTGGTGGCGAGGCAGGCGGACTACGAGATTTCCATCGGGGACTACGTCCTGTCTGGTGGCGAGCTCCCGGCGATGGTGCTGATGGACGCACTGATCCGGCGCATCCCCGGCGTGCTGGGAGACGCGGACTCGGCGGCGCAGGATTCATTCGCGGACGGACTGCTGGACTGCCCGCACTACACGCGGCCCGAAGTCTACGAGGGCATGCCCGTGCCTCCCGTGCTGCTCTCGGGCAATCACGCCGATATCATTCGCTGGCGCATGAAGCAATCGGTCGGCCGCACATGGCAACGGCGCCCGGACTTATTGGCCAAGGTCCGGCTCACCCCGGAACAATATGCGCTGCTGGACGAATACAAGCGCGAGGCGCAAGAGCGGGAGACCGCGCAGCAAACCTGAGATGTAGGAGTGGATGACATGAATCTGATTCAGCAGCTGGAACAGGAACAGATCGCGCGCCTGGGGAAGACGATCCCCGATTTCGCGCCCGGCGACACCGTGGTGGTGAACGTAAACGTGGTCGAAGGAGACCGCAAGCGGGTGCAGGCGTATGAGGGCGTGGTGATCGCAAAGCGCAACCGGGGGCTTAACTCCTCCTTCATCGTGCGCAAGATCTCCTCCGGCGAAGGCGTCGAGCGCACGTTCCAGACCTGGTCTCCGCTGATCGCCAGCATCGAGATCAAGCGTCGCGGACATGTGCGGCGAGCCAAGCTGTATTACCTGCGGCAGCGCTCGGGCAAGTCGGCGCGCATCCGGGAGAAATTATCCGCCGCGGAAAGCGCGGAAGCCGAGCGATAGCTCGGATCTGCCTTGCGGGAGCGCAGGGCTCGATCGGCGGAGTGAATCCGGGCAACGCAGTAAGCCGAGCGCTCAGGCGTTCGGTCCACTCAGGCGCTGGTACAATCCGTCCGGTGCGGCTCGAGCGGCGCCAGCGCGTCGCTTCGGTTGCCTTCCGGTCGATGTCATGCTGGATGCCTTCAGCGCGAGACTACCAGCGCCGTTCGCAGTCTTGGGAATCCGCACCCGTGGCGAGCGGCTCACGGGCATCGATTATCTGCCGCGCGAGGCGGCGACGCTGCGGCCGGTAGACGCCTTCGCTGCCGAGGTGTGCCGCCAGCTTACCGGCTATCTGAGCGATCCCGGCTTCCCGCTGGACCTGCCGCTCGACGAGGCGGGCACCCAGTTCCAGCAACGCGTCTGGGACGCCGTGCGCCGGATCGGATGCGGCTCTACGATGAGCTATCTGCAGGTCGCCCGGCAGATCGGTTCCGCGCCCCGTCCGGTGGGTACCGCCTGTGGCGCCAATCGGATTCCACTGTTGATCCCCTGCCACCGAGTCGTCGGAAGCAACGGCCTGGGCGGCTTCATGCATAGCCGAAAGGGCAAGGCGCTCGAGATCAAGCATTGGCTTTTACGGCACGAAGGGGCGATTGAATAGCCCGCAAGCCGCTCGGGGCGCCGCCCGAGACCCTCTGTTGGACGAGTTTACCGATAGCCTGTGGCTGGAGGACGGGCTGGCGCGCAACACGCTGGAGAGCTACCGGCGCGACTTGCGCCAGTTCGCGGACTGGCTGTTGCGGACCCGCAAGTACGGACTTCTGGATGCCGGTCACGCCGATCTGCTCGCCTATCTCGCGTTCCGTTTCCGGAGCCATGCCAGGCCCAGTTCAACCGCCCGGCTGCTGTCGAGCCTCAAGCGCTTCTACCAGTTCGCGCTGCGGCAAGGCAAGCTCGAGGCCGACCCGACGCTGAACGTCGACACTCCCAAACGCCCGCACCGGCTGCCCAAGACACTCACCGAGACCGACGTGGAACGGCTGCTCGCGGCGCCGCGCCCGGATACCCCTCACGGGCTGCGCGACAAGGCGATGCTGGAGCTCCTGTATGCCAGTGGGTTGAGAGTGTCCGAGCTCGTGTCCCTGCGAGTAGCGCAGCTGTCCCAGGAGATGGGCGTCGTCCGCACCCTGGGCAAGGGGAGCAAGGAGCGGCTGGTTCCGGTGGGAGAAGTGGCGTTGGATTGGGCTCGCCGCTATGCGGAGCAGGCTCGGCCGGCGTTGTTGACCGGACGACACAGCGAGGCCCTGTTCGTCACCTCGCGCGGCCGCGCGATGAGCCGCCAGGCCTTCTGGTATCTGATCAAACGCTACGCCGCGCGCGCCGGGATCCAGGCGACCATCTCGCCGCACACGCTGCGGCACGCGTTCGCGACGCACCTGCTCAATCACGGCGCAGACCTTCGGGTCGTGCAACTGCTGCTGGGTCACGCCGACATCTCGACCACGCAGGTTTACACTCACGTGGCGCGGGAGCGTCTCAAGCAGCTTCACGCGAAACACCACCCGCGCGGTTGATGGGACGAATGCTGGCCGGCGCGAACAGGGAGCCCGAGGCCATTGCTGGAGGGCAACGGCGTGCACACCCGCTCACGGGTGCACGGATGGGCTCCAATGGTGGCGTCTCACTCGACGCATCCGCGCCCATCGTCGCGAGCGCCGCGCTCGATCGTCACCCCGATCTTCTTGACGCCGGGCATGACACCCGTCTTGACCGCGGTCACCCGCACCCAAGGGGCCTGGAACTCGCCGCGCAGCAGGTTAGCGACGTGCTCGCATAGCCGCTCGAGGAGCATGAAGTGCGTCGACCGAAGCGAGGCACGGACCCGCTCCACGACTGCGGCATAATCGATGGTGTCGCGGATCCGGTCGCTGAGGCCGGCTTGTTTCGATGCAATGGCGAGCTCCAGATCGATCTCGATCGTCTGCGGCAGGCCGCGCTCCCACTCGTAGAAGCCGATCCGGGTTTCGACGCGGAGTTCATGGATGTGGATGGTGTCCATCACTGGCTTCCCGGGCGCCCGCGAGACGAGATTGTAAGCTACACGCGATGATCACCCTGTTCTGCGCGCTTGTCGCGTATCTCATCGGCTCGCTGTCGTTTGCGATCCTCTCGAGCCGGATGTTCGGGCTGCCGGACCCCCGCACTTACGGGTCGGGGAATCCCGGCGCCACCAACGTGCTGCGCAGCGGCAGGAAAGCCGCCGCGCTCGTGACGCTGATTGGCGATTGTGGCAAGGGCGTCGTGGCCGTGTTGGTGGCGCGGCATCTCGCCTTCCGGTTCGGTGCCGGTGACCACGCTGTCTCGGGTGCGGCGGTTGCCGTGTTTCTGGGGCATCTGTACCCGCTCTACTTCCGTTTCAAGGGCGGCAAGGGCGTGGCGACCGCTTTGGGTGTTCTGCTCGGTCTGAGCCCGTGGCTCGCTGCGCTGGCCACAGCGATGTTTGGGATCGTCGTGGGCGTGTCGCGCTATGTGTCCCTGGCAAGCGTCGTCGCCGCGATATCGAGCGCGATCGCGGCTCCGCTCCTGCTCGGCTGGGGGACCAGCGCGGGCGCCGTGATCGTCGTCGCTGCGCTGGTCGTCTGGCGGCATCGCGGCAACCTGCGGCGTCTGATCGCGGGCACCGAGCGGAGGCTAGGCTTCAACAGACCGGATTCCCCTGCGCCGGGCGGGCCAAGCTAGCCCAGGGGCTCGAGCTGCTCCAGGTCCCAGCGTGGGTAGACCGTAAACGCCCACCCCTCGGTCGCGCCATGCTGCAGGCGCAAGGCGCCGGCAAGCGCAATCATCGCCCCGTTGTCCGTGCAGAACTGGAGCTCGGGGTAACGGACGCTGAACCCGCGTGCGTCGGCCTCTGCGGAGAGCCTTGCCCGCAGACGCCGGTTAGCGCCCACGCCCCCGGCGACCAGTAGCCGGTCGAGGCCAATCTGCTCGAGCGCCCCAACCGCCTTGGCCGCCAACACATCCACGATGGCCGCTTCGACGCCGGCGGCCAGGTCTGCACGCATGCTGTCCTCGAATCGGTCTCGGAGCAGCGTAGCGACCGCGGTCTTCAATCCGCTGAAGCTGAAGCTCAGGTCGCCGCTCGCGAGCATGGGGCGCGGCAGCTTGTATCGCGTGGGATCTCCAGACTGCGCGAGACGCGACAGAGCAGGCCCACCCGGATACCCCAGCCCGAGCAACTGGGCCGTCTTGTCGAAGGCCTCACCCGCGGCGTCGTCCAACGTCTCGCCGAGCAACGTATACCGCCCCACGCGATGAACCTGCAGGAGCTGCGTATGACCCCCGGAGACCAACAGGGCGATGAAGGGGAACTGGGGCGGATCGCCGGATAACAGCGGTGACAGCAAGTGGCCTTCGAGATGGTGGACGCCGATCGCTGGCACACGCAGGGAAAACGCAAGGCCGGCCGCCACCGACGCGCCCACCAGAAGCGCCCCTACCAGGCCCGGTCCCTGGGTGTACGCGATCCCCTGCAGATCGCGGGGCGTCCAAGCGGCTTCGTCCAAGACTTTCCGTACGAGCGGCAGCACGCGACGGATGTGGTCCCGCGAGGCGAGCTCCGGGACCACGCCGCCGTACTCAGCGTGCATCGCGACTTGGGTGTAGAGCGAATGCGCTAACAACCCGGCTGCCGGTTGCTTCCCCCCGCGGTCCGAGTCGTACAGAGCGACGCCGGTCTCATCGCATGAGGTTTCAATGCCTAGGACTCGCACAGCTAACTCCTGCTGGCAACGCGGGGAAGATGCCGCTTGCCAGCGCGGCGACCGCTTCTGGTATACTGCAACGTTCTGTAAAAGGTGAGGCTTTTCAGGGAATCAGCATTATGCCGACTGTGCGGGTAAAGGAAAACGAGCCGTTCGAGGTGGCCATGCGCCGATTCAAGCGCACGGTCGAGAAAACCGGGCTGCTCACCGAGTTGCGGGCGCGTGAGTTCTACGAGAAGCCGACGGCGGAGCGCAAGCGCAAGCGCGCGGCCGCCATCAAGCGCCATTTCAAGCGGCTGCGCGGCCAGCAGCTGCCTCCGAGGCTCTACTAGCGGGCAGCCGTCCTGGTTGTGCAGGACACGGCCGCGGCAGGGTGATCCCCTGCCGCGTCGCTTTTTGCGGGTGACCTACGATGAGTTTGAAAGAGCGTATCGGCGATGACGTCAAGGCAGCGTTGCGCGCCAGAGAGGCAGCGAGGCTGTCTGCCCTGAGGCTCCTGATGGCGGCGATCAAGCAGCGGGAGATCGACGAGCGGATGGCGCTCTCGGACGACGATGTGCTCGGCGTGATCGACAAGATGCTGAAGCAGCGGCGGGAGTCCATCCGCCAATTCGAGGCCGCGGGACGGCAGGATCTCGCCGATGCCGAGAAGCTCGAAGTGAGCGTCCTGTCGGCCTACCTGCCGCAGGCCCTGACCGACGCGGAGATCGAGGAGGCCGTCGCCGCGACGGTGGCCGCTGTGGGGGGCAAGTCCCCGCAGGACATGGGCCGGGTCATGGCGGCGCTCAAGCCGAAACTCGCAGGACGGGCTGACATGGCCAGGGTCTCTGCTCTCGTTAAGGCGAAGCTCGCAGGTTGACGCTGACCAAGCGGCTCCCTCCTCATTTGCTGGAGCCCCGCGGAAACTGACCTATAATGGAACGGTTGCCGGTGACGGAGGTTGAACTGGGAGTGCAGCGTCCGGTAGCGGCGATGCGGCACCGCCGTCGGCGAACCATCTCGATCAGACCAAGCCTGTCAAACCCGTCGCGATGATCCCCAAGTCCTTCCTCCAGGAGCTGTTGGGGCGGGTGGATATCGTCGATGTCATCGAATCGTACGTTCCGCTCAAGCGCGCCGGGTCCAACCTGGTGGCGTGCTGCCCGTTCCACAGCGAGAAGACCCCGTCCTTCACGGTGAGCCCGAGCAAGCAGTTCTACCATTGCTTCGGCTGTGGCGCGCACGGGAGCGCCGTCGGTTTCCTCATGGAATACGCCGGCATGAAGTACGTCGAGGCGATCAAAGACCTGGCGTCCCGAGTCGGGATGAAGGTGCCCGACCCGGAGCCGAGTGCCCGCGAGCGCTCCTCACAGCCGCAGGCGGAGCAGATCACCGACGTTCTGGAACGCGCTGCCCGGTTCTACAAGTCCGAGCTGAAGCGCTCGGAGCGCGCGATCGCGTACCTGAAGGCGCGCGGGTTGACCGGTGAAGTCGCGGCCCGGTTCCAGCTCGGTTACGCGCCGCCTGGTTGGCAAAGCCTTGCCGCGGCCTTCCCTGACTATGCATCGAAGGCGCTGGTCGAGGCCGGACTCGTGATTCAGGCGGAGGATGGCAAGCGTTACGACCGCTTCCGCGACCGCATCATGTTTCCCATCATCACCCCGCGCGGCCAGATTGTCGGCTTTGGCGGCCGGGTGCTGGAGCGATCCGAACCCAAATATCTCAACTCGCCGGAGACGCCGGTGTTCGAGAAGGGGCGAGAACTGTATGGGCTGCATCAGGCCCGGCAGGCGATCCGGGGTGCCGGCCGCGTGGTGGTGGTCGAGGGCTACATGGATGCGATCGCCCTGGCCCAACATGGCGTCGGATATGCCGTAGCCACGCTCGGGACGGCCACTACGCCGTGGCATGTCCAGAAGCTGTTGCGCCAGACGGACGAGGTCGTGTTCTGCTTCGATGGTGACGCCGCGGGTCGGCGCGCGGCCTGGCGAGCGCTGGAGAACAGTCTGTCGCAACTGCAGGACGGGAAGCAGGTGAAGTTCCTGCTGCTGCCCGAGCAGGACGACCCGGACAGCTACGTGCGCCGCGAGGGGCCTGAAGCCTTCGAGCGCTTGCTAGCGACTTCCGTGCCGTTGTCCGAGTTTGCCCTCCGTAGCCTGACCCAGGCGGCCGATATGAGCACGGCGGAGGGGCGAGCGCGCTTTTTGCACGAGGTGAAGCCTCTTGTGATCGGGATCAATGCTCCCATCTTGGGCCTCATGTTGAGAAAGCGGGTCGCGGAACTCGCCGGCCTGTCCCTGGTGGAGCTGGACGAGCGGCTGGACGTCAAGGCTCCCAAGCGGGTGCCGGAAGTGGTCGTGGCAGTGCATCGCCGCAGCACCGACCGCTACGCGAAGCTCTTGGAGCGCGTGTTGGCAGAGCCGAAGCTGATACGCGAGCTGTGGCCGGTCGACCTGCCGGTTCCAGTGCCGCCGACGGCCGAGGCAAGCGCGTTGTTCGGCCTGATCGACGAGTCTCGAGCGCTGGGGCAAGAATTGACCCTGCCGGGCATGATCGAGCTGCTACGCCTGCGTGGGCACGAGGCCGTTGTGCAGCGGCTGCTGCCGGTGGTCCGCGAGCTTCAGCTTTTCACCGCTGAGGAGTTGCGGACCGAGGTTCAGGGTGCGATCCAGGGTCTGCGCATGGAGGCGGAGAAGCACCAGATGACTCAAGCCTCACTGGCGGTGTCTTCGCCTCACGAGCTGAGCGACGAGGCACGCACGCTGCTGCGGAGGGCACCGGAGCAGGGGAAAGCAGTCAAACTCCATTAGCGGCGCGGGGTTTTGTAGAATTGCCGGTTTTTCGGCGCGTTTTTGTAGGTAGGCGAATTCCAATTCAGAGTGGTGGCCATGGCGAAGGAACCCAAGATCAAGGAAATCGAAAAGGACAAGGTCGAGGCCCTGCCCAATGATGCAGAGGCGCGGCGGACGCGTCTCAAGAATCTCATCGTCCTGGGGAAGGAGCGGGGTTACCTCACCTACGCCGAGATCAACGACCACCTCCCCGACGACATGCTGGATGCCGAGCAGATCGAGAACATCATCAGCATGATCAACGACATGGGCATTCAGGTCTACGACGAGGCCCCGGACACCGAGGCGTTGCTCATGTCGGATGCCACGCCCAACGTGCCCGACGAGGATGCAGTCGAAGAGGCCGAGGCCGCCGTCAGCACGCTCGACTCCGAGTTTGGCCGCACCACGGATCCGGTGCGCATGTACATGCGCGAGATGGGCTCGGTGGAGCTGCTCACCCGCGAGGGCGAGATCGAAATCGCCAAGCGCATCGAGGATGGGCTGCGCCACATGATCCAGGCCATCTCGGCGTGCCCCACCACCATCGCCGAAATCCTGGACCTCGCCAAGCAGGTGGAGCGCGAGGAGCTGCGCGTGGACGAAGTGGTGGACGGCCTGCTCGACCCCAACGCAGAGGAAATCATCGGCGATGAGATGGCCGATGAAGCGCTGGAGGAAGACCTCGAGGCCGAGGAGGGCGAAGACGAAGAGGGCGCCGCGGTCCAGAGTGCCAGCCTGCTGCAGCTCAAGGCCGCCGCGCTGGAGCGCTTCGCGTTGCTCGATCAGCTGTACGCCAAGATGATGAAGGCGCTTGCCAAGCATGGCTCGCGCAGCCGCCCGCATCTCAAAGCGCAGGAGGAGATCTCGGCCCAGCTCATGATGATCCGCTTCTCCGCCAAGCAGATCGAGGCGCTGTGCGACAGCGTGCGCAAGATGGTCGAGGAGGTGCGCTCCTACGAGCGCGCCGTGATGGAACTGTGCGTGGAGAAGGCAGCCATGCCCCGCGCCCATTTCATCAAGGTCTTCCCCGGCAACGAAGAGGACCTCGAGTGGGTGAAGCGCGAGATCCAGGCGCGTAAACCGTATAGCGAGGCGCTCTCCCGCCACGCGCCGGCGATCATGGAGCAGCAGCAGAAGCTCATCGACCTGCGCAAGCGCGTCGGGATCCCGGTCAAGGATCTCAAGGAGATCAACCGTCAGATGTCCACCGGCGAAGCCAAGGCGCGCCGGGCCAAGCGCGAGATGACCGAAGCCAACCTGCGGTTGGTGATCTCGATCGCGAAGAAGTACACCAACCGGGGGCTACAGTTCCTGGATTTGATCCAGGAGGGCAACATCGGACTGATGAAGGCGGTGGACAAGTTCGAATACCGCCGCGGCTACAAGTTCTCGACCTACGCCACTTGGTGGATCCGGCAGGCCATCACGCGCTCGATCGCCGATCAGGCCCGCACCATCCGCATTCCGGTGCACATGATCGAGACCATCAACAAGATGAACCGCATCTCCCGCCAGATCCTGCAGGAGACCGGACAGGAGCCCGATCCGGCGCTGCTCGCGCAGAAGATGGAGATGCCCGAGGAGAAGATCCGCAAGATCCTCAAGATCTCGAAGGAGCCGATCTCCATGGAGACCCCGATCGGCGATGACGACGATTCGCATCTGGGCGACTTCATCGAAGACCAGGGTACGATGGCGCCGGTGGAGGCTGCGGTCTATACGAGCCTGCGCGACGCCACCAAGGAGGTGCTCGATACCCTCACGCCGCGCGAGGCGAAGGTGTTGCGCATGCGCTTCGGCATCGAGATGAACACCGATCACACGCTGGAGGAAGTCGGCAAGCAGTTCGACGTCACCCGCGAGCGCATCCGTCAGATCGAAGCCAAGGCTTTGCGCAAGCTCCGCCATCCGTCGCGCTCCGAGCGGCTACGCAGCTTCCTCGACACCGAGACCTGAACTGGTAGGTCGGCCCGGCGGAAGAGCGCGGCATGAGCTCTTCCGGCTGACCGGCGCGAGACGGTACTCGACGGCCACAAGCCCGCGCACCGCAAACGGTGCGCGGGCTTTTTTTCGCGCTGTAGAAAACCGACTCACACGGCTGGAGCAGTCGGGCTAAAAGGACGGAACCCGCTGGTGGTTGCGCTCCGGCCTGGCGACGCCCTGGACAAGCGCTGCATCGTCATCGTCCTGCAGGAGTTCAAGGCGGCCACCTACCCGGCGACTGTCATGCAACGGCACGCCAAGGCCTACGCCGCCCTGGAGATTCAGGCTCTGGCCGACTGCAACTCCCAACAGAAGCGGACGTGAGCCTCGCGGGAGAAGCCGGGCTTTCCCACGGAGGTGTCTCCTTATGACGTTGTCTAGGCGCTGGCTCGTGAAGTAGCTTGCCGTCGTTCCGATGGCGCCGCGGGTGGGTTGCGCGCGCCGAGCTGCCGTCGCCGGTGCTGAATGTGGCAGCGCCCCGGCAGCCAAGTACGTTCGCATGTGGGGCCAGAGGGCCATGTCATTGTGGTGGAACGCGACGCGCAGTTCATCTCCTGCCCGCTCAGCAACCGCGTGCGCTCCGGGCAGGTCGACCTCGTGGACCTGACACGCGGCTATGGCCCGCTGTCGAGCAGGCACTCGATCGGCCTGATGCATGACCAGGTTGTCAGCATCGATCCCGACAAACAGGCGATCCACCTCGCCTCCGTCCACCGGTACGACCCGGAGAAGAAGACCATGATCGTGGCTGCAGGCGCCTCGGGCGTCTCGGCGATTCCGAGCGAGCTGGAAGGCGGCTACGCCCAATCCTGGGGGAAGAACATCTGGGCCGTTATGCTCGCGTGATGCTGGTTCCTGCCAGCGTGTTGCGCCCAGGCGCACCGGGCCGCAGCGACGAACGGCCCGGCCCATCGGCTGGGGTTGCCCGCAAATAACCCCATCGCATTACGTTCGAACATCAAAGTAGTTCTGATTTCGGGCCGACCGCCGTATCGTTGAGCCCAGCCCTTCCGGGACGCGCGCGGACCGCCATCGAGGCAGTGCGCTGCGCCGACCGGTCGGGTGTGCGGCGAGGTTCCTCAGGTCTTTCTTCGCTTCCCTGAGCCTCGGTTCGACCCCTCGTGAAGCTTGCGCCGGTTTGGCTCGGATGACCCGACCGGCGCGTTTTCTTCGTGGGCGGTCGACGCAGGGCGGCGGACAGACGTGAGTAGTGACGCGCTGGCGCCACTGCCTGAGTGCTGTCTACCGGTGTCTGTTCCGGAAGAGCAGAACGCGACGCTGCACGGGGTGCAAGTGGACCGCGGGCATGGTGAGCATAGAGAGCGTCGGGAGTTGTCATGATGTTGTTGGACCCCATCCCCCACACCGATAAGCCGAACGGCGAGACCCCCCAGCCGATCGCGCCCGGTTCGTTCGTGATCGAGCCAGAGGAGATCTTCGGCGTGATCGGTTTCGGTGGGCCGGGCACGGAGATCCTGAGGCGGCTGGTGGAGCGGATCGGCGAGCATGGCCGCACGGTCGCACGCCGCAGGCGGCTCGTTCCGCATGCCGGCGCGGGGCCCTCCGCGATGCGCTCGGTGGGGGTGCTCCCCCAGCACTCCGATCTGCTGCGACATCGCAGCGCGCTCGGAAACGTTTGCTTTCCCCTGGAGGTCGCTGGCCTGTCCGCGCCCGACGTGCATTCTCGCGCGCGTGCCTGCCTGGAGTGGATCGGGTTGGCGGAGAAGTCACAGGCATACCCCTGCGAGCTCTCCGCTGCGGAGAAGCGACTCGTGACCTTCGCGCGTGCGCTCGCTTTCGGCCCGCAGGTGCTGCTGTGCGACGAGCCGACCGCAAATCTGGAGCCATGCTCGGCGAATCGCATCCTGTCGATCCTGCAAGCGGTCAACCGAGAGATCGGTGTGACGATCTTGCTCGCGACGCGCTCACTAGAAGTTGTGCGCCGGATCTGTCACGCGGTCGCCGTGATTGAGGCTGGATTCGTCGCTGAACAGCTCAGGCTCGCAGACCTGTACGCGGCCCCACGGACGCAACTGGGGCGGCTGCTTTTCACGCCGCGCCCGCGCATGCAAGGCGGTGCGGCGACGTACCAGCGCGCTCATCTGTGCCTGGCGCAGCGGTGACCGCAACGCCTCCGGCGCAGGCACGCTTCGGAATCGCGATCCGCGGGCGGGCTACGGAGGGTCTTGTCCAACGTGAGCCGGGGAGCGCAGTCGGGCGGTGGCGACGGCCGAGCGTGCTTCCTGGCTTTGGGCTGGCGCTCGGCTACACCGTGCTGTACCTGTCGCTCATCGTGCTGATCCCGCTCTCGGCGATCTTCTTCAAGACGTTCACCCTGACCTGGAGCGCGTTCTGGACCACCGTCACCGCCCCGCGCGTGCTGGCGTCACTGCGCCTGTCGTTCGGCGCCGCGCTCGTCGCAGCGCTGATCAATGGGGTGTTCGGTCTGCTCGTGGCGTGGGTGTTGGTGCGCTATCGGTTTGCCGGCCGCCGCGTCATCGACGCGCTGGTCGACCTTCCGTTCGCGCTGCCGACAGCCGTTGCCGGGATCGCGCTGACAGCCGTCTATGCCGGAAACGGTTGGATCGGCGCTTTGCTGGAGCCGCTCGGCATCAAGGTCGCGTTCACCCCACTCGGGGTGCTGGTGGCGCTCACGTTCATCGGGCTGCCCTTCGTCGTGCGTACGTTGCAGCCGGTGCTCGAAGACTTGGAGCCCGAGCTCGAGGAGGCCGCCGCCACGCTTGGCGCCAATCGATGGCAGACATTCGCTCGTGTGATGTTTCCGGCGCTCTGGCCGGCGCTGCTCACCGGGTTCACGCTGGCGGTCGCGCGAGCGGTCGGCGAGTACGGCTCGGTCATCTTCATCGCCGGGAACGTTCCCATGGTGTCCGAGATCACGCCGCTGCTGATCATCACGAAGCTCGAGCAGTACGACTACGCGGGCGCGACCGCGATCGCGGTGGTCATGCTGATCATGTCGTTTGCATTGCTGCTGCTGATCAACGTCCTGCAGCGGTGGAGCGCACACCGGCTGGCAGGGGTTTGACCGATGAACGACGCCGCCGCCGTCCTCGCCCCCGTCTACACCCGCCCCAGCACAACGGCAGAGCGCGCGCCGGTTCGCTGGTTGCTGATCGGCATCGCGCTGGCGTTTCTCGGCCTGTTCCTCCTCGTACCCCTGGCGGCGGTGTTCACCGAAGCGCTGCGCAAGGGAGCGCAGGCTTATGTCGCCGCCTTGACCGAGCCGGATGCGCTTGCGGCGATCGAGCTCACGTTGCTAGTGGCTGCGATCGCGGTGCCGGCCAATCTGATCTTCGGCGTGGCCGCCTCCTGGGCCATCGCGAAGTTCGACTTCAAGGGGAAAAGCCTGCTCACCACGCTCATCGACTTGCCGTTCGCCGTTTCGCCGGTGGTATCCGGGTTGATTTACGTGTTGCTGTTCGGCCTCCAGGGCTGGGTGGGGCCCTGGCTGCAGGCGCACGACATCAAGATCATCTTCGCCGTGCCCGGCATCGTGCTGGCCACGATCTTCGTCACCTTCCCTTTCGTGGCGCGCGAGCTGATCCCTCTGATGCAGGCTCAGGGGGCGGAAGAAGAAGAGGCCGCACGCGTGCTCGGCGCTTCCGGTTGGCAGTTGTTTTGGCGCGTGACGCTCCCGAACATCAAATGGGGTTTGCTCTACGGCGTGATCCTGAGCAACGCACGCGCGATGGGCGAGTTCGGCGCAGTATCGGTCGTCTCGGGCCACGTGCGGGGGTTGACCAACACGATGCCGCTGCATGTGGAGATCCTGTACAACGAGTACCACTTTGCGGCCGCCTTCGCCGTCGCGTCGTTGCTCGCCTTGCTTGCGCTCGCCACGCTCGCACTGAAGAGCGCGGTCGAATGGAAGGTGAGACGGGAACAAGCACGGGCCTTGGGCGAAGCGGAAAGCTGGGGTGCAGCATGAGCATCGAAGTGCGAGAGATCGCGAAGCGGTTCGGCGCCTTTACGGCGCTCGACCGCGTCAGTCTGCAGTTTAGTTCTGGAGAGCTGGTGGCGCTGCTCGGCCCGTCGGGCTGCGGCAAGACGACGTTGCTTCGCGTCATCGCCGGGCTGGAGCTCCCCGACTCCGGCAGCGTCCTGTTGCACGGCGAGGACGCGTCCGCGCGCGATGTTCGAGAGCGCCACGTAGGGTTTGTCTTTCAGCACTATGCGCTGTTCCGCCACATGACGGTATTCGAAAACGTGGCGTTCGGCCTCAAGGTAAAGCCGCGCCCGATCCGCCCCGGCGCGGATCAGATCCGACGCAAGGTCCGTCAATTACTGGAGCTGGTCCAGCTGGACTTCTTGTCCGATCGTTATCCGCATCAGCTCTCGGGCGGCCAGCGCCAACGGATCGCGCTGGCACGTGCGCTCGCAGTGGAACCCAAGGTGCTGCTGCTGGACGAACCCTTCGGCGCGCTCGACGCCAAGGTCCGGAAGGAGCTGCGCCGCTGGCTGCGGCGCCTGCACGACGAGCTCCACGTCACCAGCATCTTCGTCACCCACGACCAGGAGGAGGCGCTGGAGGTCGCGGACCGGGTCGTGCTGATGAACAAAGGGCGCGTGGAGCAGGTGGGCACGCCCGAGCAGGTGTACGAGCACCCCGCCACCCCGTTCGTCTCCGGCTTTCTGGGTACGGTCAACGTGTTTCACGGCCGCGCCAACGCCGGGTGCCTGGATCTGGGGCAGGTCACCCTGGAGGCGCCCGAGCATCGCGACGCCCAAGATCAGCCCGCTACGGTGTATGCGCGGCCCCACGAGATCGAGATCGAGCGCTTCTCGCCTGGGCAGGAAGGCATACCCGTGGTGCTGCAGCGGCTGCTTGTGATCGGGCCCACCGCCCGGCTCGAGTTGGAGCGCGACGACAGCGGAGAGATCGTCGAGGCCGAGCTTGCCGTGAGCCGGGTGCGCAGCCTGAACCTCAAACAGGGCGAGACGCTGTTGATCCGGCCCGCGACGATGCAAGTGTTCCTGCAGGAGAAGCCGGCATCGGCGCGCGGCTCGAGGCCGCCTCGTTCGGCGGCGAAGCCAAGCAACGCCACCCGCTGGCTCGCCGCTTTTGGGAACGTGATCTGGTGAGTGCAGCAAGCGCGGTCAGCTTCCAAGCGCTAGCTCGCGCTCGCGTGCCGGTTACCTGGCGGGCTGATAGATCTGATCGAACACACCGCCGTCGGCGAAGTGCGTCTTCTGCGCCTTCTGCCAACCTCCGAATACTCCGTCCACACTGAACAGCGTGAGCTTGGGAAACTGCGCGGCGTAGCGCGTGGCGACTTTGGGGTCTGCCGGGCGATAGAAGTTGCGGGCGATGATCTGCTGCGCCGGCTCCGTGTACAGATACTCGAGATACGCCTGAGCGGCTCGGCGGGTGCCGTGCTTGTCCACCACCTTGTCTAGCCATGCCACCGGTGGCTGCGCGAGTATGCTTGCCGAGGGTACGACGATCTGAAGCTTGTCCGGCCCCAGCTCCTTCAGCGCGAGAAAGGCTTCGTTCTCCCAGGTGAGAAGGACATCGCCGATCCCGCGCTCGACGAACGTGGTCGTGGCCCCGCGCGCGCCAGAATCCAGCACCGGGACATTCCGGTACAGGCGGGTGACGAATTCCCTGGCCTTGGCCTCGTCGTTGCCGTAGCGCTTGAGCGCATAACCCCAGGCGGCGAGATAGTTCCAGCGGGCTCCGCCCGAGGTCTTCGGGTTGGGTGTGATCACCGCGATCCCCGGCCTGACCACGTCGTCCCAGTCGCGGATCGCCTTGGGGTTGCCCTTGCGCACGAGGAACACGATCGTCGAGGTATAGGGCGAGCTGTTATACGGCAGCCGGCTCTGCCAGTTCGACGGGAGGAGCTTCGCGCGTCCCGCGATCTCGTCGATGTCATAGGCAAGCGCCAAGCTGACCACGTCCGCTTCCAATCCATCGATGACGGCGCGCGCCTGCTTGCCCGAGCCGCCATGGGACTGCCTGATGGCGATCTTCTCTTTGGTCTTCGCCTCCCAGGCCGCGGCGAATCCGGCGTTGATGTCCTGGTACAGCTCGCGGGTAGGATCGTAAGAGACGTTGAGCAGGGCCACCTGCGCCTGCGCCGAGGCGGCCAGCCCCAAGCTCACGACCAGGAGAATGTCGAACAGTTTCTTGGCTGGCATGTCGATACGATGCGCGCGGCGGGCCTCCGGCGCCGCTTGGCCGTAGATGCGTCACTCCCTCTGCGCTGGTCCGGCGAACCGACGCGCACCTTCTCTCTGGGTTCGAGTCGCGGTGTAGGCCGTCGTTGGAACGCACCATGCGGGCCCTACTGTATCGGTGCCTGGATCGCGACGGAAGGAACGAAGCGTTCTTTCTTTATGCTCATCCCGCCACTGGCGACCGGCGGCCGCGGCTATTTGCTTATGACTGCGAGTGCGTTTCGTGCTCGCCCGCGGGCGCGGTATGATCCCCGTCGTTGGTGCCGTAAATCACAGAGGAGACCGGAAGATGAGCTCAGTGCTACGGGAAGTGCTGCAAGCAAACGAGAAGTACGTCGCCAACTTCGGCGAGAAGGGCAAACTGGCGCTGCCGCCGGCACGCCGGTTCGCGATCCTGACCTGCATGGACGCACGGCTGCATCCGTCCAAGTTCGCCGGACTGGCCGAAGGCGATGCCCATGTGATCCGCAACGCCGGGGGGCGCGCGAGCGACGACGCGATCCGCTCGCTCGTGATCTCCTACAAGCTCCTCGGCACGCAGGAGTGGTTCGTCATCCATCACACCAACTGCGGGATGGAACTGTTCACCGATGACGTGATGGCCGGCCTGCTGGAGAAGAGCCTCGAGACGGCCAAGATCGACGACAAGGGCTGGCACGACGTCGGCGCGGGCCCGGGATCGAAACTGGGCAAGTTCATCAAGTGGCACACGATCAGCGACCTCCCCGGCAGCGTTGTCGACGACGTCGCCCGCATCCGCTCGCACCCGCTGGTCCCGAAGAGCATCCCGGTCTACGGTTTCATCTACGATGTGAAGAGCGGCAAGCTGATCGAAGTTCCGGAGGCCACCAAGATCGGAAGGAGCGCCTGACCTTTCCCGCAACGCAGGCGCCGCTGGGTCAGCGCCTAGCGGCCTGCGGAGGGCGCGACGTCAACGCAGCCCGAGCGTCGCCGAGACCGGGATCGCGCCCCCGGCTTGTGCGCAGGCCGACGTCGAGGCGCGCAGCGCTTCGCCCACGATCACCAACGCCGGGCCCTGTTCGACCTTGGCCGCCTGCTCGCCGAGCGTGGCGAGCGTGGCGTGCAGCACTTGGCGATCGGGGAGTGACGCGCGCGCCACGATCGCGGCTGGGGCATCGTGCGCCAGCCCAGCGGCCAGCAGTGAGGCCGTCAGGACGTCGGCTTCTCCGCTGCCCATATACAGCACCGCCGTGTCCGCGGAGGCGACCGCGCGTGCCCACTCGCCCGGCTGCTGGTCCGCGCCTGCGCGCGAGGTGGCAAGCAGCACGCTGCGGCTGACGCCGCGCTGAGTCAGCGACAGCCCTAACTCTGCGCTTGCTCCAAGCGCTGCGGTAACGCCGGGCACCACCTCGAACTCCACGCCGCCAGCACGGAGCGCTTCGATCTCCTCCTGGGCACGGCCGAAGATCATCGGGTCCCCGCCTTTGAGACGTACCACCGTGTCGTGACGGTGGGCCGCCTCCACCAGCGCCCGGTTGATGAAGCGCTGGTCCGTGGAGATCTGGCTGCAACGCTTGCCTACCGCGACGATGCGCGCGCGCGAAGCCAGAGCGACCACGTCCGGGTGCACCAACGCGTCGTGAAACACGATGTCGGCACACCCGAGCACGCGGGCCGCTCGCAGGGTGAGCAGGTCGGGTGCGCCGGGGCCGGCTCCGACCAAGTAGACTTTGCCCATCAGTCTATGAGTCCGGCAGCCACCGTGTGGTTGGTGACCTCGTCGATGAGAATGAACGCCCCGGTGGTGCGGATGCGTTCGTAAGGATCGCACGCGATCGGTTTCTGCAGAGTCAGGTGTGCATGCACGATATCGTTCATCGCGAGCGCCGCGGTGAACGGGTCGCGTTGCAGGGTATTGATTTCGACACGCGCGTCGATCGCCCGCACTCGAGCCGGGACCGTCCGCGTGGTATGCCGTAGCCAGTAGCGCCGCTGCGCCTCGAAGGGCTCGGGGCTCAGCCAGCACAGCGTCGCCGAGATGGACTGAGATACGCGCGGCGCGTTGGCTGGAGGCACGATCAGGTCGCCGCGCGACACATCGATCTGGTCTTCGAGCACCAGCGTGACCGAGTCCCCCGCGACGGCTGCATCAGCCGCGCCGTCCAAGGACAGGATCCCGCGGATGCGCGTCGCGCGGCCCGCGGGCAGCACCAGCACCTCTTGACCGGACCTCAGTACTCCGCTCTCCAGACGGCCGAGATATCCGCGCGGCTCGCCTGGCGATGGGCCCTCGGGGCCTGACTGTCCGGGCGGGATGCGCCCGACCCATTGGACCGGGAAGCGCCCGGGGAGGCTCATCTGATCCCGGCTGGCGTCCACTGCCTCCAGCGCCTCGAGCAGCGTGGGACCCTGCCACCAGGTCAAGCGGCTGCCTCGTTCCACCACCATGTCCCCGAGCAGCGCGCAGACCGGCACGAAGCTCACGCGGCGGTGATCGAGCCGTCGCGCGAAGTCGAGCACCTGCTGGCGGATCGCGTGAAAGACCGCCTCGTCGTAGCCGACCAGGTCCATCTTGTTGACCGCGACGATGATCTCGGCGAGACCGAGCAGCGCCGACAGATAGATGTGCCGGCGCGATTGCGGGAGCAGGCCCTTGCGCGCGTCGATCAGCACGACCGCCGCCTCGGCGGTGCTGGCGCCGGTCACCATGTTGCGCGTGTATTGCTCGTGGCCCGGCGTGTCTGCGATGATGAAGTTGCGCCGGGGGGTGGCGAAGTAGCGATAGGCCACGTCGATCGTGATGCCTTGCTCGCGCTCTGCTTCCAGGCCATCGGTGAGCAGCGACAGATCGATCGCCTCGTTTCCCCGCTGCCTGGAAGCGCGCTCGACCGCGCTGTACTGGTCCTCGAGGATCGCGCGGGAGTCGTGCAGCAGGCGTCCGATCAGCGTGCTCTTCCCGTCATCCACGCTGCCCGCCGTGATGAAGCGGAGCACACCTCCGGTGTGGTCGGCGCGCAGGCTCGCCTCCGGGGTTTGCGGCGCGAGGGCAAGCCGGCTCATCAGAAATACCCCTCCTTCTTCCTTCGCTCCATGGCGGCGTCCGAGGTCTGGTCGTCCATGCGCGTGGCGCCGCGCTCGGTGACGCGGGCCTGTGCCGTCTCGGCCACGATCTGCTCGATGGTGGCGGCGGAAGACTCCACCGGGCAGGTGCAGGTCATGTCGCCCACCGTGCGGAAGCGCACGCTCAACTCTTCGATTTTCTCGCCCGGCCTGGCGGGCGTGACATCGGTGACCGCGACGACCAACCCTTTGCGCCGGACCACGGGCCGGCGATGCGCGAAGTACAGCGACGGCAGGGCGAGATTCTCCCGCTGGATATAGCGCCATACGTCCAGCTCGGTCCAATTGCTGATCGGAAACACGCGCACGTTCTCGCCGCGGTGCACGCGCGCGTTGTACAGATGCCACAGCTCGGGCCGCTGGTTCTTCGGGTCCCATTGTCCGAACTCGTCTCGGAACGAGAACACCCGCTCCTTCGCGCGCGCTTTCTCTTCGTCCCGGCGCGCGCCGCCGATGCAGGCGTCGAAGCCGTGTTCGGCGATGGATTCGAGCAAGGTGATGGACTGGGCGGCGTTGCGGCTCTCGTCGGGCCGGCGCAGGCGCACTGTGCCCCGGCGGATCGAGTCTTCGACGTGGCCGACCACCAGTCTGACGTTGAGTTGCGCGACGCGCCGGTCGCGAAACGCGAGCGCCTCGGAGAAGTTGTGACCGGTGTCGATGTGCAGCACGGTGAACGGGATCGGTACCGGCCGAAATGCCTTCGTCGCCAGGTGCAGGACCACGGCGGAGTCCTTGCCGCCGGAAAACAGCAGGGCTGCATGACGGCATTCCCCGGCCACCTCGCGCAGGATATGTACCGCCTCGGACTCCAGCCAGTCGAGCTGGCTGCGGGCGACGCGCTCGCGCGGTTCTGCGCGGCACAACGCAGCTTCGCTGGCGAGGTTCATGGTGTCTTCGTTCCTTCCGCGGCGGAGAGCGTGCGCGGGTGCAGCCCGCACTCTTTGCTCTGCTCCTCTTCCCACCACCAACGTCCTGCGCGAACATCTTCGCCCGCGGCGGTGGGCCGAGTGCACGGCGCGCAGCCGATGCTGCGATAACCCTGAGCGTGCAGTGCGTTGTACGGCACATCGTAGGCGCGGATGTACTCCCACACATCGCGCTCGGTCCATTGCGCGAGTGGGTTGAACTTCCATAGACCGTGCTCGGCGTCGTGCTCCTGCTCGGCGAGCGCGCGTCGGGTCAGCGACTGCGAGCGCCGCATCCCGGTGATCCACGCCCGCTTGCCCGCGAGCGCACGCCGGAGCGGCTCGACCTTGCGGATGTGGCAGCAATGCAGGCGCAGCTCCACGCTGCTGTAGATCGCGTCCACCCCGAAGCGGTGCACATAGTCCGCCACCGCGCCGGGATCGGGCCGGTATACACGGACTTCGTATCCGTAACGCTCGCGGATGGAGCTGAGCAGCGACAGCGTTTCCGTGTGCAGCCGGCCGGTGTCGAGCGTAAAGATGTCTACATCCAGGTGCGCGCGCAGCAATGCGTCGGTGAGCACCATGTCCTCGGCGCCCAGGCTACAGGCGAACGCTGCTGGAGCATGCTCGCCGGCAATCGACCTCAGCACCCCGAACAGCGTAGTGACCTTGCCTTGCAGGGGCGCGCCGAGATCGGTCGGCGATTGGGTCATCGCGGACGGGCTCATGGAGCGAAAGCTGCGGTGCGCGACAGCGCATCGCGCAGCACCAGCGTCGGTTCGCGCGTCTGACAGAATGCCGCTGCGCTCACGGTCCACGAGTCGACGCGACGGAACAGCGCGGATACGTCGGGCTCGCCGGGAGCATCCTCCAGTGCGAGGGCCACGCCGAGCTCGGCAAGCTCTCGGGCCAGGACAGCGGCATCGGGAGCCGCGGCTACGAGCGACGCAGCGAACGCCTGCATGTCCTCCTGCTCCCCGGTTCCGGTGGCATCGGCCAATGCTCTCACCACGGCGCGCAGACCCGCTTCGGCACAACTCAGGGCTTCGGCGTACTTGCGCTGGAACTTGAGCGCGTCGCGATAGTTGCGCTCGTGCGCGGCCTCGAAGAACAGCGTGCCGATGCGCTGCTGCGAGGCGCCCGCGCACTCGCCTCCGCCGAGCTGCAGGACGCGGAAATCGGTTTCGTCGCCGTGGTCACGCAGCAGCTCCGGCACGTCCTGCGCCTCGACCTGGACGAAATCGGCGAGCAGCCTCTGCCAGTAGTCGGGCGGCTGGCGGCGCGACCAGGAGAAGAAGCTCTCGGTGTCTTCCCGCTCCGCATGGTAGGCCTGCTTGATCCGTGTCACCGCCGCTTCGATGCGCGCCGAAGGCACCGAGGGGCCTTTGCGCCCAATGCCGCCGCCGCCCATGCCGTCGCCGCCGAGGTAGATCTGGTAGTGCGGTATGAGCTTGCCGTGCAGCCGGCGACCCTCGCCGTAGATGCCGATGTCGCCGCTCTCAGGCTGAGCGCACCCGTTATGGCAGCCGGATACGCGAATGCGCAAATCCTGCTCGCCGCCGTCCAACTTCGGCCCAAGCACGGTGGAAGACGTGATCCCCAGACGACAGGTCGAGGTGCCTGGGCAGGCTACGACATTGTCTCCCGTGCGCGGCAACCCCAGGCCGAGTGCCTGGAACTGCTCGAGCAGCGGCGGTACGCGCTCGTCCGGCACGTCGATGAACATCAGGTTCTGGTCCTGGGTGGTGCGCAGGTCCGTCAATGCGTTCGCCTCTGCGATGTCGGCGATGCCGCGCATCTGCTGTGCCGTCAGGTTGCCGATGGGGAGAGCCAGAGGCAGCACCGAGTAGCCGGCCTGCTTCTGCGCGTATACGCGACGTGGGGCGCCGGCTCCGGGCGCGGCAACGGATGCGCCCGTGCCCCATACGCCGGGCGGGAACGCACGCGCCCCGAGCGCGCCCTTGATGCGCACGAACTCCTCACGGTAACGCTCGACGAATCCGGCTGCGCCGAAGCGGTCGACGAGGAACTTGATCCGAGACTTGGCGCGCTTGGTGCGATCGGAGTACTTGTTGTGCAGCGTGATGATCGCTTCCATGGCGAGCAGCAAGTCGCGCTCCTCGATGAAGCTCTCGACCTCGATCGCCTCGTGCGGTTTATGTCCCAGCCCGCCGCCCGCCAGCACCCGGAACCCGTAGCGCACGGTGCCGTCCGCATCCGTGCGGCGGACCGCGACGATCCCCAGATCGTGGATCATGCCTTGGGCGCAATCGGCCTCGCAGCCCGAGAAGCTGATCTTGAACTTGCGCGGCAGCTGCTGGTTGAGCGGATTGCGCAGGAAGTGGCGCACCGCGGTCTGCAGATGATGGGTGACGTCGGTGTGCTCGCGGGGGCAAACGCCGGCCAGCGGACATGCGGTCACGTTGCGTACCGTGTTGCCGCACGCCTCACGCGTGGTAAGCCCCGCCGCCGCCAGCTCGCGCATCGCCTCGGGGGTACGCTCCAGCGGCACGTGGTGGAGCTGAATGTCCTGACGTGTCGTGACGTGAGCGCTGTGGTGGCGCGAGTGCGCCTCGAGCACGTCCGCAATGGTGCGGAGCTGCGCCGGCGTCAGGCGGCCTCCCGGGATCTTCACTCGCAGCATGTTCACGCCTTCCTGCCGCTGGCCATAGCAGCCCATCTGCAAGCGAATGGCGGTGAAGCGGTCCGCGTCGATCTCCAGGCTGCGAAATGCCTGGAGGTCGCGCGCGTACTGCTCGATCTCGTCGAAGTCGGCGAGGTCTTGCTTGAGACTGACTGACCCGTCCATGTTCGCTCTCGTTGCTGGTTGGGGAGGTGTACGCGCCTTGCACCCGCTGGAACTTCTGGAGGAACGCCGCCGAAGCTCGGGCTTGGTAGAAGCGGAACAGTTCGCTGCCCGTGGCGTGCTCACCAAGCGAACCTGAGCTCATTTCGCGACCAGAGGCCGTGGCAGGAAGCGAGACGCACCGTCCACCCGCGCACTGGGCATCGCGCCCGCGCTCTTTTCAAGCCGCCGAAAATCGTAATAAGCTGGAGATATAAACGAAACGAATTATTCTGTATATCCAAATAACGAGAATGTCCTTAGGAACCTGTGCATGAATTTCCAGCAACTTCGCTATGTGCGCGAGGCCGTACGACAGGGCTTGAACCTGACCGAGGCGGCCAACGTGCTGTTTACGTCTCAGCCCGGGATCAGCAAGCAGATCAAGGAGCTGGAGGAAGAGCTGGGGGTGGACATCTTCGTTCGGCGCGGGAAACGGCTGGTCGACCTCACCGAGCCGGGCCGGACGGTGGTCGAGGTGATCGAGCGCCTGCTGGCCGAAGCGGAGAACCTCAAGCAAGTGGGCCGGGAGTTCGCAGACCGGGATAGCGGGTCACTCACCATCGCGACCACGCACACCCAGGCGCGCTATGCGCTGCCGGCGGTGGTGCAGGAGTTCCGCAGTCGCTTCCCGAAGGTACGCTTGTCCCTGCAGCAGGGTAGTCCCACGCAGATCGCGGAGATGGTGATCGCAGGCGGGGCAGACCTCGCGATCGCCACCGAGGCGCTGGACCACTATCCGGAGCTGCTCGCATTGCCCTGCTATACGTGGCATCACTGCGTGATCGTTCCGCGCGCGCATCCGCTGGCGAGGGTGAAGCAGCTCACGCTCGAGGAGCTTGCACGCTACCCGTTGATCACGTACAGCCCCGAGTTCACCGGACGCTCGCATGTCGATCAAGCGTTCGTGGCGAAGGGGCTGAAGATGGACGTGGTGCTCACGGCGATCGACGCCGACGTGATCAAGACCTACACCGAGATGGGACTCGGCGTGGGGATCATCGCCGCGATGGCGTTTGATCCGAAGCGCGACGGCAAGCTGCACGCCGTCGACGCGGGCCACTTGTTCAGAGACAACACTACACGGATCGCCATCAAGCGGGCCGCCTACCTGCGCCGCTACACCTACGCCTTCATGCAGATGTTCGCGCCGCAGCTGACGCCGGAGATCGTGGACAAGGCCCGACAGGCGAAGGGGGAGAGCTATGAGCTGTGAAAGTGAAGGGTGAAGAGTGAAAGAGGTGCGGGGCGGCGCCTGAGAGCGTGGCAGTTGAGGGTCGGTGGTCCTACGCCACTTCGACGTCGCAGGCGAGGAAATAGCCTGCGCCGCGCTCCGTCTTGATGATCTCTGGCTCGGACGGGTTCTTTTCCAGCTTGCGTCTGAGGCGCAGGATCTGGACGTCGATGGAGCGGTCGTAGACGTCGTCGTACATGCGGCTCGATTCCAGAAGCTGGTCGCGCGACAGAATCTTCTGCGGCGCCTTTAAGAAAGCGCACAGCAGGGAAAATTCCCCGCTCGTGAGCTCGATCTCCTGTCGCTGCGGCGTGATCAGCTTGCGCGTGCCGGTGCGCAGCTCGAAGCCCGCGAACCGATACGTGAGAACACCCTCTGCCCGGCGGCGCGCGGGCTTCGCCTGAGCCCGCCGCAGAACGGCTCGAATTCGCGCCAGCAGCTCGCGTGGGCTGAAGGGCTTCGTCATGTAGTCGTCGGCCCCCAGCTCCAGCCCCAGCACGCGGTCCATTTCCTCCGTTCGGCCGGTCAGCATCACGATCGGCAGGTTTTGCTCGCCGCGCAATCTCTTGGCGAGCATCAGCCCGTCCTGGTCCGGCAGGTTCAGATCGAGCACCACCAGGTCCACCTTGCCGCCGGATGCGATCCGCTCGGCATCGCGCGCCGTGATCGCCGTGCTCACGCGAAAATGGTTCTCTCCGAGGTACCCGGAGATCAGATCGCGCGTCGCGCGATCGTCCTCGACAACTAAGATGTGCTGAGTCACGCGGGACCCCCCGCCGGCGTGTCTGTCATCCGTTCAACCATATCCCACCGGGCTGGCCGAGACAACCGTTTCAGATGTAACCGCCGGCGCGCGAGCAGAAACCGGGCTGAAACCGGCGGGCCTTTTAATGCGCGTGGCGGCGGCAACTGCCGGGACCTCTTCAGGTCCGCGAGGTTCTCGGCAGGCCCTCGCGCCGCCGCCACCCCGGCTTTCACCTGCAGCTACCGAAAAGGACGACGATGCAGTCCGATTCAACAACGCCCGCCGTCATCCTCGTCATCGAGGACAATCCGTTCGTGCGGGAGATGATCTGCGACTGGCTGCGGCGGGTCGGCTACCGCGCACTCGCGGCCTCTAGCGAGCGTGGCGCCGCCCGGATTCTCGAGCATCGGCCGGTGGACCTGGCGATCATCGATCTCGACATCCACCGCGGCGAGGGGCTCTCGCTGGTCCGCTCTGTCGAGGGTAAGCTGGGGGGTGCAGGGTTGGTCTTCCTCAGCCGGGCGGCCAACCAGGACGAGGCGCGGCACGCGGTCCCCGCCGAAAGTGCGGTGGTGGGGTTGGGAAAGCCCTACAGCCTCTATGTTCTGGAGCAGGTGGTGAGGGCCGCACTCGCGCGTGCAGGGTCCGTCAGCGCGGCGACCCGAAAATCGGAGCGGGCCGAACGCAGTTGCTGCGACGGACATTGCTGAAACTCGACATCGAGGCCCGGGAGGTGGAACGGCCGCCGCATCGCTCCGAGCGGCGGCCGCACGTGTGATCGAGCAGCGCCCAACGGCGTGCTCGCGGGCCGCTCGCCCGCGATGCGGGGGAAGGCAACTCGAGATGTGTGGCGTGGAGATCGATAGCGTATTGGCCCGGACGACAAGAAGCTGAGACCCATCCTCGTGCAACGCCTGCGCGATGCAGGCGCGTGTGTCCTCGCTGGCGCTGGCTACTTTGCGCTGGCGTGGCTCTCCACGCGCATGACACCGCGCCTGGGCGACTTCGCCTATGTCTGGCCCGCCGGTGGCTTCGCGCTGGGCGTGCTCCTGATCGCTCCGAACCGCCTCTGGCTCGCGTTCCTGGCTGCCTTGTTCGTCGCCGATCTCGGACAGGCGGAGGGGCTGACTTACTCTCTGCAGATCACCGCCGGCTATTCGACCACTTATCTCGGCAGCTTGTGTCTTGCCGCATGGATCCTGCGCCGGATGATCGGGATGCCCGTGCGCTTGGATCGCGTGCGAAAAGTACTGCTGTTCGTGCTGGTCGCCCCGATCGGGGCCAACGCAGTCGCGGCGGGCTTGGGTGCGCTGGTCTCCGGCGTATTCGAAGGTCAGAACTACCTGCAAAGCTTCCGCGTCTGGTGGGTGTCGGACGTGCTGGGCCTGATCCTGGTAGCCCCGCTCGTGGTCGCCTGGGCAGATGTGGGTCTCGAGCAGTTTCGTGGCACCAGTGCGCGCCGCGTAGCCGAGGCCGTGGCCTGCTTCAGCGGCGTAGGCGTCGTGGCTTATTGGGCATTTAGCCCGCACGCCGTTCCAGGCGGCGCGGTGCCGCCGCTCACGCATTTCATCGTGCCGTTTCTGATCTGGGCCGCGCTGCGGTTCGGACCCCGTGGTCAGAGCGCGTCGATGTTGCTCCTGACTGCCGTCGCAGTATCGCAGACGATGCGCGGATACGGCCCGTTCTCGGCCGCCTTCACGGATGTCGAGCGATCCGTGCTGTACCTGCAGATCTTCCTCATGGTGGCGACGATCATGACACTGCTTGCAAGCGCCCTGATGCGGGAGCGCCAGACCGCGCTCGCCGATGCCGAGGAATGGAAGCTGCGCTACGAGACTGCTGTACTGTCGAGCGGCAGCGTTCTCTATGACATCGATCTCACCACGCGACGCATCGTCTTGGGCGGCAACGTCGAAGGGATGCTCGGCTTTGCGCCTGCCGAGCTCAGCGATGTCTCCGCGTGGCTCGCACAGGTGCACCCGGCGGATGTCGGAATGCTCCAGAATGAGATCCAGGCGCTGTCGAAAGCAGCCACACGCACACATATGCTGGAGTACCGGATGCGCCGCAAGGATGGCGTATATATCGATCTGGAGGATTCGGGGCGCCTGATGCCGCCTGGCGACGGTCAAGCGGTTCGGGTAATCGGATTCTGGAACGACGTCACCGAGCGCCGGCGCGCGGAGGCCGACCGTACGCGCCTCGACGCGCACCTGCGCGAGACGCAGAAGATGGAAGCGCTCGGGACGATGGCGGGCGGCATTGCGCATGACTTCAACAACATCCTCGGGGCCATCCTCGGCTACGGCGAGATTGCACTGGGCGAGGCCCGCAGCGATACCCGCCAACACAGGCACCTCCAGGCGATCATGGACGCGGCACGGCGCGGCAAGGCGTTGGTGGATCAGATCCTCACGTTCGCCCGCCGCGGCAGCAACCAGAAGCGTGCAGTGGAGCTGCTTCGCATCGTGCGAGAGGTGCGTGACTTGCTGTCCGGCTCGATGGCCCCCAACGTGACCCTGCGACTCGACCTGGAGGACGCGCAAGCGGCAGTCGAAGGCAATGCCACCCAGGTTCATCAGCTGCTGATGAATCTCTGCACCAACGCCGCGCAGGCCATGCCCGAAGGCGGCGAACTCGTGGTCGGCCTGGCAACCGAGCTCGTCGCACAAGCGCGTACGGTGAGTCACGGGTATCTGCAGGCGGGCCGCTATGCGGTGCTCAGCGTGCACGACACCGGCACCGGGATCGCCCCCGAAGTCCTCGGACGGATGTTCGAGCCCTTCTACACCACTCGGGGGCCGGGTGGCGGGACCGGGCTGGGTCTGGCACTGGTGCAGGCGATCGTGGCGGACCATGGCGGCGCGATCGACATCGAGACGAGAGTCGGTGCCGGCACGCTCTTTCGCGTCTACCTACCCGCGGCGCCGAGCGGACTGGCGCAGGCCGACGGTTCGCGATCGGAAGCTCCGCGCGGTTCGGGCGAGACGGTGCTGGTGGTGGACGACGACCGCGCCATGCTGGAGGTGGCCGAAGAGATGCTCGCGACGCTGGGCTATGAACCCGTCGGCTATGACAGCGGGTTGACGGCGCTGGAAGCATTCCGAGCGCGGCCCGAGCGCTTCGACGCGCTGCTCACCGACGAGCTGATGCCGGGGCTAAGCGGCACGCAGCTCGCGCAGCAGCTTCGGCACTTGCGTCCCAACCTGCCGGTCGTCATCGCGAGCGGCTACGGCGGCCCCGACCTGCAGCACAACGCGCACGAGGCTGGTGTTGCGCGAGTGGTGCCCAAGCCGTTCGAATCCGCTCACATCGCTCGGGCTCTGTCCGAAGCGCTGAGCGCCGCGCGCGCAAGTTGAGCAGTCGGTCGGCCGCCCTCGCTGGCGCTGCCGTTCCGATTCTGCTCTAATGCCCGCCTCCGCCGGGCGGCAGCCAGCGCGGCGTGTGGGCCTGTAGCTCAGCCGGTTAGAGCAGAGGACTCATAATCCTTTGGTCCTGGGTTCGAGTCCCAGCGGGCCCATCAAAGCACTACGGCTCGTTGCAAGCGCAGCAGTGGCGTCTTCATGGCGGGGCCGCCCCGCAGGGTAGCGCTGCGGAGCAAACAGCAACCTCCCGTTGAGAGCCGCCGACACCTCTCTCGCCGCGTGCTGCCCCGGCTCGCCGGTGAGGGGAGGCTACAATCCCTGCTCGACAGTCCCCTCACGCGACGATGCCGCATTTCGATGACAGCGCCAGCCGCGTTCTTAAGCACGCGGCTCGGTTTGCGCTTCGCGTGCTGAGGGGCTTCCGCGCGAATCAGGGCTTCCTTCTGGCGGGTGCAGTGGCCTACTACACGCTGCTATCTTTGATTCCGCTGCTGATCCTCGTCGTGATCGCTCTCTCGCACTGGATCGATGAGGCGCGCCTGCTCTTCACTCTGAGCAAGTACCTGGAGTTCGTGGTGCCGGGCCAGTCCGCGGCGCTGGTGCAGGCGCTGCGCTCGTTTCTCGCCAACCGGCAGGTGCTCGGGGGAGTTCTGCTGGCGACGATGATCTTCTTCAGCGCGCTCGCGTTCACGGTGCTCGAAAACGCGATGTCGGTGATCTTCTTCCACCGCGTGGCCGTTCGACGGCGGCATTTCATCGTGTCCGCGGTGTTGCCGTATCTGTTCATCCTGTTCCTGGGCGGCGGCTTTCTTGTCGTCACGCTCGTCTCCAGCGCGCTGCAAGCCATGAGCGGTCGCGAGATCGAGGTGTTAGGAGAGCTGCGCTCTCTGGGGCACGTATCGGCCTTCCTCTTCTATGTGATCGGCGTGGCCGGTGAGATCCTCATTCTCACCGCCGTGTACCTTGTGATGCCGGTGGGGCGACTGTCCGTGCGCCATGCTCTGATTGGAGGCGTGACCGCGGGCCTGCTGTGGGAACTCACTCGCCACGCGCTGGTGTGGTACTACTCGACGATCTCCCAGATCGGGGT
>DATJVI010000099.1:0-145441 GCA_035501875.1 Burkholderiales bacterium
GCGCTTCAGCGCGCGGCGGCGTGGCGTCCGTGGCGCGCGTATGCGGTGATGCATCTGTGGAGGTCGTTGGAGGGGTGACGGAGTGCTCTTGTGCGCCCACAAAGGCTGCGGTCGAGCCGGCACTCGTGGTCTCCGACAACGGCGCTCTCAGCGGCGTTTTCATGAAAGATCCGGGCTAGATGCCCTCCAGAAAGAAGTCTTCCAGAATCTCCGCGAGCTCTGCCGGGCGATCGTGATGCATCATGTGTCCCGCCCCGGGGAGCGTCACCTCACGCAGGTCGGCAAAGGCGGCGCGACGCTCGGCGAGATCCTCCTCGCCGCTGCGGAACCATTTCCTCACCCACTCTCCGTCGCCCCACACCCACAGCACCGGCGCGGTGATCCTGCGCCAGCAGGCCATCGCCTCGTCCAGCCGGTAGAGCACCGGGTTCGCCATCTTGTGCGCGGGGTCGCTGTTCAGCACAACTTCTCCGCTGCCCAACTGCTTGGCCCAATGGGGAGCGAGAAAACGTGCCTTGTCGCGGTCGAGCCGCGGGTTGTTCTGCAGCAAGCGCTGCTCGACTTCCTCGAGCGTGGCATAAGGCTTGAACCTCGGCGGCTGCGCGACCTCCTCGAACCACTTCTGATAGCGGCTCGGTGCGGCATCCGGCTGCGTGCGCGGGAGTCCGAAGCCTTCCAGCAGTGCGAGCTTGGCCACGCGCGCGGGCTGGATGCCGGCGTACAAGCCGGCGACGTTGCCGCCCATGCTATGGCCGGCGATGCTCACCGGCTCGTTCGGCGACAGCTCGCGCAGAAGCACGTCGAGATCGGCGAGATAGTCGGGGAACCAGTAGCCCCCGCTGGCCCACGCCGACAGGCCGAAGCCGCGCCAGTCGGGCGCGATGACGTACCAGTCGCGCCGCAGCGCGTCCACCAGGAATTGAAACGACGCCGAAACGTCCATCCAGCCGTGCAACAGGCACAGCTTCGGCGACCATTCCTGTCCCCAGGTGCGGATGTGATAGCGCAGGCCTCTGATCTGGAGGATGTGCGATTGGCTTGCTCTCATGTAGACCTCCGGATCCATCGCCGAGATGCACGCGAGGCGGGAGACGGCGAATCTAGTCGCAGGTTCCAAGGATGCTTGGCAGCCCCCGCAGCCGACTGATCTACTCCTGGCCCATCAACGGCTCGACTTCGCGGTGCTTGCGGATCATGTCCCACGAAATGAGCGACAGCGCGGCCGCGATCAGTGCCATCCCCGCGAGCTCCGGGGCGCTGGGGCGCTCCCCAAGCTGTGCCGCGGAGCTGACCAGCGCCACCACTGGGATTCCGAGCGAACCCATGCTCGTGGTTCCCGCCGGCAGGCGCTCGAGCACGTAGAACCACGCGGTCCACCCGCCGGCGGTTGCCACGATGCCGAGGGCGAGCAGGAGGGCGACAAACTGCCCGGTCCACTCGATCGGCCGCGTGTGGGCGGCGGTCGCGACCAACAGCATGGGGATGAGCCCCAGCGCCATTTGCCAGAAAGTGAAGTTGACCATGTCCACCGGGTGCCGGTTGTGCAGGCGCTTGGAGATCACCACACCCAGTGCCCAGCAGATGCCGGCGAGCACCGCCGCGACCTTGGCGAGCAGCGCTGCGCGCAGGTTCCAAGGCTCGAGGATCATCAGAAGTCCGGCCGCTGCCACCGCAACGCAGAGCCAGCCCCACCCCTCGATACGCTCGCCGAGGATCGGCCACGCGAACACCAACACCCAGAAGGGCATCGTGAACACCAGCACGGAGGTCTTGCCCGGCTCGCCCTGCGACAAGGCCCAGTTGTTGAGCAGCAGGAACAATGCAGTCTGGAAGATCCCCACGAGGAACGTCTCGCCGGGGTGTTGCGGGAACAACGGCTTGCCCCGCCACAGCAGCATGGGGAGCAAGAACGTCGCGCCCAGCGCCGTGCGCAGGCTCGCCAGGTCGAGCGGTCCACAATACCGAAGCGCCAGCTTGGAGAGCACCCAGGCGTAGCCCCACACGCCCACCAGCACGAGCATCACGAGCGCCGCGCGCCGCAGCTTGCGCCGATCGTTCATGCCTGCGCGGACGCACGGCGTCGGGTTGCGCGTCGAGCCGCGCGGCGGCGGGTGTCCGCATCCATGGGCGCGGCATTATAGCGTCCGCCGGTGAGCCTCTTGTCGCGCGGACGCGCAGCGCTGCGCCGTCGCAGCGCGCACGCGCCGCGGCAAGCGCGAACCAAAGCCAGGCGATGCGTCGTAAAATCCGCGCGTGATGCCCCGCTTCCTCCACCTGCGCTTACACAGCGAGTATTCGATCTCCGACGGGATCGTGCGTCTGGACGATGCGGTGAAGCGGGCGGTACAAGACGGCATGCCGGCGTTGGCGTTGACCGACCTCGCCAACCTGTTCGGGCTGGTCAAGTTCTATCAAGCCGCGCGCGCTCTCGGGGTGAAGCCCATCGTCGGCTGCGACCTGTGGATCACCAACCCGCAGGACCGAGACAAGCCGCAGCGGCTGCTGTTGCTGTGCCAGAGCCGTGACGGGTATCTGCGGTTGTGCGAGCTCCTCACGCGCGCCTATCGCACCAATCAGCACCGCGGCCGTGCCGAGGTCTCACCGGCCTGGTTCGAGGAGCTCGGCACCCAAGGGTTGATCGCGCTGTCGGGCGCGCACTACGGTGACGTAGGGCATGCGTTGCTCGCCGACAATCTTCCCGCGGCGCGGCAGCTCGCGCAGCGCTGGGCCGAGCTGTTCCCCGGAAGGTTCTATCTGGAGCTGCAGCGCACCGGGGATGCGGATTGCGAGCGTCACGTGCAAGCGGCGATACGGCTGGCCGGCAGCCTGCGCCTGCCGGTGGTGGCCACGCATCCGATTCAGTTCCTGACGCCGGAGGAGTTCAAGGCGCACGAGGCGCGCGTGTGCATCAGCCAGGGGTACATCCTGGCCGACCAGCGGCGGCCGCGTCTGTACACGCCGGAGCAGTACTTCAAGACGCAGGAGGAGATGCTTCAGCTGTTCGCCGACGTGCCCTCCGCGCTCGCCAACAGCGTGGAGATCGCGAAGCGCTGTAGCCTGGACATCGAGCTGGGCAAGAGCAAGCTGCCGCGGTTTCCCACTCCCAACGGCGTGGGTCTCGACGAGTTCCTGCGCCAGCAGGCCGCCGACGGGCTGCAGCGCCGGCTCTTACAGCTCTACCCAGAGCCCGCCGAGCGCGAGCGCCGGCTCGAGCGCTATCGCGAGCGTCTGGAGTGGGAGATCGGGACCATCGTGAAGATGGGCTTCGCGGGTTATTTCCTGATCGTGGCCGACTTCATCAACTGGGCCAAGAGCCATGACGTTCCGGTGGGCCCGGGCCGCGGGTCGGGGGCCGGGTCGCTCGTGGCCTATAGCCTGGGCATCACCGATCTCGATCCGCTGCGCTACGACCTGCTGTTCGAGCGCTTCCTCAACCCCGAGCGCGTGTCGATGCCCGATTTCGACATCGACTTCTGCCAGGACGGGCGCGACCGCGTGATCGAGTATGTGCGTCAGAAGTACGGCGCCGACAGCGTGGCGCAGATCGCGACCTTCGGCACGATGGCGGCGAAGGCCGTCGTGCGCGATGTAGGGCGCGTGCTCGACCTGCCCTACAGCTTCTGCGACCAGCTCGCCAAACTCATCCCGTTTCAGCCGGGCAAGCTCATCACGCTTAAGATGGCGCGCGAGATGGAACCGCTGCTTGCCGAGCGCGAGCAGAAGGAGGAAGAGGTGCGCGAGCTGCTCGAGCTGGCGCAGCGCCTGGAAGGGCTGACGCGCAACGTCGGCATGCACGCAGGCGGGGTCCTCATCGCGCCCGGCAAGCTCACCGACTTCTGCCCGCTGTACGGCGCGGAAGGGTCAGACAACGTCGTGAGCCAGTTCGACAAGGACGACGTGGAGGCTGTGGGTCTGGTGAAGTTCGACTTCCTCGGCCTGACCACGCTCACCATTCTCGACTGGACGATCCGCGAGGTGCGCCGGCTGAGCGAACGGTCGAGCGCTGGCGCACAACCCGGCTCGCGCGCGCCTGACCTGCGGCTCGATGACATTCCGCTCGACGATCCGCAGGCCTACAAGATCTTCTCCTCGGGCAACACCACCGCCGTGTTCCAGTTCGAATCGCGCGGGATGCGCGATCTCGTCAAACGCGCGAAGCCGGATCGCTTCGAGGACATCATCGCACTGGTGGCGCTGTTTCGCCCCGGCCCGATGGAGCTGATCCCGGATTTCATCGAGCGCAAGCACGGGCGCGAGCGCGTCGAATATCTGGATCCGCGGCTGCAGCCGATCCTGGGACCTACCTACGGCATCATGGTCTACCAGGAGCAAGTCATGCAGATCGCTCAGGTCATCGGCGGCTACACGCTGGGCGCCGCCGACTTGCTGCGCCGCGCGATGGGCAAGAAGAAGCCCGAGGAGATGGCGCTGCAGCGTGACATCTTCGTTGCCGGCGCCGAACGCAACGGGCTGTCGCGCAGCCGGGCCACGCAGCTCTTCGACTTGATGGAGAAGTTCGCCGGATACGGGTTCAACAAGTCGCACGCCGCCGCGTATGCGCTGGTCGCTTACCAGACGGCGTATCTCAAAGCCCACCACCCCGCGGCATTCATGGCGGCCAACCTGTCGGCGGTGATGGACGACACCGACAAGGTGCATCAGTTCTACGAGGACGCGATCGACAACGGGCTCACGATGCTGCCACCCGACATCGATGCCTCCGAGTATCGCTTCGTGCCGGTCGACGACAGGCGCATCGCCTACGGCCTGGGCGCGATCAAAGGGACGGGCGAGTCCGCGATCCGTGCGATCCTCGCCGCGCGTCACAAAGATGGGCCGTTCCGCGACCTGTTCGAGTTCTGCCGCCGGGTCGACAAGCGGGTCGTCAATCGGCGCGCTCTGGAGTCGCTGATTCGAGCGGGCGCATTCGATGGCCTGAACGACCACCGCCACAGCCTGCTCGCGTCCGCGGGAGTCGCGATGGAGGGTGCGGAGCGGGCCAGCCTCACGGCGAGGCAGAGCTCGTTGTTCGGCGCGGACACCGTCGGCGGAGAAGGCGAAAATCGACTGGTAGACAAACCGCGGTGGAGCGACAGCGAGCGGCTCCAGGAAGAAAAACAGGCGCTCGGCTTCTATCTCTCCGGTCACCCGTTCTCCGCCCACGCGCAAGAGGTCGCGCCGCTCGCGCATACGCGCCTCGCCGGTGTCACTCCCCAGAACCAGAACGTGACCGTGGCCGGCGTGGTGGGCGCCATCCGGATCGCGCAGGGCCGCCGGGGCCGCATGGCGGTGGTCCAGCTCGACGACGGGACCGCTCGGGTCGAGGTCACCATCTTCAACGAGCTGTTCGAGGCCACGCGGGGCTTGCTCAAGGAGGACCAGCTGCTGGTCGTGGAGGGACGCCCGCAGCACGACGACTTCACCGGCGGGATCCGCATCGCGGCCGAGAAAGTCTACGACCTGCCGGCCGCCCGGCAAAAGTTCGCGCGCGGAATCCGGCTCGTCTGCAACGGGGGTTCGAGCGGTGTCAAGCTGCGCGAACTGCTCTCGCCCTACCGCGACGGTGGATGCCCGGTATGCGTGATCTATCAAAACGGCGAGGCCGAATGCCGCATCGATCTGGGCGAGCAATGGCGCGTGAGGCTCGAGGACGGGCTGATCCAGTCGCTGCAGGCGTGGCTCAGTGCGGAGAACGTGCGCGTAGTGTTCTGATCCGCCGCGCCGTCTTCGGCGCATGAGCTGCGCGCCACCGCGAGCGTGTGACGGTTCAGGCGGAAGGTCGCATCTCGAACGTCTCGTATGCGCCCGAAGCGTCGCTGACCTCGACGCGGACGACCAGCGCGATCGCCGGCCCCCGCCGCATCCAGTCGAGCATCTGTTCGATCTGCTCGGCCCGGCCATGAAGCGCCGCTTCGACCGTGCCATCCCTGCGGTTTCGCACCCAGCCGGTTACGCCCAGGCGCTCGGCTTCGAGGCGCGTCGAGGCGCGGTAGCCCACGCCTTGCACTCGGCCGTGAACGATGACGTGCTTGGTGACCTTCATGCGTGCCGCATGACGAGAGCACGGGACCGCTACGCCGGGTCGCAGACGGTTCGGTCGAGGCGAGCGACGCGGTTCGTCAAGCCCTCGTCGCTCGTCACTTCACCTTCATTCCCGGCTGCGCCCCCTCGTCGGGCGAGAGCAGATAGATTCCCGGACCTGCGCCGCTGGCGGCGAGCACCATCCCCTGGGATTCGCCGAATCGCATCTTGCGCGGCTGGAGGTTGGCGACCACCACGGTGAGCCGGCCTTTGAGCTGCTCCGGGTCGTAAGCGGACTTGATGCCGGCGAACACCTGGCGCGTCTCGCCGCCCAGATCGACCTGGAGCCTGAGCAGCTTGTCCGCGCCTTCCACGAGCTGGGCATCGATGATGCGCGCCACGCGTAGATCCACTTTGGCGAAGTCGTCGATTGTGATCTGGGAGGGCTGCGCAGACGGCTCGGCTGCTGGGGAGGACTGGGCGGGGGTGCTTTGTTGCACGACGTTCTCCTGGTGTTGAGCATGCCGTTGCGGCGAGTGCGCGGTGGGCTGCAGGCTCTCGGTGTTCGCTTCGATCAGCTGAGCGACGTGACGCGGGTCGATGCGAGTCATCAGGTGCTTGTAGGCGTTGATCCGATGCTCGGAAGGCAGCAGGGTGCCTGCATCCGCCCAGACGAGCGGCGCGATGTTCAGGAACCGCTCCGCGTTTTGGGCCAACGCGGGCAGCACCGGCTTCAGATACAGCGTCAGCAGCCGGAAAGCGTTCAAGGCAATCGAGCAGCCGACGTGAATCTGCCGGGCATTGCGCGCCAGGTCTTTCGCCAGGTCCCAAGGCGCGAGCCGGTCGACATAGCGGTTGCACAGATCCGCCATCGCCATCACGCGGCGCAGCGCCTTGCCGTATTCGCGCGCCTCGTATAACGCCGCGATCTGATCGGCGCCGCCGGAGAGAACGGCGAGGAGCTGCGGCCATTCCAGCCCGCCGGTCGCGCTGAGGGCCAGCTCCTCCAGTTGCTCGTCGTAGGCGCTGTCGAGACCGCGCTGCGCGAGGTCGTCCAAGCCGGCGCCCGACCAGGTGTCCTCCAGCGTAACGCTCAGCGCGCCGTCGAAGTGCCGGTGGATGAACGGCGCCGCGCGGCTGCCGATGTTGACGTACTTGCCGATCAAGTCGCTGTTGACCCGCGCCACGAAGTCCTCGAGGTTGAGGTCCACATCCTCCATGGTCGGGCCGAGCTTGGCCGCGTAGTAATAGCGCAGCCACTCGGGATTGAGTCCGAGCTTCAGGTAGCTCTCGGCGGTGATGAAGGTGCCCCGCGACTTGGACATCTTCTGTCCGTCCACGGTGAGGAAGCCGTGGGCGAACACGCTGGTCGGTGTGCGGTAGCCGGAAAATTCGAGCATCGCCGGCCAGAACAGCGCGTGGAAGTAGAGGATGTCCTTGCCGATGAAGTGGACCATCTCGGTGTGGGCGCCGGGACGGGCGAACGCGTCGAACGCGAGCCCCTTGGCCGCCGCCAGGTTGCGAAAGCTGCCGAGATAGCCGATCGGAGCATCCAGCCAGACGTAAAAGTACTTCCCAGGCGCACCGGGGATCTCGAAGCCGAAGTAGGGCGCGTCGCGCGAGATGTCCCAGTCGTTGAGCCCCTGGTCGAACCACTCGCGGATCTTGTTGCGCGCTTCCTCCTGCAGGTGATCGCCCTGCTGGGTCCAGTCCCACAGGAAGCGGTTGCACTGCTCGGCGGACAGCTTGAAGAAATAGTGCTCGGAGGATCTGCGCACGGGCGCGGCGCCGGAGACCACGGAGTAGGCGCCGATCAGGTCGGTGGGGCTGTACGTCGTACCGCACACCTCGCAGGAGTCGCCGTACTGGTCTTTGGAATGGCAGTTGGGGCACTCACCCTTGATGAAGCGGTCGGGCAGGAACATCTGCTTGACCGGATCGAAGAACTGCTCCACCGAGCGCACCTCGATCAGCCCGGCACGCTTGAGCTGGAGATAGATGTCTTCCGATAGCTCGCGGGTCTCCTGGGAGTGCGTCGTGTAATAGTTGTCGAAGCCTACGAGAAAGCCGTCGAAGTCGCGTTTGTGCTCCTTCCAGACGCGCTCGATGAGCTGTTCCGGCGTGATGCGCTCGGCCTGCGCGCGCAGCATGATCGCGGTGCCATGGGTATCGTCGGCGCAGACGTAGTACACCTCGTGGCCACGCATCTTCTGGAACCGCACCCAGATGTCGGTCTGGATGTACTCGACGAGGTGGCCGAAGTGGATGCTGCCGTTGGCATAAGGCAGGGCAGAGGTGACGAGGATTCTGCGCGGCATCTGGAAATCGCGGGAAAATCCGGAGTCTAACAAACGCGGCGGTTCGGCTGGAACCCGCGCGGTGCTAAAATCCGCCGCTCCCCGACAGGAACCCGATTGTGGCCATCACCGAAGCCCAAGTACAGGAGCTGCTCAAGCAATCCATCGATCCCACCATCGGCAAAGACTATGTGGCCGCCAAGGAGATCAAGAAGGTCGCCGTGAGCGGCGGCGATGTGGCGGTCGAAGTCGTGCTGGGCTATCCCGCGAAGAGCCAGCTCACTGCGGTTCGTGCCCAGCTGGAGCAGGCGCTTGCCTCGCTGCCCGGCATCGGGAAGGTGAGCGTCGAGGTGAGCTTCAAGATCGTCGCGCACGCGGTCCAGGGCGCGCTGCAGCGCGTCCCCGGCGTGCGCAACATCGTCGCGGTGGCGTCGGCCAAAGGCGGCGTGGGCAAGTCGACGGTGGCGGTGAACCTGGCGCTGGCGCTCGCCGCGGAGGGCGCGGCGGTGGGCATCCTCGACGCGGACATCTACGGGCCGTCTCAGCCCATGATGCTGGGCCTGCAAGGGCAGCGGCCCACCTCGCCGGACGGCAAGTCGCTCGACCCCATGCGCTCGCACGGGCTGCAGGCCATGTCGATCGGTTTTCTCATCGACCTGGAGCAGCCGATGGTGTGGCGCGGCCCAATGGTGACCCAGGCGCTGGAACAACTGCTGCGCGATACGCGCTGGAGCGACCTGGACTACCTGATCGTGGACATGCCGCCCGGCACCGGCGACATCCAGCTCACGCTGGCCCAGAAGGTTCCGGTGACCGGCGCGGTGATCGTGACCACACCCCAGGACATCGCCCTGCTGGATGCCCGCAAGGGGCTCAAGATGTTCGAGAAGGTGAACGTGCCGATCCTGGGCATCGTCGAGAACATGAGCACGCATATCTGCTCGAAGTGCGGCCACCGGGAGCCCATCTTCGGCGAAGGCGGCGGCGAGCGCATGGCGGCGCAGTACGGCGTGGCCCTGCTCGGCTCGCTGCCGCTCGACATCCGCATCCGCGAGCAGGCCGATTCCGGCAACCCCACCGTTGCGGCGGAGCCGGACGGCCCGGTAGCGCAGACGTACAAGGAGATCGCCCGCAAAGTGGCGGTGAGGATTGCCGAGAAGGCGCAAGACTACAGTGCTGCGTTTCCCAAGATCGTCATCCAGAACACGTGAGCGTGAAGGTGCGAGAGCTGAGCGGAGCATGGCCGGCCGTGCGCATTCTCCCGGCCGCTGATCGATGAGCGTCAAGTCCGATCGATGGATCCGCCGCATGGCGGAGCAGCACCGCATGATCGAGCCGTTCGAGCCGACCCAGATCAAGCAGATCAACGGCCGGCCGGTGGTGTCATTCGGCACCTCGAGCTATGGCTACGACATCCGTTGCTCGGATGAATTCAAGCTGTTCACCGACATCAATACCACCATCGTCGACCCGAAGAACTTCGATCCCAAGTCCTTCGTCGACGTGAAGGGCGACTTCTGCATCATCCCGCCCAACTCGTTCGCCTTGGCGCGTACCGTGGAGTACCTCCGCGTCCCGCGCAACGTGCTGGTCCTATGTCTCGGGAAATCGACGTACGCGCGGTGCTTCCGTGGCGACACGCGCGTGGCGTTGGTGGATGGAACGGCGCCGACGCTGGAGGAGATGGCGCGCCGTGCACAGAACGGTGAGCTCTTCTGGGGGTACAGCATCGGACCGACGGGCCGCCTCATCGTCACTCTCCTTGACGTGCCCCGCTACGTCGGCCGCGACGCGTTGCTCGAAGTGGTGCTCGACAATGGACTCGCAATCCACGCGACGCACGATCACCTATTCCTGAAGCGCGATGGCATCATGGCCGCCGCGGATAGGCTGCGGCCGGGCGACTCCCTGATGCCTCTATACCGCAGCACCAGGCGTGGGTACGAGATGGTTTACCAGCCGATCAACGGCCATCTGTACCCGACCCACCGGCTCTCGGACGAATGGAACCTGCGGCATCAGGTCTATGCAGATGAACCGGGGACGCACCGACACCACATCGATCACAACCGGCGGAATAACTGTCCCGTCAATCTAGAGCGCAAGCCGGCGGCAGAGCACATCCGCTTGCATAACTCGGACACCTATGGTGCGGACTTCGACGCTTTCGAGCACGGTACGGCCATCCGGTCGGCCCTCGAACGGCTCGCACAGGACCCGGAGTGGGTCAAGCGTTTCTCGCGCGCACAGGCCGATCGTGCAACGGCCTTTTGGCAGGACGAGCGCTATCTTTCTATTCGCGAGCGAGTGCTCGAAAGCAGGCGCAATCCGAGTCAGCAAACCCGTGAACGGCATCGAGCAGCCGCGCTGCGTAGGTATAGTGATGCGGCGGAGCGGGAACGACACGGCAGGATCGGCGCAGCGGCCTGGGCCAGAGACGACGGGACCCGGCGCGAGCGGCAGCGAGACATCGCCCGGCAGATCAATCTTCGCGAAGAGATCACGGCCGAGGCGGTGCGCCGGGCGCTCGACGAGGCCGGGTCGGTTCGGGGTGCGGCGCGGCTTCTCGGCTGCGATCGATCGGTGTTTCGGCGCTTTCCGGAGGTCCTGGGAAGCGTGTGGTCTCGCGGCCAGCGCAACCACAAGATCGTCTCGATCCGTGCGTTGACGGGCGAGCACGACGTGTTCTGTCTAACGGTACCCGAGGCCGGCAATTTCGCGCTCGAGGCTGGCGTGTTCGTCCACAACTGCGGCATCATCGTGAACGTAACCCCTCTGGAGCCGGAGTGGGAGGGCTACGTGACGCTGGAGTTTTCCAACACGACTCCACTGCCGGCCAAGATCTACGCCAACGAAGGAGTGGCCCAGGTCGTGTTCCTCGAGGCCGCTGCGGACGATGTCTGCGAGACGTCGTACAAGGATCGCGGCGGGAAATATCAGGGACAAACCGGCGTCACCCTGCCCAAGATCTAACCGGCCTGCAGAACCAGCGGCGCGCTCGCGTCCGCTCAGCAGAGCTTCCGATCGCGCCGCAGCCTAGTCATTTGAGCGGCGACGCCTCAGCCACGCGCTGCATGCGAGCGCAGACGAGCGTGCCGCGCGGCAGAAATTCCTTGATTCCGCAGACGCTCGCCCTATAATTCGCGCATGTTTTTTCGTCCATCGCGCGCCGGTGTGCGGCAGTCCGAAGAGGAGGTCATCATGACAGTCAAAAAGAACTACTTCCCCTGCGTCGAGCTCACCAACCTGCACATCCCTCTGACCTAGCGTCTCCAGGAGAAAGCGATGGCCGTCCGCGGCGTGCTGCCCAAGCAGTTCGAAACCGAGCTCCCGCTCGACACTGATCCGGAATTCCGCCTCGACTTCGACCGAGTCAGGCAAGCCGCTCACAGCGGCTATGACAGGCCCTTCCTGCTGGTCGACCCCGACATCGTCCGTACCAAAGCCCGGCACTTCAAGGCAGCGATGCCTCGCGTGCATCCGCACTACGCGGTTAAAGCCAATCCGCACCCGACGGTGTTGAAGGCCTTGATCGAGGAGGGGGTGGATTTCGAGATCGCTTCTATTGCCGAGCTCGACTTGCTGCTCGATCTCGGCGTCCCGGCGGCGCAGATCTTCTACAGCAATCCGGTGAAGTCGCGCCAGTACCTGCGTTATGCGGCGGAGCGTGGCGTGGAGTGGTACGTGTTGGACAGCGTCGAGGAGCTCAACAAGATCCATGCGCTCAAGCCGGACGCCAAGCTGTACGTGCGCATCGACGCCCCCAATGTAGGCAGCGACTGGCCGTTGTCCGGCAAGTTCGGTGCGCAGCCCAAGCAGGTCGACGACATCATCGCCGCCGCCGTCGACCTGCAGGCCGACTTGGCTGGCGTGACCTTTCACGTCGGTTCGCAATGCCGCAACCCGGAGAACTGGCGCATCGCGATCGAGAGCGCCAAGCGGGTGCTGCGCAAGATGCGCCTGAAGGGGCTGAAAGCGCGCCTGCTGAACATCGGCGGCGGCTACCCGGTGCGCCATACGCGGGCGATCCCGTCGATCGAGGTGATCGGCGAGGTGATCAACCATGCGCTCGCGGGGCTGCCTCACGGCACGCGCGTGATGGCCGAGCCGGGACGTTTCCTGGTCTCCGATGCCGGCTGGTTCGTCTGCCGCGTGGTGGGCACCGCGACCCGTGGGGACAAGCGCTGGGTCTATCTCGATGCCGGGATGTTCGGCGGCATCATCGAGACCACCGAGGGATTGCAGTACAACGTCCTCACCGAGCGCGAGGGCCCGTTGGTGGCGTGGACCGTCGCGGGCCCCACGTGCGACTCGGTGGACATCGTCATGCGCGACCAGCTCCTGCCCCAGGACCTGCAGGCGGACGACTTCGTCTACATCCCCAATGCCGGCGCGTACACCACGGCCTACGCCAGCACCTTCAACGGTTTTCCTCTGCCGGAGGCGCGTTTCCTCGGCGGTTAGGCCTGGGAGCCCATTCGGTTCGCAGACGGGCGCGCTCGAGGGTGCGCCCGTTTCGCTTGTCGGGCGGCTGCCGCCTTCTGCGCTCGCTGGCGCACACCGGGTTTCGCGAGGGCTACAGGGTACTGACTCTCTCAGTGGGCCGGTCCATCGGCAGCGGCCAACCGGTCTTAGCGCCGAACAGTGTTCGGGTGCGGCCGGCGCTGGTAGACCGCGAACTCCCACGCCGGTTGCCCGTCCTGCGCGGCGTGCTGCTCGCGCGTTGCCGCCTGCCAGTCGGCCGGCTCCAGATGCGGGAAGAAGGTGTCGCCGGGGTATTCGGCCTGAACCCGTGTCATATAGACCCGGTCGGCAAGCGGCAGAGCCTCACGGTAGATTTCGCCGCCACCGATGACGAAGGTCTCCGCGTCGTCGCGGGCGAGCTCCAGCGCGGCGTGCAGAGAAGGCGCGACGGTGGCGCCGGGGGCGGAATAGGCCCGGTTGCGCGTGACCACGATATTGGTGCGCCCCGGCAGCGGCCGGCCGATCGACTCCCAGGTCTTGCGGCCCATCAGGATATGGTGTCCCATCGTGAGAGTGCGGAAGCGCTTGAGGTCTGCGGGCAGGCGCCACGGAACCTTCCCCTGGCGGCCGATGACGCCGTTGCGGTCCATCGCCACGATGAGAGACACGTGGGGGCGCGCGTCCGGTGCACCGCTCACGGCTCACTCCACACGCTTCACACCGCTACCGGTGCTTTGATCGCCGGATGCGGATCGTAGCCCTCGAGGCTGAAGTCCTCGTAGCGGAAGGCCAGCAGGTCGCGCACCTCGGGATTGAGCCGCATGCGCGGCAAGGCGCGCGGGGCCCGACGCACCTGCTCGCGTGCCTGCTCGAGATGGTTGAGGTACAGGTGCGTGTCGCCGAAGGTATGCACGAATTCGCCGGGCGTGAGCCCGCAGACCTGCGCCACCATGAGCGTGAGCAGCGAATAGGAAGCGATGTTGAACGGCACGCCGAGAAACAAGTCCGCGCTGCGCTGGTAGAGCTGGCAGGAGAGCCGCCCGTCGGCGACGTAGAACTGAAACAGGGCGTGGCAAGGGGCGAGCTTCATCTTGGGAATGTCGGCGACGTTCCAGGCCGACACGATCAACCGGCGCGAGTCGGGGTTGCGCTGGATCTCGCTCACCACTTGGCTGATCTGGTCGATGTGGCGGCCGTCCGGCGCCGGCCAGGACCGCCACTGATAACCGTAGACGGGTCCGAGCTCGCCCTGCTCATCGGCCCACTCGTCCCAGATCGACACGCCATGGCTGCGCAGATACGCGACGTTCGTGCTTCCCTGCAGGAACCACAGCAACTCATAGAGGATAGACTTCAGGTGGACCTTCTTGGTCGTGACCAACGGGAATCCCACGCCGAGGTCGAACCGGAGCTGGGGCCCGAATACGCTCAGCGTGCCGGTACCGGTGCGGTCGTGCTTGCGCACGCCCCGGTCGAGGATATGCTGCATGAGGTCCAGGTACTGGCGCATCTGCGAAGTGTACCGCAGCGTCGAGCACGCATGAGCTGCGGGCCGCTCCGCAGTCGGAAGGCCGGGCCCGGAGGGCCGCTGTGCTACACTGATTCGGTTTCCAGTACTCCTCGGGCATGTCCGGCAACACCCTCGGAAGATCCTATTGCGTGACCTCCTTCGGGGAGAGTCATGGACCGGCGATCGGTTGCGTAGTGGACGGCTGTCCGCCGGGGATGCGGCTCAGTGAAGCCGACGTCCAGACGGAACTGGACCGGCGCCGCCCAGGCACCTCGCGCCATGTGTCGCAGCGGCAGGAGACGGATAGGGTGGAGATCCTGTCCGGGGTGTTCGAAGGCATCACGACCGGCACTCCCATCGCGCTGCTGATCCGCAACGTCGACGCGCGCAGCAAGGATTACAGCGATATCGCGGACACCTTCCGTCCCGGGCACGCCGACTACACGTACTGGCAGAAATACGGCACGCGCGACTATCGTGGCGGCGGCCGCCAGTCGGCACGAGAAACGGCCGTGCGGGTGGCGGCAGGCGCGATCGCAAAGAAATGGCTCCGGGAACAGCACGGTGTGCTGATCCGCGGTTTCCTCTCGCAACTTGGCCCGATCGCCATCCCCTTCGGAAACTGGGACGACGTCGACGGCAACGCGTTCTTCGTCACCGACGAGAGTTACGTCCCGCGCCTGGAGCAGTTCATGGACGAGCTGCGCAAGGCCGGTGACTCGGTGGGGGCCAAGGTGACCGCGACCGCCTGCAACGTCCCGCCCGGCTGGGGCGAGCCCGTCTACGACAAGCTCGACGCCGACATCGCCTCCGCCATGATGAGCATCAATGCGGTCAAAGGAGTGGAGATCGGTGCGGGCTTCGCCGCGGTCGAGCAGAGAGGCACCGAGCACGGGGATGAGATGACGCCGCAAGGCTTCCTCACCAACAACGCGGGCGGCATTCTCGGCGGCATCTCGACCGGACAGGAGATCGTCGTCAATATCGCGATCAAACCGACATCCAGCATCCGGCTGCCGCGCCGAACGATCGACAAGGCCGGGCGCGCGGTGACCGTGGAAACGCATGGCCGACATGATCCCTGCGTGGGCATCCGCGCCACGCCGATCGCCGAAGCGATGCTGGCAATCGTGCTGATGGACCACGCCTTGCGCAACCGCGCACAGAACGCAGCCGTGCGGGTGGCGACCCCGCGCGTCCCCGCGCAAGCTCCCACCGACGTGATCGAAAAGTTGCGTGCTGCTGGTGCGATCGAGAACCCGCAGCCCGACGAGGCCTGAATTCCCGTTCCGATGCACCGTGGCAATCTGCGACCGGCCGGTCGCATGGCGATAGGTTGCCGCGCGCCGGCACGATCTCGAAGCCGATGCTCACGTCCCAGCTGCCCGCTGCCGAGTTCGCACGCCTGACGGGAGCACGAGCGCTCTCCTTCCCACGCGCTGCCACGCGGCGTGGGAGGGTGGCGTCGATGGTGCGCGATCGACAAAGAACACTGGGATGACACAGAAGCAGCTTCACGCGCGCCTGGCGGCGTTCTATTTCGTCTACTTCCTGATGCTCGGGGGCATCGCCCCGTACTTCAGCCTGTATCTGAAACAGCTCGGCTTCAGCGGTGTGCAGATCGGCACCCTGCTCGCTCTGATGCCGCTCGCGCGCTTGGCTGCGCCCAACGCGTGGGCCTGGGTGGCCGACCACCAGGGCAAGCGCCGACCGCTGGTGCGCCTGACCACAGCCGCGGCGGCGGTGTCGTGCGCGGGCTTGCTCTTCGCGAGGACTTTCGGCTGGCTATTTCTCGTGATCCTGGTGCTCAACGTGTTCTGGTGTGCGGCGTTGCCGCTGGTGGAAGCCACGACCATGGCGCACCTGCGCGGGCGTCTCGGCGACTACGGCCGCATCCGCGTCTGGGGCTCGCTGAGCTTCGTGCTCGCGGTGGTGGTGCTGGGCCAAATCCTCGACTGGACCGGAATCTCGTGGCTGCCGCTCATGCTCCTGGTCTTATTCACCCTGAATGCGCTGGCCGCCTGGATCCTGCCGGTGGATCAGACCCCGCCGCACCACGAGGATCACGTCCCGCTCGTGCAGATCGTGCGCCGGCCCGAAGTGGTCGCGCTGTTCAGCGCCTGCTTCCTCATGGCGCTGGCGCACGGACCCTACAACACCTTCTTCTCCATCCAGCTGGTCGACAACGGCTATAGCCAAGGTTGGGTCGGCTGGTTGTGGGCCGTCTCGGTGTTGGCCGAGGTCGGCGTGTTCCTGCTCATCCCGCGCCTGATGCGGCGCTTCTCGATCCCCGGGATCATCGGCTTCAGCCTGGGCTGCGCGGTGGTGCGCTTCCTGCTGATCGGCTGGGCCGCGCACAATGCAGTGCTGATGGTGCTCGCTCAGTCGATGCATGCAGCCACGTTCGGCGCTCATCACGCCGCCGCTCTTGCGGCGATCCATCAGTTCTTCCGCGGGCGCACGCAGGCGCGCGGGCAAGCCTTGTATACGAGCATCGGATTCGGCGCCGGCGGCGCGCTCGGCGGCTTCGTGAGCGGTTGGCTGTGGGAGCACACGAACCCGGCGCTGACCTTCACCTTCGGCGCGGCTGCGGCGTTCATCGCGTTGCTCGTGGTCGTCGCGCGGCTGCGCACGGTCGCGCTGACCCGCGCGCCTGCTTGAGAGACGTCGCGGGCTCTTGCCCCGTGGCTGTGCGATAATTTAGTCGACCGCTACAGCCGCAGATGAAGCCGCAGACTCTGTACGAAAAGCTCTGGCACAGTCACGTCGTGCGCGAGGAAGCCGACGGCACCGCGCTGTTGTACATCGACCGCCATCTGGTCCACGAGGTCACCAGCCCGCAAGCCTACGAAGGGCTCCGGCTGGCCGGCCGTCGGCCCTGGCGTATCGATTCCATCGTTGCCACGGCCGATCACAACACTCCGACGAAGGATTGGGACCAAGGGATCCGCGACGCCACTTCGCGCGCCCAGGTAGAGACGCTGGACGCCAACATCAAGGCCTTTGGCGCCAAGGCATACTTCCCGTTCCTCGACCAACGCCAGGGTATCGTGCACGTGATCGGGCCGGAGCACGGGGCGACGCTGCCCGGAATGACGGTTGTGTGCGGCGATTCCCACACCAGCACGCACGGAGCCTTTGGCTGCCTGGCGTGGGGCATCGGGACCTCGGAGGTGGAGCACGTGCTCGCCACCCAGTGCCTGCTGCAGAAGAAGGCGAAGACCATGCTCGTGCACGTGAGCGGTGCTCTGCCGCGCGCGGTGACGGCCAAGGATCTGATCCTGGCCGTGATCGGCAACATCGGCACCGCTGGCGGAACCGGCTCTGCCATCGAGTTCGGCGGCAGCGCGGTGCGGGCCTTGAGCATGGAAGGGCGCATGACCGTTTGCAACATGGCGATCGAAGCGGGCGCACGTGCGGGAATGGTAGCGGTGGACGGCACCACCATCGACTATCTGCGCGGGCGACCGTACTCGCCCAAGGCCGATCTATGGGAGCGCGCCGTGGCCTACTGGCGCACGCTGGTGAGCGACGCGGAGGCGAAGTTCGACAAGCTCGTGCAGCTCGACGGCGCACAGATCAAACCGCAGGTGACCTGGGGCACGTCCCCGGAGATGGTCGACAGCGTCGATGGGCGCGTGCCGGACCCGCAACGCATCCAGGATCCGCAAAAGCGAGAGTCGGTCGAGCGGGCGCTGCAGTATATGGGACTGTCTCCCAACACGCCGATCACCGAGATCAAGCTCGACAAGGTGTTCATCGGCTCCTGCACCAACTCCCGCATCGAAGACCTGAGACTGGCGGCCGCGGTGGTCAACGGCCGCCGTGTGGCGGCCAGCGTCAAACTGGCGATGGTCGTCCCCGGTTCGGGCGTGGTGAAACGTCAGGCGGAAGCCGAGGGCCTGGACCGGGTGTTCAAGGCCGCCGGCTTCGAGTGGCGGGAGCCCGGTTGCTCGATGTGTCTGGCGATGAATGACGATCGTCTCGAGCCCGGGGAGCGCTGCGCCTCGACGTCCAACCGCAACTTCGAAGGCCGGCAGGGCGCGGGGGGAAGAACGCACTTGGTGAGCCCCGCGATGGCGGCTGCGGCCGCGCTCGCGGGGCGGTTCGTAGATGTGCGCGAGCTCTGAGATGGGCGCGCGCGACACGCCGTTCATGCTGCCGAAGATCCGCTGATGGAAAGATTCGTTCGCCACGACGGCCTGGTGGTGCCGCTCGATCGCGCCAATGTGGATACCGACGCGATCATCCCGAAACAATTCCTGAAGTCCATCAAGCGCACGGGCTTCGGGCCGAACCTGTTCGACCCGTGGCGCTACATGGACCAGGGCGAGCCGGGCATGGACGTGAGCAAGCGCGTGGCCAATCCGAGCTTCGTGCTCAACCAGCCGCGCTACCGGGGGGCCAGCATCCTGCTCGCGCGGGATAATTTCGGCTGTGGATCCTCGCGCGAGCATGCTCCCTGGGCATTGCTGGATTACGGGTTTCGCGCCATCATCGCGCCCAGTTTCGCGGACATCTTCTTCAACAACTGCTTCAAGAACGGCTTGTTGCCGATCGTGCTGACCAGCGCAGAGGTCGACCAGCTGTTTCGCGAAGTCGAGAGCACGGCCGGCTATCGGCTGCGGATCGACCTCGCGTCGCAGACGGTGTCCAGACCTGCGGGCGAGAGCTTCGCGTTCGTAATCGACGCCTTCCGTAAGCATTGCCTGCTCGAAGGCCTGGACGAGATCGCGCTGACGCTGCAGCATGCAGACGAGATCCAGGCGTTCGAGGCCAAGCGAAAGTCCGAGCAGCCCTGGCTGTTCAATTAGACGGCGCGGGATGGGCGGAGAAGGCCGCCGCTCACGTTCCGCACGCCTCAAGTTCGAGATTACGCGCAGATGAAAGTTGCTGTCTTACCCGGCGACGGCATCGGGCCGGAAATCGTCGCGCAGGCGGTGAAGGTGCTCGACGTCATGCGCTCCGAAGGCCTCGACCTGGAGTTGGCGCAGGCAGCCGTGGGGGGCGCCGGTTACGAGAAGGCGGGAGACCCTTTGCCGGCGGCCACGCTGGATCTGGCCAGGAACTCGGACGCCGTGCTGTTCGGCGCGGTGGGTGGGCCCGCCTATGACAGCCTCCCGCGCGCCCTGCGCCCGGAGCAGGCGCTCCTGCGCTTGCGCAAGGAGCTGGGTCTATTCGCCAACCTACGCCCCGCGGTGCTGTATCCCGAGCTGGCGAGCGCTTCCACGCTCAAGCCCGAGGTCGTGACCGGGCTGGACATCATGATCCTGCGCGAGCTGACCGGCGACATCTACTTCGGCCAGCCCCGCGGGCGGCGGGAGACGGCTGCGGGCGAGCGTGAAGGCTTCGACACGATGCTCTATAGCGAAGCGGAGATTCGGCGCATCGCGCATGCCGGCTTTCTCACCGCACGGAAGCGCAGGCGCAGGTTGTGCTCCGTGGACAAGGCCAACGTGCTGGACACCAGCATCCTGTGGCGCGAGGTGGTGACCGAGGTGGGGAAGGGTTATCCCGATGTCGAGCTCACCCACATGTACGTCGACAACGCGGCAATGCAGCTGGTGCGCGCGCCCAAGCAGTTCGACGTGATCGTGACCGGCAACCTGTTCGGGGACATTCTCTCCGACGAGGCCTCTATGCTGACCGGCTCGATCGGCATGCTGCCGTCGGCGTCGCTCGATGCCAACGGCAAGGGGCTGTACGAGCCGATCCATGGCTCGGCGCCCGACATCGCGGGGCGAGATGTGGCCAATCCGCTGGCCACCATCCTGTCGGCGGCAATGCTCCTACGCTATACATTCAACCAGGAGCAGGCCGCCGGCCGCATCGAGCACGCGGTCAAGGCGGTGCTCGCGCAGGGCCTGCGTACGGCGGACATCTATACCGAGGGCTGCCGCAGAGTGGGCACGCGCGAGATGGGCGACGCGGTGGCGGCCGCTCTGGCCCATAGGTAGAGGATCAAAGGGACCACGCGGATGGCGCTGCGGGTAGGGCTGATCGGCTGGCGCGGCATGGTGGGCTCCGTGCTCCTGGAGCGCATGCGCCAAGAGCGGGATTTCGAGCTCATCGACCCGGTATTCTTCACCACCTCGCAGGCGGGGGCACGAGCGCCGGAGGTGGGCAAGCCGGTACCCCCGCTCAAAGACGCGCGCGACCTGAAGGAGCTGAAAGCGGCCGACGTGCTGCTGTCCTGCCAGGGCGGAGACTATACCGCGGAGGTGCACCCGAAGTTGCGTGCGGAGGGTTGGAAGGGCTACTGGATCGACGCCGCGAGCACGCTGCGTATGCAGCCGAATGCGGCGATCATCCTCGACCCGGTGAACCTGCACGTGATCCAGGACGCCGTGGCGAGCGGCGTGAGAGACTACATCGGCGGCAACTGCACCGTCAGCCTCATGCTGATGGGGATGCATGGGTTGCTCGAAGCCCGGCTCGTGGAGTGGGTCACGGCCATGACTTACCAGGCTGCCTCGGGCGCGGGCGCGCAGAACATGCGCGAGCTCGTCGCTCAGATGGGTGTGCTGCATCAGGCCGCCGCCGGGTCCATTGAGGACCCGGCCTCTTCGATTCTCGAGCTCGACCGCAAGGTGTGCGAAGCCCAGCGCGGCTCGCAGCTACCCAAAGAGAATTTCGGTCATCCTCTCGCCGGCAGCCTGCTGCCCTGGATCGACAAGGATTTGGGCAACGGTCAGAGCCGGGAGGAGTGGAAAGCCCAGGCCGAAGGCAACAAGATCCTCGGCCGCGAGTCCGACCCGGTCCCGATGGACGGGATCTGCGTGCGCATCGGTGCCATGCGATGCCACAGTCAAGCGTTGACTATCAAGCTCAACCGCGATGTGCCGCTAACGGAGCTCGAAGCGATCCTGGCCGCCGCGAACCCATGGGTGAAGGTCATACCGAACAGCAGAGAGGCAACGTTGAGCGAGCTGACCCCCGCCGCCGTCTCGGGGACGCTGGAGGTGCGCGTGGGGCGGGTGCGCAAGCTCCCGATGGGTGGGCAGTACCTGTGCGCGTTCACCGTCGGCGACCAGCTCCTCTGGGGCGCCGCCGAACCGCTGCGGCGCATGCTCCGCATTCTTCTCGAGCGTTGATCAACGCGTCGTCCCGCCTGGCGCAGGCGCCGGATCGTAAGCATATTGTCAAACCAGGCGAGGGTTTTGCTTCCGACGCCCACATGTCGACGGGCGGCCCTGCCTGTCGCACCCGAGGTGTCTCGCCTTCCCTCGCTCCAGCCGCGATGGAGACACTCCGACGGACGCCGTGCAACGCCTGCTCGCATCGCGGCGGAAGATAACAGGGAAGCTTAGCTTGCATCTCTAACTATATGATGTTATTTTTAATTGTAGTCACGTCATGACGGGTGTCGTGGTGGGGAAAACCTTCCTGAGAGCCGTAATCCTTGCGGGTGCACTGTTCCTGGCGGAGGGGACAGCCGGGGCTGCTGGAATGGGCAGGCTCACGGTGCTCTCGCATCTGAGCGAGCCGCTGCGCGCCGAGATCGACATCGTCGCCGTCGAGAAGAGCGAAGCGGAAACGCTCAAGGCAACACTTGCTTCGCCGGATGCGTATATGCAGGCGAACCTGCCGTATCCGCCGGCCGCGTTGGGGCTTGCCTTGAGCGTGGAGACGCGCGCCAACGGCTCGCGGTACGTCAAACTCACCAGCCAGGAGCCGATCTCCGAACCGTTCATCGATCTGCTGATCGAGCTCGACTGGGCCGGTGGCAAAGTCGTGCGCGCTTACACCGCGCTGCTCGATCCGGCATCGTCCGCTGCTCCGCAGACGGCGGCGGCACCCAGCGCCGCCCCGCCCGCGACCAGCGTACCTCCGGCGCCGGCCGCCCCGCCGGTCGAGACGATCATGGGCAGCGAGATGCAGAAGCAACCTGCACCGGTCGCCCCGGCGGGCGAACCCGCGCCGCAAGCGATGGCGCCCGCGCCGCCCGCCGATGCGACCGCGGAGGCTGCGCCAAGCGCACCTCCTGCAGAGGCGCCGGTCGTCCAGCCCGCGGCCCCGGTCAAGCCGGAGGTCGCGGCGAAGCCGCTCGCTAAGGAAGATACCTATGGGCCGGTGAAACGCGGCGACACGCTCTCCAAGATCGCCAACCAGTACCGCCCCCAAAACGTAACCCTCGACCAGATGCTGGTGGTGCTATTCCGGAACAACCGGTCGGCGTTCGTGGGCAACAACATGAACCGGCTCAAGACGGGTCAGGTGCTTTCCGTCCCGGACCCATCGCAGGTCGCCAGCATCTCCGCGAAGGAAGCCTTCCATGACGTGCAGCTGCAGGTGGCCGACTTCAACGCGTATCGCGAGCGACTCGCCGCCAAGGCCGGCGAAGCGGTGCCCTCGGGCCAGGAGGCAGGCAAGGCAGCCACGGGCCGCGTCACGCCCCCCGTGGAGGAGCTGGGCAAGCCGGGCGCGGGCGAGCCGAAGGAACTCCTCAAACTCTCCAAGGGCGAAGCGCCTGGGGCAGCCGGCAGCAAGGCCTTGCAGGACAAAGTCCGCGGCCTCCAGGAGGACGTGGCCGCACGCGACAAGTCGATCCAGGAGGCCAACGAGCGGATCGCCAAGCTGGAGAAGACGATCAAGGACATGCAGGGGCTGCTGGACCTGAAGAACAAGGGCATGGCCGATCTGCAAAAACCGGCCATGCCGCCGGCAAGAGCGGAAGCACCGGCGCTGCCGAAGCCGGCACCGCCGCCCGCTGCTGCCCCGGCACCGGCGCCGCCGGCACCCGCCGCGGGTACGCCAGCGCCCCCGGCGCCCCCGACAGCATCGGCGGCCGCACCCGAGGCACCCGCAATGGCCCCACCTGCCGCGCCCGGGACCGAATCACCGGCGCCTGGCGCGCCAGCCAAGCCCAAGCCTAAGCCCAGGCCGAAGGTCGTGACCGCCCCGCCTCCACCGCCCGGCCTGCTGGACCAGGCGCTCGAGGAGCCGCTGTACCTCGCCGGTGGGGCCGGCGTCTTGGCCGTACTTGGGTTCCTCGCATACCGGTTCGTGCGCGGCCGCAGCGGGGGTGGGCAAGAGGCGTATCCGGCAGAAAAAAAAACTTCTGAAGTAAGCGCGTTTGCCGCGACCGGGACCGACAATGGCGGCGGCATGGCGGCGGTGGCGCGCGCCGTGCCGGCCCAGGTCACCGAAGAAGTCGATCCGCTCGCCGAGGCGGAAATCTACCTGGCGTATGGCCGCGATGGCCAGGCCGAGGAGATCCTCAAGGAAGCGCTCCAGTCGCAGCCCAAGCGCTACGAGATCCTGCTCAAGCTGCTCGAGATCTATGCCAAGCGCAAAGACGCGCAGGCATTCGATCCGCTTGCGCGTGACCTGCAGGCAGCCACAGGCGGCACCGGAGAGTTCTGGCTGCAGGCGGCGCGGCTGGGCTACCAGCTCGAACCGTCCAACCCGCGGTATCAGGCGGGCAAACCCACGGGCGAGCAGGCCGCGGCACTCGAGGGTACGGCTACCGACAAGAAGCTCGACTTCCAGGTCGACGCCTTCGAGCCTGCGCCCGAAATCGGCACGCTGACCGATATCGATGCCGGTTTCGGCCGTCGCTTCGCGACCGGAGCCGCCTCGACTCCGGGTACGGCCGACCACATCGATCTCAACATCGGCATGGCGGACACGCAGCAGGCGGTGGGATCGAATACCGATATCGATCTGGAACACCTGGGCGCGGCGGCCGGTGGGACGGGCGTGGATGTGGATCTCGATAGCCTGGGCGGTGCGACGCGCACTTCGGTCGGCGCCGATATCGACTTCGGAGCGCTGGCACCGGAACCCGCCCACCGGGCAGCAGCCGTGGATTTCAACTTGGAGCTGCCCCCGAGCGAAGACAAATCCGAGTCGCGGGCCGCCAAGGTCGATGCGTTGGACTTCGACCTCAAGCTCGACGACGTGAAGCCCGGGGCCCCCAGCGGGGCTGGCGGCGGGCTTGATCTGGATATCGGCAATGCTACGCTCGAAGTGGGACCGGCGAGCAAGCACGAGCCTGTGCTGGACTTGGGGAAATCCGTTCCCCCGATGCCGGAGTTCGATCTGTCTTCGATCAGCCTGGAGCTAGGCGATGCGCCTCCTGCCGCAGAAGCGGGAGCCAAGGACGACAAGTGGTACGACGTGCAGACCAAGTTCGACCTCGCGAAGGCCTACCAGGAGATGGGCGACAAAGAAGGCGCCCGCGAGATCCTGCACGAGGTGATGTCGGAGGGCGATTCCGACCAGAAAGCCGCTGCGCAGAAAGTCCTCGAAGCCCTCACCTGAAGCTTCCCTGCGGAAGGGCAACGATGGGCGCGGGCCACCGCGCCCATTTCGTTTATGCCCCTGGGGGCGGGTGGACATGAAGCGGTTTCGCAGCTGCCGGGCGGCAGCACAGCGGTCGCCGGGATCGCACGGGATCGGTTGCGCCGATCCGAAGCCGCTCGTCGCTCCGCGCGGAGCGTCCGGCGCTACGTTCTGTGCGGCGATGAGTGAGGAGCGATGCGCATCGCGCTAGGGCTGGAGTACGACGGCAGTGCATTTTGCGGCTGGCAGACGCAGCCTGGAGGGTGTGCCGTACAGGATGCGGTGGAGACGGCCCTGTCGCAGATCGCCGCGCACTCGGTTCGGACCCAGTGTGCGGGCCGCACCGATGCAGGCGTGCATGCGCTCAACCAGGTGATCCATTTCGACACCACGGCCCGGCGGCCGCTCACCGCCTGGGTGCGCGGCGCGAACACCTTGCTGCCGAAAAGCGTCGCCGTGCGCTGGGCGCGCGAAGTCGGCGAAGACTTCCACGCGCGCAGTCGCGCTCGCGGGCGCGCGTATGCCTATCTGCTGCTTAACCGCCCCGAGCGTCCCGGGGTGCACTACACGCGGCTGGGCTGGTACCACCGGCCGCTCGACGTCGAGCGCATGCAGAACGCATTGGGGCCGCTGCTCGGGAGCCACGACTTCAGCGCGTTTCGTGCGGCGGAGTGCCAGGCCGCTTCCCCGCACAAGGAGCTGCGCAAGGCCGAGGTCCATCGCCTGGGAGAGCTGGTGCTGTTCGAGTTCGCGGCGGACGCCTTCCTGCACCATATGGTCCGCAACATCATCGGATGCCTGGTGAAGATTGGAGACGGAGGCCGTCCGCCGGAGTGGATCGAGCAGCTGCTGCACAGCCGCGACCGCAACCTGGCTGCGCCCACCTTTCCGCCCAATGGGCTCTACCTCGCGGCAGTAGAATACGCGTCCGAGTGGGGGCTTCCGTCTGCCGGCGTGCGCTTGCCTTCGGATGTGCTGCTGAGCGCCGGCCTGACCTCGATCGTCTTGTCCTGACCACATGTCCACCGCGGTGAAGATCTGCGGCATTACCCGCGTCGAGGACGCCCTCGCCGCCGCCCATGCCGGGGCCCATGCCATCGGCTTGGTGTTCTATCCGGCGAGCCCGCGCTTCGTCGATGTGGCGCGGGCGCGCGAGGTGAGCGAGCACTTGCCGCCTTTCATCACCGCCGTGGGGCTATTCATCGATCCCGACCCGGGCCAGGTGCGTGCGGTCCTGCGCGAGGTGCCGCTCCAGCTGCTCCAGTTTCATGGCGATGAGCCGCCGGAGCTCTGCTTGAGCTTCGGGGTCCCTTACATCAAAGGCGTGCGGATGGCACCCGGGGGGGATTTGCTACAATACGCGGCCCTCCACAGTCGGGCGCGAGGTCTCTTGCTCGACGCGTTCGTTCCAGGCGTGCAAGGCGGTGGCACCGGGCGTACCTTCGACTGGGCGCTGGTACCGCGCTCCCTGCCATTGCCGGTGGTGCTGGCCGGCGGGTTGACGCCAGCCAACGTGGGCGATGCGATCCGCGCGGTGCGACCCTGGGCCGTCGACGTCAGCAGCGGTGTGGAACGGGACAAAGGCATCAAGGACGCGTCCAAGATAGCCGCATTCGTCCGAGGAGTGCGCGATGCAGATGAATGACGCGAAGCAGGTCTACGACCTGCCTGACGCCCACGGTCACTTCGGTCGCTACGGCGGTGTGTTCGTGGCCGAGACCCTGATCCACGCCCTCGATGAGTTGCGCCGCGAATATCTACGCGCGCGCTCGGACGCCGATTTCCGCCGCGAGTTCGAATCGGAACTGAAGCACTACGTCGGCCGCCCGAGTCCCGTATATCACGCCAAGCGCCTGTCGGCCGACCTCGGCGGAGCCCAGATCTGGCTCAAGCGCGAAGACCTCAACCACACCGGCGCGCACAAGATCAACAACACGGTCGGTCAGTCGCTGCTTGCCAGGCGCATGGGCAAGAAACGGGTGATCGCCGAGACCGGGGCCGGGCAGCATGGTGTGGCGTCTGCGACTGTGGCGGCGCGCTTCGGGATGCAGTGTGTGGTGTACATGGGGTCCGAGGACATCCAGCGCCAAGCGATGAACGTGTACCGGATGAAGCTGCTCGGCGCGACGGTCGTCCCCGTAGAGAGCGGCTCGAAGACGCTCAAGGACGCGCTCAACGAGGCGATGCGCGACTGGGTCACCAACGTCGAGACCACGTTCTACATCATCGGCACGGTGGCCGGCCCGCATCCCTACCCGATGATGGTGCGCGACTTCAACTCGGTGGCGGGCGAGGAGTTGCGCACGCAGATGCCCGAAGCCGTCGGGCGCCAGCCGGATGCGATCATCGCCTGTGTGGGCGGCGGCTCCAATGCCATGGGCGTGTTCTACCCGTACATCTCGGATACGGCAGTGCGTCTGATCGGCGTGGAGGCTGCCGGCGAAGGCATCGCCACCGGACACCACGCGGCAACGCTGTGCGCCGGGCGGCCCGGAGTGCTGCACGGCAACCGCACCTATCTTCTCCAAGACGAGGACGGCCAGATCGCCGCAACCCACTCCATCTCGGCGGGCCTGGATTATCCCGGCGTAGGTCCCGAGCATGCCTGGCTGAAAGACAGCGGGCGCGCACAGTACGTCTCCGCGACCGATGCCGAGGCGCTTGCGGCGTTCCACTCGCTGTGCCGCCTCGAGGGCATCATGCCGGCGCTGGAGTCGAGCCACGCGCTCGCCTACGCCATGCAGATCGCTCCGGCGATGGGCAAGGATCAGGTGCTGTTGGTGAACTTGTCCGGGCGCGGTGACAAGGACATGCACACCGTCGCCAAACACTCCGGCATCAGCTTGTGAACGGAGCATGAAGATGCGCCGTGCTTCGCCCAGGCCTGCCGACCGCCCACGTCGCGATGTCTAGAATCGCGTCCACCTTCGACCGCCTGCGAGCTGCCCGACGCAAGGCCCTCATCGCGTTCATCACCGCCGGAGATCCCGATCCGGAGGCAACGGTGCCGCTGATGCAGGCGCTAGCGCAGGCCGGTGCCGATATCATCGAGCTGGGAGTGCCCTTCTCGGATCCGATGGCCGATGGCCCCACGATCCAGCGCTCAAGCGAGCGCGCTCTGCACCACCACATGAGTTTGCGCCGGGTGCTTGAGGCAGTCGGCGCGTTTCGGCGCGAAGACGCCACCACGCCGGTCGTGCTCATGGGATACGCCAACCCGATCGAGGCCCTCGGCTACGAACGGTTCGCGGACCTCGCGCAATCGGCCGGCGTCGACGGCGTGCTCGTGGTGGACTGTCCGCCCGAGGAAAGCGGCGAGCTCGCCATGCAGCTGCGCCGCCGCGGCTTGGACAGCATCTACTTGCTTGCGCCCACCAGCGAAGAGGAGCGGATGGAAGCGGTGGACGCTGTGGCCAGCGGCTACATCTACTACGTTTCGCTCAAAGGCGTGACCGGCTCGAGTCACCTCGACCTCAAGGACGTGGCGCAGAAGATCCCGCAGCTGCGCTCGCACACCAGGTTGCCGATCGGTGTAGGCTTCGGCATCCGTGACGCCGAGACGGCGCGGGCCGTCGCCCAGATCTCCGATGCGGTGGTGATCGGCAGCCGCTTGGTGCAGGAAATCGAGAAGTCTGCGCCCGATCGCGTGGTCGGCAACGTCAGGGCGCTGGTGGCCGGCTTTCGCCAGGCGCTGGACGCGCCGCCGGCCGTAGCGTGAAGGTGCATACGGGTTTGCTTTCACCTCACCCGCGCTTCGGCGCTCACACAACCGGAGCTTAGATGAGCTGGTTGCAGAAGCTGCTTCCGCCCAAGATCAAGCGCAGCCCGGGCGCGGCGAAGAAGGCCGTGCCGGAGGGGTTGTGGATCAAGTGCGATGTCTGCGAGGCGGTGCTCTACCGCGCCGATCTCGAGAAATCGCTCAACGTCTGTCCCAAATGCTCGCACCACAACCGCGCGACCGCCCGGGAGCGCCTCGACATGACGCTCGACTCCGAGGGTCGGTACGAGATCGGCTCCGAGGTCGTGCCGGTGGATTTCCTCAAGTTCGTCGACAGCAAGCGCTACCCGGAGCGCCTGGAGGCGGACACGCAGGAGACCGGGGAGACCGACGCTCTGGTGGTCATGCAGGGGGCGATCAAGACGATCCCGGTGGCTGTGGCTGCCTTCGAGTTCCGGTTCATGGGCGGCTCCATGGGTTCGGTGGTGGGCGAGCGATTCGTCCGCGGTGTGCAGTCCGCAATCGAGCAGAAGCTGCCCTTCATCTGCTTCTCGGCGAGCGGCGGTGCCCGCATGCAAGAAGGGCTGATGTCGCTGATGCAGATGGCTAAGGTGACTGCGGCACTGACGCAGCTGGGCGCCGAGCACCTGCCGTTCATCTCCGTGCTCACCGATCCGACGATGGGCGGGGTGTCGGCCAGCTTCGCCATGATCGGCGACGTCGTCATCGCCGAGCCGGGCGCGCTCATCGGGTTCGCGGGCCCGCGGGTCATCGAGCAGACGGTCAAGCAGACGCTCCCGGAAGGCTTCCAGCGCGCCGAGTTCCTGCTCGAGCATGGGGCGATCGACATGATCGTGGATCGTCGCGAGATGCGCGATCGGCTCGCGAGTGTGATCACGCTGCTCATGCGTGCGCCGGCCCTATAAGGGAAGCAGCGTGGAGTCGACGGCGGAGCGCAACGGGCCAGCGTGACGGGCTCGTCATCTCTCCCCGGCAGCGCAGGGCGTCACGCCGACGCCGACCGCCGTGCTGACATGCCAGCGCCTACCCCCGACTCCGATCTTTCGGCTTGGCTCGAGTATCTCGAGCAGGGACACCCGACCCAGATCGAGCTTGGGCTCGAGCGTGTCGCGGCTGTCCGCGACCGCCTCGGCTTGGAGCCTTCCTACCCGGTGATCACGATAGGAGGCACCAACGGCAAGGGGTCCACGTGCGCGATGCTGGAAAGCTGCCTGCGTGCCGCCGGCTACCGCGTTGGCTGCTACACCTCCCCGCATCTGCTGCGCTACAACGAGCGCGTGCGCATCGACGGAGCCGACGCCACCGACGAGGCTCTGGTCGGTGCATTTCGCCGCGTGGAGAGCGCTCGGGGCGATACCTCGCTCACCTACTTCGAGTTCGGCACCTTGGCCGCCATGGACCTGTTTGCGGGTGCGGCGCTGGACGTGGCGCTGCTCGAGGTGGGACTGGGCGGGCGCCTGGATGCGGTGAACGCGTTCGAACCCGACTGCGCAGTGATCACAAGCGTGGGCATCGACCACATCGAATATCTGGGCCCCACGCGGGAGCACATCGGCCTGGAGAAGGCCGGCATCTTCCGCGCGCAGCGCCCTGCCGTGGTCGCCGAGCCCGATCCGCCGCAGAGCCTGCTGGCGCATGCCGATCGCATCGGGGCAGAGCTGTATCTCATCGATCGCGACTTCGGCTACACGGCGAGCGAGACGCAATGGCAGTTCTGGGACTGGCTCGGCCGGCGTGGCGGATTGCCACTGCCCGGACTGCGCGGGGCATATCAGCTCGCCAACGCGGCCGCGGCGCTGGCGGCGCTCGACAGCGTGAAGCGCCGGTTGCCCGTGGACATGGGCGCCATCCGCCGCGGATTGGTGCAGGTGGAGCTGCGCGGGCGCTTTCAGATCCTTCCCGGAAGCCCCTCGATCATTCTCGACGTCGCGCACAACCCGCACGCCGCATTGCGTCTGGCGGAAAACCTTGCGCATCTGCCGCGTCGCGGCCGCACGCTGGCCGTGTTCGGCATGCTCCGGGATAAGGACATCGAAGGGGTGATTGCGCTCACCTCGCCGCACGTAGACGAGTGGCACATCGCACCGCTCGGCTCACCGCGCGGAGCCGACCTCGCGCGACTGCAACAGGCATTCGCGGCGGCGGCGGTGCGTGCACCTGTGCACGCGGCCGCGAACGTGCGGCAAGCGCTGGAAAGGGCGAGAGAGCGAGCGGACATGGATGCTAGAATCGTTGTGTTCGGATCCTTCTATACCGTTACCGATGCGCTACGAAGCATTCAGGCCGCCGCCTGAGTCCGCCTTTGCCAACATGGCCAAGACCTCCGTCTCCGATGAAGAGCTGCAATTGAGAAAGCGCGCGCGCCGACGATTGGTGGGCGCGATCGGCCTGGTCCTGCTGGTGGTCGTGCTCGTTCCCATGCTTCTCGACCGCGGACCACGGCAGCAGAAACAGGACATCGATATCCGCATTCCGCCGGTCCCGGCGCAGACTCAAGCTCCTGCGCCCTCCGCTCTACCGGTGCCTGGCGCAGCGCAGCCCGCTGCGCCCGCACCCGATGCGGCCACCACGACGCCCGTGACGCCAGCGCCGCCAACCAGCGCCGCGACTCAAGCCGGCACACCAGTAAATCCGCCTCCGCAGCCCGTGCCCCAATCTGCACCTCCGGCCGCGGCTCCTGAGGCGCAGACGGTGTCGCGCGCTGCAGACCAATCCGTTGACACCCACGCCGCGGAGCAAAGCGTCGCTCCACGCGAGGAGTACGTGATCCGATTGGGCGCCTTCGCGGATCGCGCGCGTGCGAAGGACGTTCTCGCCAAGGTCAAGGCCGAGAAGGTCGCGGCCTATAGCGAATCGGTCAAGACGCCGCATGGCCTGCGCGTGCGCGTGCGTGCGGGGCCGTTTCCCAGCATGCAGGCGGCGGAGAAGGCGAAGGAACAGCTGAAGGCGGCAAAGCTGCTGCCGGGCAACGACGCCAAGATCGTGCGCAAGGGCGAATGAAGGATCGTGCGCAAGGGCGAATGAGGCTCGCGCGAGTGCGGCGGCGACCGCTCGATCACAGTCCGTGACTGGCTTCGACTACGCGGTTCTCGGGATCCTCGGCCTGTCGGTGCTGGCCGGACTGTTTCGCGGTGCGGTGCGCGAGGTCATGTCCATCGCCTCTTGGAGCTGCGCCTTCTTGATTTCGCTGCACTTCGCACCCACCGTAGCAGTGTCGCTTCCCGCCATCGTGACGTACTCGTGGTTGCGCTTGTTTCTCGCCTTCGTCGCCCTGATGCTCGGCAGCCTGCTGCTGTTCGCGCTCGCCACGCTCGCCCTCACGCAACTCATCAGAAGGGCCGGCCTCTCGCCGTGGGACCGGTTTCTGGGCCTGCTGTTCGGGACCGCGCGGGCGCTCGTGATTCTGGTGGCTCTGGTGCTGGTTGCCGGCATGACCCCGCTGCCCCATGAGCCGACCTGGCGCAACGCTGTATTCAGCCCGCCGCTGGAAGCGTTGGCGAAGAACGTGCGGGTGTTCCTGCCCGCCGCGCTCGCGCAGCGCATCCACTTCGAGGAGACAGCCGAGGGGAGCGCGGGTTGACGGGATTCGCTTCCACTATACTAGCGCGGTCTCGCGGGCCGCAGCGCCTGCGGTTGTGGGCGAAGACGTAACCTAACGGAGTACCGGGCAATGTGTGGAATCATCGGCGTCGTCGCCAGGTCTCCCGTGAACCAACTCTTGTACGACGGCCTGCTCGTGCTGCAGCATCGCGGGCAGGATGCCGCCGGCATCGTCACGGCCGAAGGCAGCACCTTCCACATGCACAAGGGCAGCGGCATGGTGCGCGACGTGTTCCGCACGCGGGACATGCGTAACCTGGCGGGGACCATGGGCATCGCCCACTGCCGCTACCCCACCGCGGGCTCGGCGCAGAACCCGGCGGAGTCCCAGCCCTTCTACGTCAATTCTCCGTTCGGCATCGTGCTCGGCCACAACGGCAATCTCACCAACTCCGAGCAGCTCAAGGCCGAGCTGTTCCGGCAGGACCTCAGGCATGTGAACACCAGCTCCGATTCCGAGGTGCTGCTCAACGTGCTGGCCCATGAGCTCCAATACTTCGCCCGCGGGTACGAGCTGGACGCCGACACGATCTTCGCCGCCGTATCCGGCGTCTACCGCCGCTGCCGCGGTGCCTATGCGGTGGTCGCCAGCATCGCCGGATACGGCTTGCTCGCCTTTCGCGACCCGTTCGGGATCCGTCCGCTGGTCGTGGGTCATCGTCAGAGCGAGTCCGGGATCGAGTATCTGGTGGCTTCCGAGAGCGTCGCGCTCGATACGCTGGGGTATCAGTTGCTGCGCGATGTCGGCCCCGGCGAGGCCGTGTTGGTCGGCGAGGACGGGCGCCTGTACAGCCGGCAGTGTGCGCCCAACGCCTCGCTCAACCCGTGCATCTTCGAATACGTGTATCTGGCGCGGCCCGACTCCGTGATCGACGGGATTTCCGTGTACGAGACGCGGCTGCGCATGGGCGTCAGCTTGGCGCAGAAGATCGCGCGGGACCATCCGGACCTCGGGATCGACGCGGTGATCCCGATCCCCGACTCCAGCCGGCCGGCCGCCATGGAGCTTGCCAAGCACCTCGGGCTCGCCTACCGCGAAGGCTTCATCAAGAACCGTTACATCGGCCGCACCTTCATCATGCCCGGTCAGGGCACGCGCACGCGTTCTGTGCGGCAGAAGCTCAACGCCATCGGCATGGAATTCAGGGGCAAGAACGTACTGCTGGTGGACGATTCGATCGTGCGCGGCACCACCAGCCGCGAGATCGTACAGATGGCCCGCGAGGCCGGAGCGCGCAAGGTCTTCTTCGCGTCCGCGTCGCCGCCCGTGCGCTTCCCCAACGTCTATGGCATCGACATGCCCACGTCGAAGGAGCTGATCGCGAACGGGCGCAGCGCCGATGAGGTCGCGCGCGAGATCGGCTGCGACCGGCTGATCTACCAGGACCTCGACGCCCTGATCGAAGATTGCCGGTCGGTGAACCCCTGGGTGCGCAGCTTCGAGACCTCCTGCTTCAGCGGAATCTACATCACCGGCGATGTCACCCCGGAGTACCTCGCGGGTGTGGAGGCCGAGCGCAACGATGCCGCGCTGTCGCGCCGCAGCAGCCTTGCCAACACTCAGCTCGATCTGAACCTCGTCACGGTGGATTGAGTCGACACCCGAGCCTGAGACGATCTGGTCGTGGCAACACATTCCTTCGGCCGCTCGCTGGACACGTGGACTTGGGTGGATGTCCGGACGGGGCAGGGCAGGATATGACGCTCGAGGTGCGCAGATTGGGGGGCGAGCAGGAAGCCGCCGAATGCGCGAGATGGATGGCGGCCTCCGAGCCGTGGATTACGCTCGGGCGCGGCGTCGACTCCGCGCTCAGGCTGCTTGCGATCCCAACCAAGGAGGCGTGGGTGGCGGAGGACGCCGGCGCCCTCCAGGGGTTGATCGTGCTCGACCTCACCGGCCCGTTGCCGGGCTATATCCAGGTGATCTGCGTGCGTCCCGATTCGCGCGGCCACGGGGTCGGACGTGAGCTGATCCGCTTCGCGGAGCGCAGGGTGTTCGAGCACAGCCCGAACCTCTTCCTGTGCGTGTCCTCCTTCAACCATCCCGCCCGGCGCTTTTATGCGCAACTCGGCTACGAGGTGGTGGGCGCGCTCAAGGACTTTCTCGTCGCCGGCCATGACGAGATCTTGCTCCGCAAGACGCTGGGCCCCTGGACCGAGTACAGGCGCGCGCGGTCCCGGGCAGGGGATCGCTAGCGTCGCTCCTACCGACCGCGGCTGAGCTGGTCGCCGCTCAGAACTCTTCCCATTCCCCGTCGCTGGCCGCGGCCATCTGGATTTCGGAACCCGGCAGACCAGGGCTGCGCTGGGGGCGCGGACCGGCGGGCGTAGCCAGGTCCGGCGTGGTGCCTCGGGGCGCGGCGCGCGCAGCTTGCGGCACCTTGAACACGCTGACTGCGGTCACCAGGTTCTCCGCGAGACGCCGCAGCCGTTCCGCCGAGGCGGTCGCCTCCTCGACCAATGCCGCGTTCTGCTGTGTGACCTGCTCCATGACGGTGATGGTCTGGTTGACCTCTTGCAGCCCGGAGCTTTGCTGGGATGAGGCCTCGGCGATTCCGGCCATCAGGTCGCTGACGTGCTTCACCGACGTGACGATCTCGCCCATCGTCGCTCCTGCCTGGCTCACCAGCTTAGCGCCGGCTTCCACCCGGTCCGCCGAGGTGTAGATGAGATCCTTGATCTCCTTGGCCGAGTCGGCGCTGCGCTGGGCGAGGCTGCGCACTTCGCCCGCGACCACGGCAAAGCCGCGTCCCTGCTCGCCGGCACGCGCTGCCTCCACCGCGGCATTGAGCGCCAGGATGTTGGTCTGGAACGCGATGGTGTCGATGACCGTAACGATCTCGGCGATCTTGCTGGAGGCCACCTGGATCTGCCGCATCGTGTCCACGACGTCGCCCACGATTTGCCCGCCCCGGATGGCGACCTGCGACGCCTTCTGAGCGAGCTCGTTGGCCTGCCTGGCGTTCTCGCTGGTTTGCCGCACCGTGCCGGTGAGCTGCTCCATGCTGGCGGCGGTCTGCTCCAGGCTCGACGCCTGCTCTTCAGTGCGCTGCGACAGGTCGGTGTTGCCGGCGCGGATTTGTTTGGACGTCTCGTGAATCGAGTCCGCGGCCACGCGCACGCCCGCGACGATGTTGGAAAGGCTTTCCGCCATGTCGTCTAGGGAGTTCAGAAGCTGCCCGGTTTCGTCCTGATGGTCGGTGCGGATGCGTGCCGACAGATCCCCGGAAGCCACGCGCTTCGCATAGCTCACCGCTTGGCTCAAGCGGCGCGCGATGGTGCGGCGGAGCGCAAGATACAGCAAGCCAGAGAGCAGCACGGCGATGATCACCGCCGCGATCAGCAATTGCGCGCGCAGGACGTCGCCGACTTCGAACACCTCCTTGGCCGGCGTCTCGCTCACGATCAGCCACTGCCAGCGCGGAAAGTACGAGCACACGGCGATCAATTCGTCGGACCCCCAACGCGACTGCGTGGCAGGCCGCACATAGCGCAGCGTCACTTGCTTCTTGTCCAGCATCTCGCGGACGATCTCGCGCCCGCTCGTGTCCTTGTCCCCGAGCAGATTGGCTCCCTGCCGGGAGGGGTGGATGACGGCGGTGCCGAATCCGGGGCCGGCCCTGGCATCGAGCGCGTAGATGAACCCGCTCTTGCGCAGCCGGATCGAGCGGATCTTCTGCTTGAGCACGTCGAGGTCGTCGGTGATGTCGAGCCCCACGTACAACGCCCCGATCACCTGGCCCTGCGCATCGCGGATCGGCTCGTATTCGGTCATGTACTGGCGGCCGAAGAGCACCGCCGGTCCGCGATAGCTCAACCCATCCAGCAGGCGCCGGTAGCCGGGATGCTCGCGATCGAGCGCCGTGCCCACGGCACGCTGGCCCGCCTCGGTCTTCAAAGACGTCGAGATGCGGATGAAGTCGCGCCCGCTGCGCGCAAAGATGGTCGCCGTCGCGCCCGAGCGCGTGGTGAACGCGTCCACGCGCGAGAAGTTCAGGTTCAAGTGCTCGCCCGCAGTGCTGAGCACCGGGGTGTCGAAGCCTCCGATGCGCATGGTCTGCGAGCGCTCCGCCTGGATGCGCTCCGGGAAATAGGCGGCGAACAGCTTGGACAGACGGGCGATGTCGCCGTCCAGCGTTCCGTCGAAGACCCGCACCAGGTCCTGCACGTGTTGGTTGTAGCTGGTGAGGTCGTTGAGCGCTTCCTGGTCGAGATACCGCGTCATGGTCATGCTCATCAGAAGCCACAGCAGGCCGAAGGACACGAGCACCAACGCGCTCGCGATGAGCGCGAACTTCGCGCCGATGGACAGCAGGGCCGGTCTCTTAACCATGGAGCACCTCTGGAATCATCTCTGCGTAAGCGATGCGCTTGGCATGGGGCATGCTCATTGCGCCGGCTCGGACGCGCCAGCGGTGCGCGATCGCGCTGCCAGCAGCACACGCCTCGATAGAGCGGACAGCGCGACCACCTCGGCCGCCGCTCCCAGCGCGATCGCTTCGCGCGGCATGCCGAACACCACGCAGCTCGCCTCGTCCTGGGCGAGCGTGTACGCGCCCGCCTGCTTGAGCCTTGCCATCCCCGCCGCGCCGTCCTTGCCCATGCCGGTGAGGATCACGCCGATCGCGCGCTGCCCCAGGACCCGAGCGGCCGACTCGAACAGCACGTCGACCGATGGCCGATGCATGTTCACCGGCTCATCTCGCGACAGCGCGACCGCGTAGCGGCCTTCCCCGCCGCCGCGCCGCACGCGCATGTGCTGCCCCCCGGGAGCGATGTAGGCGTGTCCCGGAAGGATCGGCTCGTCGTGCACGGCTTCGCTCACGCGGATCTGGCACAAGCCGTTCAGACGCTCGGCGAACAGCCGGGTGTAGCGCTCCGGCATGTGCTGTGCGACCAACACTGCGGGCGCGTCCGGCGGCAGCGGAGTGAGCAGGGCACGCACAGCCTCCGTGCCACCGGTGGACGCGCCCACCACGATCACGACATTGCACCGATCCATGACTGGCGCGGCGGACGCACGAGCGCCGGCGAGAGCGCGCCCCGCCGGCGGCTCCCCCGGCCGCACTCGAGCGGTGTAGGCGACCCGGATCTTGTCCGCCACCAGGCCGCGATAGTCCGCGCCGATCAGCTCGTTGAGCCGCGGTTTGGCGACGAAGTCCACCGCTCCCAGCTCGAGTGCGCGCAGGGTCGCTTCCGAGCCCTGCTCCGTGTGGGCGGAGATCATGATCACCGGCATGGGCCGGGCGCGCATGAGCTTCTCGAGAAAGTCCAGCCCCGACATACCCGGCATCTCGACGTCCAGGGTGAGCACGTCGGGCTCGAGCTGGGCGATCATCGCTCGCGCTTGATATGCGTCTTCCGCGACCCCCACCACGCGCATGTCGGGGCAGCTGTCGATGATCTGCAGCAGGATCTCCCGGACCAGGCGCGAGTCGTCGACCACCAGCACGCGAATGGTCATCGGAACAGCTCCACCCCGCCGCTCACCTCGGTGCGGTTCAGCTGCTGGCGGTAATCCTGTTCGCGCGCGAGCACGGTGTCGTTCTGCAGCTGGCGCAGCTTCTTCACCAGGACGCGTCCGGTGGCAGGAAAGAAATAGATCTTGCGCGCGCACTGGTCCAGCAGGTCGCTCGCCGCCACGCGGATGCCTTCCTTGCTCAGGTAGTCGACGATGAAGCGGGCGTTGCTCTCCCCGATGGCGGAGAGGCGTAAGTCCGGCAGCATGTTGCCCCCGCCGAACACCTTCGCTTCCATGCTCTGCTTGCGCGCGCCCTGCTGGATGAGCTGATTGATGAGCACTTCCATGGCATGGGTGCCGTAGCGTGCCGAGCGGCTCGCCGGCCCGAGGTCGCCGGCAGACTCCGGCAGCAGAAAGTGGTTCATGCCGGCGATCCCGGCGGTTGCGTCGCGTATGCAAGCCGCTACGCACGAGCCGAGCACGGTGAGCAGCACGATGTCGCGATCGGTCACGAAGTACTGGCCGGGAAAGATCTTGGCGACTTCCGTGTTCAGCCGCGCGTCGAAGTAGATCGACGGCGTGGTCACGTCCAGTCCCGGGAGACTCTGCATACGCACCTCAAAGGCCGCGGCGCGGACTCGCCACGCGGATGGGCCGCTTCCGCGGCCCGGCCGGGTTCCGCGTGATCGGCCACCGATGCTTGTGCAGGAGCGCCATCAGGACGTTGCACCGGAAGACGGGGGCGCACTCTCCTGGCCGGCCTCCGAGTCGCACAGGCCGAGCTCGGGACTCGAGATCAGCCGTTCGATGTCGAGCAGGATCAGCATCCGGTCGCTGCGGTTCGCGAGCCCGATGACGTATTCGATGTTAACGGCGGAGGCGAACTCGGGCGCCGGCTGGATCTGATCGTCGGCGAGCGCAACGACATCGGCGACTGCGTCGACCACCGCCGCCACCAGGCGCTCGCGCACGCGCAGCACGATGAGCACCGTGAAGGGGCCATACTCGGCGCGCTCGAAAGCGAACTTCACGCGCAGGTCGAGCACCGGCGTGATGATTCCGCGCAAATTGATGACACCTTTGATGTAGTCGGGTGCCCCTGGCAGCTTGGTCACTGCGTCGAACACGCGGATCTCTTGCACCTTCAGAATGTCGATGGCGTAATCTTGGTCGCCTAGGCGGAAGGCGAGAAACTCCCGCCGTGCGCTCGGCGCAGCGGCACCGGTTCGGGCGTGGTTGAGATCGAGGTTGGGCATCGTCTTCCGGTGCGTGCCGGGTCAGGCCGGCTGTGCTTCGGCTGTGGAGAGCTGCGCAGACGCCATCGTGGACAGGCCCAGGCGCAGCAGGGCGTGAACATCCAGAATCAATGCCACGCGTCCGTTGCCCAGGACGGTGGCCCCGCCGATTCCTGGAACGCGCCGGTAGTTCTGCTCCAGGCTCTTGATCACCACCTGCTGCTGGCCCAGGAGTCGGTCCACCGCAACGGCCGCGCTGCGTCCCTCCGCCTGGAGCACGATTGCGATCGCGTCTCCCGGGCAGGAGCTGCGGCCGCGGACGCCGATCAACTGCTCCAGCGTGAGCAGCGGGATGTACTCCTCGCGCAGCTGCACCACCCGCGGCCCGACCGTGACCGACTTGATCTGCTCGGCGCGAGGCAGGAACGCCTCCGAGATGAATGCCAGCGGAATGATGAAGGTCTCGTCGCCCACCGCCACGCTCATGCCCTCCATGATGGCGAGCGTGAGGGGCAAGCGGATCTGGATGGTGGTTCCCGCGCCCCGGCCCGAGCGGATGTCGATGCGGCCCCCGAGCGAGTCGATGTTGCGCTTGACCACGTCCATGCCCACGCCCCGCCCGGATACGTCGCTCACCTGCTCGGCGGTGCTGAAGCCGGGCGTGAACACGAGCGGCCACACCTCCTCGTCGGGCATGCCGGGCGAAACCGGCAGGCCGCATTCCTGGGCGCGGCGCAGGATCCGCTCGCGGTCGAAGCCGGCGCCATCGTCGCGCAGCTCGACCACGATGCTCCCGCTATCGTGCGTCGCGGCGAGTTCGATGCTGCCGCGCCGCGATTTGCCCGCCGCCTCGCGCACGTCGGGCAGCTCGATGCCGTGATCCAGGCTGTTGCGCATCAGATGCGTGAGCGGATCGGCCAGCTTCTCGATCATCTCCTTGTCCAGCTCGGTCTCACCGCCCACGGTGAGCAGCTCCACGTCCTTCCCCAAGCGCTGGGCCAGATCGTGGACCAGCCGCGGCATGCGCGAGAACAGGGAATCGATCGGGAGCAGGCGTACGCTCATCACCGCGTCCTGCAGCTCGCGCGTCTGGCGCCCGACGTGGGCCACGCTCTCGCGCAGCTGGGCGCTGCGTCCGGCGCCGCTGCGCACAGCGGCCTCGGTCAGCATCGAATGGGCGATCACCAGCTCGCCGACGAGGTTCAGCAGTCGGTCGACCTTGTCGGTATCGACTCGGATCGATGAGCGGTCCAGGGACACGCGATCGGTTGCGCGCCGCCCCCGGTTCCATCCGCTTGACTCCCGGTCGCGGCTGCGGCGACCGATGTGCGTGATCTCCGCTGCATTGCTACGCTGTGCGCCGCTCTGCTCCCAGAACAGCCCATAGGCCGTGCGCTCCGGACCCGCGCTCGGTGGCTCGCGCGGGGCCTTGGAAGGAGTCGTAACGGGGTCCTTGCGCGGCGCAGGCAGGTGCTGCACGCGCACGTTCTCGCCTCCCAGCAGCGCGGAGAGCCGGGTGCGCACCGCCTCCTCGGGCGCGGTCGTGAGCAGGAACAGAGACAGCGCCGGTTCGTTCGCTGCGCTTCCGGCGTGCAGGTCTTCGACGCGTCCCAGCGCACCCAGCTCCGCGTAGAGGGTCGCGAGCGGCAGCGCGGTGATGTCCTGCCCGGCGGGCAGCCTCAGCTCGACTTGGAAGCGTTGACTGCGACCCGGCTTCCCGGCGTGCGCGACGCCTTCTCCGCCCATCGCGTGATCGCGGTCGGTCTGCGCCAGGCGACTGAGCTGTTCGTGCACCTGTGCGAGCGCGCCGGGGTCCGTCTGCCCGCTGTCGCGGAAGCGGCGGAGTTCTTCACGCACGCCGTCACAGGCCTGCAGCAGTACGGACACCAGTTCCGGCGTCGGCTCGACCTGCTCCCTGCGGATGCGCTCGAGGATGGTCTCCACCCGATGCATCACCTCTGCCAGCCGGGTGGCGCCGAAGATGGTGCTGCTGCCTTTGATCGAGTGGACGGCACGGAAGATCGATTGCAGCGCCTCCGGATCCGGAGCCGCCGGGTCGAGTGCCAGCAGGTTCTCCTCCATGTCCGCGAGATGCTCTTGCGCCTCCTGCAGGAACATCGGCAGGAACTTAGCCAGATCGACGGTCACTTTCGATTGCGCTCGTGGGGCGGCGGCGTGCTCGGCGTGGCGCGCAGGAGTCAGCGCGTGACCTTCTCCACCACTTCGAGCAGCTTGTTCGGATCGAAAGGCTTGACCAGCCATCCCGTTGCGCCTGCGGAGCGTCCCTCGTCCTTCATCGCATCGGCGCTCTCCGTGGTGAGCAACAGGATGGGCGTGCTCTTGTACTGCGGCAGCGCGCGCAACGCCTTCACCAACGTGATCCCGTCCATCTTGGGCATGCTCTGGTCGGTGATGACGAGGTCGAATTGCTTCGCGAGCGCCTTCTGCAGCCCGTCCATGCCGTCCTCGGCCTCGACCACGCCATGTCCGGCGGACTTCAGCACGTAGGCCAGCATCTCGCGGATAGCGGCCGAATCATCTACGGTCAGAACCTGCTTGCTCATGGTGACCTCTCGATCCTCATCAATTCTCCGCGGGCGGCGCGACTCCCGGCCGCAGTCCGAACAAGTTGACCTCGCCGGCCTGCATATCCGACTGACCCACGGCGCTGTCCACGCCGGAGGATTCCAGCGCCAGCAGCGTGACGTGCAGCGCATGCTTGCGTTGTTCGAGGTCCGCGTCGGGGGACGCGGGGGCTGCCGCGGTTGCGGACGCGCGCACCAGCGCCTGCAGCTTCTCGGACATCTGCAGCAGTGCGTCGACGCGCCCCTCGGTGGTCGCCAGGAGTTGACCCACGAGGTCGGGGAATTGCAGGTGCTGGGAAGCGGCGAACAGGCGTCGCGACACGCCCGACGCCGGATGTTGCGCAGCGCCTGCCGGAGCGTCGCCGCCCGCCGCATCTCTCATCGCCGTCAGCTCGGCATTTGCCGCGCGGAAGGCATCGAGCAACATGCGGGAGGCCTCGGCCAGCAGCTGGCGCGTCTGGTTCAACTCCTGACGGGCCGCCCGGCAGTGGCGGTCCAGAGCGCAAGTCGCGCGGGCGATCAACGCCGGCAGATCTTGCCCGCCCGGCTGGGCGGTGGCGGGGTGCTCGGCGTTGCCGACCGGTTGCCTCATCGGAGCGGTGCGCTGCCTGCGGCGCCGGCGTCAAAACAGCGTGATGCTGCGCTCGACCAGCAGCTCGGAGAGGCGCGTGTCGGAGGCGATCAAGCGATCGGCAATCGCTGCGAGGAAGGCGTCGCTGAAGCGGCGCACGCACTTGTCGGAGGAGCGAGCGAGCTGGATCGGGTCGATTCTCGCGACCGTGAGCTCGGTCACGGCTGAGATGGTGATCGCGCTCTTCACCCGGTTGCGCGATAAGAACGCGGTCTCACCCAGGCATTGGCCCGGCTCCACCAGCCGCAGCAGCGTCCCGTTCTTGACCACGCGCGCCTGGCCGCGCACCAGCACGAAGAAGCCATGGTTTGCTTGCTGCTCGGCGATCAGCACGGTGTCCGCTGGATGCCGCTGCCAAGTGCTGAAGCGCAGCACTTCCTGCAGGTCGTCGTCCTCGAAGCCGGTGAAGAAGCTGAGCCCCTTGAGCGCCTGCAGCTTGTCCGCATTCGTGGTCAGCTCGGCGCTGGCCAGCGTGCGCCCAGAGAACGGCGCGAGCGCTTCGGCGAATTCGCGCCAGGAGCCGAAGCGCTGGTCGGGGTTCTTCGCCGTCGCGCGCGCGAAGATGGCGTCCAGCGCATCCGGCACACCTGGACGTCGCACGCTGGGCGCCTGCGGCTGCGTGCGCAGGATCTGCTCGACGATGCCGTAAGGAGTCGAGGCCGTAAAGGGCAGAGTCCCGGTCAGCATCTTGTACAGCACCATGCCGAGCGAGAACATATCGCTGCGCGAGGTAAGCGATTGCCCCTCGATCTGCTCGGGCGACATGTAGGCGGGTGAGCCCACCCCCTTCACCTGCGACACGCGCATGTTCTCCAGATTGAGCGCCGAGCCGAAGTCGGAGATTTTCGGCTCCAGATTCTCCGACAGCAGGATGTTGTCCGGCTTGATATCACGATGGATGACCCCGTGCTGCTGCGCGTAGTCCAGTGCCCCGCATACGATCTGGAGGATCTCGGCCACGCGCTTGAAGTCGAGCAGACTGCCCGGCTGGCAGTACTTATCCAGCGTCGAGCCCGGGACATATTCCATGGCGATATAGGCGCTGGTGTCGTCCACTGCGGCGTCGTAGATCTGCACGATATTGGGATGGCGCAGCTTCTGGGCCAGCAACACCTCGGTGAGGAAGAACTTGCGGATCAACGTGGCCTGCTCGTGGTCCGCGCCGTGGTCGATGGAGAAGAGCTTGACCGCAACGTCGCGTGCAGTGGCGGGGTCGCGCGCCAGGTACACGCTGCTGGTGGTGCCGCTGCCGAGCCGGCGCAGGACTTCGTACTTGCCGACTTTTCCGTTTGGCGGAGCCGAGTGCTTCTCGGCGTCTTGCGTCGGCGAGGCAATGGCTTCCATGGGCTTGGGCGGGGCTAATCCGTGGGCAAGTCAGCAAGAACCAAGCCAGTGGACCTGCGCTGGCCGGGCATACGACGGGCGCGGCTCGGCGACGTTGACAAAGATGCCGAACCGCAGTAGCGTCCTATCCGCGCCGATTTGATCGACAGCTTGCGGGCGCGTTATAAATCCAGCTAAAGCGCGGGCAAACCCGTCGCAGCCAAGGCTGGACGGGCTTTTTTTTTGCGGCCGCCCGGCCTGGGCAGACGCAGCGGAGGCCGCCCGTTCCTGACGTTACGTCCGGCGGGCGCCGAACTTGAGAGCGACTCCGGCGCACGCAGACCGCGCCGCCCACGAGACGAGCATCGACCTATGACCGAGTTCGACACCCTGGCGATCCGTGCCGGGATTCACCGCAGCCAGTTCAATGAGCATTCCGAGGCGTTGTACCTGACCTCGAGCTTCGTGTTCGAGAACGCGGCGCAAGCCGCCGCCCGCTTCGCCGGCGAGGAAGCCGGCAACGTTTACTCGCGCTATACCAACCCCACAGTCGACATGCTGCAGGAGCGGCTCGCGGCGTTGGAAGGCGCGCAGTGCTGCATTGCCACCGCTTCCGGCATGTCGGCGATTCTCGCCTGCGTGATGTCGTTTACGCGCAGCGGCGAGCACATCGTGGCCTCTCGCAGCTTGTTCGGCGCGACCGTGCAGCTGTTCAACAACTGGCTGTCGCGCTTCGGAGTTGCCACCACCTTCGTGTCGCCCACCGAGGTCGGCGAGTGGGAATCGGCGCTGCGACCGAACACTCGATTGTTGTTCCTGGAGACCCCGTCCAATCCGCTGACCGAGATTTCGGACATCCGCGCCCTGGCAGCGCTCGCACACCGCGCGGGCGCACTGCTGGTCGTGGACAACTGCTTCTGCACCCCTGCCCTGCAGCGCCCCATCGAGATGGGCGCGGACGTCGTGATTCACTCCGCAACCAAGTATCTGGATGGACAAGGTCGCGTGCTCGGCGGTGCAGTGCTCGGCCGCAGTGACCTGATCCGGGAGCCGCTCACCGCGTTCCTGCGCAATGCAGGTCCGACACTGAGCCCGTTCAACGCGTGGGTCATTCTCAAGGGGCTGGAGACCCTGCGGCTGCGCATGCAGGCGCATTGCGCGAACGCGTTGGCTCTGGCTCGCTGGCTGGAGACGCATCCATGCGTGGAGCGCGTGTACTATCCGGGTCTACCGTCGCATCCTCAGCACGCGCTCGCGATGCGTCAGCAGTCCAGCGGAGGCGGCGTGGTGTCCTTTGTCGTCCGCGGTGGGCGCGACGTCGCCTGGCGGGTGGTAGACGCGACGCGGATGATCTCGATCACTGCGAATCTCGGCGACACCAAGACCACGATCACCCATCCTGCCAGCACCACGCATGGCCGGCTTTCGCCGGCCGCGCGAGAGCAGGCCGGGATCAGCGAAGGAATGCTGCGTGTTGCGGTCGGCCTGGAGGCGGAGGAGGAGATCCGCGCGGACCTCGAGCGAGGGCTTGCCGCCTGAGCCCTTGAGCGTGCGTGCACAGCCGGGCGGGCAGACCCAGAGCTCCGAGCCTGGTCTTACTGTTTGCCTGTTACGTCTCGCGCTGCTGCGCTTTCCCAGGTGAGCTCCATCTGCTTCAGCTTCTGGCCGATGCGTGTGCCGACGAAGATCTGGGGGTTGGAGCGTGCAAGCCCCTCCGCCTGCTCGCGTGCCTCGATGCTGTGGCGAGCGGCTTCAAATGCACCGGTGAAGGAATAGGTCTGGCGCAGCGCTTCGTCGAAGTAGGCTTTCCCGAAGTAGGTGAAGTCGGATTCGGCGCTGCAGCCGAACGAGGTGTGATCGGAGTCGGCTGCCGTGATGAGCAGCGTTTGCTCGTCCTCGAGCGGTTGGATGAAGCCGCCCGAGTAGCAGGCGGACACCACGAGGACGCGCCAGCGGATGCCGGCGGCATCGAGCATGTGCTTGAGCGTAGGTGCGTCCAGATCGCGCAGGTGCAGCGGCGAGAACTCCAGTGCAAGGCGATGGTTCTGCGAGCCGTGCGAGGTGAGGTACAAGAAGAGCACGTCCTCGTCCCGCCTCATCACTTGGCCGATCCGGGCAAGCGTGCGCTGCAGGCTCGTGACCGTCGCGATTGGCTCATGCAGGGCCGTGCGCGGACTGTTCACTAGGATGATGCTACGCCCGCCGGTGCCGAAGCGCCGCTCGAACAGCTCGCGGACCACGTCGAGCTCATGGCGAAACACATCCTCTGTTGCGGACCCGGCCACGCCGACAAAGTAGAGGTTCTGTTCTCCTGGACGGCCGGGCTGCACCCCTGCGAGCTGGTGCCGCAAGATCTCTGGCTGTGCATAGAACGCTTCCTCCGTCGCCAAGGCATCGGCATGCAGCGGCTGTTCCTCGCCGTTGCGGTCGGAGGTCTCCGACCATAGCACGCCGATGGAGCCCCGCGGCAGGACCGCGGCCGGCGCGATCACCACCAGGGCGAGAGTCGCGACCGCCAGCATGCGTTGTGGGAGCGCTGCCCGAGTCAGGCGCGATACGCACACGCACGCGGCGGCCGACCACCACACGAAAGCGCTCCACGAGTAGAAGAGGTCGAGGGGTCGGCTGGAGAGGTCCATCCACTGCGCATTCCCCGAGAGGTAGAGCGCCAGGCTGTACAGTTCCAGCGGCGGGTTGATCGAGAGCAGCGCAACGGGCAGCGTGAGGCTCAGGGTGGGGTCCCGAGTAACACGTGCGGCCGCGAAGCCGGCCGCGAGAAGCAGCAGCACGGGGAACAGCGCGCCGGGAAGCCCCCACAGATTGAACTGTGCATGCGGGCCGGCAACGACAAAGTCGGCCAGGAAGCCGACGAGCAGGTCGAGCACAGCCAGCGCGATCAACTGCTCCGGGCTGACTTCGAGGCGATCTTGGGGCAGTGGAAGCAACGCGAGGAGACGCAAGCCGCATCGCAGATTCCCGACCAAACCGCGCACGAATCCCGCCGCACCTGCGTGGCGCACAGGCGTCGTTTCGGCGGGCGGGTCGCAAGAGGACGGTTGGAGTTCGCCGGGCGAGCTCATGCAGAGGGGCGACCTGAGTGACCTGCCGGCGGCCCGCCTGCGCTACCGCCGTGATCTTGACGTGACCGCCGAGCTCGCACTTGCCCCAACGGTTGCTTCGCACCACCGGGGTGGTCGCGGAGCGCGGGGGTACGGCGGGACAGCGTGGACGATCTCATAGACAAGTGAGCGGTGCGCACAGCAGCAGCAGCCGGAAGACAGCCTGATCTAATCGAGCTGCACCGGCGTGCAGCCCTGGGCAGACACACTCAAGTATTCTCCGTGATCGTACCAAGCCGAGAGGACCCAGCGCTCGCAATTGCGCCCGGCTATCAAGTGGGTATGCCGTGCGGGCCGATGGGTATGACCGTGGATGAGCCGCTCACAGCCGCTGGCGTGCAACGCCTGGTCGACTGCGGCCGGCGTCACGTCCATGATCGCCTCGGCCTCCGTCTGCTTGCGTGCGTCGCTCCGGCGGCGGGCGCGCTCGATCATCGCGCGCCGAATCAACAGCGGCAGGGTGAGGAAGACGCGCTGCCACGCGCGGCTGTGCATGCGCCGCCGGGACGCCTGATAGCGTTCGTCCGCCGTGCACAGCGTGTCCCCATGCATGAGCAGCGTGCGCGTGCCGTAGAGGTCGATCATCGTTGGGTCGGCGATGAACGTCACCCCGGCAGCGCGTCCGAAGCTGTCGAATAACAGCAGATCCCGATTGCCGTGCATCAGGTACACCGGCACGCCGGCCTCGCTCACTGCCTTCAGCGCGGCCGCGATCTGGGCGTTCAGCGGATCGACGAGGTCATCGTCTCCGGCCCAGTACTCGAACAAGTCGCCCAGGATGTACAGCGCGTCGGCCTGCAGCGCCGCGCCGGCCAGGAACGAGAAGAAGATGCGGTTGATCCGCGGGCGCGTGCGGGTGAGGTGCAGATCGGAGATGAAGGCCGTGAAACTCAATGCGACGGCTCCGGCTTGCGGCTGTCGCGGCTTGCGAGCTAGACGATCTCCGCCTTGGTGACGATGATGTCCTCGACCGGGACGTCGTTGTGCCCTGCGCGCGAGGTGGTGGCGGTCCTCTTGATCTGATCTACGATCTCCTTTCCGTCCACCACCTCGCCGAAGACGCAGTAACCGTACTCGCGCGCCGTAGGCGCCCGGAAGTCGAGGAAGTCGTTGTCGCTCACGTTGATGAAGAACTGACTCGAGGCGGAGTGGGGGTCGGGGGTCCGCGCCATCGCGATGGTGTAGGCCTTGTTGCTCAAGCCGTTGTCCGCCTCGCTCTTGATCGGTGTGCGGGTGGCCTTCTGCTTCATGCCCGGCTCGAACCCGCCGCCCTGAACCATGAAGCCGTCGATCACGCGGTGGAAGATCGTGTTGCCATAGAAGCCGCTGCGGACATAGGCCAGGAAGTTCTCCACCGTGACCGGGGCTTTCTCGGCATTGAGCTCCAGGCTGATCGTACCGAGTGTGGTGTGCAGTTTTACCATGGCGTGTCTCCTAGTTGCCTGCCGGCGGGGCGCCGGGGGGGCGGTTTGCGGGATGAAGTCGGTGACGGCGGCTTCGTCTTGCAAGCCGCGGCGCGCCGAGCGCGACAGGCGTCTACAGCGGAGACCCGATTTCTTACCGCTCGCGCGTCAGACGGCTCGCGCGTGCCTCACGCGGCGCCTTCGTACAGGATTTTCCAGCCGCCCGAATCCCGGCCCCAGTACTGGCGCTTTCTCATCCTGTTGGACAGGTTGTCGCTGCTGTAGTCCTGCGTGAAGCTCACCACCGCCAGATCGTCGTGCCCAGGGTACAGGAACATCGAGACCTCCGATACGCGGACCTTGATCCACTCCTTGGCCGCGTTCACGCGACGCTTCTGGGTCGACCACTGCGCGAGGTTCATTCCACTGCTCGCGAAGCCGCGCCCGTAGTACTGCAGGTACCGATCCGTGTTCTTGCTTTCCCAGTCGCGGCGCCAGTGTTCCAGGCGCTCCGCCAGGACGCTGCGCAGGCCGGCGTTGGCGGTAGCATCGACCCACTCCACGCCCTCTGCGATGATCACGGGCGTGAGCCCGACCTGCAGATGACGAGCGAGGTCAGCCAGATCTTCGTTTGTGAGCACGACACAGCCGTCGCTCGCCCGGGGCGGCCGGCTGTAAGTGTCGCTCGGCGTGCCGTGTAGCCAGATGCCATGCCCGTTGTGGCCCTGTCGCTCGTCCCATTCGTTGGGGTAGCTGAGCGGGAAGGCGCCGCCGCCGTAGAAATCGCCGAGCTGTGCCTTGGGCAGCTGGCTCGTCACCCGGTAGACCCCGAGCGGGGTTTTCTTGTCCCCTTCGCGCGACTTGTTCGTGCCGTTCTTGCCCACGGTGATGTAGTAGTCGGACAGGTAGTGCGGCGTGCCGTCGCGGTTCTCGAACAGATACAGGGTCGACTTCGCCGTGTCCACGACCACGGCATAGCGTTGCTCCGATTGCATCTGCAGCAGGTACTTGGGCACCCGGTCCTTCGGTGGCTGCATCTCGTAGCGGGCCAGCCGCGCGCGCGCTTCGTCGCGCAGGTCGTTGATGCGATCGGCGGGCGCATGCGCCGCTCCCATCGTGCTGATCGGGTGTGCCCGCGCCATCAGCAAGTCGCCTTTGATGAGCTGAGCGAGGCGAAAGTCGGGTTTGATCTCCAGCAACGCGTCGACGCGGTCCAGCGCCGCGGACAGGCGGTTGTTGCGGATGTCGATGAGCGCTTGGACCAGCATCGCCTCCGGCAGCTGCAGCCCGCGGCCCACGTGTGCCACCGGCGACTGATGGCTGCCCATGGCCGAGACATCCCCGGCCAGCACGGCGGCGGTCAACAGCGGCAACGTCATCGCACGCAGCCGCGCGCCATGCGGTATGGCGAACCTTCGGGTCACTTCTCTACGAGTTCCTGCTCAATCAGCCAGCGATCGCCGATGCGAACCAGGTGCAACGTCTTGGTGCCGGTCGCCTTGAGCGTGGCCGAGCTGTAGTTCTGGCGGAAAGTCACGACGGCGTGGGTCTTATCGGTAAATCTGACGCGGGGTGAAGAGGCGATGACGTGAATTTTCTTTGGCTTCGCCAGGCGCGCACGGCGGTTCGCCTCCCACTCCTGGCGCGGTTCGCCGTCGGGGGTCCGGAACTGTGGTGCGTAGAAGCTCAGGTAGGCGTTCGCGTCGTTGCTCGACCAGGCCTTGGTCCAGCTGTTCACCATGCGCAGCACCGCCGCCGTCTGGTCCTCCGCCGGCGGCGCCGTGCTTGCGGCCGGCTTCACCTCGACCGCCGGTTTCGGCGGAGCTGCAGCGGCCGGCGCGAGCGCCGGCGGAGCGGCCGGTGGCACGGGCGGCGCGGTAGAGACGGCCGGCGCGGGCGCCGCGGAAGTGACGGCCTCCGGCTTTACTGGCTCGGCGGCGGGCTTCTCCGGTTCGGCCTTGGCGAGCGTCGCCGCCGTCTTCGTCGGGAACAGCTCCTTGATCAGCGCGAGCTTCTTGCGTGCTGTGGCGTTGTTGGTATCCAGCTGCAACGCCTTGTCGTAGGCCTGGCTGGCCATCGTGGCGTAGAGATCGCCCAGGTTCTCGTGCGCGACCGCATAACTGGGATGCGTCCGAATGGCCATCTCCAGTGCCCGGCGCGCCTTTTCGTAATCGCCTTGGCCCGCGTACAGCACCGCCAGATTGTTGTAAGGCTCGGGCAGCTCAGGGTAATCCTGAGTGAGCTCGGTGAATACCGCGATCGCATCTTGGGTCTTGTTCTGCTCCGTGAGGATCACGCCTTTGAGAAACCGGGCGCGCGCGTCCTTCGGGTGCTGGGCGATGAAGACCTCGGTATGCTCCAGCGCTTCGGCTAGCTTGCCTTCCTTGAGCAGCCTGCTGCCCTCCTGGTAGTCGTCCGCAGCTGATGCGTCAGGTTGGTAGCTGACGCAGCACAGCAGGAAAAAGGAGACGACAAGGGGGCGGATGCGGTGCCTGACCATTGTGCTATACTTTTTTCAATCTTCGCCGCTAGGTTGTTGTAATCCTAGCAGATTCCAACGAATCGCTGATGAGATTCCGCGCCTGCGGCGCCCGGCTTCCGCCTGGGCCCGGTCGCTGAAGCGGAATCGCTCCGGTGCGGGAGCAGACAACAACGGGGTCCTGGTGCCGATCTGCCTGCCCGCTCGCAAATAACCTGAGGCTTCAGACTAAACAGAGTCGGCGCTGTCCAGCGCCCGGTGGGCTGGCTGGCAGGGCAATACGAACCGCGCCGCGAGCCCATGCTTCTCTTGACCCGTTTTCGACGCGACGCGTCATCGCCGTACTACCCTAGACCTCGGCTTGCCCGAGCCTGTTCGCAGCACGCCACACGAGTCTCGGTCCGCTCCCCTGCACCAGATGTGCCAGCCCGCACACGGTGGGTCGAGAAGCGAGCGGACACGCTTCGCGCTGGGCCGTTTACGCAGCCGCGCTCGCCCCGGCTCCGGGCAGGCACTCTCACACCGGCTCCAGGGTTCTGACACACCATGCTGCGTGTCTACAACTCGCTCACGCGCCAAAAGCAGGACTTCGTGCCGATCCGCCCGGGGCGGGCCGGTATCTACGTCTGCGGCATGACGGTGTACGACTACTGCCACCTCGGCCATGCGCGCGTCATGGTGGCGTTCGATGTTATCTGCCGGTGGCTGCGTGCGTGCGGCCTCGAGGTGCGCTACGTGCGCAACATCACGGACATCGAGGACAACATCATCGCCCGTGCCGCCAGCAACGGAGAGCCGATCGAAGCGCTCACGGAGCGCTTCATCCGCTTCATGCACGAGGATGTCGCGGCATTGGGCGCGGAGGTGCCGGACTTCGAGCCGCGCGCCACCCACTATATCCCGGACATGGTGCGGATCATTCAGACCCTGCTCGAACGCGGGCTCGCCTACCAGGCCGCCAACGGAGACGTGTACTACTCGGTGCGCGAGTTTCCCGGCTACGGCAGGCTGTCTGGTAAGTCGCTCGAGGACTTGCGCGCTGGGGAACGCGTCGAGGTCGAGCTCGCCAAGCGCGACCCGCTCGACTTCGTGCTGTGGAAGTCCGCCAAGCCCGGGGAGCCCTCCTGGGATGCGCCCTGGGGCAGGGGGCGGCCGGGATGGCACATCGAGTGCTCGGCCATGAGCGAGCACTTCCTGGGCGAGCATTTCGACATCCATGGTGGCGGGCAGGACCTGATCTTTCCGCATCACGAGAACGAGATCGCCCAGTCCGAAGGCGCGCACGGCCATGCCTTCGTCAACTACTGGCTGCACAACGGGTTCGTGCGCGTGGACAACGAGAAGATGTCCAAGTCGCTGGGGAACTTCTTCACCGTGCGCGAAGTGCTGGCGAAGTTCGATCCGGAGGTGGTGCGCTTTTTCATCGTGCGCGCGCACTACCGCAGTCCGCTCAACTACTCGGATCAGCACTTGGAGGATGCGCGCTCGGGGCTCGCGCGCTTGTACACGGCGTTGCGCGACACCGCCCCGACACCGGCGCCGATCGACTGGGACGAGCCGTTCGCGCGCCGGTTCCGCGAGGCGATGGACGACGACTTCAATACGGCGGAAGCTTGTGCGGTACTGTTCGACCTCGCCACGCAGGTGAACCGCTCGCGCTCGTCACGGGAAGCCGGACTGCTGATCGCGCTCGGCGGGTTGCTCGGGCTGCTCCAGCGCGACCCGCTGTCCTACCTGCAGGGACGCATGCAGGCACAAGGCGAGCTGTCCGCCGCCGAGATCGAAGCGCGCATCGCGGAGCGCGCGGAGGCGAAGAAGGCGAAAGACTTCAAGCGAGCGGACCGCATCCGCGCCGAGCTGCTGGACAAGGGGATCGTGCTGGAGGACACGCCGGCGGGCACGACCTGGCGTAAGCTCTGAGCATCGGCTTGGCGCGACTGTCTTTCGTCACGTCGCGGGCGTAGACTCGACGCCGCGGCACGAAGGAGCGGGATGGACGGCGCGGATCGTTTGCAGATGGCATTTCCGCCGCTGCTGCCGGCCCTGCGGGAGCAGCAGGCGTGGCTTCGCCAAGTCGTCCGGGCTGTCGTCTCCGGCGAGCCTATTCCTGTACCGAGCTCCGGCGCCTGGGGTTGGTATGACGACGAGGGCGCACGGGTCGCGGCGCGCCTCCAGGACGTGGAGCTCCGGCGCGCCTGGGGCGCGCTCGGCGGTTTGCGCGCCGCATTCCTCACCGACGCTTCGCAATGCATGGAGGCGGTCGCGAACGCGGCGACCGACGTTGCGGAACGTCTCGACCGGTTGTTTGCAGTAGCCGGCTCGGCGTTCGAACTGGTGCTGGCGGCCAGCCTGCGCGAGATCTCGCTGGCCTTCGCCCGGCGCGAGCGGACCTTGGTGGGTCAATACGAGAATCGCATCCTGGAGGCGGCCCGCATCGGTCGCGTGACGGCGCGCTTAGCCGACCGCAAGATCGTGTCTGCCGATGCGAACTTCGCAGCCCTATTCGCGGAGGTGCCCGATACGCTCGTCGGCGTCGACCTGCGTGCTCTGCTCGGCGACCCGAGCTGGGCCGCCTTGTCGTCGCCGGCCGCGGCCAGCGGCACGGTGCGCGCCAGCTGCCGCGTGTCTGCCGCCGGTGGCGCCGCGTCGAGTCTGGAGATCGTTGCGTATCGCGAGGGTGAGGGCGACGCGGGGCTCATCCACTGCTTCGTCGTCAGCAGCTCTCAGGCGCGAGAAGTCGCGGAGCAGCAGCGCCTGCTGTCCACCGCGATCGAAGCCTCGGATCAGATCGTGCTCATCACCGATGCCGAGCAGCGGATTCTCTACGTCAACGGCGCCTTCACGCGCACGACCGGCTACGCCGCGGCCGAGGTGTTGGGCCAAAATCCGCGCTTGCTGCAAGGCCCAGCCACGAGTCAAGGCACGCGCGTCAGTCTGCACGAGGCGATCGCCAAAGGCAGTCAGGTGCATGTGGAGATCCTGAACTACCGCAAGTCGGGAGAGCCTTACTGGGTCGAGCTCTCCCTCGTGCCCGTCCGCGCAGCGGACGGCTTCATCACGCACTGGGTCTCGGTTGAGCGCGATATCACCGCACGCAAGACTCAGGAGCTCGAGTTCACGCGGCTCGCAATGGAAGACTACCTCACCGGGCTGCCCAACCGTCGCGCTGCCGAGGCCCGGTTGCAGGTCGAGTGGAGCCGAGCGCGGCGCGACGGATCTGTGTTCGCCATCGCGTTAGCGGACATCGATCGCTTCAAGCTCGTCAACGATCAGTACGGCCATCAAGCGGGTGACCGCGCGCTTTCGCACCTCGCATCGTTGCTGGCGCAAAACATGCGGGGCGGCGACTGGCTCGCCCGTTGGGGCGGTGAAGAGTTTCTCCTCTGCTTCCACGATCCGGACGCGCGTGGGGCGCTCGCTGCGGGTGAGCGCGTGCGCAAGCTGGTGAAAGCAAATCCGCTCACGCTCCCGCACGCGGAGGTGAGGCTCACGGTAAGCATCGGGGTCGTGCTGTATTCCGCCGAGACCCAAGCGTTGGACGCGATGGTGGCAACCGCCGACGCGATGCTCTATCAGGCGAAGCAGTCAGGGCGCGATCAGGTGCTGTGTGCGGGTGAGGCCCGACGTCGGCAAGAGGGCATGATCTGGGAGGGGGCCCAGGTCCAGACGGCTCTCCGGGAAGGCCGCGTGACGGCCGCGTTCCAACCGATCGTCGATTTGCGCACCGGTGTCGTGGTCGGCGAGGAGGCGCTGGCGCGTATCGTAGGAACGGAGAGCGCGCCGATCCCCGCGCAGCGATTCATCACGGCCGCCGAGCAGCTCCGCTTGGTGGCGGCGGTGGACCGGGCGGTGTCCACGTGCGCTCTGGAGCGCCTGGCGCATGCCGGCGAAGGGCGCACTAACCAGGCGCGGTTCATCAACCTCTCCACGCAATTTCTGTCCGATGCCGAGGAGGTCGCGGCCCTGGTCGAGCGTGCCCATCGGCTGCGTTTGATTGGCGACGGTGCCGTCAACCCGCTGGTGGTCGAGATCACCGAGCGCAACGCGGTCGATGTGAGCGCTCTGCAGCGCCAGCTGCAGCCGCTCCTTGCCGAGGGTTTTCGCCTGGCTCTGGACGATTTCGGCAGCGGCTACGCTTCGTTCCTGTATCTGACCGAGCTGCCGATGAGCTTCGTCAGGATCGAGGGTTCGCTGGTCGGTCGCATCGGCGCGGATGCGCGCGTCCGTGGGCTGGTGGAGACCATCGTCGTCGCCGCGCAGCGTTTCGAGCTGAAGACCGTGGCCGAGTGCGTGGAGGACAGCGCTTGCGCCCAGGTGCTGTGCGACCTGGGCGTGGACTGGGCCCAGGGGAACTTCTTCGCTGCGCCGCAGTTGGGCCAGTGAATAAGGTGAAGAAGTGAAGAGGTGAAAAAGGAAAGGACGTGAAAGAGGTGAAGGAAGTGAAGGAGGTGAAAAGGCTAGCCTAACAAGATGCGCTGGGCATGGAACCACGCATGTCTAGCTCAGCGGGCCAACGCGGCTATGCCTGGAAGAACTCCTTCACTTTCTCCATCCAGGACTTGGCGCGCGGATCGTGCTTGCCGGCCTCGCGTCGATTGATCTCTTCCAGCTCTTGCAGGAGCTCCTTCTGCCGCGCGCTGAGGTTGACCGGCGTCTCCACCACCACGTGGCACAGTAGGTCCCCATGCACGCTGCTGCGCACGCCTTTGATGCCTTTGCCGCGCAGGCGGAACGCCTTCCCGCTCTGGGTCTCGGGAGGGACTCGGATCTTCGCACTGCCATCCAGCGTGGGGATTTCGAGCTCGCCGCCCAGCGCCGCCATCGTGAAGCTGACTGGCATCTCGCAGTGAAGATCGTTCTCCTCGCGGCGAAACACTGCATGTGGCTTGATGCGGATGACCACGTACAGATCGCCTGCGGGGCCGCCATTGACGCCGGCCTCCCCTTCGCCGGAGAGTCGGATCCGGTCGCCTTCGTCGACGCCCATCGGGATCTTTACCGACAGCGTCTTCTGGCGCTTCACACGGCCGCTGCCCTGGCAAGTGCCGCAGGGGTCCTTGATCACCTTGCCGGTGCCGCTGCAGCGCGGGCACGTCTGGGTGATGGAGAAGAACCCCTGTTGGATGCGTACTTGGCCATGACCGCCGCAGGTCTGACAGCTGATCGGCTCTGTGCCGGGCTTGGCGCCACGTCCGTGACACACCTCGCACTCCTCCAGCGTCGGGATGCGGATCTTGGTCTCGCTGCCGCGCGCGGCGTCCTCTAGGCTGATCTCCAGGTTGTATCGCAAGTCCGCGCCCCGGTAGACGTTGGAGCGCGGCCGCCCGCCGCCGAAGATCTCGCTGAAGATATCGCCGAACGCATCGGTGAAGCCGCCAAACCCCGCGCCCGCACCCGAGGCGGCCGTCGCGTCCACGCCGGCATGGCCGAATCGGTCGTAGGCCGCGCGCTTCTCGGGATCGCTCAGGATTTCGTAGGCGGCCTTCGCTTCCTTGAATTTTTCCTCGGCCTTGGGGTTGTCCGGATTGCGGTCTGGATGGTGCTGCATGGCGAGCTTGCGGTAGGCCTTCCTGAGCTCTTCGTCCGAGGCATCTCGGTTCACACCCAGAACCTCGTAGTAGTCTCGCTTCGCCATGGCTGACTGCTTTCCCTTACAAACGAAGGGCCGAATCGAGCGCCATCGAAGTCATCGATGCCGCTGCAATTCGGCCGGTTCACGCACTGCGCGCTGCCGCACGCGGTCCTGGACCGCTCCTCCCGTCACGGGCGCGAGCTTATCCCTTCTTGTCCTTGACTTCCTCGAACTCCGCGTCCACCACGTCGGCGTCCTCGCTCTTCTTGCCCTTCTCGCCGGCGGCGCCACCCGCCTGCGGACCGGCGCCTGACTGAGCGTACATCTTCTCGCCCAGCTTCTGGGAGACCTGGGCGAGATCGCGCGTCTTCGCCTCGATGAGGTCCTTGTCGTTGCCCTTCATGGCCTCATCCGCGGCCTTCAGTGCAGCCTCGATCTTGGACTTCTCGTCTGCCCCGATCTTGTCGCCGTGTTCCGTGAGCGCCTTGTTCACCATGTGCACCATGCTGTCGCACTGGTTACGCGCGTCGACCAGCTCGCGGGCGCGGCGGTCTTCATCGGCGTGCGCCTCGGCGTCCTTGACCATGCGCCGGATCTCGTCTTCGGACAAACCGGAGCTCGCCTTGATGGTGATCTTGTTCTCCTTGCCGGTCGCCTTGTCCTTGGCCGATACGTGCAAGATCCCGTTGGCGTCGATGTCGAAGGTGACCTCGATCTGCGGCATTCCGCGCGGCGACGGCGGGATTCCCTCCAGGTTGAATTGGCCCAGGCTCTTGTTGTCCCGCGCCATCTCGCGCTCGCCCTGCAGCGCGTGGATGGTCACCGCGGGCTGATTGTCGTCGGCGGTGGAGAACACCTGCTGCGCCTTGGTCGGGATCGTCGTGTTCTTTTGGATCAGCTTGGTCATCACTCCACCCAGCGTCTCGATGCCCAGAGACAGAGGTGTCACGTCCAGCAGCAGCACATCCTTGACTTCGCCCTTGAGCACGCCGCCCTGGATGGCGGCACCGATGGCCACGGCCTCGTCCGGATTCACGTCCTTGCGCGGCTCCTTGCCGAAGATTTCCTTGACCTTCTCCTGCACCTTCGGCATGCGGGTCATGCCGCCGACCAGGATCACGTCGCTGATGTCCGAGAGCTTGACGCCCGAATCCTTGATCGCGGTCACGCACGGGGCGGCCGTCTTCTCGATCAGGTCCTCGACCAAGCTCTCGAACTTGGCGCGCGTGACCTTCATCGCCAGGTGCTTGGGTCCGCTCTGGTCCATGGTGATGTAAGGCAGGTTGATCTCGGTCTGCTGGGTGGAGGACAGCTCGATCTTCGCCTTCTCCGCGGCCTCCTTCAGACGCTGCAGCGCCAGGATGTCCTTGCGCAGATCCACACCCTGCTCCTTCTTGAACTCGTCGGCGATGTAGTCCATCAGCCGCTGATCGAAGTCTTCGCCGCCCAGGAAGGTATCGCCATTGGTCGCCAGCACCTCGAATTGGTGCTCCCCTTCGACCTCTGCGATCTCGATGATGGAGATATCGAAGGTACCCCCGCCCAGGTCATACACCGCGATCTTGCGGTCGCCCTCCTTCTTGTCCAGGCCGAACGCGAGCGCGGCCGCGGTAGGCTCGTTGATGATGCGCTTGACCTCCAAACCGGCGATGCGCCCGGCGTCCTTGGTGGCCTGGCGCTGCGAGTCGTTGAAGTACGCCGGCACCGTGATGACGGCTTCGGTCACCGTCTCGCCGAGATAGTCCTCGGCCGTCTTCTTCATCTTCACCAGCACCTGGGCCGATACTTCAGGCGGAGCCATGCGCTTGCCGCGCACCTCGACCCACGCGTCGTTGTTCTGCGCGGCGACGATGGTGTAGGGCACGAGTTTGACCGCCTTCTGCACTTCGCCATCGTTGTAGCGGCGGCCGATCAAGCGCTTCACCGCGTACAGCGTGTTCTTCGGATTGGTCACGGCCTGGCGCTTGGCCGGCGCACCGACCAGGACCTCACCGTCCTCCGTGTACGCGACGATCGACGGGGTGGTGCGCGAGCCCTCCGAGTTCTCGATCACCTTGGGCTGGCCGTTCTCCATGATCGCGACGCAGGAGTTGGTCGTCCCGAGGTCGATGCCGATGATCTTTGCCATGTGTGCTTCCTCGCTTTGAATTCCGTGAGTTGTATTGTCGATCAGGGGTTCAGATTTGGGTCCGCGGACGGGCTTTCAAGCCGGCCTAGCGTTGCTCGGGCTTGGAAACTGTGACCAAGGCCGGGCGCAGGATGCGGTCGTGCAACAGGTAGCCCTTTTGCAGCACGTGGACCACGGTGTTTGGCGACTTCTCCGATTCCACGGTCGTCATGGCTTGGTGCCGATGCGGGTCGAACTTCTCCCCGACGGGATTGAGTTCCTTTACCGCGAACCGGTCGAAGGCGGTGTTGAGTTGCTTCAGAGTGAGTTCCACGCCTTGGCGCAGCGCTTCGAGCGTGGAGTTGTCGGCCGCGAGCGCGGCTTCCAAGCTGTCGCGCACCGGCAGAAGCTCGGTTGCGAAGCTCTCCACCGCGTACTTGTGTGCATTCGCGATGTCGGCCTGGGCGCGCTTGCGGATGTTGTCGGCCTCGGCCTTTGCACGCAGCCAGGCATCGTAATGCTCCTGCGCTTGCAGCTCGGCCTTCTTGAGCATCTCCTGCAGGCTGGGCATAGTCTCCACCGGCGACTCGGTATCCGGTGTCGCTGGGGCGGTTTCGGTAGTCTCTGGGGCGCTCAGGCTAGGTTGCTGTTCCTGCATGAATTTTCCTCCTCGGACGCACGGGGCAGATGGGGGCGCGGCGGATCGTTTCAAGCCCCGGACGAGGCAGATCGCGACGCAGGGGCAGGCGGCCCCTCGTCTGGCACCAGCCGCGATCAGCGTGGCGCCCCGAGCGCCTGTGCACGGCGCCGGCGCGCCTCGGCCTCGGTCGCGGCCACGTCTGCTTCCGCGCCGAGCCAGCCGTGCAGGTGCTCTAAGGCGATGTCGGTCAGCGCCCGGATCCAGCCGTCCCGTTCGTTCAGGCAGGCAATGTAGCGGAACTCTCGCCCGCCGGCGGTCAGGAAGGCGGCCCGGTTCTCGATGCCGATCTCTTCCAACGTCTCGAGGCAGTCGGAGACAAAGCCCGGGCAAAGGATGTCCACCGACTCGACTTTGCGTCCCGCGAGCTCGCGCAACGTGTCGATCGTGTAGGGCTTAAGCCATTGCGCGCGCCCGAACCGAGACTGGAAGGTCACGCAATACCGATCCGCGTCGAGCCCCAACGACTCTGCCAAGAGGCGAGCGGTCTTCTGGCACTGGCAGTGATAGGGATCGCCGCGGTCGAGCGCAAAGCGCGGGATGCCGTGAAAGCTCATCACCAGCCGCTCCGCGCGTCCGTTCGCCATCCAGTGCTCCGTGACGCTCTGCGCCAGCGCGTTGATGTACCCGGGATGGTCGTGGAACTGCTTGACCAGGCGCAGCGCCGGCACATTGCGCATCCGGGACAATGTCCCGAAGACCGCGTCGTACGCGCTCGCGGTCGCGCTGGCCGAGTACTGGGGATAGAGCGGGATCACGACCACGCGGTCGCAGCCCTGCTCGCGCAGATGTGCCAGCCCTTCCGCTACGCTCGGCCGGCCGTAACGCATCGCCCAGTCCACGACCGGTGGCGCCTTGGTTCGTTCCCCCAGGTAGCCGCGCAACAGCAGTGCCTGCCGCTGCGTGTGCACCTTCAGCGGGGAGCCCTCCGCGGTCCAGATCTTGGCGTACTTCGCAGCGGACTGGCGGGGCCGAGTGGTCAGGACGATGCCGTTCAGAACCGGCCACCAGATCGCGCGCGGGATCTCCACGACGCGGGGATCGGACAGGAACTGCCGCAAATACGGACGCAGCGCGTGAGCCGTCGGGGCTTCGGGGGTCCCCAGATTGACCAGAAGGATGCCGGCGCTGGGGTTGCTATCGTGCCGGTACAGCGGTTCGCGAGCGAACATATCGACTCAGGCGCCACGGGACCGCCCCGCTGCCGGGCGGCGGGCCGGCCCCCGCCTGATCCTTCCCTCTCTACTCGAGCGCTTTGGTCCGCTGCGCCATCGCGCTGGACAGCAGGCGCGCGGTGAGCTCCACGATGGCGATGACGCGCTCGTAGGCCATTCGCGTGGGTCCGATGACACCCACGGTGCCCACGACCTCTCCTTGGACCTCGTAGGGGGCCGTCACCACGCTGCATTCGTCGAGCGGCACCAGGCCGGACTCGCCGCCGATGTAGATCTGCACGCCTTCCGCACGGCTGCCCATCTCGAGAAGCTGCAGGAGCCCCGCGCGCTGCTCCAGTAGATCGAACAGGCGGCGCAGGCTCGCCAAGTTGGAAGACAGGTCCTGCACGTGCAGCAGGTTGTGTTCGCCCGACAGGACATAGTCGTCCGCGGGGGGGTTCATCGCCTCGCTGCCTACTTCGACCGCGCGCGTGAGCAGCTGCGTCATATCGTCGCGGAGTTGGCGCAGCTCCTCCTGCAGTCGTTGCTTGATTTGCTCGAAGGTGAGCCCGGCGTAGTTCTGGTTCAGGAAGTTGGACGCCTCGATGAGCTCGGAAGGGGAATACGCGCGCTCGGTCGTCAGGACCCGGTTCTGCACGTCGCCCTCCGGCGTGACGATGATCAGCAGCAGCCGCTTGTCCGAAAGGCGCAAGAACTCGAGATGACGGAACGCCGTCGAGCGCCGTCTGGGGCTCATGACCACGCCGGCAAAGCGCGTCAGATCCGAAAGCAGGTGCGAGGCGGATTGCACCAGCTTGTGCGTGTCTCCGATCTGGAGCTGGCCTTCGAGCTGGCTGATCTCGACCTTGTCCAGGGGACGCACGGTGATCAGCGTGTCGACAAAGAAGCGGTAGCCGCGGGGGGTGGGGATCCGGCCAGCCGAGGTGTGCGGGCTCGCGACGAAGCCCAAGTCCTCCAGATCCGCCATGATGTTGCGGATGCTGGCGGGGCTCAGCTCCAGGCCCGAGTACTTCGACAGCGCGCGCGAGCCGACCGGCTGGCCCTCGGCGATGTAGCGCTCCACCAGCGTCTTGAGCAGAATCTGTGCGCGTTCGTTCAACACTTTGCTCATTCTAACCAATGCCGCGCCCACGGGCACCCGCGCCAGTGCGTGACCTGCGCGGCCGTGCCGCGCCCGGACGCACGTCTATAATTGGCAACATGGCCTGTACGTTCAACACCATAGCCCTGATCGGCAAGTACAAGAGTCCCGAGATCGCGGAGCCGCTGCTGGCGCTTGCGCAGTACCTACAGCAGCGCGGCGTCCGGGTGCTGGTGGACCAGCTGACTGCATCCCACGTCGCGCGCAACCGGCTCGAGGTCCTGTCGCTCGAGGAGGCCGGGCGCATCGCCGACCTCGCGATCGTTATCGGCGGGGACGGCACGATGCTGAACATCGCGCGCACGCTCGCCCCCTACGATGTGGCACTGGTGGGTGTCAACCAGGGGCGGCTGGGATTCCTGACCGACATCTCGATGGACAGCATGCTCGAGACCATCGGCGCCATGCTCGACGGGAACTACGTCGCCGAATCGCGGATGCTGCTCGCCTCGCAGCTGCAGCGCGGCGCCAGCACTCTGCTGGAGGTGCTGGCCTTCAACGATGCCAGCATCAGCAAAGGCGCCGACGGCGGCCTGATCGAACTGGAAGTGCGCATCGACGGCGAGTTCCTCTACACCCTGCGCGCGGATGGCCTGATCGTCTCCACACCCACGGGCTCGACCGCTTATGCCCTGTCGGCGGGCGGCCCCATCCTGCACCCGGCGCTGTCCGTGTTCGTGCTGGTGCCGGTCTGTCCGCATACGCTCTCCAACCGGCCGATCGCGGTGAGCGCCGAGGCCGATATCGAGGTGCTGATGCGGCGTTGCGCGGATGCGCGGCTGCATTACGACAGCCACTCCCATATGGAGCTGCAGCCCGGCGACCGCATCCGGGTCCGGCGTTATCCCCGCAGCATCCGACTGCTGCACCCGGTCGGCCACAATTATTACGGCATGCTGCGTGAGAAGCTCCACTGGAGCGAAACCTTGTAGCGCCATGTTGAGATCGCTCGCTATCCGCGATTTCGTCATCGTCGATCGTCTGGACTTGGAGTTTCAAGCCGGATTCACGGCGCTCACCGGGGAGACGGGGGCGGGCAAGTCGATCCTCATCGACGCGCTGGCGCTCGTGCTGGGCGAGCGCAGCGACGCCGGATTGGTGCGGGCCGGATCGGCGCGAGCCGAGATCAGCGCCGAGTTCGCGATCGGCGAGCGTTCGGACTTGGCGCGCTGGCTGGACGCCCACGATCTCGCCGATGAACCGGGCATTTGCCTGCTGCGCCGGGTGCTGGAAGCGAGCGGAAGGTCACGAGCCTACGTCAACGGGCGCCCGTGTACGCTGCAGCAGGTCAAGGACATCGGGGAGCGCCTGGTGGACATCCACGGCCAGCACGAGCACCAGTCGCTGCTGCGTCCGTCCTCGCAGCGTGAGTTGCTCGACGCGTTTGCGGGCGCGGCTCCGCTTGCCAGCGACGTGGCCGCGGCGTGGCGCGGCTGGCAGGAGATCAAGCGGCAGCGTCAGGAGTGGGAGAGAAACGCCGACGCGTTAGCGGCGGAGCGCGAGCGCCTCGAGTTCGAAACGCGGGAGCTCGGGCGCCTCGCGTTTTCGACGTCCGAGTGGGAGCAGCTCCAGGCCGAGCATCGCCGGCTCGCCAACGCGGCCAGCTTGATCGAAAGCGTGGAGTATGCCCTGGAGGCATTGTCCGAAGGCGAGCTCGCGGCGCTGGCCGTCGTGAACGGCGTCCTGTCCCGGCTGAACGCGGCCCTCGAGCACGACGCCGGCCTCAGGGAGGCGCTCGAGATCCTGGAGCCCGCACAGATCCAGATCCAGGAAGCGGTCTACAGCCTGCGCCACTACCGGCAGCGGCTGGAGCTGGATCCGGCGCGGCTCAAGCAGGCCGAAGAGAGGCTGGAGGCGATTCACTCAATGGCCCGCAGATATCGCGTAGCCCCGGAGCGGCTCTCGGAGCTCCTCGACCAGGCATCGTCACGTCTAGCGCAGATCGGCGAGGGGCTCGACGCCAAGCGCTTGGAGCAGCACGAGCGAGAGGCACAGGAGAGCTTCCTGGCGCTCGCGGGCAAGCTCAGCGCCCAGCGTCAGTACGCTGCACGCGAGCTGTCCGACAAGGTGACGCAGGCGATGCAGGCTCTGGCCATGGCCGGCGGACGGTTCGAGGCGGCGCTGGAGGCACTCACCGACGGCGGCGCACACGGACTCGAGCAGGCGGAGTTCCGAGTCGCTGCGCACGCCGGCGGGCCGCTGCGGCCGCTTGCCAAGGTGGCTTCCGGCGGCGAGCTGTCGCGACTGAGCCTGGCCGTACAGAGCGTGACCAGCGAGCTGGCTCAAGTTCCGGTGCTGGTGTTCGACGAGGTCGACGCAGGCATCGGGGGGCGAGTGGCGGAAATCGTCGGACGCATGTTGCGGCAACTCGGCAAACGCCATCAGGTGATGTGCATCACGCATCTGCCGCAGGTCGCGGCGGCCGCAGACCACCAGTGGCAGGTGGTCAAGCGCGAAGCGAAGGACGGCCTCGTGAGCAGTGTGCAGTGGCTCGGTCGCGAGCAGCGCGTGGAAGAGATCGCGCGCATGCTGGGCGGTGTGAAGATCAGCGAGACCACGCGCAAGCACGCGGCCGAGATGCTGGGTCTAAAGACTTGAGCGGCCAAGCCGTCAAGAGGTGGCACGCCGAGCAGGGACACGAGGGAGATGCTGAAGCAGCCGCCGCCCAACTCCGGAGCCTGCCTCCGCGGGCGCGCTGCGAGTGCGTCACGCCGGCTTGGCGCGATAGGGGCAGTCGGCCTTGATGCAGTCGGCGTAGATTTGCAGGGAATGCTCGTGGATGTTGAAGCCGCGCTCCTTCGCGATCTTGAGCTGCCGTTTTTCGATCTCGGAGTCGAAGAACTCTTCCACGTGCCCGCATTGAACGCAGACCAGGTGGTCGTGATGCCCTCCCTGGTCCAGCTCGAACACCGCTTTGCCGCCTTCGAAGTGGTGGCGCATGAGGATCCCGGCCTGCTCGAATTGCGTGAGGACGCGATAGATCGTGGCCAAACCGATGTCTATTCCCTCCTTGAGCAGCATCCGATACACGTCCTCGGCGGTGAGATGCCGCACCTCGCTGGTTTCGAACAAGTCCAGGATCTTCAGGCGAGGCAGCGTTGCCTTGAGGCCGATCGTTTTGAGGTCGTGGGGTTTGGACATAACGGATGGGGCCGAAGCCGGTCATTTATGATATAAGGTCGGCGCGTGTTTGAATACCGGTTTAGGAGGCGAGTGCGCGCGGACGCTATGGGCCGTCGCGTGCGAGCGTGAATACGTAATGCGGAACCGAACTCTCCTGGGGCTTCTTGTCTGCCTGCCCCTGCTGTCGGCGTGCTTCCTGCTGCCGCACAAGATCGACGTGCAGCAGGGTAACTATCTCGATAAGGACGTGGTGGGGAAACTCAAGCTCGGCATGACCCGCTCGCAGGTGCGGTTCCTTCTGGGCACCCCACTCATCGCCGACCCGTTCCATCCGGATCGCTGGGACTATATGTACATCGATTACAAGGGCGGGCGACTGAAAGCGGAGAAGCGGCTGACGCTCACCTTCGAGGGCGACCATCTGAAGACGGCGATCACCGACTTGCCGGTACAGGTGCAGGCGCCGGCGCCCGAACAAAAGGCAGCCAGCGCCCGCTGACAGCCGATCCATGCAACATGTCGCCATCGCCGGAAGCTCTGGTCGAATGGGCCGCAGCCTCCTGGAGGCCGTGTTCCAGGCGCCGGACCTGCGGCTGCACGCGGCGCTCGAAAGACGCGATAGCCCCTTCCTGGGCCGTGATGCAGGCGAGCTGGTCGGATCGCCGTGCGGCGTCACGATCACCGAGCGCTGCGAGGAGGCCCTCCCCGGTGCCCAGGTCCTGATCGATTTCACCCGTCCCGAGGGCACGCTCGCTTACCTCGAGCACTGCCGCGCCTTGGGGGTGAAGATGGTGATCGGCACCACCGGCCTCTCTGCTGAGCAGAAGGCAAAGGTCTGCGAAGCCGCGCGCGACATCGCGATCATGTCCGCCCCCAACATGAGCGTGGGGGTGACCCTCGTGCTCAAGCTGCTGGAAACGGCTGCACGGGTACTACGCGACGGCTACGACATCGAGATCATCGAAGCGCACCATCGGCACAAGGTAGATGCTCCCTCCGGGACGGCGTTGCGCATGGGCGAGGTGATCGCCCAGACACTCGGCCGTAACCTGTCGGAGGTGGCGGTGTACGGCCGGGAGGGTGTGACGGGGGAGCGCCGATCGTCCACCATCGGCTTCGCCACGGTGCGCGGCGGGGACATCGTCGGCGACCATACAGCGCTGTTCGCGGGCATAGGCGAGCGGGTCGAGATCACGCATCGAGCCCAGAGCCGTGCGACGTTCGCCCTGGGCGCCCTGCGCGCGGCGCGGTTTCTCGAGCACAAGGAGCGCGGGCTGTTCGACATGCAGGACGTCCTGGGGCTGCGTTGAGCCGCGGGTTTTGCTCTGGCCAGCACGCTCCTATATAATCGCGCTTCAACTAAAAGCGGGAGGGAGCACCCCTCCCGCTTTCCACGTACGCGCCCGCAATCGGCGTGTTACCTGTAATCCTGGAGCCTGCCCGTGCCCCACTCGCCCGCCATCCTCGCCCTCGCGGATGGCACGGTGTTTCGCGGCGAGTCCTGCGGTGCCGACGGCGCAGCGGCGGGCGAGGTGGTCTTCAACACCGCGATGACCGGCTATCAGGAGATCCTGACCGATCCCTCCTACTGCCGCCAAATCGTCACGCTGACCTACCCGCACATTGGGAACACCGGCACCAACGCGGAGGACGTGGAATCGGACCGGGTCTATGCCGCCGGGCTCGTGATCCGCAGCCTGCCCTCCGTGGCGAGCAGCTGGCGCCGCGCCGAAACGCTCCCCGCCTATCTGCAGCGGGAGGGCGTGGCGGCGATCTCGGGCATCGACACCCGCATGCTGACCCGCGTCCTGCGCGAGAAGGGGGCCCAGAACGGCTGCCTGATGGCGGGGCGCGTGGATGAGGCGCAAGCCCTGGCGCAAGCGCGCCAGTTCCCCGGGCTCGCGGGGATGGATCTGGCAAAAGTCGTCACCTGCGAGCGGTCGTACACGTGGGAGGAGACGGAATGGTCGCTCGGGCGCGGATACGGCCGCCGAGAGCAACCGCGCTACCACGTCGTCGCTTACGACTACGGCGTCAAGCGCAACATCTTGCGCAAGCTGGCGAGCCGCGGCTGCCGGCTCACGGTGCTGCCGGCGCAAGCGAGTGCACAGGAGGCGATGGCGCTGCGCCCTGACGGTGTCTTTCTCTCAAATGGGCCGGGCGATCCCGAGCCCTGCGAATATGCGATCCGTGCCATCCGCGAGCTGCTGGCTGCGGGGGTGCCGATATTCGGGATCTGCCTGGGGCACCAGCTGCTCGGCCTTGCCTCCGGAGCACGCACGGTCAAGATGAAGTTCGGCCACCACGGCGCGAATCACCCCGTGCAGGACGTCGATACGGGGCGCGTGATGATCACCAGCCAGAATCACGGATTTGCGGTGGATGCAGATACGCTGCCGGGCAACGCTCGGGTTACCCATGTTTCGCTGTTCGACGGCAGCCTGCAGGGGTTCGCGCGCACCGACCGTCCGGCGTTCTGCTTCCAGGGTCATCCGGAGGCGAGCCCGGGGCCCCACGACGTGGACTACCTGTTCGATCGGTTCATCAGGATGATGGCCGAGAGACACCGCTAAGGCCGTGATTCGTGATTCGTAACTCGTGACTCGCAACCCCTACAGCGGGCACGCCCCAACGAATCAGGATTCACGAGTCACGAATCACGAGTCACGGATCACGAGTCACGGCTTTTCAGATGCCTAAGCGCACCGACATCCACAGCGTCCTCATCATCGGCGCCGGACCCATCGTAATCGGACAGGCGTGCGAGTTCGACTATTCGGGGGTCCAGGCGTGCAAGGCGCTCAAGGAGGAAGGCTATCGCGTCATACTGGTCAACTCCAATCCCGCCACCATCATGACCGACCCGGAGATGGCCGATGCCACCTACATCGAGCCGGTCACCTGGCAGATGGTCGAGCGGGTGATCGCGCTGGAGAAGCCAGACGCACTGTTGCCCACGATGGGCGGCCAGACTGCGCTCAACTGCGCCCTCGATCTCGCGCGCGAAGGCGTGCTGCAAAGGTACGGAGTGCAGATGATCGGGGCGAGTCGCGATGCCATCGACAAAGCCGAGGACCGCGAGAAGTTCAAGGCTGCCATGACCCGTATCGGGCTGCATTCGCCACGCTCGTCGCTGGCGCACAGCCTGGAGGAGGCGATGCAGGTCCAGGCCGCGATCGGGTTCCCGTGCGTGATCCGCCCCTCCTTCACACTGGGCGGCAGCGGCGGCGGGATTGCGTACAACCGCGAGGAGTTCCTCGTGATCTGCGAGCGCGGGTTCGAGGCCTCGCCCACGCACGAGCTGCTGGTCGAGGAGTCGGTGATCGGCTGGAAAGAGTTCGAGATGGAGGTGGTGCGCGACCGCAAGGACAATTGCATCATCGTCTGTTCCATCGAGAACTTCGATCCCATGGGCGTGCACACGGGAGATTCGATCACCGTGGCGCCGGCGCAAACGCTCACCGACAAGGAATACCAGATCATGCGCGATGCCTCCATTGCGGTGCTGCGCGAGATCGGGGTGGACACGGGCGGCTCCAATGTCCAGTTCGCGATCAACCCGAGCGACGGGCGCATGGTGATCATCGAGATGAACCCGCGCGTGTCCAGATCGTCCGCGCTGGCGTCCAAGGCGACCGGCTTCCCGATCGCCAAGGTGGCGGCCAAGCTGGCCGTGGGCTACACCCTGGACGAGCTGCGCAACGACATCACCGGCGGGGCAACGCCCGCCTCCTTCGAGCCGACGATCGATTACGTGGTCACCAAGGTTCCGCGCTTCGCCTTCGAGAAGTTCCCGCAGGCCGATCCGCACCTCACCACGCAGATGAAGTCCGTGGGCGAGGTGATGGCGATGGGGCGCACCTTCCAGGAGTCCTTGCAGAAGGCGCTGCGTGGCCTGGAGACCGGTGCCGACGGCTTCGACGAGAAGACCGATGACCGCGACACGATCGAGAAGGAGCTCGTCGATCCGGGCCCCGAGCGCCTGTGGTACGTGGCGGACGCGTTCCGCGTCGGCATGACGCTCGCCGAGGTGCACGACTTGACCCACATCGATCCCTGGTTCCTCGCGCAGATCGAGGACCTGGTGCGGCAGGAAGCCGGCCTCGCCGGGTCGAGTCTCTCCGGGCTGGACGCAGGCGCGCTGCTCAAGCTCAAGCGCGCGGGGTTCTCCGACCGGCGACTCGCCCGCTTACTGGGGAGCACCCAGACAGCGGTGAGAGAGCGGCGCTGGGGGCTCGGAGTGCGGCCGGTATTCAAGCGCGTCGACACCTGCGCAGCCGAGTTCGACACGCGCACCGCTTACTTGTACTCGACTTACGAGCAGGAGTGCGAGGCGCGGCCCACTTCTCGCGACAAGATTATCGTCCTGGGCGGGGGACCGAACCGGATCGCTCAGGGCATCGAATTCGATTATTGCTGCGTGCACGCCGCGCTTGCGTTGCGTGAGGACGGGTTCGAGACGATCATGGTCAACTGCAACCCCGAGACCGTCTCCACGGACTACGATACTTCCGACCGGCTGTACTTCGAGCCGCTCACTCTGGAGGACGTGCTCGAGATCGTGGCGGTCGAGAAGCCGCGCGGGGTGATCGTGCAGTACGGCGGGCAGACCCCGCTCAAGCTCGCGCGAGATCTGGAGGCGAACGGCGTGCCCATCATCGGCACCACGCCGGACATGATCGACTGCGCGGAGGACCGCGAGCGGTTTCAGAAACTGCTCAACGCGGTGAAGCTGAGCCAACCGCCCAACCGCACGGCGCGCGACGCGCAGTCGGCGCTGGAGCGGGCCCGGGAGATCGGGTATCCAGTGCTGGTGCGCCCGAGCTACGTGCTGGGCGGGCGCGCCATGGAGATCGTCCACGAGCAATCCGAACTCGAGCGCTACATGCGCGAGGCGGTGAAGGTATCCAACGATGCGCCGGTGCTGATCGACCGCTTCTTGAACGACGCCATCGAGGTCGACGTGGATGCGGTAAGCGATGGCGAGCAGGTGCTCATCGGCGGGGTGATGGAGCATATCGAGCAGGCCGGCGTCCACTCCGGCGATTCCGCCTGCTCGCTCCCGCCTTTCAGCCTCTCGCCCGAGCTGCAGGACGAGCTGCGGCGGCAGACCGTTGCGCTCGCGAGAGCACTCGGCGTCGTGGGCCTGATGAACGTCCAATACGCGCTCCAGGACGGCGTGGTCTACGTCCTGGAGGTCAACCCGCGCGCTTCGCGTACCGTTCCCTACGTATCCAAAGCCACCGGGGCGCCGCTCGCGAAGATCGCCGCGCGCTGCATGGTAGGCAAGAGCCTGGCGTCGCAAGGCGTCTCCGGCGAGGTGGTCCCGCCTTACTTCTCGGTCAAGGAGGCGGTGTTCCCGTTTCTCAAGTTCCCGGGGGTGGACACAATACTGGGACCGGAGATGAAGTCGACGGGCGAAGTGATGGGGGTAGGCGAGACCTTCGCCGAAGCTTTCGTCAAGTCGCAACTCGCTGCCGGCGTGCGCCTGCCGAGCTCGGGCAACGTGTTCCTGAGCGTGCGCGCTGCGGATAAGCCGAAGGCGGTGGAGATCGCCCGCACGCTGGCGGGACTGGGGTTCAGGTTGATCGCCACGCGCGGCACGGCGGCCTACCTGAGCGAGCGCGGGCTCGCCGTACAGCCGGTGAACAAGGTCGCCGAGGGCAGACCTCACATCGTCGACATGATCAAGAACGGCGAGATCGCCATGATCATCAACACCACCGACGAACGGCGCTCGTCTATCCGCGACTCCTACTCCATCCGGCGCTCCGCCTTGCAGGCGCGGGTGACCTACTACACCACCATAGCCGGGGCGCGCGCGGCCTGCGCCGGCATGCAGCAGATGCGCGAGTTGCGAGCCTACTCGGTGCAGGGACTGCACGCGAGCCTTCACCGGTCGCCCGGCGAGCCTCCGCACGCGGCTCGATCCGCGTAGAATTTCATCTCGATGATGTTGTGAGCTGCGGGGCCGGGCGGGAATCCTCCGACCGGCCCCGCGCCATTCCTGACGAGGGGAAGCCTCAGAATGAGCAAAGTTCCGTTGACCGCAACCGGAGCGCAGATGCTGCGCAGCGAGCTCAATCAGCTCAAAACGGTAGAGCGCCCGCGCGTGATCCAAGCGATCCAGGAGGCGCGCTCGCACGGCGACCTGTCGGAGAACGCCGAGTACGACGCGGCGAAGGAGCGCCAAAGCTTCATCGAGGGCCGCATCGCCGAGCTGGAGAGAAAACTCGCCAATGCCCAGATCATCGATCCGGCACAGCTGGACGCGGACGGGCGCTGCGTATTCGGTGCCACCGTGGAGCTGGAAGACATGGCGAGCAAGGAGGTCGTGATCTACCAGATCGTGGGCGAAGATGAAGCGGACATCAAGCGCGGCAAGATTTCCATCACCTCACCGATCGCCCGCGCCTTGATCGGCAAGACCTCGGGTGACGTGGCGGACGTGCAAGCGCCGGGCGGCGTGCGCTCCTACGAGATCCTCGACGTCAAGTACGTGTGAGCCGCGCCGAAGCGGTAGCGGGGCAATCGCGCGTACAACCCGGAGCAGCTGAGCGCGTTCAGGCGGCTTCGCTGCCGCCTGTTACGAGGACCTGAGCCATGTCACGCATCGCCGAGGGCATCCATTGGATCGCGGTCACCGCCTGGGTCGGCGCGCTGTGGACCGTGGGCCTGATGGTCGCGCCGACGCTGTTCCACCACATCGCAGACCGAGTCGTCGCGGGGAGCCTCGCCGGCCGACTGTTCACCTACACCGCGCTGCTCGGCCTCGGCTGTGGCGGGTATCTGCTGGTATTCCGATTGGCGCGCTTCGGCGGCCAGGCGCTGCGGCAAGCTTTCTTTTGGGTCGTGTTCGCGATGGCCGCGTTGACGGCGGTGGGCCAGTTTGGTGTCCAGCCGATCCTCGAGGCCTTGCGTGCGCAGGTGTTTCCGCGCCAGGTGATGGAGACGGTGCTGCGGGACCGATTCTCCGCTTGGCACGGCGTGGCAAGCGTGCTCTACGTCATCGAGTGCGCGCTCGGGGCGCTGCTGGTCTGGCTGCAGCCGAGCGCGCCGCAGTAGCGCGAGACCGTATGGGCCGCATCGGCTTGCGGAGCGGGCGCGCGTTCGCCGCCCTATGCCGGGCCGGATCGCTGCCGCGCATGCCACCCGACTGGGCTTGCTCGGGCCGTTGCCGGTAGACGACGAGGATCCTGCCGATATGCTGGACAGGAAGCGCCGACAGACGCGCGCAGATCGTCGCGAGCATGGCTTCACGGCGCTCGCGGTCCTCGCCCGCCACGCGGATCTTGATCAGCTCATGGCATTTCAGGTTGACGTCGACCTCGTGCAGCACGGCGTCGGTCAAGCCTTTTTCGCCGATCGCCACCACCGGGTGCAGTTTGTGCGCGCGGGCTTTGAGGGTCTTGCGCTGAAGCGCGGTCAGGGCGCGAGTCATCGGATGCTCTTCGAGGTCGGATTCTACTAGCCCGTGGCACGCAGCAGAACCAGCCGAGCCTGGATGCAGGAGCACGTGACCGACGCGTTCGTCCAGCGGGCGAAACGCGAGGGCTACCGTTCCCGTTCCGCCTACAAGCTGCTGGAGATCGCCCGGCGCGATCGGCTGCTCGCGCCCGGGATGACCGTGGTGGATCTGGGCGCTGCCCCGGGAGGCTGGTCGCAGGTGGCCGCGGAGCTGGTCGGTCCTCAAGGGCGGGTGATCGCAGTCGATGTGCTGGAGATGTCGCCGGTGACCGGTGTGACGTTCATCCAGGGGGACTTTCGCGAGGCGGACACGCTGAACAGGCTCGAATCGGCGCTCGGCGCACAGGCGGTGGACCTTGTGCTCTCCGATATGGCGCCCAATATCAGCGGCATCCGCATGGCCGATCAGGCGCGCGCCGCGGAGCTGGCCGAGCTGGCCCTGCAGTTCGCTGCCAAGTGGTTGAAACCGGGAGGGAATATGCTGCTCAAGATGTTTCAGGGAACGGCCTTCGGCGAAGTGCGGGAGCAGATGCGCAGGAACTTCCGGCAGCTGCTGACGCGCAAGCCGGAGGCGTCCCGCGACCGCAGCAGCGAGATCTATCTCCTCGGACGAGGGCGGTTGCGAAACACCCGAGCCGACGGTGCGGAATCGCCTTACAATTGAATCTAGAGTCGTGATACGCCCGAACTGGGCCAAGGAGCAGCATTGAATAACCTGATCAAGAACGTCGCCATCTGGCTGGTCATTGCGCTGGTGTTGATGACGGTGTTCCAACAATTCAGCGCTCGCCAGCCGTCGCAAAAGCCGATGGACTACTCCCAGTTCATCGAAGAGGTGCGGGCAGGCAACATCTCGAAGGTGACGATCGAAGGCAAGGTCATCAAGGGCGTGAAAAAGTCCGGTGACAAGTTCATCACCTACCCGGCGCCCGACCTGTGGATGGTGAGCGACCTGCTGAAAAACGGCGTGACCATCGATGTCAAGCCGGAGGAGGAGCAGGGCTTCCTGATGCAGGTGTTCATCTCCTGGTTCCCGATGCTGCTGCTGATCGGCGTGTGGATCTTCTTCATGCGGCAGATGCAGGGCGGCGGCCGTGGCGGGGCATTCTCTTTCGGCAAGAGCCGCGCTCGGATGCTCGACGAGAGCACCAACCAGGTGACGTTCGCCGACGTCGCCGGTTGCGAGGAGGCGAAGGAAGAGGTCAAGGAGCTGGTCGAATTCCTGCGCGACCCGGGCAAGTTCCAGAAGCTGGGTGGGCGCATCCCGCGCGGTGTGCTGATGGTAGGCAGCCCCGGCACCGGCAAGACGCTGCTCGCTAAGGCGATCGCGGGCGAGGCCAAGGTCCCCTTCTTCAGCATCTCAGGCTCCGACTTCGTCGAGATGTTCGTGGGCGTAGGCGCCGCGCGCGTGCGAGACATGTTCGACCAAGCCAAGAAGCATGCGCCTTGCATCGTCTTCATCGACGAGATCGATGCCGTGGGACGCCAGCGCGGCGCGGGCCTCGGGGGCGGCAACGACGAGCGAGAGCAAACGCTCAACCAGCTGCTGGTCGAGATGGACGGCTTCGAGGGCAACTCGGGCGTCATCGTGATCGCGGCCACCAACCGCCCGGACGTGCTCGATCCGGCGCTGCTGCGGCCGGGGCGGTTCGACCGTCAGGTCGTTGTGCCGCTGCCGGATATCCGCGGGCGCGAGCAGATCCTCAACGTGCACATGCGCAAGGTGCCGGTCGCGCCCGACGTGCGTGCCGACATCCTGGCGCGCGGAACGCCAGGGTTCTCCGGCGCCGACCTCGCCAACCTCGTAAACGAGGCTGCGCTGTTCGCGGCACGCGCGAACAAGCGCCTGGTGGAGATGGACGACTTCGAGCGCGCCAAGGACAAGATCGTCATGGGCGCCGAACGCCGCTCGATCGTGATGCCCGAGCACGAGCGCAAGAACACGGCCTACCACGAATCCGGCCATGCCATCGTCGCGAAGCTGCTGACCAAGACCGACCCGGTGCACAAGGTCACCATCATCCCGCGCGGCCGGGCGCTGGGCGTCACCATGCAGCTGCCCGAGCAGGACCGCTATAGCATGGACAGAGACCAGATCCTGCAAAGCATCTCCGTGCTGTTCGGCGGGCGCATCGCGGAAGAGCTGTTCATGGGGCAGATGACCACAGGAGCGTCGAACGACTTCGAGCGCGCCACCCAGCTCGCACGCCGCATGGTGACGGAATGGGGCATGAGCGAGGCGCTGGGGCCGATGGTCTATGGCGAGAACGACGGAGAGGTGTTCCTCGGCCGCTCGATCACTACGCATAAGAACGTGTCCGAAGCCACCATGCAGCAGGTCGACGCGGAGATCCGGCGCATCATCGACCAGCAATATGGCCTCGCTCGCCGTCTCCTGGAGGAGAACCGCGACAAGGTCGAGGTGATGGCCAAGGCGCTGCTGGAATGGGAGACGCTGGACGCCGATCAGATCAACGACATCATGGCCGGGCGGCCGCCCCGCCCGCCCAAGCCCACTCCCGTTGCCGGGCCGACTAGTCCCCCCGACAGCTCGGCGAGCGCAACCACGCCGACGATGCCGGCCGCGGAAGCGAAGTGACCCGTAGGTAGTTCTGCGGCTGTGAGTGTCCGGGCCGAAGCTGCTGGGGTAGGGTCGCCGGGCCGTTCCGTCATCCTCCCGCGCCCGGCCCCTGCACCCGCGCTGCGCTGCGGGCGTTTCGTGTTGCCGCTCCGCCGGCCGCTGATCATGGGAGTGATGAACGTCACGCCCGATTCCTTCTCCGACGGCGGGCGCCACCTCGATCCCGCCGCCGCGATCGAGCACGGCCAGCGCCTGGTGGAACAGGGTGCAGACCTGCTCGACATCGGCGGCGAATCCACGCGGCCGGGCGCACAGCCGCTTCCCTTGGAAGAGGAACTGTGCCGGGTGCTGCCAGTGGTGGAGGCGCTGTCCGATCTGGGCGTGCCGGTGTCCATCGATACCTACAAGCCGGCAACGATGCGGGCCGCACTCGCGGCCGGCGCCAGCATGATCAACGACGTGAATGCGCTCCAGGCTCCTGGCGCGCTGGATGTCGTGCGCAACTCCGACTGCGGCGTGTGCCTCATGCACATGCAGGGCAACCCGCAGACCATGCAGGTTGCGCCGGAGTATCGCGACGTGGTGGCCGAGGTGCGCGAGTTCCTGGCGCGGCGCGTCGCCGCGTGCGAGGCCGCCGGCATCGCTCGGGATCGCCTGGTCGTGGACCCGGGATTCGGGTTCGGCAAGAAGACGGCGCACAACCTCGAGTTGCTCCGTCATCTAGACGTCATTGCCGCGCTGGGGCTGCCGGTGCTGGTCGGACTGTCGCGGAAATCCACGTTGGGCAAGATCACCGGGAAGCCCGTGACTCAGCGCGTGAGCGAGAGCATCGCGGCCGCGCTGTTGGCGGTGCAGCGCGGGGCTTCGATCGTGCGCGTGCACGACGTGGATGAGACGCGCGATGCGCTGCTCGTTCTCGCCGCGATCGTCGATGACGCGGCGCGCTTCGATGCATAGAAACTATTTCGGCACCGACGGAGTGCGGGGCCGGGTCGGCGAAGCGCCCATCACCCCTGAGCTGGTGATGCATCTGGGCTATGCAGCCGGCAAAGTGCTGACCGGTGGTGCGCAGCAGGGCACCGCCGTGGACAACCCGGCGGTGCTGATCGGGAAGGACACCCGGATCTCCGGCTATATGCTGGAGTCGGCCCTGCAAGCAGGGCTATCGGCGGCCGGCGTCGACATCTACTTGAGCGGTCCGCTGCCCACCCCGGCGGTGGCCTACCTCACGCGGGCGCTGCGGTTGCAGGCAGGCATCGTGATCAGCGCATCGCACAATCCGTTCGAGGACAACGGCATCAAGTTTTTCTCCTCCACCGGAGACAAGCTGCCCGACGCACTGGAGCAGCAGATCGAGCAGCGGCTGGAGGATGCCATCGTCACGGCCCCATCGGCCGCGCTCGGGAAGGCGCGCCGCCTCAACGACGCCCCCGGTCGCTACATCGAGTTCTGCAAGAGCACCTTTCCCACCGACCTCGATCTGCGCGGGCTGAAGCTCGTAGTCGATTGCGCGCACGGAGCGAGCTACCATGTCGCGCCCCACGTGTTCCACGAGCTGGGGGCCGACGTCGTCGCGATCGGCAACCAGCCCGATGGGGTCAACATCAACCGCGACTGCGGTGCGACGCATCCGCAGGCGCTCGCCGAGACGGTGCGTGAAGCGCAGGCCGACCTCGGGATCGCGCTCGACGGAGACGGCGATCGGGTGATCATGGCCGATCGGGCGGGCACCGTGTACGACGGCGACCAGTTGCTGTACGTCATTGCCCGACATCGCCAGCGGACCGGCACTCTGCGCGGCGGGGTCATCGGCACGCTGATGACCAACTTCGGGCTGGAACGCGCGCTGGAGGACTGCGGGATTTCGTTCGCGCGTGCGCGAGTGGGCGACCGTTACGTGCTGGAAAAGCTCCATGAGGTCGGCTGGCAGCTCGGCGGGGAGAACTCCGGCCACATCATCTGCCTCGACAAGCACACCACGGGCGACGGGATCGTCTCCGCGCTCCAGGTCTTGCACGCCCTGCGCGCGAGCGCCAAGCCGCTCGCGCAGCTCACCGCGGACCTTGCTCTCTACCCGCAGGTTCTGGTCAACGTGAGAGTCGAGCGCGGTCAGGATCCGCGCCAGGAACCGCATGTCCAGGCATCGGTTCGCGAGGCCGAGGCGCGCCTGCAAGGGCGCGGTCGCGTGCTGTTGCGGCCCTCGGGAACGGAGCCGGTGATCCGCGTCATGGTCGAGGGCGAGTCGGTAGACCTGGTCAAGGAGCTAGCCGAGGAGATCGCCAGCACCATTCGGCGTCTGGCCCGGGCCGCCTGAGCGGGCGGCGCCATCGCGCCGCAGCGCGGCGGCCATGGCGAATCGACTGACCAACGTGAGTTCGGGCAGCGCGTAGAGATGCTGCCGCCCAACCGCCCTGGAGGCGCGTTGCGCGGACCGCGCGGGTGAGGCGTCCGTGTCGCACCTGTCGGCATGTCACAGATCGGTCATAGGCCCCCGCTAGACTTCGTCCTCGCTCTGACTGCATTCCACACAACAATTAGGAGCCCTGCCGGATGCCAAGCCTACTCGTTCGAATCGCTGCCGCTGGCAGCTTCGCGTTAGCCGGGATCGCGTCCGGGACCGATCTCACCGGCGCGGGTGCGACATTCCCCTATCCGATCTATGCCAAGTGGGCCGACGCGTACAAGACGCAGACCGGCGTCGGCCTGAATTACCAATCGATCGGTTCCGGTGGCGGGATCAAACAGATCCGGGCCAAGACGGTCGACTTCGGCACTTCGGACATGCCGCTGCAGCAGGAAGAGCTGGACAAGGACGGCTTGCTGCAGTTTCCGGCGATCATCGGCGGGGTCGTGCCGGTGGTCAACCTCGACGGGGTGAGTCCGGGGCAACTCAGGCTGACGGGTGGCGTGCTGGCTGACATCTACCTCGGCAAGATCACGAACTGGAACGATCCTGCGATCGCTTCCCTGAATCCCGATCTCAAGCTTCCCATGGCGGCGATCACGGTGGTGCGCCGCGCCGACGGGTCTGGTACTACGTTCCTCTTCACCAGCTACCTGTCTCACGTCAGCAGCGAGTGGCGCAGCAAGGTCGGTGAAAGCACGTCCGTTGCCTGGCCCACCGGCGTGGGCGGCAAAGGCAATGAGGGGGTGGCGGCCTACGTGCAACGCATCAAGGGTGCGATCGGCTATGTCGAGTATGCGTACGCCAAGAAGAACAAGATGGCGCACACGCAGCTGAAGAACCGCGATGGCCAATGGGTTCAGCCCGACGAGGACACTTTCGCGGCCGCGGCGGCCAATGCCAGATGGGAGACGGCGCCGGGGTTCTACCAGGTGCTCACCGAACAGCCGGGCGCGAAGAGCTGGCCGATCGCGGGAACGAGCTTCATCCTGATCTACAAGGTGCCGGCGGATGCCGCCAAGACGACCGAAGTCCTGAAGTTTTTCTCCTGGGCCTTCAAGAGCGGCGGCAGGATGGCGTCCGATCTCGATTACGTTCCCCTCCCGGCCCCAGTGGTGCGCCTGATCGAGAACAGCTGGCGCTCCCAGGTCAAGACCGCGTCCGGACAAGCGATCTGGAAGTGACCGGCGCCTGGGCGGCTTCGCCGGCTCGATGCGTTTCGTGCAGACCGCGCTGACCAGGGCGCGGTCTGCGTTTCGAGGGTGCCATGCAGACGCGAACTAAGGTAGAGTTGTCGCCTTGGGAGGAGGGATTGGCTTTACTCGATCGAGGAGCCGAGTCGCAGGCGCAATACAGAACGTCGCTGCGCCTCGCGCGCGAGGACAAGCTGTTCCAGTACGTCACACAGCTGTTCGCGCTTCTGGTATTGGCGTTCCTGACCGCGATCATCGTCTCGCTGGCCCTCGGGGCGGCGCCTGCGTTCCAAAAATTCGGCCTGGGTTTCATCTTCGACCGGGAGTGGAATCCGGTTACCGAGCAGTTCGGAGGCCTGGTACCGATCTATGGGACTGTGGCGACTTCGGCGATCGCACTGCTCATCGCGATTCCGCTGAGCTTCGGCATCGCGCTGTTCCTGACGGAGCTGTGCCCGGTCTCGCTCCGGACGCCTTTGGGGATCCTGGTCGAGTTGCTGGCCGCCGTCCCCAGCATCATCTACGGCATGTGGGGACTCTTCGTCTTCGCGCCCGCCTTCGCGCAATATGTGCAACCGGTGTTGCATCAAGTGCTGGGCCCGATTCCGTTGGTCGGTGCGCTGTTCCAAGGACCGCCGATGGGCATCGGCATCCTGACCGCGGGCATCATCCTCGCATTCATGGTCGTTCCTTTTATCGCTGCCGTGATGCGTGACGTCTTCTCGCTGGTGCCGGCGATCCTCAAGGAATCCGCCTACGCCCTGGGGAGCACGACGTGGGAGGTGGTCTGGCATGTGGTGCTGCCGTATACGAAGGCCGGCGTGGTGGGCGGCATCATGCTCGGCCTGGGCCGCGCCCTCGGGGAGACCATGGCGGTGACCTTTGTGATCGGCAACGCCTATCAGCTCAGCTGGTCGCTCTTCAGCCCGGGCAACAGCATCGCGTCCAGCCTCGCGAACGAGTTCGCGGAGGCGCACAGCGACATGCACACCTCGGCGTTGATCGCGCTGGGGCTTCTGCTGTTCGTGATCACGCTGATCGTCTTGACCGCGGCCAAGCTGCTGCTGCTGAAGGTGGCGAAAGCCGAAGGCGCCCGTACCTGATCGCAGGGGCCCAGATGCAGCTCTACCAGAAGCGAGTGCTCGTAAATCGGATCGGCCTGACCCTGGCGCTGCTCGCGATGGCGCTCGGACTCGCGGTGCTGGCGTGGATCCTCAGCGTGCTGCTCGTCAAGGGAATCGGTGCGCTGAAGCTCTCCGTGTTCACTCAGTTCACGCCCCCGCCGGGTGAGGCGGGGGGCCTGCTGAACGCCATCGCCGGGAGCGTCCTGATGGTCGGTGTGGGCACGCTCGTCGCCACTCCCACCGGCGTGCTCGCCGGAATCTACTTGGCCGAGTACGGACATCGCGGCTGGCTCGCGCCGGTTACGCGCTTCGTGAACGACATCCTGCTGTCGGCGCCCAGCATCATCCTGGGCCTGTTCGTCTACGCCGTATATGTGGCGCGCGTGAAGCACTTCTCGGGGTGGGCAGGGTCGCTCGCACTGGCGCTGATCGCGGTTCCCGTGGTGGTGCGGGCCACCGATACCATGCTCGCGCTGGTGCCGCACAGCCTGCGCGAGGCGGCCGCGGCGCTGGGAGCGCCGAAGTGGAAGATCATCTGGATGGTGACGCTGCGCGCTTCCCGCGCCGGTGTGATCACCGGGATTCTGCTGGCCGTCGCGCGCATCAGCGGTGAGACCGCGCCTCTGCTGTTCACCGCGCTCAACAACCAATTCTGGAGCTCGAACCTCAACGGTCCGATCGCCAATCTGCCGGTGGTGATCTTTCAGTTTGCCATGAGCCCGTATGCGGACTGGGAGCAGTTGGCCTGGGTGGGCGCGCTGCTCATCACGTTCAGCGTACTGATCCTGTCCATCGTCGCCCGCACGCTCGCACGGCAGAGGATGCTAAGCTGAGCTATTCTCGCTCCGGTCCCGCGATACCAATGGACATGCCAGAGCCGACTGCAACGAAAGCGGCTTACGCCGCACCCAAGATCCAGATCCGGGGGCTGAACTTCTTCTACGGCGAGTTCCAGGGCCTGAAGAACATCAGCCTCGAAATCCCGGAGAGGAAGGTCACCGCGTTCATCGGCCCGTCGGGGTGCGGCAAATCCACGCTGCTGCGCACATTCAATCGGATGTTCGACCTGTATCCCAGGCAGCGTGCCGAGGGCGAGATCCTGCTCAATGGCCAGAACATCCTGGACAGGTCCCAGGACGTGAATCTGCTGCGCGCCAAGGTCGGGATGGTGTTCCAGAAGCCGACGCCGTTCCCGATGTCCATCTACGACAACATCGCATTCGGCGTGCGGTTGTACGAGCGCTTGACGAAGGCGCAGATGGAGGACCGCGTCGAGTGGGCGTTGCGCAAGGCCGCGCTGTGGGAGGAGGTGCGGGACAAGCTTCCCCAGAGCGGGTTGAGCCTCTCGGGCGGGCAGCAGCAACGGCTGTGCATCGCCCGTGGCATCGCGGTCAAGCCCGAGGTGCTGCTGCTCGACGAACCGACCTCGGCGCTGGATCCGATCTCGACCGCGAAGGTCGAAGAGCTGGTGTCCGAGCTGGCCAAGGAATACACCATCGTCATCGTGACCCACAACATGCAGCAGGCGGCGCGCGTCTCCGACTTCACCGCCTACATGTACCTCGGCGAGATGATCGAGTTCGACAGCACCGACACGATCTTCATCAAGCCCAAGCAGAAGGCCACCGAAGACTACATTACCGGACGCTTCGGGTAGCGAAGCGGACGGTACTGTAGCGGCGCGTGTTCAGTGCGTCGAGCACGGCCGCAGCCATTCCATCACCGGGCGCCTCGGGTAGCGAAGGCGTCGGTGCTGTGGCGGGGCAGCCTAGCCCGCGATGCGCGCAAGTCGCGCCCGACGAGCGCCGCCTCCCCGGGCTCTATTCCCCTGCATCTTCATGACGCGGCCATCGTCTTTCCTCCGGCGCGGGCCCGGACCGATCCCGCGTTGGCGCCGCCGCGAAGCGGGCCGTCTCGCCTCCTTTCGTGAGGCGGTCGCCGGCAACGGCGTCGCAAACTGAACGCGGATGGTGCGCCGCCGGAAATTGACCCGGCCGGGCGGGCAGAGTAACATTCGTCGGTTTTTTGCACAGGTCGCCGGCCAGACACGGCTCGGTCAGGCATCGAAATGCGGGCGAAGCTGGTCGCGGGGAACTGGAAGATGCACGGCGCTCTTTCAGACAACGCGAAGCTGTTGGCCGAGGTGATGCCTGGCGTCGCCGACCTCTCGCGATCCAAGCAGGCGGTTTGCGTAGCGTTTCCGTACCTGGCTCAGGTGCAGAGTATCCTCGCCGGCAGCCGGATCGCCTGGGGGGCGCAGAACCTCAGCCAGCATCCGAAGGGCGCGTTCACCGGGGAGGTTTCCGGTCCGATGCTGCGCGAGTTCGGCTGCAGTTACGTGATTGTCGGCCACTCCGAACGGCGCTCCCTCTATGGCGAGGACAGCGATACCGTCGCGCTCAAGTACAAGGCGGCGCTCGACGCGGGTCTCACGCCGATATTGTGCGTTGGCGAGACTTGGGCGCAGCGCACGGCCGGCGAAACCGAACGCGTTGTGGAGAGTCAGATCAATGCGGTGGTTGTGAAGTTCGGAGTAACAGCACTCGCGGGCGGGGTAATTGCATACGAGCCGGTCTGGGCCATCGGGACCGGACAGACCGCCACGCCGGCTCAGGCCCAAGCCGTCCACGCGTTCCTTCGCGGGAAGGTTGCTGCGCAGGATGCTGCCCTGGGGGCAGCACTGCCGATTCTTTATGGAGGCAGCGTAAAGATGTCGAACGCGGCGGAGCTCTTCGAGATGCCGGACATCGATGGCGGCTTGATCGGCGGTGCGTCGCTGATCGGTGGCGAGTTCGTTGCAATCTGCCGGGCGGCGGATCGATGACCCCGGCGGAGGCAGGAAGGCTATGATTCAGATCCTCATCCTTTTGGTGCACGTGCTCGCGGCTATGGGCCTGGTCGGGCTGGTGCTGCTCCAGCATGGCAAGGGCGCGGACATGGGGGCGGCGTTCGGCAGCGGTGCGTCGGGAAGCCTGTTCGGTGCTTCGGGCTCCGCGAACTTCCTGAGTCGGACCACGGCCATCTTGGCCGCCGTGTTCTTCCTGACCAGCATGAGCCTGACCTATGTGGTCGGGCACCGGCCGCAGGCGGCCAGCGTGATGGAAGCGCCCAAGGTCGAGCAACCCGCGGCCCCGGCGCCGGCAGCTGCAGACAAGCCGGTCGCGCCGCCGGCGGACACCGGCTCGAAAGCCAAGGACATCCCCAAGTAGCCGGTGTGCGCCCGAGTCTGAGCCAGCGGGTAAGGCAACGGTTGCAAGGACGCCGATGTGGTGAAATTGGTAGACACGCCGTCTTGAGGGGGCGGTGGCGAAAGCCGTGTGAGTTCGAGTCTCACCATCGGCACCAGCGGATCGATCAAGATGCGTTCGGGTTGGACGAGCGCATCGCGGAGGGGACAGTGACGGCGCGCGCCCCGGGCGGGCGCGGCCGCCGCGCATCACGCATGAGGGCAGGTCCCTCTTGGGAGTGGGCCCCGGATCGACTATGTTAGGCGAATATTTTCCGATCCTGCTGTTCATCTGCGTCGGACTGGCGATCGGCGTTGCGCTCCCGCTGCTCGGTGAGGGTGCGAGCCGCCTGCTGGGCGTGCACCGCCCGGATCCCGAGAAGCTCTCTCCCTACGAATGCGGCTTCGAGGCGTTCGAAGACGCGCGCATGAAATTCGACGTACGCTACTACCTCGTCGCCATCCTGTTCATCCTGTTCGATCTGGAGATCGCGTTCCTCTTCCCGTGGGCCATCGTCCTGCGCGAGATCGGGCTGTTCGGGTTCGTCTCGATGTTGATCTTCCTCGGCATTCTGGTCGTGGGGTTCATCTACGAGTGGAAGAAAGGCGCGCTCGAATGGGAGTAGCGGTTGCGCTCGCGCGCCCCGTGCGAGCCGCGAGCGGGCAGGGCGGGATTCTGTCATGACCATCGAAGGCGTCGCGCAGAAGGGGTTCGTCACGACGACCCTGGACAACGTCATCAACTGGACCCGGACCGGTTCGCTGTGGCCGATGACTTTCGGGCTGGCGTGCTGCGCGGTCGAGATGATGCATGCGGGAGCGGCGCGTTACGACCTGGACCGCTTCGGCATCGTGTTCCGCCCCAGCCCGCGCCAGTCCGACGTCATGATCGTGGCCGGCACCCTGTGCAACAAGATGGCGCCCGCGCTGCGCAAGGTGTACGACCAGATGGCCGAACCGCGCTGGGTCATCTCCATGGGTTCCTGCGCCAACGGCGGTGGCTATTACCACTACTCGTATTCGGTCGTGCGCGGCTGCGACCGCATCGTTCCGGTCGATATCTACGTTCCCGGCTGCCCGCCGACTGCGGAGGCGCTTCTGTACGGAATCATCCAGCTGCAGAACAAGATCCGCCGCACCAACACGATCGCGCGCTGAGCCTCGATGACGACGCGCCTCGACGATCTTCACAGCACGCTGCAGGAATGCTTGGCCGGCCGCCTGGTCGACCTGACCCAAGCGTTGGGGGAGATCACGATCGCGGTGACGCCGGCCGACCTGCTCCGCGCCGCGCGCGACCTGCGCGACGCTCCGCAGCTGCGGTTCGAGCAGCTGAGCGACCTGTGCGGGGTGGACTACCTGCATTATCGGGAGGGAGCACGCCAAGGCCCCCGCTTCGCCGTCGTCTACCATCTTCTCTCGATCAGCTTCAACCGGCGCGTGCGGGTCCGGGTCTTTCCGCAAAGCGATGAGTTCCCGGTGTTGGACTCCGTGGTCGAGATCTGGCCTTCGGCCAACTGGTACGAGCGCGAGGCGTTCGATCTGTTCGGTATCGTGTTCGTCGGCCATCCCGATCTGCGGCGCATCCTCACCGACTATGGCTTTGTCGGGCACCCTTTCCGCAAGGACTTCCCCATCTCGGGCAACGTGGAGATGCGCTATGACCCCGACGAGCAGCGTGTCATCTACCAGCCGGTCACGATAGAGCCGCGTGAGATCGTGCCGCGCGTTGTCCGCGAGGAGCATTACGCGGACGTCGGGGAGAAACGCTGACCGCCGGCCAAGCGCGTAGTGACACCGATGCTCGAGACACGCAATTCCTCCCACGCCCTCGGCTGCGCCGGGCCGAAGTTGGCCTGCACCAAAGTTGCGCTGCGACGTGTGGCCCCGGGTTGGGCGAGTGGATGCGTGAGGCATTAGTCTCATGGCAGAAATTCGCAACTACACACTCAACTTTGGGCCACAGCACCCGGCGGCACATGGGGTGTTGCGACTCGTGCTGGAGCTGGACGGCGAGGTGATCCAGCGCGCCGACCCCCATATCGGACTGCTGCATCGGGCGACCGAGAAGCTGGCCGAGCACAGGACCTTCATCCAGGCGCTGCCCTACATGGACCGGCTCGACTACGTGTCCATGATGTGCAACGAGCACGCCTACTGCCTGGCGATCGAGCGGTTGCTCGGCGTCGACGTGCCGATCCGCGCCCGCTACATCCGCGTGATGTTCGACGAGATCACGCGGATCCTGAACCATCTGCTCTGGCTTGGCGCGCATGGCCTGGATATCGGTGCAATGACGGTGTTCTTGTATTGCTTCCGCGAGCGCGAGGACCTCATGGATTGCTATGAGGCGGTGTCGGGCGCGCGCTTGCATGCCGCCTACTATCGGCCGGGCGGCGTCTATCGCGATCTGCCGGAGCGCATGCCGCAGTACCAGGAGTCGCCACTGCGGAGCCCGGAAGAAGTGAAGCGGCTCAACGCGAACCGTCAGGGCAGCGTGCTGGACTTCATCGAGGACTTCACCAATCGCTTTCCTCGGCTGGTCGATGAGTACGAAACCTTGCTCACCGACAATCGGATCTGGAAGCAGCGCACCGTGGGCATCGGTGTCGTCGCACCCGAGCGGGCCGTGGCGCTCGGCATGACGGGCCCGATGCTGCGCGGCTCGGGCGTGGCCTGGGATCTGCGCAAGAAGCAGCCCTACGAGGTGTACGACCGGCTCGACTTCGATATCCCGGTGGGAGTCAACGGCGATTGTTACGACCGCTACCTGGTGCGGGTCGAGGAAATGCGCCAGAGCAACCGCATCGTCAAGCAGTGCGTGGAGTGGCTCCGGCGCAGCCCGGGACCGGTGATCACCGACAACCATAAGATCGCACCGCCTTCGCGCGCGGACATGAAGGCGAACATGGAAGAGCTGATCCACCATTTCAAGCTGTTCACCGAAGGCATGCATGTGCCGGAAGGCGAGGCCTATGCCGCGGTCGAGCATCCGAAGGGCGAGTTCGGCATCTACCTCATCTCGGACGGCGCGAACAAGCCCTACCGGCTCAAGATCCGCGCGCCCGGATTTGTGCACCTGTCCGCCATCGATGAGATGGCCAAGGGCCATATGCTGGCGGACGTGGTGGCCATCATCGGCACCCAGGACATCGTCTTTGGCGAAGTCGATCGGTGAAAGGGTGAGACCGTGAGCAGCCCCGCACCGAGCATTCCGCTCGCCAAGTCCGACGCCGCTTCGCCTCGAGCGCTCGACGAGGCTGCCGGTTCCTCGCGGGAGCATTGAAGATGCTGAGTGCGGAATCGCTACGCAAGATCGACAGGGCGATCGCCAAATACCCCGCGGAGCAGCGGCGGTCCGCGGTCATGGCAGCGCTCACCATCGCGCAGGACGAGCTGGGCCACGTTCCGACCGAGGCCATGGATTTCGTTGCCGATTACCTCGGCATGCCCGCGATCGCGGTGTACGAAGTCGCGAGCTTCTATGCGATGTACGAGCTGGAGCCGGTGGGCAGACACAAGCTGTGCGTATGCACCAATCTGCCCTGTGCGCTATCCGGCGCCGCGGAAGCCGCCAACCACCTCAAGCAGCGCCTGGGCGTGGACTGGGGCGAGACCACGCCGGACGGCAGATTCACGCTCAAGCAGGGGGAGTGCTTCGGCGCCTGCGGCGATGCACCTGTGATGCTGCACAACGATAAGACCATGCTGATCGAGATGACGCCGGACAAGATCGACCGCCTGCTCGCGGAGCTGCCGAAGTGAGGACGTCCCATCCTCCGTTCTCGCCGGACAGCTATGGGCCCGACGCCATCATTCTCAAGGCGCTGGACGGGCTCAACTGGCGCCTGAAGGATTACGAGGCGCGCGGCGGGTACCGGGCGCTCAGAAAGCTGCTGGACGAGAAGATCCCGCCCGACCAGGTGATCGCCGAGGTCAAGAAGTCCGCGCTGCGCGGACGCGGCGGCGCCGGCTTCCCGACCGGGCTCAAGTGGAGCTTCATGCCGCGCGGCTATTCCGGCCAGAAGTACCTGGTATGCAATTCGGATGAAGGCGAGCCGGGAACGTTCAAGGATCGGGACATCCTGCGCTACAACCCGCACATCGTGATCGAGGGCATGGCGATCGCCGGCTATGCGACGGGCACCAGCGTCGGCTACAACTACATCCACGGCGAGATCTGGGACGTGTTCGAGCGCTTCGAGCAGGCGCTGGAGGAAGCCTACGCCGCGGGCTACCTGGGCAACAACGTCCTCGGCTCCCAGTTCAGCTTCGATCTGTACGCGCATCACGGCTGGGGCGCGTATATCTGCGGCGAGGAGACTGCGCTGCTCGAGTCGCTCGAGGGCAAGCGCGGCCAGCCGCGCTTCAAGCCGCCCTTCCCGGCGAGCTACGGGCTGTATGGCAAGCCCACCACGATCAACAACACCGAAACGTTCGCTGCTGCACCGTGGATCATCCTGAACGGCGGCGAGGCCTACCTCAACCTCGGCCGTCCGAACAACGGCGGCACCAAGATTTTCTCCGTCAGCGGCCATGTGGAGCGGCCCGGCAACTACGAGGTGCGGCTGGGAACGCCGTTCGCGAAGCTGCTCGAAATGGCGGGCGGGATGCGCGGCGGCCGACCGCTCAAAGCCTGCATCCCGGGCGGGTCGTCCATGCCCGTGCTGCCCGGTGAGCTGATGCTGCAGACCGACATGGATTACGATTCCATCGCCAAGGCGGGCTCCATGCTCGGCTCCGGAGCCGTCATCTGCATGGACGACACCACCTGCATGGTGCGGGCGTTGCGCCGGCTCGCGTACTTCTACTACGAGGAGTCCTGCGGGCAGTGCACGCCTTGTCGCGAGGGCACCGGCTGGCTGTACCGGATGGTGGATCGAATCGAGCACGGCAAGGGCACGCCGGAGGACCTAGACACATTGCTCTCCGTGAGCGACAACATCGCGGGGCGCACCATCTGCGCGCTGGGCGATGCCGCCGCCTTGCCGGTGAAGAGCTTCATCAAGCATTTCCGCCAAGAGTTCGAGTACCACATCGAGCACAAGCGCTGCTTGGTGGAGCAGCCCGCCTACGCCTGAGGCTCGCGCTACGCATATGACGACGGTGACCCTCGAGATCGACGGCAAGACCATCCAGGTGCCCGCGAACTCCACGATCATCGAGGCGGCGAGGCGCCTCGATATCTACGTGCCGCACTTCTGCTACCACAAGAAGCTGTCGGTCGCGGCCAACTGCCGGATGTGCTTGGTTCAGGTGGAGAAGGCGCCCAAGCCGCTGCCGGCCTGCGCCACTCCGGTGACCGAAGGCATGAAGGTCTACACCCACTCCGCCGCGGCGGTGCAGGCGCAGAAGGGGGTCATGGAGTTCTTGCTGATCAACCATCCGCTCGACTGTCCCATCTGCGACCAGGGCGGCGAGTGCCAGCTGCAGGATCTGGCCGTGGGCTACGGCGGCAGCGCCTCGCGCTACCACGAGGCGAAGCGCGTGGTGCCGAGCAAGGAACTCGGCCCGCTGGTGGCGGCCGAGGAGATGAACCGCTGCATCCACTGCACTCGCTGCGTGCGCTTCGGCCAGGAGATCGGGGGCGTGATGGAACTCGGCATGGCGGGGCGCAGCGAGCATGCCGAGATCCTGTCCTTCGTCAGCCGCGCCGTGGACTCCGAGCTGTCCGGAAACATGATCGACGTGTGTCCCGTGGGCGCGCTCACCTCCAAGCCGTTCCGCTTCACCGCCCGCGGCTGGGAGCTGACGCGGCGCAGGTCCGTGAGCCCGCACTGCGGGCTCGGATCCAATCTCGTCGTCCAGGTCATGCACGAGCGCGTCATGCGCGTGCTGCCGCTGGAGAACGACGAGATCAACGAATGCTGGCTTTCGGACAAGGATCGCTTCTCGTACGAGGGCCTGAACTCGCCCGAGCGCCTGACGCGGCCGATGGTGAAGCGCGAGGGCAAGTGGGAGGAGGTGGACTGGCCGGTCGCGCTGGAGCGGGTGGCCCAGGGGCTGAAAGCCGTGCGCGAGAAGCATGGACCGCAGTGGATCGGCGCGCTCGCCACGCCGCATTCGACCCTGGAGGAGTTGTACTTGCTGCAGCGCCTGCTGCGCGGGATCGGCAGCGGCAATGTGGATTTCCGGCTGCGTGCTGCCGACTTCTCGCTCGACGGCAAGCTCGCCGGGGTGCCCTGGCTGGGCATGAAGATCGCCGAGGTCGCTCAGCTCGACCGCGTGCTGGTCATCGGGAGTCAGCTGCGCAAAGATCATCCGCTGTTGGCTCAGCGTCTGCGTCAGGCCGCACGCAAGGGCACGCAGGTGAGCCTGCTGCATGCACTGGACGACGACCAGCTGATCAAGCTCTCGGGGAAGCTCATCGTCGCGCCGTCCCAAATGGCGGCCGTGCTCGCACAGGTCGTGAAAGCCGCGGCGCAGCTGAAAGGTGTCGCGGTTCCCGAGCCCGCCGCGGCGCTCTCGAGCGCGGCCGCGCTGCCGGAGGCCGAGCGCATCGCCCAAAGCCTGATCTCGGGCAGCCGTGTCGCGGTGCTGCTCGGCAACCTCAGCCAGCATCACCCGCAGGCTTCGGCGTTGCACCGGTTGAGCCAGGCGCTGGCGAGCGTCTGTGGTGCCACGCTCGGTTTCCTCGGGGAAGCGGCGAACAGCGTAGGCGGGTATCTGGCGCAGGCGGTGCCGTTTGCCGCGCCGGCGGGGCTGAACGCCGCGCAGATGGTGGTGCAACCGCTGCGCGCCTATCTGCTGCTCAACGCCGAGGTGGAGCTGGACACACACGATCCGAAGCGTGCGCTCGCCGCGATGAACGGCGCCGACTTCGTCGTGGCGCTGACCAGCTTCCGCCAGCGCGCGGTGGAGTATGCCGACGTCCTGATGCCGATCGCTCCGTTCACCGAGACCGCCGGGACCTTCGTCAGCACGGAGGGGCGTGTGCAGAGCTTCAACGCCGTGGTGCGCCCGCTGGGTGAAGCACGGCCTGCGTGGAAGGTGTTGCGCGTGATCGGCAACCTGCTCGGCGTCCCCGGGTTCGACTACACGGCCGCCGAAGAGGTCCGAGCCGAGGCGCTGCAGGGCGTGGAGGTGCAAGCGCGCCTGTCCAATGCCGTGACCGAAGCTCCGCTGCCGTCCAGCTCCGAGGCGACGAGGGGGATCCAGCGCATCGCGGATGTGCCGATCTACTCCGCCGACGCCTTGGTGCGCCATGCTCGCTCCCTGCAGCAGACGCATGATGCGCGCGCGCCGGTCGCGGCGATGCCCGGTGCGCTCATCGAGCGCCTGGGACTCACCGAGGGCGAGCGTGTCAGAGTGGCGCAAGGCGAGGGAGAGGCCACGCTCGAGATCGTTCGCGACGATCGCATCCTGGCGGATTGCGTGCGCATCCCGGCGGGCCATCGCTTGACCTCGGGACTGGGTGCCATGTTCGGCGAAGTACACCTCACCCGGGTGCCGACGCAGCAGAAGGTGACGCTCTGATGGGCGAGTTCCTCGAGCACCTCCTCGGCCCCGCGGGCTACGCTTTGTGGACGCTCATCAAGATCCTGCTGATCGCCGTGCCGCTCATCCTCAGCGTGGCGTATCTGACGCTCGCCGAGCGCAAGGTGATCGGATACATGCAGGTACGCATCGGGCCCAACCGCGTGGGTCCGAAAGGCCTGCTTCAGCCCTTCGCCGACGTGCTCAAGCTGCTGGTCAAGGAGATCGTGGTGCCGTCGGGCGCGAACCGGTTCTTGTTCGTGCTGGCCCCAATCCTGGCGCTTACGCCCGCGCTGGCGGCCTGGGCCGTGATCCCCTTCAGCCCGGAGCTCGTGCTGGCCAACATCGACGCGGGGCTGCTTTACCTGCTCGCCATGACATCGGTGGGCGTGTATGGCGTGATCATCGCCGGCTGGGCCTCCAATTCGAAGTATTCGTTCCTCGGCAGCCTGCGCTCCGCGGCGCAGATCGTCGCCTACGAGCTCGCCATGGGCTTCGCGCTGGTCGGCGTGCTGCTGGCCGCTCACAGCATGAACCTCGGCCAGATCGTGCGCGGGCAGCAGAGTGCGTATGGTCTGCTGTCCTGGTATTTCATCCCACTGTTTCCGCTGTTCCTCGTGTACCTCATTTCGGGCGTGGCGGAGACCAACCGCGCGCCCTTCGACGTGGCCGAGGGCGAGTCGGAGATCGTCGCCGGCTTCCACGTCGAATACTCGGGCATGACCTTCGCGCTGTTCTTCCTGTCCGAGTACATGAACATGATCCTGATCTCCGCGCTGTGCTCGACCCTGTTCCTCGGCGGGTGGCTCTCGCCCGTGCCCTTTCTGCCCGACGGGTTTCCCTGGCTCGCCCTGAAGGTCGCGGCGGTGCTGTTCCTGTTCCTGTGGTTCCGCGCGACGTTCCCGCGCTACCGTTACGACCAGATCATGCGCTTGGGATGGAAGGTGCTCATTCCCGTGACTCTGGTTTGGCTGGTGGTGGTCGCCGCCTGGCTGCAGACGCCGTGGTGGGTGTGGGGCTAACCATGTTCCAGCGCATCCGCGAGCTGTTCCGCACGTTCCTGCTCTACGAGCTGCTCCAGGGCATGGTCCTCACCGGGCGCCATCTGTTCGCGCGCAAGATCACGGTCCAGTTCCCGGAGGAGAAAACGCCGATGTCGCCGCGCTTCCGGGGGCTGCACGCGCTGCGCCGCTATCCCAACGGCGAGGAGCGTTGCATCGCCTGCAAGCTATGCGAGGCGGTGTGCCCGGCGCTGGCGATCACGATCGAGTCCGAGCAGCGCGCGGACGGCACGCGCCGCACCACACGCTACGACATCGACCTCACCAAGTGCATCTTCTGCGGCTTCTGCGAGGAGTCCTGCCCGGTGGATTCGATCGTGGAGACGCGCATCCTCGAGTACCACGGCGAAAAGCGCGGCGACCTGCTCTACACCAAGGAGATGCTGCTGGCCGTGGGCGACCGCTACGAAGAGCAGATCGCGCGGGACCGGGCGGAAGATGCGCGCTACCGATAAAGGCCGTGACTCGTGACTGGTGATTCGTGATTCGTAACTCCCCATCATCGGTAATTGCGGTCGAATCCCGTCGGTCCATGCGTAGGCTGCCCTCTGCCACGAGTCACGAGTCGCCAGTCACGAATCACGAGTCACGAGTCACGTACCAGACATGACGTTTCAAGCGTTCGTCTTTTACGTCTTCACCGCGATCCTGCTGTTCGCGGCCCTGCGCGTCATCACCGCGCGGAATCCTGTACACGCGACGCTGTTCCTCGTCCTCGCCTTCGGGACGGCCGCCGGGCTGTGGATGCTGCTGGAGGCGGAGTTCCTGGCCATCGCGCTGGTCCTGGTGTACGTAGGCGCCGTGATGGTCCTGTTCCTGTTCGTCGTGATGATGTTGGACATCAACCTCGACCGTCTGCGCGAGGGTTACTGGGACTATCTGGTGCCGGGTCTCACCGTAGCGGGGATCATGGTGGCGGAGATGACGGTTGTCCTGGTCGGCCGCCAAGCTGGACTGCTGGCGCTCGCCGCACCCGCACCTCGGGCTGCGGGTTACAGCAACACCAAAGAGCTGGGACGGTTGATCTACACCGACTACGTGTTCCCGTTCGAGATCGCGGCGGCGATCCTGCTGGTGGCGATCGTGTCGGCGATTGCGCTGACTCTGCGTGCGCGCAAGGACTCCCGGTACCAAGACCCGGCGCGCCAGATCCGGGTGCGGCGCGCGGAGCGGGTGCGGCTGGTGTCGATGCCGTCGGAGAAGAGCGGTGAACCGTGAAGGGTGAATAGTGAATGGTGAATAGTGAACGGTGAATAGTGAATGGCGAGTCGTGAGCGGCGTACCTCAGCGAGCGGTGCGGGATTCTCGCGCTCTCCGCGTGACCCGTGGATGGAACGGGGTCAAGGGTTACGTATTCGCGATTCACGAGTCACCGCCTGGCCATTCACCATTCACGACTCACCATTCACCATTCACGGAATCTAAGCCTTGATCACTCTCTCGCATTACCTCGTCCTGGGCGCGGTCCTGTTCGCCATCAGCGTGGTGGGGATCTTCCTCAACCGCAAGAACGTGATCATCCTGCTGATGGCGATCGAGCTGAACCTGCTGGCGGTGAACACGAACTTCATCGCCTTCTCGCATTATCTGCAGGACGTGGCGGGGCAGGTCTTCGTGTTCTTCATCCTCACCGTCGCCGCCGCAGAGTCCGCCATCGGGCTGGCGATCCTCGTTTGTCTGTTCCGCACCCGGCACACGATCAACGTGGACGACCTGGGCAGCTTGCGGGGCTAGCGGCCGAAGAACGCTGACAAGGGACGAGGCACGGATGGCAAGACACCCGAGGTGGTCGACGCGCGCGCCAACTCCCGCGGCTCGCGCCCGCATCGATCGCGGCGCGCGCGCATGAATCCGCTCTATCTGATCGTCCCTCTGGCGCCGCTGGTCGGCTCCATCATCGCCGGCCTGTGCGGGCGTTGGATCGGCCGTCGCGGTGCGCATCGAGTCACCATCCTGGGAATGGTGATCTGTTGTGCCGCCTCGTTTCTGGTGTTCCAGGACGTGCGGGCGGGGCATCTGTTCAATGGCCAGGTGTACACCTGGGCGAGTGTCGGCGGCATCCATTTCGAGATCGGCTTTCTGATCGATCCGCTATCCGCGCTGATGATGCTGGTCGTGAGCTTCGTCTCGCTCATGGTGCATGTCTACACGATCGGCTACATGGCCGAGGATCCGGGCTATGCCCGCTTCTTCAGCTACATCTCGCTCTTCAGCTTCTCGATGCTGATGTTGGTGATGTCCAACAACTTTCTCCAGCTCTTCTTCGGCTGGGAAGCGGTCGGGTTGCTCTCGTATCTGCTGATCGGCTTCTGGTATACGCGGCCCTCGGCGATCTCCGCCAATCTGAAGGCCTTCCTGGTCAACCGGGTGGGCGACTTCGGTTTTCTGCTGGGCACCGCTCTGATCCTCACCTACGCCGGCAGCTTCGACTACGCGCAGGTCTTCGGCAAGGCCGCGGAGCTGGCGCACCAGAGCATCCAGATCTTCCCCGGCGTGCAGTGGACGCTGGTGAGCGTCATCTGCATCCTGCTGTTCGTGGGCGCCATGGGCAAGTCCGCGCAGTTCCCGTTGCACGTCTGGCTGCCCGATTCGATGGAAGGTCCGACCCCGATTTCCGCGCTGATCCATGCCGCGACCATGGTGACCGCCGGCATCTTCATGGTGGCGCGCATGTCGCCGCTGTACGAGCTGTCCACCGCAGCGCTGTCGTTTGTCCTGGTGATCGGGGCGATCACCGCTTTCTTCATGGGGCTGGTGGCCGTGGTGCAGAACGACATCAAGCGCGTGGTGGCCTACTCCACGCTTTCCCAGCTCGGTTACATGGCGGTGGGGCTGGGCGCTTCGGCCTACGCGGCCAGCATCTTCCACCTGATGACGCACGCGTTCTTCAAGGCGCTGCTGTTCCTGGCCGCCGGTTCGGTGATCATCGCCTTGCATCACGAGCAAGACATGCGTCACATGGGCGGATTGCGTAAGTTCATGCCGATTACCTACTGGACCGCGGTGATCGGCTCGCTGGCCTTATGCGGGGTTCCGCCGTTCGCCGGCTTCTTCTCCAAGGATAGCCTGATCGAGGCGGTGGGGCTGTCCACGACCCCCGGGGCGGGGATCGCCTACCTGTCCGTCTTGTGCAGCGTGTTCGTCACCGCGTTGTATACGTTCCGCATGCTGTTCATGACCTTCCACGGGGAGGAGCGCTTCCGCGACCACGCGCAGGACCATGGGGACGAGCACGGACCGCACGGCCCTCCGCACGAGTCTCCCTGGGTCGTGACGCTCCCGCTGATCGCCCTGGCCGTGCCCTCGGTGTACGCCGGCTGGGCGTACATCGAACCGCTTCTGTTCGGTGGCTTCTTCGGCGATTCGATCCGCGTCGCGCAGGCGCACAACGTCCTCGCCAGCCTGGCCGAGGAGTTTCACGGGGCGGCGGCCATGGCCGCGCACGCGCTCGCGACAACGCCATTCTGGTTCGCGCTCGCGGGGATCGTCGTCGCCTGGTACCTGTACCTGCGCCGCCCCGAGCTGCCCGAGCGGATCGCCGCGCGCATCAGGCCCGTCTACACGCTGCTAGTGAACAAGTACTGGTTCGACGAGCTCTATCAGTTCGTCTTCGCCGGCGGTGCCCGCAGGCTGGGCGAGTGGTTCTGGAAGATCGGCGATGTCGCGATCATCGACGGCTTGTTCGTGAACGGCACGGCCCGCGTCGTGGGATGGGGCGCCCTCATCGTGCGCCAATTCCAGTCCGGATACATCTATCACTATGCGTTCATGATGATCATCGGGGTGTTCGTGCTCCTCACCCTGTGGCTGGCGCGCGCATGAGGCGCCAGAGGCGATAGCGGACGCGCTCCATGCTATTGGGCTTCCCTCTGTTGAGCCTCGCGATCTGGGTGCCGATCGTGGCCGGGGTCGTGGTGATAGCCACCGGCTCCGACCGCAGCGCTTCGGCCGCGCGCTGGCTTGCGCTCGCCGGCTCGGTCCTCGGATTTCTCGTGACCCTGCCGCTGTATGCGCAGTTCGATCCCCAGGCCCACGGGATGCAGTTCCAGGAGGTGGTCCCCTGGGTCCCGCGTTTCAACATCTACTACCGCCTCGGGATCGACGGTGTATCGCTGCTGCTGATCCTGCTCAACGCCTTCACCACGGTCCTGGTGGTGATCGCCGGCTGGCGGGTGATCCAGTCGCGCGTCTCGCAGTACATGGCCGCATTCCTGCTGATGTCGGGGCTGATGAACGGCGTGTTCAGCGCCCTGGACGGGGCCTTGTTCTACGTCTTCTTCGAAGGCACCCTGATCCCGATGTTCATCGTGATCGGCGTATGGGGCGGCCCCAACCGCGTCTACGCTGCCATCAAGTTCTTCCTGTATACGCTGCTCGGTTCTCTGCTCACTCTGGTCGCCTTCATCTACCTGTACAACGTCGCCGACGGCAGCTTCAGCCTGCTCGACTGGTACAAGCTCAAGATCGGCATGACCGCGCAGGTGCTGATCTTCATCGCCTTCATGCTGGCCTTCGCGGTCAAGGTGCCGATGTGGCCGGTGCACACCTGGCTGCCGGACGCGCATGTGGAGGCGCCCACCGGCGGCTCCGTCGTGCTCGCCGCCATCATGCTCAAGCTCGGCGGCTACGGCTTCATCCGCTTGTCCTTGCCGGTGGTGCCGGATGCCAGCCATGCGCTCGCCGGCTTCGTCATCGCGCTGTCGCTCATCGCGGTGATCTACATCGGGCTCGTGGCGCTGGTGCAGACGGACATGAAGAAGCTGATCGCGTATTCGTCCATCTCGCACATGGGGTTCGTGACGATGGGCCTCTTCCTGTTCAACCCGTTAGGGTTGCAGGGCGCCGTCCTGCAGATGGTGTCCCACGGCTTCGTCTCGGGCGCGCTGTTCCTGTGCGTAGGCGTGCTCTATGACCGCATGCACTCGCGCCTCATCACGGACTACGGCGGCGTGGTCAACACCATGCCGGTGTTCGCATCGTTCTTCATGCTGTTTGCGATGGCCAACTCCGGGCTGCCCGGCACCAGCGGGTTCGTCGGCGAGCTGCTCGTGACGCTGGGCGCCATGAGCGTGAACTTCTGGTATGCCGCCTTGGTCGCCACCAGTCTCGTATTCGGCGCAGCCTACACGCTCTGGATGTACAAGCGGGTGGTCTTCGGTGCAGTGGCCAATGGCCACGTCGCGGCGCTGCAGGACATTGGTGCGCGCGAAGCGCTGTTCCTCGTCTTGCTCGCCATCGCCGTGCTCGGCATGGGCGTGTGGCCCCAGCCGATGAGCGCGGTGCTGAACAACTCGATCCAGGATCTGCTGGGTTACGCGGCGCAGAGCAAGCTCTGATGGCGACTTGCGTTCCGCACCCGGAGGCAGGAGAGCGCGATGAGCGGCGATAGCGCGGTGTGTCGTCCGGCATTCAGGAGCGAGCGACGATGAACCCCGCCGATCTGAACCTCGCTCCCGCGGCTGCCGAGATTTTCGTCTTGGCGATGGCTTGCGCCATCCTCGTGATCGACCTGTTCCTGAACGAGGCGCGTCGCCACGTGAGCTATGTCCTCACGATCCTCACGCTCGTGGCGGCCGCGCTGTGGGCGCTGCACGGCGGCCCCGAACCACGACGCGCGTTCAACGGCATGTTCGTCGACGACCCCATGGCCCGCGTGCTGAAGGCGTTCGTGTGCTTCACGGTGGCGGCGATGCTGGTGTACGCGCGCGCCTACGTGCGGGCGCGGGAGATGTTCCGCGGTGAATTCTTCGTGCTCAGTCTGTTCGCCACGCTGGGCATGATGGTGATGGTGTCGGCGAGCCACTTCCTCACGCTCTACCTCGGGCTGGAGCTGCTCAGCCTGAGCCTGTATTCCATGGTCGCGGTGCAGCGCGACTCGGGTCCCGCGATCGAGGCCGCGATGAAGTACTTCGTGCTGGGTGCGCTCGCTTCGGGGATGCTGCTGTACGGGTTCTCGATGATCTATGGGGCGACCGGCAGCCTGCAGATCGCGGAGGTGGCCGCGCGAATCGCGGGTGGCCACGTGAGCTCCACGCTGCTGGTGTTCGGGCTCGTGTTCGTGGTGGCCGGGCTGGCGTTCAAGCTCGGCGCCGTCCCGTTCCATATGTGGGTGCCGGATGTCTACCAGGGCGCGCCTACCGCGGTGACGCTGCTGATCGGCAGCGCGCCCAAGCTGGCCGCCTTCGCTTTCGTCCTGCGCGTGCTCGCCGCCGCCCTCGGCGCGCCGGCCTTGCTCACGCAGTGGCAGCAGATGTTGATCCTGCTCGCCGTGCTGTCCATGGGCATCGGCAACGTGAGTGCGATCGCGCAGACCAGCATCAAGCGCATGCTCGCCTATTCGACCATCTCGCACATGGGCTTCATGCTGCTCGGCATTCTGAGCGGGTCGCTGAACGGGTACGGTTCGGCCATGTTCTATGTCGTGGTGTACGTCCTGACGGCGGCCGGCGCCTTTGCCATGGTGATGGTGCTGTCCCGGCGCGGCTTCGAGGCGGACGATCTCGACGACTTGAAGGGGTTGAACCAGCGCGATCCCTGGCTCGCGTTCCTGCTGCTGCTGCTGATGTTCTCGCTCGCGGGCATCCCGCCCACAGTGGGCTTCTACGCGAAGCTGGCGGTGCTGCAGGCGGTGATCGGCGCCGGCTTCGTCTGGCTGGCCGTGGTTGCGGTTGCGTTCGCGCTGATCGGCGCCTTCTATTACCTGCGCGTGGTCAAGCTGATGTATTTCGATGATCCACAGGATGCGACGCCGCTGCCTGCCACCGGCGACGTGCGCGCGTTGCTCAGCGTCAACGCTCTGCTGGTCTTGGCGCTGGGCCTGCTTCCCGGCGGCCTGATGGATCTGTGCCAGCGCGCCATCCAGGGCTCCCTGTAAGCGCGCCCGCTTCGCTTCGAGGTTTCACATGCCCGCCGATTACACCGAACAGACGCTCTCCTCGCGCGTCGCGCACCAAGGCAAGCTCCTCACGCTCAAGGACGACGAGGTCCGGCTTCCCGACGGCCGCATCGCCCGGCGCGAGTATGTGCTGCACCAGGGAGCGGTCATGGTGATCCCGCTGTTCGAGGACGGCAGCGTGCTGCTCGAGCGGCAGTACCGCTATGCGCTGCGGGAGCATTTTCTGGAGCTGCCGGCCGGCAAGGTCGATCCGGGCGAGGCGCCGCTCGCCACCGCCCAGCGCGAGCTGCTCGAGGAGACGGGCTATCGCGCGCGCGATTGGCGCCACCTCATCACGCTGCACCCCTGCGTGGGCTACTGCAACGAGAAGGTCGAGCTGTATCTCGCCCGGCAGCTCACGCACGAGGGGCACCCGGGCGAGGACGGGGAGTTCATCGAGTGCATCCGGATGAGCCTGCCGGAAGCGCTCGAGCGCTCCCGGCGCGGCGAGATCACCGAGGCGAAGACGATCGTCGGCCTGCTCTGGGCCGAGAAGCTGCAGACCGGGCAGTGGGAGTGAGAGGCAGGAGGGAAGCGAGCGCCGCGCGGATTATTCCGCGGCCGACAGCGCGAGCTTCTCGGCCAGCACTTCGTACAGGGGCGCGGGCCGGTGGAACAGGTACCCTTGAGCGTAGACCGTCCCCATCTCGGTGAGGATCTTCATCACCGCGCGCTCCTCGACGCCCTCGGCAATCACCTGCTTGCCCAGCCCCTGGGCCACATCGCAAAGGGCCTTGACGAAAATCCGGTTGCCCTCGTCCCTGCCGAGATCGCGGATGAACCCCGCGTCGATCTTCAGATAATCGACGTCGAAGCGCTTTAGGTAATAGAAGGAGCTGAAGCCGGCGCCGAAGTCGTCCAGCGCGAAACGGCAGCCCATCTGTTTCAGTTCCCGGATGAACTGCTGGGTGACATCCACGTCGGACATCGCCGCAGTCTCGGTGATTTCGAACACGAGCTGGTTGTGCGAGACAGCGCTCGCGCCCAGCATTTTGCAAAACTTCCGCACCCAATGCTGGTCGGAGATCGATACCCGGGACAGGTTCACGAAGTAGCGGATCTTTTGTGCCTGGTTGTCGGGTTGGGTCAGGTAGTCGAGCAAGCCTTCGACCACGCGCATGTCGATTTCCTGCACCATCCCCAACGCCTCCGCGTACTCGATGAACTGGCTGGGCAGCACGATGTTGCCGTTCTCGTCGCGGATGCGCACCAGCACCTCGCGATGCACGGTGCGCATGTCGGTGAGTCGTACCACCGGCTGGCTGTAGAGCACGAGCCGGTCCTCCTCCAGGACCTCGCGCAGCTTGTTGGCCCACTGCACACGATGGTGTGTGCGGCGCAGACTCTGCGCATCCTGGTCGTAGAGCACGTAGCGGTTGCGCCCGCCGTCCTTGGCCTGGTACATCGCGATGTCGGCATTCGATAGCAGTCCGGTCACGTCGCTGCCGTGGAACGGGTACAGCGCGATGCCGATCGAAGCCGTCAGGCCCGACACGCGCTGCTGCTGGTTGGCCGATTGGAACCGGTAATGGTGCAAGGCCTCGAGCAGGTGCTCGGCGACTTTCATCGCATGTGCGCGCAGCGAATCCGGCAGGTGCACAGCATACTCGTCGCCGCCGAGGCGGAAGACCTGGCCATTGAACTGCTTGCTGGCCTCCTTGAGCACGCCGCTCATGCCCACGATGAGCATGTCGCCGGAACGATGGCCGAAGTTGTCGTTGACGTACTTGAAGTGGTCGACGTCGATGAAAAGCACCGCACCCACGTCGCCGACCGCTAGCGCCTGCTCGAGCGTGCGCTGCAGGCTCACCCGGTTCGGCAGGCCGGTGAGCGGGTCGTGGGTTGCCAGGTACTCGATCTGCAGCGCCGCCTGGTGCTGCTCGGTGACGTTGCGGGCGGTGCCGCGAATGCCGGAAATCTGGCCGCTCTCGTCGTGCGAGACGCGGGCGTTGATCCCCACCCAGCGGTCGCTGCCGTCGGCCGAGATCAGGTGGGTGAGGTAGTTCTTGACCTCGCCATGCCGTCGCAGGGTGGACAGGAAGCGGCGGTTGGAGATGTGCGAGGGCCGTGCCTCGAAGTCGAAGAAGCAGCGGCTGAGCAGGTCCTTGGGCTGCAGCCCGAAGATCGCTACGGCGCCGTTGTTCAGGTAGGTGAAGCGTCCGAGCGCGTCGGTGGTCCAGATCAGATCGTGCGAGGTCTCCACCAGATCGCGGTAGCGGCTCTCGCTTTCGAGCAGGAGCTGGATGATGCGCCGTTTCTCGCGCAGCGCGCGCCGCGCCGTGGCCAGCTCGTCTTCGTATTTGTCGCTGACCGTGCCCAGGCTCGAGCCGGCGAGTCCGTCGATGATCTCACGCGCGTAGCGCCGGTGCCCTCCGTCCGTGCGTCGGGCCACCAGCACGCCCTGGCTGTCCCAGCGGCGCAGTTTCTGCACCGGCACGCCCAGCTTGGCCGAGGCTTCCTGGATCGAATACTCCGACGCGAGCCGAGACATGCACGATCCTCATTCGAGCCGGGCGCGGGGCCCGGGACCCTCTAATGTACCCGAGTGCAAGCCAGGATGTCGGTCTGCCGTGCCACCAGGCGCTGCATGAGTTTGATGTCACGGGGGGTGAGGCGCAAGGCCGCGTCCACCCACAACTGGACTACGTCCAGCAACTCCTCGTAACTCACGCCGTTCACGCGTCGCCGCACCCGGGCGATTCCCGCCAGCCCGTTGCGGCTGCGACTGCTGCGCTTGGCCAGTACGGACACCTCTGCTTCGCCCTGCCCGGTGTCTACCACGCGGTCGATCACCCCCATGGCAAGCATAGCATCGGCGGAATAGATTCTTCCAGTGCCGAGAAGCTCTTCGGTGAGGCGGCGGCCTACCCGCCGGTCGAGGAACGAGTAGGCGCCCATGCCCGGAAAGAGGTTGAACAGGATCTCCGGGAAACCGAAGCGGGCGTGGCGCTCGGCGATGATGATGTCACTGGAGAGGGCCGCCTCGAATCCCCCGCCCAGACATTCCCCTTGCACCAGCGAGATCGTGGTGACCGGCAAGCCGAAGCCGACATAGTTTCGGTAGAGGACATCCACACAAGCCTTCCCGTACTGGAGCAGCGCGCCAGCATCCTGACGCTCGATCAGCTGAACGAACAGATCCAGATCGCCGCCCAAGTTGAACACCCCGGGCACGCCCGATGCCAGGACGCTGTACTCGATCGGCAGGCTTTCGCCGCGCCATCGGACTACGCCCCGCGTGGCGGTAACGAAGCTGCAATACTCGGCCAAGTCGTCGAGAAGGTCCGGGTTGAAGCTGGGTCGCGGAGTCGGGGTCCAGCGCGACCAGATCGCATTTGCACTCGGATCGTAAGCCGCGCTCAGCTGGTCCGAGAAGAAGAGTTCCGATTGTTCAATGTTCCTGCATAGCTGCGTGTTGCCTGTGACTTCGAGCAGAGCGGGGGGAAGGTGCATGTCCATGTGGTGCGCTCCTGGATCGGGCGTAGGAAGTAGAAGAACCTGTTGGAGAACCCCTGTCTTGCCAGGTCTCGAGCCTGACTCTAAGGGAAGCAACGAAGCGGCGGCAAATCTCACGTTCTGGTAGATTTTTGCATAGGCCCTTGCTAAGGTTTCGAAGTGAAGCAGTGCGTATTCTGCCCGCGGCGCAGGTCGGCACTCAGGCTCGACCAAGCCATGATGCCGGTATGCGTCATCGAGCGGCGACATGCGTGAGGCCGCACGGGGGCGATGTGCTCGAATTCTGCGTCGGATGACCGACTACTCACGATACCGAATGCGAGTGAGCGCAGGCCATCGGGAAAAACCTGAGTTGCAACTCGGCAGGGTTCACCGGAGGCGCACGTGATCCGTTGGCTGCTGGCGCCGCTGCTCCGTGCGCTGCTGCGCGTGCGCATCGAGGGGCGCCTTGGGACGGGCGCCGGCCCGATGCTGTTCGTCGCCAATCACCCGGCGCTGCTCGACAGCCTGCTGTTGTCGGTGTTGCTTCCGGCCGACATCGTCGTGCTGCCGCGCGAGGACCGGGGAGCGCCCTGGCTGCGGCTTGCTTTGCGCGGGCTGCCGCATCTCGCGGCCGACGTCGGCAACCCCGCAATGCTCAGGAAGCTCGTGCGCCTGCTCGCCGCAGGCAAATCGGTTGTCATATTCCCGGAGGGCCAGGTCAATCCCACGCGCTGCGTGGCGAAGATCTACGACGTGCCGGCGCTCGCGGCGTCGAAGGCGGGCACTACGGTGATCCCGGTGTGGATCCGCTACGGACCGGGACGTCTCCCGCGCGTGCACATACGCCTGCTCGCGCCCGCCACGATCCCCGCTTCGGGCCAATCCCTGTCCAGGGCGCGCCGGGCGCATGCGGTCTGCGAGCTGCGACGGCTCATGCAGGCCGCCGCCTTCGAGGACCGCCCGAGAACGACGCTGTTCGCGGCCTTCCTCGACGCGCTGGAGCAGCAGGGCCGGCACGCTCCGATCATCGAGGACCTGACAGAGCAACCGCGCACGTATCACGACCTGCTGCAGGGCTCGCTCGCCATCGGACGCTGGTCCCTGCGCCACACGCAATTCGGGGACAACGTCGGGGTGCTGCTGCCCAACACGATCCCGTCCGTGTGCGCGGTGCTGGGCCTCACCGCCTTCGGACGCGTTCCGGCGATGCTCAACTACACGGCTGGCGCGGCGGCCGTGCAAAGCGCCTGCATCGCCGCGCGCGTGCGCGTGGTGCTGACGTCGCGGTCGTTCATCGAACAGGCGCGGCTCACCTGCGTCGTGGCGGCGATCTCCGACCGGCGCTTGCTCTACCTCGAGGACTTGCGCGGGCAGCTGCGGCTCCTCGACAAGCTCTGGCTCAAGGCGTACGCCCTGTGGTGGCCGCGGCGAGCGATTACGCCGGGGCGCAGCGAAGGGCCTGGCGTGGTGTTGTTCACCTCGGGCTCCGAGGCGCGCCCCAAGGGGGTGGTCCTCAGCCACGAGGCGGTGCTCGCCAACATCGTCCAAGTTGCGAGCGTCATCGACTTTTCGCCGCGCGACAAAGTCCTCAACCCGCTGCCCATCTATCACAGTTATGGCTTCACGGCCGGATTGATGTTATGTCTGGTGACCGGCACACAGCTGTTCCTGGCGGTGTCGCCGCTGCGCTACCGGGAGATCCCGGAGATCGCTTATCGGCACGGCTGCACTTTCGTCTGCGGCACCAGCACGTTCCTGAGCTACTACGCGAAGAACGCCAACCCGCAGGACTTCCGCTCGATCCGCTACGTCATCTCCGGAGGTGAGAAGCTCGGTGCGGACGTCGCGCGCGTCTGGCAGGAGAAGTTCGGCCTGCGCATCTATCAAGGTTATGGCGCGACCGAGTGTGCGCCCGTGGTCTCGTTGTCCGCACCGTACTGCTTCCGCACCGGGACGGTCGGGGGGCTGTTGCCGCGGCTCGAGTGGCGCATTCAGAAAGTGCCCGGTATCGAGCGCGGCGGGGTGCTCCACCTGCGCGGCGTGCAGGTGATGCTCGGCTACTATCTCCGGGACAACCCGGGCGTGCTCGTGCCGCCGCGCTCGATTTACGGCGAGGGTTGGTACAACACGGGAGATGTGGTGGACATGGACCGCGACGGCGTCCTGACCGTCGTGGGTCGCGTCAAGCGCTTCGCGAAGGTCGCCGGCGAGATGGTCTCGCTCGATATGATCGAGGAGGTCGCGCGCGAGGCCTCGCCGCAGCACGCCCACGCCGTGGTGGTGCGCACCGAGGCCGCAAGCGGAGAGATCGTCGTCTTGTTCACGAGCGATCCCAACCTGGACCGCCCGGCCATGGTGCGCGCGGCGCGCCATCTCGGCCGGCCTGACTTCGGTGTCGCGAAGAGGGTCGTGTGGACGCCCGAGATCCCGCTGCTGTACACGGGGAAGACCGACTATGTCGCGCTCGAAACGCTGAGCGATGCCGCCAACGCGCCGGAGATGGAGGCGCCGCCGGCCGAGCACAGGCCGACACCTCGAAGCGGCACGACCTGATTCGAAAGCAACTCCCTAGGAGCGCGCAGTCGCCACCAGGGCCGGCGCTCACGACCCTGGCTTCTCGACGAGCGATCGGCCCGCCTAAGGCTTCTTGTAGGCCACACGGTAGATCACGTTGGCGTAGTCGTCCGAGATCAGCAGGCTGCCGTCGCGCAGCACCAGCAAGTCGACGGGACGGCCCCAGAAGTGCTCGTTCTCCATCCAGCCCTCGGCGAACACCTCCGAGCTCTCGACCTGGTTGTTCTTCAGCGTCACCGTGATGACCCGGTAGCCGCTCTTATGGCTGCGGTTCCACGATCCGTGCTGGGCGATGAAGATCCTGCCGCGGTATTCGGCGGGGAACATGGTGCCGGTATAGAACTTGAGCCCATCTGGGGCCACATGTCCGCCTTGCTTCAGCGCCGGAGGGGTGAACTCCTCGCAGCGGCGCTTGCCGCCAAATTCGGGATCGGGTGAGTCGCCTTGGTGGCAATACGGATACCCGAAGTGCAGGCCGGCCCTGGGCGCGTGATTCAGCTCGTCGGATGGGAGATCATCGCCGAGGAGATCGCGGCCATGGTCGTTGAACCACAGCTCGTGCGTGGCCGGGTCCCAGTCGAAGCCCACCGTGTTGCGCACACCGCGCGCGAAGACTTCGTACCCGGTGCCGTCGGGCCGGATGCGCGAGATCAACGCGTAGCGGTCGGGGTCTGGCTCGCAGATGTTGCACGGTGCGCCCACCGGCACGTACAGCCAGCCGTCCGGACCGAAGGCGATGTACTTCCACCCGTGGTGGGCATCGCGCGGGAAGCGCTCGGTGACCACGACAGGGGCGGGCGGATCGTGGAGCCTCGCTTCGATGTCGTCGAAGCGCAGGATGCGATTCACTTCGGCCACATACAATGCGCCGTTGCGGAATGCGACGCCATTGGGGCTGTTCAGGCCAGAGGCGAGCGTGATGACCTCGGGTCTGCCAGGCTCGTGAGCGACGACGGCATACACGTTTCCAGGCGCGTTCGTGCCCACGAAGACCGTGCCCCGGTCCCCCAGGGCCAGCGAGCGCGGGTGCGGGAGCTCGGCATAGGTCGCGATCTCGAAACCCGGCGGCAGCTTGATCCTGTCCAGGGGCAGCGACCCTGCGCAGGCGGCGCCGGCCCAGGCCACCAAGGCCAGAACGAGCCTGCCCCGGCCTGTTCTCGATCCTGAAGCGCTTGGTTCCATCCGCAGATGCTCGCGGCCGAGCGGCCCGATGCGTTGGCGCCCTCTTGAATTCCCCTTCACGGGCAATAACTATAGCGGTTGTCCAGATCAGGAGCCAATGGAAAAGATGGAAGCAGCTACCAAGGAGACACTCGGCTTCCAGGCCGAGGTCAGACAGCTTCTGCACCTGATGGTGCACTCCTTGTACAGCAACAAGGAGATTTTTCTGCGCGAGCTCATCTCGAACGCCTCGGACGCGTGCGACAAGCTGCGGTTCGAGGCCCTGGCGGATCAGGGGCTGTGGGAGGAGTCGCCGGAGTTGAAGATCCGCGTGAGCTTCGACAAGACCGCCCGTACGATCACGGTGTCGGACAACGGCGTAGGCATGTCGCGAGACGAGGTGGTCGCCAACATCGGGACGATCGCCAAGTCCGGCACCCAGGAATTCTTCCGCAGCCTGACCGGCGACCAGGCGAAAGACGCCCACCTGATCGGACAGTTCGGCGTGGGCTTCTACTCTTCCTTCATCGTCGCGGACAAGGTGACGCTGATCACGCGCCGCGCCGGCTTGGGTGCCGGCCACGGCGTGCGCTGGGAAAGCGACGGTCAAGGCGACTACACGCTGGAGACGGTGAACAAGGAGGCGCGGGGCACGGATGTCATCCTGCACCTGCGCGAGGGCGAAGACGAGCTCGCATCCGGCTTCCGGCTACGCGAAATCCTGCGCAAGTACTCGGATCACATCACGCTGCCGATCCTGATGCGCAAGGAGGAGTGGGACAAGGACCGCAACGAGCACGTGCTGAAGGACGAGGAAGAGCAGGTGAACCAGGCCTCGGCGCTATGGGCGCGGCCGAAGTCCGAGATCCAGGACGAGCAGTACCAGGAGTTCTACAAGCACGTCGGCCACGACTTCGAACCCCCGCTCGCCTGGACCCACGCCAAGGTCGAAGGCAAACAGGAGTACACGCTGCTGCTGTACCTGCCGGCGCACGCGCCCTTCGACCTGTGGGACCGCGAGCACCGCCACGGCGTGAAGCTGTATGTGCAGCGCGTGTTCATCATGGACGATGCGCAGCAGTTGATGCCGGTGTATCTGCGCTTCGTCCGCGGCGTGGTGGACTCGAGCGACCTGCCGCTCAACGTCTCCCGCGAGATCCTGCAGGAGTCCAAGGTGGTCGAGGCGATCCGCGCCGGCTCGGTGAAGCGCGTGCTCTCCCTGCTGGAAGATCTGGCGGAGAACGACAAGGACAAGTACGCCAAGTTCTGGAGCGAGTTCGGGCGCGCCTTCAAGGAGGGCGTGGGGGAGGACTACGCGAACAAGGAGCGCATCGCCAAGCTCGCGCGTTTCGCCTCCACGCATGCGGACACGGACGAACAGAGCGTGTCGCTCGTGGATTACGTCTCCCGCATGAAGCAGGGCCAGAGCAAGATCTACTACATCACCGCCGATTCCTTCGCCGCCGCCAAGAACAGCCCGCATCTGGAGATCTTCCGCAACAAGGGCGTCGAAGTGCTGCTGCTGTTCGACCGCGTCGATGAATGGGTCGTATCCAACTTCACCGAGTTCGAGGGCAAGACGTTGCAGTCTGTGGCCAAGGGCGATCTCGACCTCGGCGAGTTGCAGGACGAGTCGGAAAAGAAGGAGCGCGAGAAGGAGGCCGGCGAGTTCAAGGACCTCACCGACAAGATCCAGAAGACGCTGGGCGAGAAGGTCAAGGAGGTGCGCATCACGCACCGTTTGACGGGCTCCCCGGCTTGTCTGGTTTCGGACCAGTGGGGGATGAGCATGAACCTGGAGCGGCTGCTCAAGGCGGCCGGCCAGAAGGTCTCCGGCGTGAAGCCCATCCTCGAGATCAATCCGCACCATCCGATCGTACAAGGCCTGAAGTACGAGGCGAACGAGGCGCGCTTCGGTGACTGGAGCCACATCCTGTTCGACCAGGCGTTGCTCGCCGAGGGTGGCCAGCTCGATGACCCGGCGAGCTTCGTAAAGCGGCTGAACGAGCTGATGCTCGCGCTCGCAGGAGGCTCCGCGCCCAAGAGCTAAGCGGGTGCCGAGCATGGATCACGCGCCGGCCGCGAGAGCTCCGGTGCGGGTGCTCCGGCGCCGTCAGCGCACGCGCAGCAGGAGCGCTTCGCGCAGCGCGTCCGGATCGCCCAGCAGCCGCTCTGCGTTTGCGAGATCGGCATCGAGCGCGACCTGCGCATCGATCTGCTCTTCGTGGCTCCAAAGCCGAGCCTGTCCGTCGTCGATGAGGCGGCGTGCCTCTTTTTCCGAGATCAGCCCCTCGCGGAACGACGCAACGCCGGCCAGCTCGTCGGAGGGGACCAGCGCGGGGGCGCGGCGGACCTTGAGCCGGCCCAACTCATACCAGGCTTCCGCGAGACGGGGATTGGCCCGCACGCTCTCTTCGAGCAGCCGCAGGGCCTCCGCGTCGTCCTTCGCGGCCAGCTCGGCAAGCGCCTCGCGGTAGGTTTTTACACCCGGAGCTTCGACGCGCGGCGTGCGCTTCACGGCTGGCGCGGCTGCTGCCTTGGCACGGTGCTTGTCCTCGCCGCAGCCGGCTAGCAGTGCAATGCAGAGCGCGGCCAAGGCTGCGCCACGAAGCCGGGTACCTGACCTGGCGCTGAGCCTCATCAGCGGGCGTAGCTCTTCAACGCGGCGACCGTGACGCGTCGGTCGGCCAGCACTTCGTCCACGCCGCGCAACGCCTCCTGCACGTCGGCCCAGGCCCGCTTGCGCTGCTCAGCGTCCCACACGTAGCACTTGCCGAGACGCATCAGATGCAGGGCCTGCTTTTTTGCTTCGACTCCTTCGCGGAACAGCTGGACCGCCGCGGCCTCATCCGAGCGTACTTCCTGGATTGCGAGATTGGCTTTCGCCGCGCCGAGCTGGTACCAGGCCTCGGCAAATTCCGGGTTTGCCTCGATCGCCCGCTGCAGCGACTGGATGGCGGCGCGCAGGTCGCGTTGGCGGATAAGGCCTTTCGCCTCCTGGTACGCAGATTGGCCCGGGAACGCTTCGGCCGTGCTGGCGGCCCCAGTGTAGATCGACGCCGCGGAGGGAGCGGCCGGCGGCGGATGCGGAGACTCGCGGCGGCAAGCTACGAGCAGGCCCAACATCAGACCCAGGCAGACGGACGTCCGCAGCCACACGGCAAGCTCGCGCACGAGCGCACCGAGAACGACCAGAAGCCGCTCCGGTCCAGTAGCCGGCAGCGGCGGGTCGATCGCGACTGGCTTAGGGCGGAGCGACCGCTCACCGGCGGACGCGCCCCGGGGCGAACTCCAGGCACGATTGCCGTAGCTGTACGGGCGATCGGTGTGGTACCTGACGCCAGGCCAGGACCGTGGCGCTCCGGTCGGCTCGCGGGGAAACCCCGGCGTCATTCCGGGCATCCGGGCCGATCCAGGGCGAGGAAACAGCGGCATGGGGCCAGAGCGGTGCGGATTGCGGCGTCGTTCGGCGCGTCGTGTCGATGTCGCGCCCGGCGCGGCAACGCCTCTTCCGCTGCCCGGCAGCCGAGGTCGGACACGACCCAGGCGTTGAACAAGTCTCCCATTCGGACCACAGGAAACGGACCGCCTTCGGCAGACCGAGGTGCCGCTCGCGCGGCGCCGGCTCACTGCGAGTCGGCTTGCTCCCGCTCGCGGCGCGCCTGGTCGGCCTGCATCAACGTGTCGTTCACGGTCTTGGCTTTCTCTAGGGCGCCGCGTTGCGTGTCGAAGATCCGGTCCTGCTTCGCCGCGCGCGGCTCGCCGTCGGATTGGCGTCCACATGCCGCCAAGAACAGTGCCAGCAGCAGGATCGAGATCGTCGTGCGCATCAGTGCCTCCGTGGCGAACTGGCCCGGAGCATGCAGGTTCCGTGCCGCGGTGAAGCAGGAGGAGAGGGTGCGCATCCGGGCTGAGCGCCCCGGCTGATCTGTGCGGTCGCCAGCCGTGCTTCCTGACCCCGCTTCCCCGCCGGCGCCCTGCCTAGGCTCACGGGGGCGAGCGCGTCGCACGCTCACGACCGTCCGTCATCATCCGTATGACCTTCGCGAAAGCTCTTACCATCGCCGTGAGCCGGGATGCGTCTACTCCCGACGGCGGCGAAGGGGGCAAGACCGCTCGCAGTTCGCGAACGGCGCGCCACGGCTGGCGCTGTACGCGGCGGCAACCGGCAACGAAGCCGCGATGCAGCGGGTCAAAGCAGTGCGGGCGGAGTGCGTCGGCTCCAGGGGTGGATCCTTCGCGGACGCGTCCACGCACCACCGCGGTTCCCGTCGGAGCGGGATGGCGAGGCGAGTTGTTGTAACGTCATGTGACAGGGGCAGCCGGCGTCAAACAGGGTTACGTTTTGGTTCACACGGGACGGCCGCCGCACGGTATAAGACCAGCAGCACCGATGAATATCCAGGATCATATTCTGATCGTCGACGACGATCGCGAGATCCGTTCGCTGCTGAGCGACTATCTGCAGAAGAACGGCTTTCGCGTGTCTGCAGTGGCCGATGGCCGCGGCATGTGGAACGTGCTGGACGGCGGCCGCGTCGACTTGGTCATCCTCGACGTGATGCTGCCCGGGGACGACGGCTTCGTGCTCTGCCGGACCTTGCGCTCGCGTGGCAACTGGCCCGTGGTCATGCTCACCGCCAAAGGCGAGGAGACGGACCGTATCGTCGGATTGGAGCTGGGCGCCGACGACTACCTGGCGAAGCCGTTCAATCCGCGCGAGCTGCTCGCCCGCATCAAGTCCGTGCTGCGCCGTCACCGCAGCGTTCCGGACAACCTCCAACCCGAGGTAGCGCGGTCGCTGCGCTTCGCAGGCTGGACGCTCGACCTCGCCTCCCGCAACCTCATCTCACCCGAGCAGGTGGTGGTCGCGCTGTCGGGTGCGGAGTTCCGGTTGCTGCGCGTATTTCTGTCCTACCCGAACCGGGTGCTGTCCCGGGACCAGCTCATGGACCTGACCGTGGGGCGAGAAGCCGAGCCGCTGGACCGCAGCATCGATGTCCAGGTGAGCCGGCTGCGCCAGCGGTTGCGCGACGACGCGCGCGAGCCGGCGATCATCAAGACCGTGCGTGGCGAAGGCTACGTGCTGGCGGCGGCCGTGCAGGCGGCATGATGCGTGACTCGTGACTGGCCGATGCCGTATGGACATGCCATGGCCCTGCCCGATCCGCGCGCACGCAAGAGCGCGAAAATACTGCGTTGCTGAGTGGCTGCCACGTTCCACGAGTCACGGATCACGAATCACGAGTCACCGCTCCCCATGCCCCGCCTCTCGCTCGACACGCTCTACGCCCGGTTAGTGCTGACCTTCACGCTGGGTTTCCTGGTCACTGCGATTGCCACGTTCCTGCTACAGCTTCCGGAGCGCTCGGCGTTCGTGTTTCGCATCACGGCGGGCCAGCCGGCCCACCGGGTGGCAGACCTGATCAAGCTGATCGACCGCTTGCCGCCGGGCAACCGAGAGAAGCTGACGGAGGTTGCGGCTGCTGCGGGCGTGCGGGTCAGCCTGGGACCCGTGGAGCATGAGATGGCACCAACGGAGCCCGGAACCTATGCGGCCGCCTTTCGCGACCTGGTCGCTGAGGATCTGGGCCGGGACTGGCCGCTCGAAGTCCAAGTGGCGCCGGCGCAGCTGCCGCCTGAGGCCGGCCAGCGGGAGCCGCGCGACGGGTTTGCTTTCAAGTTGCGCTCGCAGCTCACCGACGGCAGCGGGGTGAGCTTCGAGTTTCAGGAGCCGCGACGCGTCCCGCTCTGGCCGCGCCGCGTGCTGCAGAACATGCTCATCATGATGGCGGTGATGGCCCTGCTCTCGCTCGTCGCGGTGCGCTGGGTCACGCGCCCGCTCGATCGGCTGGCACAGGCGGCCGAGGCGCTGGGACGCGATATCAACCGTCCTCCGCTCTCGGAAAGGGGGCCGCAGGAGGTGCAACGTGCCGCGCGCGCCTTCAACACCATGCAGGAGCGCCTTTCGCGCTACATCCGCACGCGCATAGGGATTCTCACGGCGATGTCGCACGACCTGAAGACGCCGATCACCCGCTTGCGCCTGCGCGCGGAGTTGCTGGAGCAACCCGAGCTGCGCGACAAGTTCGTACGCGACCTCGGCGAGATGGAGGACATGGTCACCGCGACGCTGGGCTATATGCGCGGACTGGACGACCGCGAGCCGCTGCGGCCGATCGACGTGCGGGCGATGGTCGACGCCATGCAGTCGGACTCGGAGGAACTGCGGCGGCCGGTCCGAGTGACCGGACAGCCGCTCGGCCCATTCCTGGGGAAACCCGAGGGACTCAAGCGTTGCCTGCAGAACCTGCTGGACAATGCGCTGCGCTACGGACAAGACCCTGAGATCGTCATCGAGGACGGTGTCGAAGCCCTCACGGTGTACGTTCGCGACCGTGGGGCCGGCATCCCGGAGCATCAGCTCGAGCGCGTGTTCGAGCCCTTCTACCGGCTCGAGTCGTCCCGCAACCAAGCGACCGGCGGAAGCGGGCTTGGTCTATCCATCGCACGCAACATCGCCCAGTCCATGGGTGGAGACGTCTCGTTGCGCAACCGCGAGTCCGGAGGCCTGGAGGCGAAGCTCGTGCTTCCGCGTCTCAAGCCCCGCTCCGCCGGCACCGACGTCGGCCATGCCGATACGCGCAGCGCTACGACGGTGGGTCAGCCGGGCTCCTGAGTCGGCGGCACGAATCCGCGCCGCCTATTCGACCATCCCCAGGTGTGCGCCGTCTGAGCCCATGTACCAGAGCTTGCCCCGGGCGTCGACGATCATCCTTCGGATCCCGGTGTTCTCGGTCGGCAGCTTCACGGTGCGCAGTTCGCTGGACGCCGGATCGAGACGCACCACCAGGTCCGTGTTGATCTCGCTCGTCCATACGACGCCGGCGCCGTCCACCGTCACAGCATACGGGCCGCCCCGCTTGCCGCCAGGAAGATCGTATTCGCGGATCTTCTTGCCGGCGACCGGATCGAATCGCAGGAGCTTGCCGTTGCCGAATAAGGTCACCCATAGCGACCCATCCGGAGCCGTTGCCATCCGGCGCGGGGCGCTACCCTGCCCCGTGTCGAACTCGCTGATCCTGCCGCTCTTGGGATCGATCCGGGCGAGCTTGTCGGCCGCCATGCGGCACACCCACACGTTGCCGGACTTGTCCAACGACATGCCATAGGCGCGGCCATCGATCTTGTACTGCGTGAACTTGCCGCCAACGGTGTCGAAACGCCCTACTTTCCCTGCGTTCTGGGCCGTGAACCAGATGTTGCCCTTCCCATCGCTCGCCAGCATGTGCGGGTCGCTTCCGAGCGGCGTCTTATGTTCCGTGACCTTACCGCTGGTCGGGTCGAGATGGCCGATCGTGCCGTTGCCGGCGTACCAAACCGTGCCGTCCTCGGCTACCAGCAAGGCGTGCGGCCGCGCTCCGCGCGGGAGGTCCCACTCCTTGAAGGTCTGTGTCTTGGGGTCGAAGCGCGCGATCTTGTCGCCGTACATCACCGAAATGAAGATGCCGCCATCGGGCGCGGCGGCGTGATCGCGTGCGAACTCGGGAGTGGGAACCGTCCATTCCTCGACCTTGCCCTGAAAGGGCGGATCCTTCCTGACATCGGCGGATGGATGGGAACCAGCCGCCCAGGCGATGCCCGCGAGCATCGCGAGCAGCAGGAAAGAGGCGCGTAGCACCGCTGACATGGTTTTCCTCCCTAGGCCGTGGAACTGCCGCGACCGGTAGCGAGGACCGTACCAGGGTCGTCTGAAAACCACCTTACGACCGGGGAGGTGCCACACTCGGCGATGTGGCCACGCAGGCGCGCGGCCGGCCTGGGTAGACTATCTGTGTCTCCACTGGGGTGAACGCTTCTGGGCGAACGCGTCGATGCCTTCGCCCGCGTCGTCGGCCATCATGTTGCAGGCCATCGTTTCCGCCGCGTACTGATAGGCGGCATCCAGCCCCATCTCGAGCTGCTTGTAGAACATCCGCTTCCCGGTGGACACCGCGACCATCGACTTCGCGAGGATCTTTTGCGTGAGATCGCTCACTGCCGCATCCAACTCTGCCGCCGGCACCGCGCGGTTCACAAGCCCGCGCTGCACGGCGGTGTGGGCGTCGATGAAGTCCCCCGTCAGCAGCATCTCCATCGCCTGTTTGCGCGAAACGTTGCGCGACAGCGGCACGCTCGGCGTCGAGCAGAAAAGACCGACGTTGATGCCCGAGACGGCGAACCGCGCACTGTCCGAAGCAACCGCAAGGTCGCATTGCGCGACCAGTTGGCAGCCCGCTGCGGTGGCGATCCCGTGCACCCGCGCGATCACCGGCTGCGGGATGCGCACGATCGCGGTCATCACGCTGCTGCACTGGGCGAAGAGCTTCTGGTAGTAGTCCTTGCGCGGGTTGGCACGCATCTGCTTGAGATCATGTCCCGCGCAGAACGCCGTTCCGCTTCCGGCGAGCACGACCACGCGCACCGACTCGTCCTTGCCGATCGCCTCCAGCGCCGACTGCAACTCCCCCAACAGCTCCTCGGAGAGCGCGTTGTACTGCTTGGGCCGATTGAGCGTGAGGGTGGCGACCCCACCGGCGTCCTGGCGCAACAGCGTCTTCTCCTCCACGGAAGCGGCGACGGCGGCGGTCATGATCGAAATCTCCAATAGGAAGACGGTCCATTATAGGCGCCGCGTGGCGGCCCCGCCATGCTGCGACGGCGCGGGCCGGTGACCGCTCCTTCCACGCCGCCCCGCTCGCACCCGAACCCGTCTAGAATGCTGGCTGCGCCGTCTGAACACAGCTTCTGCGACATGACCACCAGCACGATGACGGATTACTTCGCCTGCGGGCACGCGGGCAGCGCGAGCTGGCGCGCGGCGGCTGAGGCCGCGCTCGCGCAATGCGGCTCCGGCGTGCGTGGCGCAACGCTCGGTTTCCTCTACGCCACGGATGCGTTCGCGGAGAGTTACGCGGACATCGTGGAGTTCCTGCGGCGACGCACGGGCATCCCGCACTGGGTTGGGACCGTCGGCCTCGGCATCTGCGCGAGCGGGCAGGAATACCTCGACGAGCCCGCGCTCGCCGTGCTGTGCTGCAGCTTCAAGGAGGACAGCTTTCGCGTGTTCTCGGGCCTGATGGCGCCGCGCGACGTTGCGCGCGCGCGGGTCGATTGCGGCGGCGCGCAGCCGAGCTTCGGTGTGGTGCATGCCAATCCGGCGACCCCGTCGCTCACTTCGATGGTGCGCGAGCTCGCCGCACGCACCGAGAGCGGCTTCATCGTAGGGGGGCTCACCAGCTCGCGCGACCGTTCGGTCCAGTATGCCGATGGATTGGCCGAGGGCGGCCTCTCCGGCGTCATGTTCTCGGAGGACATCGTGGTCGCGACTCGCTTGACGCAGGGCTGCGCTCCGCTCGGCGTGAGGCACGTGGTCACCGACGTCCGCCAGCATATCCTCGTCAGCCTGGACGGGCGGCCGGCGCTGGACGTCTTGCGCGAGGAGATCGGCCCGGACTTCTCCGGCAACCTGGACCTGGTGGCGGGCCGCATCTTCGTGGGGCTGCCCATCGAGGGCAGCGATACCGGGGACTACGTCGTGCGCAACCTGGTCGGGTTGGACACCACCCACCGGCTGGTGGCGATCGGCGAGAACGTGCGACCCGGCACGACCCTCCTCTTCTGCAAGCGCGACCGCGGGAGCGCAGCCGAGGATCTCAACCGCATGTTGGGCAGCATCCGCAGCGGACTGTATCGCCAGCCCAGAGGAGGCGTGTACTTCTCCTGTCTCGGGAGAGGTGCCAGCCTGTTCGGCGACAACTCGGAAGAGCTGCGCATCGTTCGCGACCAACTCGGGGACGTGCCGCTGGTGGGCTTCTTCTGCAACGGCGAGATCTCGCACAACCGGCTCTACGGGTACACCGGCGTGCTCACACTCTTCCTCTGAGGCATGCGGCGAACGCGCGTCCCGCTGGTTCGACCCACTGGCGCCCGGGCGGAGCGTCGCGTGGCCGGCCGCGGTCCCCGAGTCTTGCGGATTGCCATTCGCGGATGACGAGTCGCTGACCTCCGGCCCGTCTTCTCCTCATGCCAAACAGACCATCGTCTCTCCAAGAGTTGCTGCGCGCATCGGCCGAATCCCGCCGCTATCCCTTCCCCGAGCGTGCCGCATTCTGGGAGGAGCGACTGGCCTCGCATCTGCCAGACCTGAACAACCTGCTGGACGCTCCGGCCGCCGGGGATATGTTGATCCTGCCGCCTCGGGCCAAGCTGGAGGTGGTCCCTCCTGTGCCGTCGCCCTCCGCCTCCGGCGCACTGAGCGATCCGTGCTTCGCCGGCGCGGCCGACATCGCCGCCGCCGTCCGGGCCCGCCAGCTCTCGCCCTTCGAGGTTGCGCGCGCATTCGTCGAGCGGACCGACGCGCACCGCTCGCTCAACGCCTTCATCACGCTGCGGCCGGAGACGGTGCTGCGCGATGCACGCCAACTCGAGACACGGGTGCAAGCGGGCGAGGAGCTCGGACCGCTCGCGGGCGTGCCGGTGGCCGTGAAGGACCTGATGCACGTGAAGGGCTATCCGTTCACGTGCGGCACGAAGGCGATGGAAGCGCAGGAAGCCACCGCCGATGCCGATGTCGTAGCCAAGCTACGCCAGGCAGGCGCGCTCATCATCGGCACCACGAACCTGCACGAGCTGGCGTATGGCGTCACCAGCGCGAACGCGCACTTTGGGCCGGTGCACAACCCCGCCGCCCCAGGGCATGTTCCCGGCGGGTCGAGCGGCGGCTCGGGGGCGGCTGTCGCCGCGGGGCTCGCGACGCTTGCCGTCGGCACCGACACCGGAGGCTCGATCCGCATCCCCGCCGCATGCTGCGGAATCGTAGGCTTCAAAGGCACGCACGAGGCGGTCAGCCGCGCGGGGGTCTGGCCGCTCGCCGATACGCTCGATCACATCGGACCGCTCGCGCGCAGCGTAAGCGATGCTGGACTGGCGTTCGAGGTCATGACCGGCTTGCCGACAGGGTGCCTGGGCGGGAAACAGATCGAGCGCCCGCGCCTGATCCGGCCCACGCCGTATTTCGACGAGCACCTCGAACCCGGGATCCGCGCGGCCATCGAGGCCGCGATCAAGCGGCTCGGGGCCGCGGGCGCGGTGCTCGAGCAGCAGCACGTGGAGGGCATGCGCTACGTCGGGGCCGCCCAGTTCATGACGCTGTGCTCCGAGGCCTGCCAGGCGAACTGGAAGCTGCTCACCGAGCGCGGCGAGGGCATCGGCCCCGACGTCCGCCTGCGCCTGGAGATCGGCCAGTTCATCGCCGCGATCGACTACGTCAAGGCGCAACGGCTGCGCCGCGCGATCCGGGAAAACATGATCGCGGCGCTCAAGCATGCGGACGTACTGGTGCTGCCGACGCTGCCCGTGTCCATTCCCAAGCAGGGTGTGAGCGTCATGGAGTTCGCCGGACGCAAAGTGCCGCTGCCGGCCGCGATGACGCGGCTCACCGCTCCATTCAACTTCTCGGGCCTACCCGCACTCAGTCTGCCTTGCGGCCGGGATGACAAGGGCTTACCGGTTTCGCTGCAACTCGTCGGCCGGCCCGGCGCGGACTCCACCGTGCTCGCCGTGGGAAGATGGGCCGAGACGGTCCTCGGCCTTTGAGAGCGGCACTGCACGCGTGAAGATCACGAGCCTGCAATCCCAGGTTGTCCGCCTGCCGGCCGATGAGCCGCTCGCCGGCGGACCCGCCTTTCCGGGCCCCTGGCGCGAATTCGTCACGCTACAGCTGCGGACCGATGCCGGCATCGAAGGCGTGGGCGTCACCTTCTTCGGCGCAGCGCTCACCGCCACGCTGAAACACGCCGTCGACCAGCTCGGCGCGCTGGCGGTCGGCGAAGATCCGCTGCGGATCGAGGCAATCGGAGCGAAGCTGCGCGAGGCGGCCTCTGGCTCTGCGGGACCCGGAGGGATCTTCACGCTGGCATATTCCGCGATCGACATGGCGCTGTGGGACATCAAGGGCAAGGCGCTCGACCAGCCGCTCGCCACCCTGCTCGGCGGGCTTCGCAGCAGCGTGTCCACGTACGCGAGCGGTGCGCTGATGCGCACGTTTCCGCTGGAGCATGTCGTGAAGGCGGCGCCGGCGCTGATCGAGAAGGGTTTCCGGCAGATGAAGATGCAGCTCGCGCTGCCCGGTGAGACCACGCCCGCGCGCGAGGTCGAGCGCGCGCGTGCGATCCGAGGAGCGATCGGTCCGGACATCGACCTCATGTGCGACATCAACCAGCGCTGGAGCGTGCACCAGGCGATCGACATCGGCCGGCGGATCGAGGATGTCCACCTGTATTGGCTCGAGGATGTGACGGCGCATGACGACTTCGCCGGGCTCGCACGTGTGAGCGATGCGCTCGCGACCCCTGTGGCCGGCGGAGAGTACGTGTATGGCATCGCGCCGTTCCGCCACATGCTCGAGGCCCGCTCCGTCGACATCGTGATGATCGATCTGCTGCGGGTCGGTGGGATCGCCAACTGGCTCAAAGTCGCCGGCATGGCGGAGGCATTCAACCTGCCCGTGGTGAGTCACCTGCTCCCGGAGATCCACGTGCATCTCGTCGCGGCCGTTCCCAACGGGCTGACCGTCGAGTACATGCCGTGGACGATGAAGCTGTTTCAGGAAGCGCCCGCCGCACAGAACGGGCAGCTCACGGTGCCGTCGCGTCCCGGCCTCGGCCTGGCGTTCGACAGCGACGTGATTCGCCGTTACAGCGTGGGGTGAGCGGGCGCGCGAAGCGGCCGCTACTTCCGGCGCGCCGCTAGCGCGACGGCGACGAGGAACAGGAGGAATGCGGCAAACGCCCACTCCGACCCCGCGACCCCGATGAGCTTCCAGCCCGCCCTCTCGCATTCGCCGGAACCCAAGAAGTATCGCGGCAACGCATCGGAGAGAGGCAAGGCGCGGATCAGCGGGTCGACATGCGGCTCGACCATGGCCATGTTGAGCGGGAGTTGTCGCGGCCAAGACTGGTGCGCGGCCGCCGCTGCTCCGATCAAGGCGATGACGCCGATACACGCGCTCAGCACGGTGCGAGTGAGCCTGCCTGCACCGATGGCCACGGCGAGCAGCGCGATCATCGCGGCGAACACCAGCATGTACCGGATCACCGCCTGCGGCGTGCAAGAGTGCAGGCGCAGCGCATGCTGGAAGTAGATGCCGAGTCCGAGCAGTAGTGCAGCGGCGAGCAGCACGAACAGGTAGCACAGGCGAGCGAGCATAGACCAAGCCTCGAAACGGGGGCGGCGAGGCGAGTGCCAGCAAGCTTCGTGCTAGCTTGTGCGATTCCGTGCTCCGCTTCACCGGGAGGATCGCGCGAGCGCGGCCCATCCGCCGATGCTCCCAGGAGGGTTTCCGGCCCGGCACCGATGGTCGCGCGCCACTGGTTGGCGCCGCTTGCCGGCAGCGGGCGCGCCCCGACCTGCCGCGCGCCCTAAGCGGTACGGTGTCGCAGCGCGAGCTCAAGCGCTTCGCGAAGGGTTCGAGCCAGTACGAGCACGCAGGGGGATGCACTCATGGCCAGCATCTTCGACGACAAGCAGTCCCGCCGCATCGAAGCGGTATACCTCACGCCGGACATCGTCCAGCAGCGCGGGCAATTGCTCGAAGCGCTGGCGCTACAGCCGGGCGAGTGCGTGGTGGATCTCGGTTGCGGTCCGGGGTTGCTGGCGCTGCAGATGGCGCGCAGCGTAGGGGCGGAAGGCGCGGTGCACTGCATCGACTCCAGCGACAGCATGCTCGCGCTCGCCAAGCGCCGCTGCGACGGGCTGCCGCATGTTCACGTGCGCGATGGCGATGTCGCCGCGCTGCCCTATCCCGACTGCAGCTTCGACGCCGCCGTGTGCACGCAGGTGTACGAGTATGTCCCGCACGTGGACCGCGCTCTGGCGGAGCTGCACCGTGTGCTGAAACCCGGTGCGCGCGCAGGGGTCATGGATACCGATTGGGAGTCCTGCGTGTGGAACTCGAGCGATCCGCTCCGCATGCGTCGCGTGATCCAGGCGTGGGACAGCCATTGCCCGCACCCGCAACTGCCGCGCACGCTCGCGGCGCGGCTGCGGTCGGCCGGTTTCGTTCGGGTGCGCGTGGAAGCGATCCCGCTGATCAACGACACCTACCACCCCGAGACGTTCAGCGCCGGCGTGATCCCGGCGCTCGCGGGATATGCAGCCAAGCACGGATTCATGCCCCGCGCGGAAGTGGACGCGTGGGTGGCGGACCTGCAGGCGCTGGGGGAGCGAGGCGAGTACTTCTTCAGCTTGAACCGCTATCTGTTCTGTGCGCAGAAGCCGGAGCGATGAGTCGAGCTCGAGGCTCTCGCTCGTAGCCAACCTTCTGGCTACCAGTGCGACGTCGAACCCGCCCGGGGGAGACAGTGCCGTAGATCGATTGCGCTCCCCGGCTTGCGTCCAGCGAACGGTTCGGCGCGACCCCGCGTGAGTGCCAGCGCTGGTAAACTCAGCCGTATTGGACCGGCGGAAGGGCGGGAGCATGCGCGTGCTCAGGTGGGTTGTGCTGATCGTCCTGTCTTGCTGGCTGATGGCGTCGTGCCTGCTCGGCGTGCGCGCGGATGAGTCGAATCCGATCGGCGCGCAATGGCGGCTGATCGGGATGGAGCGCGATGGCCACGCTGTGCCGCTGCTGGCTGCCTCGAGGATCACGCTGATGATCGATGCGGACGGGCACGCGCGGGGGAACGCGTCGATCAACAGCTACTTCGGCACCGCTGTCGTGCATGCCGACGGAGCACTCGCGTGGTCCGGACCCTTCGGGAGTACGCGCATGGCTGGACCGCCGGAGCTGATGGATCAGGAAATGTCGTACCTGGACGCGCTCCCGCGCACGGTACGATGGCGTCTGGACGGCGGCGATCTGATTCTGGAAAGCGCCAACGGCAGCACTCGGCTGACCTTCTCCGCGCGATAGGGCGCTCGCTCCGCGGCGATCGGCCGGCGGCTGCCAGAGGTTTGTGTTGCGCGGGAGCAAACGATACAGTGGCAACAGTACGATCTACACCTTCACGCGTGCGAGAGAGCATGGCGGCTTTGCTCACGGATCGAACCAAGATCCCTGCTGGTCGAGATCGCCTCGCCAGCGGGCGCTGCTTTGCGGGGTCGCGCCGAGGGCGTTCCGGCGCGGCCGGCTGATGCGAAGCGGACGCGAAGTGGAAGCGCTCCGCCAGCACGACAAGTACGAACGCTTGCTCGCGTTCGCCAAGACGCTCCCACCGCTTCCCACCGCGGTCGTTCACCCTTGCGATGAATCCTCTCTGACCGGTGCGGTGGAGGCGGCCGGGCTCGGACTGATGGCGCCGATCCTGGTCGGGCCCGCGGCGCGTGTCAAAGCCGTCGCCCACAAGTATGGTCTCGACATCTCCCGTTTCGAGATCGTCGACACGCCGCACAGCCACGCGTCCGCCGAACAGGGCGTGCGCCTGGTCCGTGAAGGCCGGGCCGAATGCCTGATGAAGGGCAGCCTCCACACCGACGAGCTGATGGCGGCCGTGGTGGCACGCGACCAAGGGCTGCGCACGGCGAGGCGCATCAGTCACTGCTTCGTGATGGACGTGCCGACCTACTCGGAGCCGATCATCGTCTCGGATGCCGCCGTCAACATCGCACCCACCTTGGAGGAGAAGGTCGACATCGTGCAGAACGCCATCGATCTCGCGCACGCGCTCGGGGCCACTGAGGTTCGGGTCGCGATCCTCTCCGCGATGGAGACGGTCAACCCGAAAGTCCCCTCGACGATCGAGGCCGCCGCCCTGTGCAAGATGGCCGATCGGGGGCAGATCGTCGGCGGCATCGTGGACGGGCCGCTCGCGCTCGACAACGCGATCAACCTGCGGGCTGCCGAGATGAAGCACATCAAGTCTCCCGTCGCGGGTCGCGCCAACGTGCTGATCGTGCCGGACCTGGAAGCTGGGAACATGCTGGCGAAGAGCCTTTCCTTCCTCGCCGACGCGGATGCCGCCGGCATCGTGCTGGGCGCGCGGGTCCCGATCATCCTCACCAGTCGGGCCGACTCGGTCGTGACACGGCTTGCGTCCTGCGCCGTGGCCTCGCTCGTGGCCCGAGCCCGGCGCGAGGCGCCGTCCCGGGCGCTCGCCTGACCTCCCGCATCCGCGCCGGCCTGCGAATCACGAATCACCAGTCACGGTTGCCATGGCTGACGCTATCGTCGTTCTGAACGCCGGCTCCTCGAGTATCAAGTTCTCCCTCTTCGTGCTGCGGGAGCGCAGCCTCGCGCTGGAACTGCGCGGGCAGATCGAAGGGATCTATACCGCGCCGCGTTTCACCGCGAGCGATCGCACCGGCACACTGATCGACGAGAAGTCTTACGCGGAAGGCACCAATCTCGGGCATAGCGGCGCACTCGAGGATCTCGTGGCCTACCTGCGCCGCAGGCTCGCCGGGGATCGTCTGGTGGGAGTGGGTCACCGCGTCGTACATGGAGGGCTCGAATACACGCGCCCGGTTCGCATGGATGCGGGCGTGCTGGAGGCGCTGGAGAAGTTCGTTCCCCTCGCGCCGTTGCACCAGCCGCACAATCTGGCGCCGATCCGGCTCCTCCTGGAGCGCGCGCCGGAACTGCCGCAGGTGGCGTGCTTCGACACCTCGTTTCACCGCAGCAACCCGGAGATCGCACAGCGCTTCGCACTGCCCGCCGAGCTGCACGACCAGGGTGTGCGCCGGTATGGGTTCCACGGGCTGTCCTACGAGTACGTGGCGTCTGCTCTGCCGCAGTTCGACGGCAAGGCCGCGAGCGGTCGAACCGTGATCCTGCACCTCGGCAACGGGTCGAGCATGTGCGCGGTGGAGGCGGGGAAGAGCGTCGCGAGCACGATGGGTTTCACGGCAGTCGAGGGCTTGCCGATGGGCACCCGCTGCGGCTCCGTCGATCCGGGCGTGATCCTGTATCTCATGGATCAACGGGGGATGGATGCCCGCGCCATCGAGAAGCTCATCTACAACCAGTCCGGCCTGCTGGGCGTCTCGGGAATCTCGAGCGACATGCGTACGCTGCTGGCGAGCGACGACGCGCGCGCGAAGCTCGCCGTGGACCTGTTCGTCTACCGCATCCGGCGCGAGCTCGGCTCGCTGGCCGCGGCGCTGGGCGGGCTCGATGCCATCGTCTTCACCGCCGGCATCGGCGAGCATGCGCACCCGATCCGCAGCCGCGTGTGCCGCGACGCCGCCTGGCTCGGGATCGAGCTGGACCCGACGGCAAACACAGGCGGTGGGCCGCGTATCAGCGCCGCCGGATCACGCGTCTCCGCCTGGGTGATCCCCACCAACGAAGAGCTGATGATCGCGCGGCATACGCAACGAGTCTTGGCGAGCTCGCCACGAGCCTGATCGGGCGAGCCGTGAAGCTTAAGGATCGGCGACGTCGGCACGGGCCCCTGTGATGACAAGCCGACCTTGACGGGCGGCGCAAGCATCACTGGGGTAGGTTGCAAAACGAACGCGATGCGCTGAGTTCGCTCTCGGGGATGCCCTTTAGCCCGCGCATCGGGCCGAAAGCCCAACACGCATGACGACGCTGGCCCATCGAATCGAGCGGAACCTCGGCTGGATCATCCTGTCGGTCTTGCTCGCCGGCTGCCTGCTCGTGCTCTGGCCGTTCATGTCGGCGCTGCTCTGGGCGGTGGTGCTCAGCTTCTCGAGCTGGCCCATCTATCGCCGGGTCGTCAAGCTCCTCGGCGGACGGCGGACCCTTGCCGCGACCGCCATGACGCTCGCGATGGTCCTCACCGTGCTGATGCCCTTTGTGATTATCGGCACAGCGCTGGGGGACAGCGTTAAGGAGTTCGCGAGCGCCGTGCGCCACTCGCTCGAGACGGGTTTGCCGCCGCCTCCCGCGTGGCTCGCCAACGTCCCGCTCGTCGGACACCAGGCGGCGGCGTACTGGCAGAGCCTGGCGGCGGACACCCCGAGGCTGCTGCACGAAGCCCAGCGTCTCGTCGAACCTCTGAGCGCACGGTTATTGAAGATCGCGCTCGCGCTGGGCGGTGGCTTGCTCGACCTCGCCTTGAGCATCTTGATTGCGTTCTTCCTCTTCCGCAACGGGCTCTCCGTTGCGGAGCGCCTCACAACGGGAGTGGAGCGCATCGGCGGTGAGCGTGGAAGGCGTCTGCTCACCGTGGCGGGCAACACGGTTCGCGGCGTCGTGTACGGCATCCTGGGCACCGCGTTAGTGCAGTCGGTGATGGCGGGGATCGGCTTCGTGATCGCAGGCGTGCCGGGTGCCGCCCTGCTCGCGCTGCTGACGTTCTTCCTCTCCGTCGTGCCGGTGGGCCCGCCTCTAGTCTGGGCTCCGGTCGCGCTATGGCTGTTCGAACAAGGCAACACGGGTCTTGGCATCTTCATGCTGATCTGGGGCGTGGGCGTGAGCAGCGTGGACAACGTCGTCAAGCCGTGGCTGATCGCGCAGGGGAGCGACATGCCGTTCATCCTCATCTTCTTCGGCGTGATCGGCGGCGCGCTGGCGTTCGGATTCATCGGAGTCTTTCTCGGTCCGACGCTGCTGGCAGTCGGTTTCCGTCTGGTCGAAGAATGGGTCTCGCCCGGGCGCTCCGCCGTCCCGACGGATGCCGCCCAGGCCGAGGCCGCGAAGCCTCAATGAGCCGCAACGCAGCGGTCAGGTCGCACGAAGGCTCAACCGGCCTGCCGCCACTTCGACGCACCGCGCACGCTGGATAGAACGGAGATGGCGAGCTCGCGCCCGTCTCGTCGAGTCGGCCAAGGGTCCTGCAGGACCGGCGCAGCGCTACTTCGCGTCGAGCGGCTCGCCCGCCCGGAACGCAGCCGCGCCAGGGTGCGTCGGGATGCTGTCTCGGTTCTGCGCGCTTACGGGTCGGTCCGGAACGGTCAGCTTCAAAGGTTCCGGGTCTTGCATGAGTGCTTCGGTGACGAGAAAAGCTTTGTCGCGTGGGAGGTCGGCCAGGCAAACGAGCTGGTACTTGTAGTTCTCCACGAGCACGCGCAGATCAACCGGGCCCAGCTGCTGGAACGGAGCTTCGCCCCGGTACATCTTCAGCGCGAGATCGTACGCCACGACCGCCAGGTTGCTGTGCGCTCGGACGATGGCAGCCGCCAGGTCCTGCGCCGTGGGCTGCACGGCGACGCGCGCGCCGCTGGCGGGGAGCATCTTCAGCAGCTGGCCCGCGAGCAAGCCCGCGGTCCAGCTCGCACCCTCATCAGAGTTATTCGTGTAGAGCAGCAGGTCACCGTAGCCGTCCCGTCTCCATTGCCGGATGGGCGTCTGCCCGGTGAGCATGGTCCAGGCGGCCAGCGCGGAGATTGCGGTCAGAGCACGGCGTCGATTCATCTTCCCTCCAAAGCGGACTGAGAGCCGTACCGGCCTCACCGAGTGCGGCCCGGTACGGCGCGCTCACCACGGCCCGACATAACTCACTGTCGTGGCATGCGGTGCATGGTGACGGGTGCCGCATATGCTACCCGCGTACAGCGTATCAGGGAAGCCGCATCGGCTAGCCCCGTGGATCGGGGAGCCCTTCGCGGATCTTGTGCGAGAAAGCCGGATCGTCCTCCGCCGCCTGCGCCTTGGCGTCGATCAGGCTGCGCGCACGCAGCGCTTCGAAAGGCAGCCGAGTATCGATGTTGCCTCTCTCGTACAGGAGGCGGTCGCCGTACCCGTTGGCGAGCACTCGCCAGTCAAACGGTGGTGCGTCGGGGACGATCTGCATGACGTGGCGGCGGATGCTGGTCGTGCAGTTGTCGGTGAGCGCGTTGTAGAACTGCGGGTGTTCGACGAGCCGGTTGATGCTCGCGACGTAGTCCATGAGCAGTCCACGCGCCTGCGGCAGCGGGACGTTGAGCCGATAGAGGTAGACGTGCTCGCCGCGATAATTGGTACGCAGGCGTACCACGTCGCGCTCGTCGGACACCACGTAGATGAGCTCGTATTGCTTGAAGAACCCGGCGATGGCGGAGTACTCCTGCTGCCGCGTCTTGCGGGTCTCGATCGAGATCGCGAGCGGCGGTGACCCCTCGAACTGCCAGCTCAGGATGGTGTGCGCGATCGCCGGCGAGCCCCAGTAGGACATGAGGAAGTCGAGTCCGCGCAGCTTGGCGAGATCGTACGTGCGCTCCTCGTAGTGCGGCGTGAAGTCGCTCTCGCTGCGGTAATCGAAGTTGCGGATATTGTGGAACGTCAGCAGCTCCCCGTGGACTTCGACCCATGGCAGCCGTGCGACCTCGGGCTGCCAGTCGCGGTCGTTGGTGGGCTGAAGCGTGCTCCACCAGATGAGCAGAGCGGCCAGTACCGCGCCCCATAGGGCCAGCGCTCGCCAGAAGGGACGCACCCACAGCAACGCCGCGAGCGTGCTCAACGCGTAGACGGCCGCGAGGCCTGCTCGCACCCAAGCGGGCCCCGGCGCTGCATAGAGGAGAGCGGCGGTCCACCATGCAGTCAGGGCAACAACCATTGCCGCCAAGAGGACACCGAGCGTGCGCTTCACCGCAATAGCCGGTCGCGTCCGGTCATGGGGCGGGGTTGGGTTTGGGCAGCACCCTCCAGAACGCCGGCCCGAGCGCCTTTAGGTTTCGGCCGGGGTCTCCGGGACGGAGATCGTATCGGATCACCGCCATCAGGTCGCCACTGGCGGAGGGCTCGTTTCGGTAGTAGCTATGGCCGAAATAGTCGCCCGCATGCAGCACCTGAACGACATCGATGCCTCCGAACCTCGCCAGGGCCGTGCGCCTTTCGCTGCTGATGTCCTGCGGGGTCAGCTGCCCGACGCGTAGGACGCTGCCGAACAATGTCGAGGCCAATCCCAGCGCATTGTCGCCCGGCGAGGTGTAGACGGTCAGGCGATCCCAGGTCAGCGGCAGATAGTCTTTGGGCCAAGACCCGGCAGTGAGCATGTCGGGGTCGGACTCGAATACCCAGGCGTTCTGGGAGGCGACGTCCAGATCGATATCGGGCGCGGCGAGTACGAGGTTGTCGATGTGGTAGCGGGCCAATGGCAGAGCTCCGGCCGCATAGGCTTCGATGTTCAACTCTCGCAGCGCCCTCGTCACCACGTCAGTCCCGCGGCTGTGCGCGAGCACGTGCACCTTCTCCACCCCAGGGGTCGTCGTGAGGATGCGCAGGATCTGCTTCAGATGCGGGATGGTGTATTCGCTCGACTCGCGGTCATAGGTGTAAGAGCGCACCGGTCCCCACCCGCCCCCGGCGGGCCAACTGTAGGTCACGCAAACGAACTCGCGCCCGAGAAAGTGGCACAGCTCCCCCGCCGTCAGCACCGCGTCCTCGAAGGTGTTGTCGACGCCGTGCACAAAGAAGAGAATCTCCTTACGTGGGGCCGCCTTCAGCCGTCGCTCCAGCTCCGCGCGCACGGCAGCCTTGGCCGTATCGTGAGCCGCAACGGCATCGGCGTCCCGCAGAGACTCGGATCCGCCGCGGCGCGCGCCATATGGGATGGGCGGGAAGCGCGTGAGCTCCGTGATGGCACCGAGGTACAAGTTGATCGGCACCGCACGTCGACGCTCTATGCTTCCTTGGGCTAGCTCCTGCCACGACATGTCGCGCCCGAATATCGTCATCGCCGAGCCCACGGCCATCGATCGCGATCTCGCGCCGGTGTAGTTGAGCCGCCCCGACGGGTCCTGTCCCGCTGCGCGGTCGGTCACATACAGCACGTCGAGCGATGTGCTCTTCAGATCCGGCGGCAAGTCGACGAACAGCTCGCGCGGATTCGGCGGCAGGTAGATCGAGGGTGTGGGCATCAACAGACGGCCGGCGCAGCCTGCAACAAGCAGTGCTGCGAGAAGCGCGGTCGCGAGCGCAAGCCCGAGTCGGCCAGCCACGCCTGTCAGTGCGGCAGCATCGGCGCCCGATGCCAAGGATCTATTGGCAGGCATCAAATTTAGTATGCTGTGGCGGTGAGCTGCGAGTCAACCGCATGACGCACGCCCTCGGCCCGGACGGCATGGACCAGGACATCCTGCACAAGCTGCAGCAGCGCCTCGGCCCGCTGTATGCGCGCCAGCGTCTGGGGATCGAGTCGGATCACGAGGCCCAGGTGTTCGGCCAAGGGTTGAATTTCTTCCACATCGAGAACTGGCGCTTGAGCCAGCCGCTGATCCGCAACGCGCTGCGGCTGACCGGGTTGTACTGGCGCGGCCGGCGCAATGCCGAATGCGTCGAGCTGCGACATAACACCGTGCGGGCGAAGATCCTGCCGGCGCCGTTCGACGGCTTCACCTTGCTGCACCTGAGCGACCTGCATGTGGAACTGAACGAGCGCGCAATGCGCCGGGTCGCCGATCTGGTCGAGGGGCTTGCGTACGATCTGTGCGTGCTGACCGGAGACTATCGCGCGGAGACCTTCGGCCCGTTCGACGCCACGCTCGAGGGGCTCGCGCGGCTACGCGGTCGCCTGCGAGGCCCTGTCTATGCCGTGCTCGGCAACCACGACTCGATCCGCATGGTGCCCGCGCTCGAGGACATGGGCATACGCATGCTGCTCAACGAGTCGGAGGTGATCGGGCGGGGCGCTGAGCGCATCCATCTCGCCGGCATCGACGATGCCCATTTCTATCGCGTCGACAACATCGAGAAGGCGGCGGCGCCGATCCCGCTCGAGGAGTTCTCGATCCTGCTGTCGCATACCCCGGAGATCTATCGCCAGGCGGCGCACGCCGGTTTCGACCTGCTGCTGAGCGGCCACACCCATGGTGGGCAGATCTGCTTGCCGGGCTCGGTCCCGATCACTCTGGATTCGCATCTGCCGCGGCGCTTCGGAGCGGGCGCCTGGCACTACCATCGGATGGCGGGCTACACCTCGGTGGGTGCGGGCTCGTGCATCGTTCCCGTGCGGCTCAACTGTCCGCCCGAGATCACGCTCCATCACCTGCAGCGCGGATGACCAGGGCGCTAATACGGCTGGTCGCGCATGCGCAACCGATACAGCACCCGGGAGAAGATCACCGCGCCGGCGAAGAAGATCGCGACGCCGGCGACGATATCCGCGGCGCTCAAGGACAGCGTCTCGCGGCATGCGAGCAGGGGAAACAGCGATTCCGGGATCTGGTCCAGGCCGGTCGCGCGGCTGCTCGGCGGGAGGTTGAGCCGCCGCTTCACGAAGCTGGAGAACAGGTCGCCGGCCATGGCGCAGGCGGCGATGAGGGCCCCGAGCTTCACATCGAGGCCAACGAGCGGTGCGGCCGCCGCGGTGACCAGCATCGAGAGCACGACGCCCCGGACCGTCTTCGAGGCGCCGAGCAGGGGGCGGCCGTCGAAGAAGGCGATGCCGCCGTCCAGCGGCCAGGCGAAGCGCGCGCCGAGCACCTTCTTGGCAGCGAGCGGCGTGGTGTTCGCCAGCATGAGCAGCACGATGAGCTGAAGGAGGGCAAGCGGATGCATAGGTGGGGTTCAGTCTGCCTCAACCCGGCATGACATTGCGCTCGACGCACAGGCTGCTGGGATGGCCTCCGACAGAACCCGTCTCATCGCGTTGGCTCGTTGCACACTCGCTTCTGCCCGCGCTCCGGCTCTACGCCGGGGCTCAATGGTCTTCGCGCCGCTGTCGCTTGCAGGCGGCTGCTCTATCTGGCGCAGGTTCAGGATCGGCGGGACGCACTACTTGTCGGCGGCGTCCGTCGCCGGGCATCGCGTCGCATCCATGCAGGCCTGCTCCCCGCCGGGACCGGGCCGAGCAACCACACGCCTCAGCTTCCCAGTCGCGGAGTGCGGCTGCAAGGGAGCGGTTTCGACCTCCACGCGCACGTTCGGCAGGCCCTGTGTTCGCAGAAACCCGTCGAGCGCGCGTTGCGACCGCCGCGCCATGTCCGCACCCGAGGCCTCCGGGGCGATACGCAGAACGAGGGCGCTGGCCCCGACCTGAAAGAGCTGAAACCGGAACAGGCCCGCGGCATCCTCGAGCACGGTCGTCAGGGCCAGCGGGAGAAGCTTCACCGCGCGACCGCCCGCATCCGTGAGCGCGACGATGTCGTCGCAGCGCCCTTCGACACGAATCGCTGGCAGCGGGCTGCCGCACTCGCACGCGCCATCGATCCATGTGATGCTGTCGCCCAGATCGTAGCGGATCAGCGGCTGAACCCGGTTGGCGAGGTTCGTGAGCAGCGTGGTATGGGAGGCGAGCCCCGGCGGCAGCGTGCGGTAGCGCTCGTCGACCGGCTCCAGCAGGACCCAGTCGGCGTTCACATGCACCATGCCGCGCTCGCAGCTCCAGCCGATGGCGAGAAACTCCGACGCGCCGTAGTCGTCATGGACCGCGCAGCCGAAGGCGTCAGCGATGTGCGCCTTTTGCACCGCTGTCAGCTGCTCGCCGCCGGTCCAGATCTCGCGCGGGTGGATCGCCAGCTGTCCAGCCCGCTGTGCGTCGGCCAGCAGGCTCGCGACCGTGGGATAGGTGGCGAGCAACGTCGGCTGATACTCGTTGAGCTGCTGTGCGAGCGCGGCCTGCGCTTCGAGGATCGAGAAGATCCGCACCTGTCCCGCGAGCCAGGGATAGAGCAAGCGAAGCCGCTCCACGCTGGCGCAGCCCGCGAAATGGCCGGTCACACTGACCAGAGCGTAACGATCCGCCGCCAGCCATGCCGCGATGACTTGGCTCGGTGATGTCAGCCGGCGAAAGCGAACGGCGTGCAGCGCTTCGTATACGGCGAGTGCACGGCCGTCGTGCAGGAACAGGCCCGGTTCTCCGGTCGTCCCGGAGCTGCTCCAGATGGCATAGCGGCCCAGGAAGGGGTGGCCAGCGCGTCGCGGGTCCGCAACGAAGTCGCGGACCCGCGCAGCGGAGATGTCGGGATCGGTGACGACAGCATCGAAGTGCGCCATCAGTTCGCTCTTGGTGAGCACCGGCAACTCTTCGAGGCGAGCCTCGTGCACCCGGATCCCGCGATATCGATTGCGATAGAACGGTGAGCGCTCGCGCGCCCAGGCGAGCAGTTCCCGCAGGCGGAGTTGCGCGGAGTGCCGGATCTGCAGGGTTCCAGCCACGGCGGACAACCACACGTCCCATACCGCGGCGGCGGACTGTGCCGGGTCGTGGAACGGGGGAGCTGGCTCCAGGGAGCCTCGGGGTCGCATGGGAAGCCGCGCTGCGATGATGCGCCGGATGCGTGGTACAGCTGCGGGTGAATCCCGAGCCGATCACTGGAACAGGCTTAACCATACCACAGCACTCCGCGCGACTTTCGGCGGCCGCTCGTCCGGCTCGCCTGGCGATTGGCGATCTGCCGCGTGCAGGTGGGTACGACGGCCAAGCCAGCCCTGCTTCCCCTGCTCACCGCGACGTGCGTGCGTCCCACTGCGCACCATAGGCGTCCGGGGCGGGCAGCCTGACGCAAATCGATCGGAGTTGCGGCATGTGAAGCCGTGTCCAGTGGCGTAGAGTATCAGTGGCGTATTGCGCAGGGGCCCGATCACCTGCAAGCCTCGGCCCAGTGCGGATTGCAGGCGGCACCAGTACCTGAGGATCGTCCACAGACAGGAGAGGATAAACCGACGTGGCACTCTCACCATTGGCAGGCAAGCCCGCTCCAAAAGAGTTGCTCGCCGATGTGGCGCGGCTGGAGCGGGAATATGGCGAGCGCCGGCCGGACCTCACCGACCCTGCGCAGCTGGTGAGCTTCGGCACCAGCGGACATCGCGGCTCGCCGCTGAACGGCTCATTCACGCGAGCCCATATCCTGGCCATCACGCAAGCGATCTGCGACTATCGGCGCAGCCGGGGTACCGACGGTCCGCTCTACATGGGCAAAGACACGCACGCGCTCTCCGGCCCCGCGCAGCGCACGGCGCTCGAGGTCCTGGCGGCGAACGGCGTTCAGACCGTGATCCAGCGCGACGACGGCGTCACGCCGACACCGGTCATCTCGCGCGCCATCCTCGTCCACAACCGCGGCCGCAATGAGCATCTCGCCGACGGCATCGTCGTCACGCCTTCGCACAACCCGCCCGAGGATGGTGGGTTCAAATACAACCCGCCCGACGGCGGGCCGGCCGACACCGACGTCACGAAGTGGATCCAGGAGCGCGCAAACGAGCTGTTGCGCGGAGGCAATGCAGGCGTGAAGCGAGTATCGCTGGGCGTGGCCATGACCGCGGCGACGACGCACGAAGAAGATTTCGTGCTTCCCTATGTCAACGACCTGCGCAACGTCGTGGACATGGAAGCCATCCGCGCCGCCGGCCTGAGGCTCGCCGTCGACCCGCTGGGCGGCGCGGCGGTCCACTACTGGGAGCCGATCAACGCCGTCTACAAGCTCAACATCACGGTGGTGAATCCGAACGTCGATCCGACCTTCGCGTTCATGACCGTCGATCACGACGGCAAGATCCGCATGGACTGTTCCAGTCCCTACGCGATGGCGCGCCTGGTCGGCCTCAAGGACCAGTACCGGGTCGCCTTTGCCAACGATCCGGACTCGGACCGGCACGGCATCGTCACGCCTTCGGCGGGCCTCATGAATCCCAACCACTACCTTGCCGTAGCGATCCAGTATCTGCTTACGCATCGCCCGAGGTGGCCGGCGAATGCGGCGGTGGGCAAGACGCTGGTGAGCAGCAGCATGATCGATCGCGTGGTGGCCAAGCTCGGTCGCCGCCTCTGCGAGACGCCGGTGGGGTTCAAGTGGTTCGCGCCGGGGCTGCTCGACGGTTCGTTCTGCTTCGGAGGGGAGGAGAGCGCGGGGGCGAGCTTCCTGCGATTCGATGGCACCGCGTGGACGACCGACAAGGACGGTCCGATCCTGAATCTGCTCGCCGCCGAGATCACGGCGCGCACCGGCAACGATCCCGGCGAGCATTACGCCGAGCTTACTTCGGAATTCGGCGCACCCTGCTACACGCGGATCGACGCCGCCGCCACTCCGGAGCAGAAAGCGCGACTGGGGAAGCTCTCGCCCGAAGCCGTCACGGCTTCGACGCTCGCCGGCGAGCCCATTACGGCGAAGCTCACCAACGCGCCCGGCAACGGCGCGGCGATCGGCGGCCTCAAGGTCGTCGCCGCCAGCGGCTGGTTCGCCGCGCGCCCCTCTGGCACCGAGAACATCTACAAGATCTATGCGGAAAGCTTCAAGGACGAGCGGCACCTCCAAGCGATCGTGGACGAGGCGCAGCAGATCGTGAACAGCGCGCTGTCGGGAGGCACGCGGTGAGCGCGCCGGAGCCGATCGTCTTCCTGGTCGACGTGGACAATACGCTGCTCGACAACGACCGCATCCAGAGCGACATCCAGCATCATCTCGAGCGCGAGTACGGCGCGCAATGCCGGGAGCGGTACTGGACCATTCAGGAGCGCCTGTTCACCGAGCTCGGCTATCGCGATTACCTCGGAGCGCTGCAGTGCTATCGGGCCGAGCACCCGGAAGATGTCCCCCTGTTCTCGATGTCCTCCTTCCTGATCGACTATCCTTTCGCCGACCGGCTGTTTCCCGGCGCGCTCGATGCGCTCAGACGGCTGCGCCAGTGGGGACGGACGGTCGTGCTTTCCGACGGCGACGTGGTATTCCAGCCGCGCAAGGTGCAGCGCTCCGGGATCGGCGCCGCGGTCGAGGGCCGCGTGCTCATCTACATCCACAAGGAGGACGAGCTCGACGACGTGGAGCGGCGCTACCCGGCGCGCCATTACGTCCTGGTCGACGACAAGCCACGCATCCTCACGGCGATCAAGCAGGTCTGGGGCGATCGTGTGACCACTGTGTTGCCCCGACAAGGGAAGTTCGCCAACGATCCCGAGGTGGCTTCCTCCTCTCCGGCCGCCGACGTGATGGTCGAGCGCATCGGCGAGCTCGTGACCCACGATCTGCAGGGACTGCTTTCGTCCGATGAACCGGCTTTGCGCAGCGCCAAGGTGACACCATGAAACCGACCCAACGCCTCCGCGATCTGGGCCAGAGCCTGTGGCTCGACAACATCACCCGGGACCTGTTGACGACCGGCACGCTCAAGCGCTACATCGATGAGCTGTCGGTTACCGGGCTCACGTCGAACCCGACCATCTTCGATCATGCGATCAAAGGCAGCTCCTCCTATGACGCCGCCATTCGCAGCAAGCGCCAGGAGGGCAAGTCAGGCGAGCAGCTATTCTTCGAGCTGGCGCTGGAGGACATCACGCAGGCCGCCGACCTGTTTCGGCCGACCTTCGAGCGGACCTGCGGCGTCGACGGCTTCGTCTCGCTGGAGGTGTCGCCGTTGCTCGCCTACGACACCCAGACCACCATCGCCGCAGCCAAGCAGCTCCACGCCCGCGCGGCACGGCCCAACGTCTTCATCAAGATCCCCGGCACCAAGGAGGGCTTGCCCGCGATCGAGGAGGCGATCTTCTCCGGTGTGCCGGTGAACGTGACGTTGCTGTTCTCCCGCGAGCACTATCTTGCCGCGGCTGACGCGTACTGGCGCGGCATCGAACGTCGCATCGCCGCCGGGCTGCGTCCCGACGTCGCGTCGGTCGCCTCGCTGTTCCTGAGCCGTTGGGATGTCGCGGTGGCGGACAAGGTGCCCAAGGAGCTCACGAACCGTCTCGGCATCGCGATCGGGCAGCGTGCCTACGGCGCATACCGCGAGCTTCTCGCCTCACCGCGCTCGCAGCGTGCATTCAACCTCGGCGCGCGCCCCCAGCGGCTGCTGCTCGCGAGCACCGGGACCAAGGATCCCAAAGCGTCGGACATCCTTTACATTAAAGCCTTGGCGGCGCCGTACACCGTCAACACGATGCCGGAGGCGACCTTGAAGGCGTTCGCCGACCACGGCGAAATCGGTCCGGTCATGTCGCCGAACGGCGGCGATAGCGAAGCGGTGCTTGCCCAGTTCGCCAAGGCCGGCATCGATGTCGACGCGCTGGCCGCAAGACTCCAGGACGAGGGGGCGAAGGCGTTCTCCAACTCCTGGAACAGCCTGATGGGCGTGATCGCGTCGAAGAGCGCCGCGCTCGAAAAGGCGAGCTAGTAGCTCGTCATCCAGGCGCCAGCCAGGCTGGCGACCGGATCGGCAGGCGCTTCGAGCGGGGGCCGGGCTGGAGGTACACTATGCTTGGCTCATGCAACCGACGGGGACAAGGCCATCAATGGTCCCTTGGCGCCCCGACCATCCGCGGGAGGAACGGACGATGCCGAAAGAGGAGACAGCCAAGACTGCCTTGCAGCCCGGCCGAGCGCCGGATCTCAAGCCGAGGACGTACAGCGACGGGCATCCACTCGACGACGTTCAGTACCTGGAGTGCAAGCTGATCCTGAAGCCCGACCGCTTCACCTCGGCGAAGGTGTTCCAGGACTATAGTGAGCTCGTGGCCCGGACTGCGAAGCAGTTCGATATCGGCTTTTCGACCAAGGGCGTGGTGCTCAAGCCCGAGATCCGGGAAGTGCTCTTCCTGGACACCGCGGACTTCCGACTCTACAACAACGCGTTCATCTTGCGGCGGCGGATCGCCTACGAGAACGGCTTCCCCGTCAGCGATCCCGAGATGGTGTTCAAGTTTCGGCACCCCGACTTGCAGAAGGCGGCCGAACTCGATATACGGCCCAAGATCGCCGGCGACTACCGCATCAAGTTCAAGGCGGAGGCGTTGCCGCTCAAGGATCAGCTCGGCGGATACCGGCTGCTGTACTCCCACAATGTGGAGCTCAGCTTGAGCCAGGTGCCCGACCTGGATCACACGTCGCTGCCCATGCTTGGGGAATTCTTCCCTTGCCTGGCGAGCCTGAGGAAATCCAAGAACGAGAAGGTCGAGTACGTGAACCATACGATCGTGGAGGAGGTGCTGCAGGACCTGGGCGAGCTGGATTTCGGCAAAGGGGTCACCGCGAAGAGCAACCTGGCGCTGTGGCGTGAGCGGGGCATGCACAGGCCGCTGTGCGGGGAGTTCGCGTTCCAGTGCAAGTTCAAGCGGCGCGACGAGCTTCACGAGAAGGCCATGGAGCGCGGTAAGCAGTTCTTCATCGCGCTTCAGCAAGCCGGCCACGAGTGGCTCTCGCTCGGCACAACCAAGACGGGACTGGTCTATCGGCTCAAAGGAAACCCACCCCAAGCGCACGAGTGATCCGTCGCGGCGCCCAGGCTCATGCACGAGATCGTCGTAATCAAGGAGGAGCTGCACTACGCGATCTCGCTGGACGAGATCCTGTGGGGAGGGCTGTTGTTGGCCATCACCATGGTCGTTCATGGCTCAGGCATGGTCTTGACCTTGCGCACGAATCATGCGCTCAGGCAAAAGGTCGAGCGCTATCAATCGTTCCTGCTCGGCCTGGGCGTGCTCATCGTCGCCGCATGGATGATCATCCTGGTCGATCTTGTCGAGGTGCTCGTTTGGTCGGGGTTCTACGTCCTTGCGGGCGCGATGCACAATCCCAGCAGCGCCTACTACTACGCTCTGGTGAACTACTGCACCTTGAACAGCGGATATCTGCCGCAACACTGGCGGTTGCTGGAGGGGATGCTCGGCATGGCGGGCCTGCTGACTTTCGCATGGTCCACCGGGATCATGGTCACGCTCGCCCAGCGGTTCCAGGAACGGCACGCAAGACCCCCCGCCGACGACGCAAGAAGCAACACTTCAGCAGATCGCCCGCCGGCCCACCATCGCTCCGTCGAGCCGAGCGAGATGTGAGTGCCACTTCGGCGGGAGCCGCATGAAACTCGTGGCCCGCTTCCTGGAGGACGATCTGCTGGGCGTGCGCTTCGCTGTGAACGTCCTCATCGGCACGAGCATCCTATGGGTTCTGCTGCGGAAGATCGCCGACACCAATCCGGTCTGGGCGATCGCGTCGATGGTCGCCGCGAGCGATCCGCAGGTGAAAGAAGCGGTTCGGATGTTCCGCGCCCGTTTCATCAACGCGCTCGTCGGCTGTGCGGTTGGGCTGCTGTTCTTGAGCGTTGGCCCGGAGCGTGACTGGAAGCTCCCGCTCGCCCTGGCCGTGACCGTCCTGATCTCGTCCTACGTGGTCCGCATCCAGACGATGTGGCGGCAGGCGCCGATCACCGCCGCGATCGTCATCGCCGCAGGCTTGACCCACCCTTCCCGGTTGACCGCCGCAGAGCATGGCCTGCACAAGGTGGCGGAGGTGCTCCTCGGCTGCGTGATGGGCCTGCTCGTCACCTGGCTCATGTCCAAGATCTGGCCGGTGCCGGAGAAGCCGCCTGCAGCGAAGCCGGCGCCGTGAGGAACGGCCGGTGCGCAGCGTCACACATGATGCGAGCGGTCGGAAGCGAGCTGCCGACCGCCGCGTCGAGTTTGCTACACTGAATCCGAAGCCGGGCAGGGTTTCCGGGCCGGCGGTTCTCCAAGTCGATCGAGATGAAGCTGGAGACGCTCGATGATCGATGACACCGTAGTCGACCTCTCTCGCGTGCAGTTCGCGGCGACGGCGCTGTACCACTTCCTGTTCGTCCCCCTGACGCTCGGACTGTCGTTCCTGCTGGCGGCGATGGAGACGGTGTACGTCGTCACCGGCCGCGAGATCTACAAACAGATGACGCGGTTCTGGAGCAAGCTGTTTCTGATCAATTTCGCGCTCGGGGTGGCCACGGGGCTCACCATGGAGTTCCAGTTCGGGACCAACTGGTCGTATTACTCGAGCTTCGTCGGCGACACCTTCGGGGCGCCGCTCGCCATCGAGGGGTTGATGGCCTTCTTCATGGAGTCGACCTTCGTGGGTCTGATGGCCTTCGGCTGGGAGCGGCTCACCAAGGCGCAGCATCTGATCGTCACCTATTTCGTGGCGCTGGGGTCCAACCTGTCGGCGCTGTGGATCCTCATCGCCAACGGCTTCATGCAGGACCCCCGCGGAGCGTACTTCAACCCGCTCACCATGCGCATGGAGCTCGACAGTTTCCTGAGCCTGCTGTTCAGCCCCGATGCCCAGTCCAAGTTCGTGCACACCAGCATCGCGGGATATGTCACCGCCGCGATGTTCGTCGCCGGGGTCAGCGCCTACTACATGTTGAACAAGCGGCACATGGAGCTTGCCAAGCGCTCGTTTCGCATCGCTGCGCTGTTCGGCGTGTTCGCGACCGCGGGTGTGATCACGCTGGGCGACGCGCTGGGTTTCGTGGGGGGGCATGCGCAACCGACCAAGCTCGCCGCGATGGAAGCGCTGTGGCAGACCGAGAAGCCGCCGATGGCGTTCAACGTGATCGCAATCCCTTCGCAGAGCGAGCGCAGGAATCTCTTCGAGCTGCAGATTCCCGCGGCCTTGTCGCTGCTCGTCACGCATTCTCTGGACGGGACCGTTGCCGGGGCCGACGTCCTCGTGCGGCAAGCGGCCGAGCGTGTTCGCAACGGCATTCCCGCGATCGAGGCGCTGAAGCGCCTGAGCGGCAACCCGGGCGACGCAGAGGCGATGGCCCAGTTCAAGGCGCACCAAAAGGACGTCGGCTACGGCTTTCTCGCCGTACGCTACGCGCCCGACCAGGACGTCTCCAAGGTGAGGCCGGCGGACATCGAGCAGGCGGCTTCCGACACGCTTCCTCTCGTGTGGCCCGTCTTCTGGTCATTCCGGATCATGGTCGGGTTCGGCCTGCTGATGCTGGCGTACTTCGTTCTGGCGGTGATCTACACGCTGTTCGATCGGGTCGAGCGCCAGCACTGGTTCCTGCGGCTGGCGGTCTGGGCCATCCCCGTACCTTGGATTGCGTGCGAGACCGGCTGGCTGGTGGCGGAGATCGGGCGCCAGCCGTGGACTGTCTACGAGGTGCTGCCGACCTGGATGTCGGCATCGACGCACAGCGTCGCGTATATGGCGTTCTCGCTGACCGGGTTCATGCTCTTGTACTCGACCTTCATCGTCATCGAGCTGTATCTCATGGTCAGGGCGATCCGCCAGGGACCCGAGGAGCCTGCGCAGCCTCCCGGCCGCGCAACCGCCGCAGTCTCACTGCGCGCAGCGTGATAGGAGAAGCACGGTGGAAGCCTACCTGGCGCTCAAAGTGATCTGGTGGCTGCTGCTCGGGGTCCTGCTCATGGGCCTGGCCGTCATGGTCGGCATGGACATGGGCGTGGGTACCATCTTGCGCTACGTCGGCCGCACCGATGCGGAGCGCCGTGTGGCCTTGAACATCATCGGCCCGCACTGGGACGGCAACCAGGTCTGGTTCATCCTCGGCGGCGGCGCGATCTTCGCCGCCTGGCCCTTGGTCTACGCCACCGCATTCTCCGGGTTCTACGTGGTCATGCTGGTGCTGCTGTGGAGCATGATCGTGCGGCCGCTGGGGTTCGAATACCGCAGCAAGCTCGCCTCGGCGCGCTGGCGCAACGCCTGGGACTGGTCCCTGTTCGTGAGCGGGCTGGTGCCGATGCTCGTCTTCGGCGCGGCGGTCGGCAACATCTTACGCGGGGTGCCGTTCCAGTTCAGCTGGAACATGACGTCGACGTACACCGGGAGCTTCATCGAGCTGTTCAACCCGTTTGCCATCCTGTGCGGGCTGCTCTCGGTGGCGATGTCCGTCTACATGGGTGCGGCGATCGTCATGAATGGCGCCGAGGGTGCGATGCAGGCGCGCGCCCGGCAGCTCGCGGTGTGGGCCGGCCTCGCTGCCGTGGTGCTGTTCACCGTCGGCGGGATCTGGGTGAGCGCGATCCACGGCTACGTGCTTGCGCGCTCGCCGGACCCCGCTCTGGCTCAGACCCCCCTGCAGCAGACGGTGGAGCGCGCCGCCGGCGCGTGGCTCGCAAACTTCCGCAGCCACCCGATCTTGTGGCTCGTGCCGGTTGCCGGCTATCTCGGCGCGCTGCTCGGCATCTGGGCGGTGCGCGCAGGCTCGGCCGTGGTTGCGTGGTGGCTGGGCGCGCTAGCATGGGTCGGCATCATCGGGACGGTGGGTGCCGCCATGTTCCCGTTCATGCTGCCCTCGAGCGCCGAGCCTTCGCACAGCCTGACGGTCTGGAATGCTTCGTCCAGCCAGCACACGCTGACCTGGATGCTGGGTTTCACTCTGGTGTTCATGCCACTCATCCTGTGGTACACCAGCTGGGCGTTCTGGGTGATGCGCGGCAAGGTGAGCATCCAGCATGTCGAGACCGACGAGCACGCCTATTGAGGGGACAGCGATGAGCACCTTCGCGCGCTTCGTGACCTACATGGCGATCGGTGTCCTGGTGATCTTTTTGGCCGCGGTCCTGGGCGACAACGGTCCGTGGTACTTCGCTTGGCTGGTCGGCACTGTGATGATCGTGCTGATCTCGGTCGCCGGCGCCGTGCTCCTCGACACCCAGGAAGAAGAGGAGACCCGCGCCGGCGGCTCCTGAGCGGACGCACGCGGGAGGGCAGGGCGGGACACTCAGGGAAGGCCCTACTCTTCGGCCGACTCGCTCCGCCGCGCCTGGTGGCCGGCATATCGCTGCCTTCGGCGCATCCGCTCGGCGTTCGTTCCGCGCTCGACGATGCGTCCTTGCTCGAGCACGAGCACCTCGTCGATGCGCTGCCGCAGCAGCGCGAGCTTGTGCGTGATGAGCAGTACGGTGCGGCCTCGCATGAGGCGCTCGATCGACTCGAGCACGGCACGCTCCGTCTGGGGATCGAGGTTCTCGGTGGGCTCATCGAGCAACAGGATCGGTGCGTCTTTCAGCAGCGCGCGAGCGATGGCTACGCGGCGTGCCTGGCCTGCGGACAGGCGCACACCCACTTCGCCAACTTCGGTTGCATAGCCATCCGGCAGCGCGGCGATGAAGTCGTGGATCTGGGCTGCACGCGCGGCGCGGACTATAGCCTCCTCGCTTGCGTCGGGCGCCGCGAGGCGCAGGTTCTCGATGATCGTCGCATTGAACAGATGCGTGTCCTGCGACACGACCGCTACGAGACGTCGCACGTCCTCGGGCCGGTAGCTGCGCAGGTCGTGGCCCCCGAGTTGGATCTCGCCTTCCTGGTATTCCCAGAATCGCAGCGCGACGCGCACAATGCTGGTCTTGCCGGCGCCGCTGGGTCCCACGATCGCCACGCAACGGCCCGGCGCGAGATCGAGGTCTACGCCGTCGAGCGCCCATGGTGCCTGCGTGTCGTAACGCAACCGCACGCCGCGCATCGTCAAGCTGGAGTCGTGAGGCTGTGGCGAGGGCGCATGCGTGGATGGGATCTGCGGCTGCGCATCGACAATCTCGAACACGCGGCGCGCGGCAGCCAAGGTCTCGCCGAGCCTTTGGAACGCGAGCGGAAGCGGGCCCACCGCCTCGAAGCTCGCCAACACCAGCAGCGCGAGCATCGGCAACTCCGGGGCCTGTAGCGCACCCCTGCCGACCAACGCGACGCCGATCAGGAGGCTTCCCCACATCGCCCCGCTCGCGCACAGTCCCACCGCGCCTTCCGAGATGCCGGATAAGCGGCTCAGCCGCGTTTGCTCTGCGCAGATCTGCGCAGTGAGAGCTTCGATCGCTTGCGCCTGGCGCTGCGCGGCGCCGTAAACGCGCAGCTCCCCCATGCCCTGGACCGTGTCGACGAGTGCAACGCGCAGCGCGGCGCGGGTCGCGACCAGATTTTCTCCCGAGCGCTTGCCGGCAGCGCGCATGACAAGCGGGAGCAGCACTCCGCAGGCGAGCAGCGAGATCAGGACAACGAGGGCCATCGATCGACTGTAAAGGCCGAGCAGCGCCGCCACGGCCGCGGCGCCGGCCACCGCGACCAGCACCGGCACCAGCACGCGCAGATAAGCATGTTGCAGGGTGTCGATGTCCGCCTGGATGCGGGTGAGCAGATCGCCGCCGCGGTGGCGTTGCAGCTGCGCCGGAGCGAGCGGCTCCACGTGCGCATAGAACCAGACGCGCAGCTCCGACAGTAGACGGAACGTCGCCTCGTGCGTCACCAGCCGCTCGAGGTAGCGCCCGCCGGTGCGCAGGATCGCGAACAGGCGGATGAACGCTGCGGGCAGGAGGTAGTTCATCAACGCTCCCGCCAAGCCGGCCACCGTCATCGCGGCGATGAACCACCCCGCCATCGCCATCAAACCGACGTTGGCGAGCATGGTCAGGGTGGAGAGCAGGGCTCCGAGCGCCATCCACGTCCAATAGCGGCGCGATAGGCGCAACAGCCGGCCGAGGATGGTGAGGTCGTCTAGCATCGGGAGATCGGTTCTTGCTCGACCGGGCTTCTGCCGTCTCCTGCTTCAGCCTCGCTGGTGACCATCCGCGCGTAGCGGCCGCCCGCGCGCAACAGGGCCTCGTGCGAGCCTTGTTCGACCACGCGCCCGCTGTCCATCACGAGGATGTGGTCGGCGTTCACCACCGTGCGCAGCCGGTGGGCGACGATCAGCACCGTGCGCGCCTGCGCGAGCCGGGCGATCGCGTCCGTGATCAGCGCTTCGGTCTCCCAATCGAGGCTCGCGGTGGCCTCATCCATCAGCAGCACGGGAGCGTCCTTGAGGAACGCGCGCGCCAAAGCGAGGCGCTGCACCTGGCCGCCGGAGAGGTTTTGGCCGCGCTCGCCAACTTCGGTGTCATACCCCTGCGGCAAGCGTTCGATGAACGCGTCGGCGTGCGCTCGACGCGCGGCGGCGCGTACCGTGTCCCAGCTTGCCTCTGGGTTTGCCATGCGGAGGTTGTCCAGAACACTTCCTTGAAACAGGTGTGGGCGCTGCGGCACCCACGCGACGTGGTGCAGCCAGTACTCGGGATTGAGCAGGCCCAAGTCGTGTCCGCCGACGAGCACGCGTCCACGCTGGCAGGTCACGAAGCCGAGCAGGACGTTGAGCGCCGTTGTCTTGCCGGCGCCGCTCGCTCCGACCAAGGCGGTTACACGCCCGGGTGCGAGCTCGAAACTCGCTCCGCGCAGCGCCTCGCGGGCCGGCTCGTAGGCGTAGTGAACGTCTTCGAACCGAATCTCGACCGCACGGCCCAGCGGGGGACGAGCCTGCCCTTGCGCCGTCTCGGGCAGCGGCTGGTCGAGGATCTCGACGATGCGCTCTGCACCACCGATTGCTTCCATGCGCGCGTGGTAGTGCGTGCCGAGAGTCCGCAAGGGCAGGTAGAATTCGGGCGCGAGCAGCAGGATGAAAAACCCCGCTTCGAAACGCATCTGCGCGTGCAGCAGGCGAAAGCCGATCAGCACCGCCAGCACGGCGATGCTCACGGTGGCGAAGAACTCGAGCGCCAGCGCCGAGAGAAAAGCCACCCGCAGCACGGACATGGTGCTCCGGCGGTAGTCGTCGGAACTCCGCGCGATCCGCTCCGCCTCGCGCCGCGCTGCGTTGAACAGCTTGAGCGTGGTGAGCCCTTGGAGCGCGTCGAGAAAGTGCGCGCTCATACGTGCGAGCTTGCGCCACTGACGCCGGTTGAGCCGCTCTGCTCCGCTGCCGATCAATAGCATGAACAGCGGGATGAGCGGCGCGGTCACGAGCAGGACCAGACCGGAGATCCAGTCTTGGCGACAGACAAAGCCGAGAATCGCGAGCGGCACGAACGCGACCACCGCCAGTTGCGGGAGGTAGCGCGCATAGTAGGGCTCGAGCGCCTCGATCGCGTCGACCGTCGCAACCGCAAGCTCACCGCTATGTCGGGTGCGGACGAACGCGGGTCCCAGTGCCTGCAGGTGGTGGACGAGACGGGTTCGTGCATCTTCCTTGACCAGAGTAGCGGCGCGCATGGCGAGCTGCTCCGATGCTCGCATCGTTGCGAAGCGCACCCCGAAGATGACGGGCAGCGGCCACAGCCACGGGAGGATCTGTGCGAGCAGCGCATGTTCCATCACGACTGCGTCCACCGCGCGTGCCAGCAGCCAAGCCTGCGGGATCAGCAGGAGGCCAGCAAGCACACCCAGAGCGATGGAGACCGAGACGGGCCGGAGCGCGATCCGCGCTTGGTGGCGCAACCATCGGTCGGTATCTTTCTCGTCTGGGGCATGGCGCATGAATCCGATTCTACTGGTGCGGCGAAAGGGCAGCATGGCGCGGGCGCAGCCGGGTCGGTTATCATGCGGTCGTTGCCACGAACATCTTTCAGCGGTCGACCTGTGTTGGGATCATGACTAGACCATTGCGTTTCGCCGCCGTAGCCGCGGCCTGGGTCGTCGCGCTTGCCGCCGGTTGCTCCAAGGAGACGCCGCCGTCGCAACGCCCTGCGCCGGCCGTGAGCGTGATCACCGTGGAACCGCGGACGATTCCGATGACGTTCAGTTTCGTGGCGCAGACCGAGAGCTCGCAGCAGGTCAACATCGTAGCGCGAGTGTCGGGTTACCTGGATAAGATCGCGTATCAAGAAGGCGATCTGGTGAAGCAAGGACAGTTGCTGTTCCAGCTCGACCCCAGGCCCTTCCAGGCGCAACTGGCAGCCGCTCAGGGTGCGATGCAGTCCCAGCAGGCGCGGCATGTCAACGCGACGGCGAACCTGGAGAGGGTAAAGCCGCTGGCCCAGCAGAACGCGCTCTCGCAGGCCGATCTCGACCGGGCGCAGGCGGAGTTCGATTCGTCGAAAGCGGCGGTGTTCACCGCGCAGGCGAGAGTGGACGAAGCCGAGCTCAACTTGGGCTATACCACGATCCGCTCGCCGGTTACCGGGCTGGCGAGCAAATCGAGCCAGCGGCAGGGCTCGTACATCAATGCGCTGTCCGACAGCGCGAATCTGACCTATGTCGCCGCGATCGACCCGATCTGGGTCAATTTCAGCGTCTCGCAGAATCAGGTCGCGAAGTTGCGGGAGCAGACGCAGAAAGGCGAGATCACCTTGCCCAAGGGCCGGGATTACGACGTCGAAGTCGTACTCTCCGACGGTACGGTCTATCCATACAAGGGAAAGATCAACTTCGCCGAGCCGTCGTTCAGTCAGGATACGGGCTCCTTCCTGGTGCGCGCGGTGCTGCCGAACCCGAAGCGGTTGCTGCAGCCGGGGATGTTCGTGACGGCAAATGTCAAGGGCGCGGAGCTTCCGAGTGCGATCGTCGTGCCGCAGCTCGCGGTGCAACAGGGCTCGAACGGTCCCCTGGTCTACGTCGTGAACCAGGCAGGGGCGGCCGAGGTGAGGCCGGTGATCGTGGGCGACTACTACGGAAAGCAGGACATCGTCATTGTGGACGGCCTGGGCAAGGGCGATCGCGTGGTCGTGGAGGGGGTGCTCAAGGTCGTGCCCGGCCAGCCGGTGAAGATCGTCGCGCCGGGCGAGCCGGGTGCGCCCAAGGCGGCAGCCGCGCCAGAGGCTGCCGGCGAAAAGGCGACGGAACCTAAACCGGAGCCGAAGAAGAAGTAGGCGGCCCGCGCATGTTCACTCACACGTTCATCGATCGGCCGATTCTCTCGTCGGTCATCTCGCTGCTGATCGTGCTCGCGGGAGCGGTCTCGATGTCGGTGTCGCCGATCGAGCAGTATCCCGACATGGCGCCGCCCCAGGTCACCATCTCCGCGATCTACCCGGGTGCGACCGCCGAGGTGATCGCGAACAATGTGGCCGCGCCGATCGAGACTCAGCTGAACGGCATCGACAACCTTCTGTATTTCTACTCGACCAGCTCCTCGAGCGGCAACTGCCAGATCGTCGTGGTGTTCAAGCCGGGCAGCAACCCCGACATCAACCAGGTCAACGTGCAGAACAAGCTGAGCCAGGCCACGCCTCAGCTGCCGCAGGTGGTCACCCAGCAGGGGCTGGTGGTGGACAAGAAGTCGCCCAGCATCATGATGGTGGTGTCGGTCTACTCGCCCGACGCTCGCTACGACACCACCTACATCGACAACTACACCAACCTGTACGTGCTCGACGAGCTGAAGCGCATCCCCGGCGCGAACCGCTCTTCGGTGTTCGGATCGCCCGATATCGCGATGCGGGTGTGGCTGCGGCCGGACCGGATGGCGCAGCTCGGGATCACCGTGCAGGAGGTGATGAACGCGGTCCAGAGCCAGAACCAGACGTTCGGCGTCGGCCAGATCGGAGCTCCTCCGATGCCTGCCGGCGTCGAGCAGCAGTTCGTGATCACCGCCCAGGGCCTGCTCACCAAGCCGGAGGAGTTCGAGAACATCATCGTGCGCACCGAGAAGGAAGGTGTCGCGATCGTGCGCATCAAGGATATCGGCCGCGTCGAGCTCGCCAAGCGCGATTACTCGATGCCGAGCCGAATGAACGGCAAGACCGCCACCACCATCGGCGTGTATCAGCAACCCGGCGCGAACGCGGTCGATACCGCCAAGGCGGTGCGCAAGAAGATGGAGGAGCTCAAGGCCAAGTTCCCCACCGGGCTCGATTACAAGATCGTGCTCGATACCAGCGAGTTCACGCTCTACTCGATCGACAAGGTGGTGCACACCTTCTTCGAGGCGGTCGTGCTGGTCGTGCTGGTCGTGTTCGTCTTCCTGCAGTCGCTGCGCGCGACCGTCATCCCGATCCTGGCGGTGCCGGTGTCGATCATCGGCACTTTCGTCGGCATGCATATGCTCGGCTTCTCGATCAACATGCTGACGATGTTCGGCATGATCCTGGCGATCGGGCTGGTGGTGGACGACGCCATCGTGGTGGTCGAGAACGTCGAGGTGAACATCACCCAGCACAAGCTCGCTCCGCTCGAGGCGGCGAAGCAGGCGATGACCGAGATCGCCGGCGCACTGATCTCGATCGTGCTGGTGCTCCTGGCCGTGTTCTTGCCGGTCGCGTTCCTGGGCGGCGTAACCGGCACGCTGTACAAGCAGTTCGCCATCACGATCGCGATCTCGATGGTGATCTCGGGCGTGATGGCGTTGACGCTGTCGCCGGCGCTTGCCGCGATCATCATCAAGGCCCATCACGGCGAAAAGAATCGCGTCTTCCGCGCTTTCGAAAGCGGATTCGAGTGGCTGCAGGAGCGATTTGGCCGCGGCGTTGCGATTACATTGCGCGCATGGCCGGTCGCGCTGATCGTGTTCGCGGGCGTGAT
>DATJVI010000100.1:0-41184 GCA_035501875.1 Burkholderiales bacterium
CGCGGGTCAGTTCGTCAGCGTCACCGATATCAGCAGCGGCAAGCTCGTCTTCACCCCCGGGGCCGGCGGCTGGGGCAACAACTACGCCGCCTTCGGCTTCCAGGTGCAAGATGATGGTGGCATTCTGAACGGAGGGCTCGACACCGATCCCAGCGTGCGCACCATGACGGTGAACGTGAGCGAGGTCAATCACGCTCCGCAGGGCACAAGCAACACCGTGACCACGCTGGAGAACAGCGCCTACACCTTTGCCAGCGCCGATTTCGGCTTCTCCGACCCCAACGACAGCCCGGCCAATAGTCTGCTGGGGGTCAAGATCACCACGCTGCCGGGTGCGGGCAGCCTCACCGACAACGGCGCGGCGGTGGGCGCGGGTCAGCTCATCAGTGTGACCGACATCGCTGGGGGCAAGCTGAAGTTTACCCCTGCGCTCAACGCCAGCGGGGCGGCCTACGCCAGCTTCGGCTTCCAGGTGCAGGACAACGGGGGCACGGCCAACGCGGGCGTGGACACCGATGCGGTGGCCAAGAGCATGACCGTGGATGTGAGCTTCGTGAACCAGCCCCCCGTGCTCAGCAGCAACACGCTGAGCATCAGCCAGGGCGGTATCGTGGCGCTGTCCGCTGCCAACCTGAGCGCCACCGATGTGGACAATGCAGCCTCCAGCCTGGTGTTCATCATGAGCAACATCCTCAACGGACACTTCGAGCTGGTCACAAGCCCCGGTGTGCCCGTGAGCACGTTTACGCAAGCCGACGTGAGCGGGGGGCAAGTGCGCTTTGTGGACAGTGGCAGCGCCACAGCGCCCAGCTTCGACGTACGCATCAGTGACGGCAGCCTGACGGTAGGCCCTGTGGTTGCCAACATCTCGTTCAGCGCGCTGCCCAGTCCTGCCCCCGGGCCCGTGGGGCCGATCGCGGGGCCAACGCCCCCGCCCATCAGCGTGCCCACCCCTCCGCCTGTGCAGCCTGCGCCGCTGCCGCAAACGCCCTCGGGCGGGGGTGGGGGCGTAGGCGCGCCCCGCCCGGGAACGGGACCTTCCGGGGGGCGAGCCCCGGTTGCGCCCGAGGCCGTGGCGGTTGAACTCACCCGCTCCGCGCGCGGTGCCGAACCGCTGCTGGTGCAGCAGCAAGCGCCCAGAGTCAGCCTCAACCCGGCCCCGAACTTGCATCCGCAAGACCTGGCCTTGCTCATCCAGGGCAGCGAGCCGCAGTCGCTGCAGTCGGGCCCGCCGACCAAAGCCGACTGGAGCGCGCACACGGCCTTCCCCGAGAAGGGCCACGATTCCGAGCAGGAGTCGATCGAGGTGCTCATGGAGTCGGTGCGCGTGAGCACCATTGCCCTGTCGGTGGGGGTGGTGTGGTGGGCCAGCCGCGTGAGCGGACTGATCGGCAGCCTGCTCGCCTCGGTGCCCGCCTGGCGCCACCTCGACCCCATGCCCATCGTGGGCCGGGACAAGGAAGACGCGCAGGACTGGGACGATCCGCGGGATGCCGATGCCGATGCCGACGAGTTGGCGATCTCGATGGTGCTGGAAGGACCCAGTGCCCACGCGCCGACGACGGCTTGAGGGGGAAAGCACGACATGCGCATGTCTTTCACAGTCCTGCGTCGACTGAAGCTTGGGCCGGTCGCACGCATCGCCCTGGGGCTGGTATCGCTGGCCAGCTGTCTCTTGCTGACGGCCGACCTCATTTTGGGTGTGCTGCCCGACGAAACCAGCGTGGCGCGCCAGGTCCGCAAGAAAACCACTGAGAGTCTAGCGGTGCAGCTGACCGCTTTGGCACAGGCGGACGACTTCGCCACCATCAAGCGTACGCTGCACGCCGTGATCACCCGTAACGACGACGTACTGTCCATCGCCGTGCGCCGCGTCGACGGTCACGTGGTCGCCCAGACCGGTAACCACGAGCGTTTTTGGACTGCGCCGACGCAGAACAAGTCCACCCTCACGGAAGTGGTGGTGCCCATCAGCAGCTCCACCGGCGCTTGGGGGCAGCTGGAGGTGGCCTATCGTCCTGCCACTCCGACGACGCTCGCGGCGTGGCTCAAGTACCCCAGCGTGGTCCTCACCGCGTTCATGACTACTGTGGGGTTCTTGCTCTTCTACCTGTACCTCAAGCGCATCTTGCAACACCTCGATCCCAACGCGGCGATCCCCGATCGCGTGCGCACTGCCTTCGATGCTCTATCCGAGGGTGTGTTGGTCATCGATAAGCAGGGCCATATCGTGCTCGCCAACACCGGCTTTCGGGGCCTACATCCAGGGGCCGCGCGCGACCTAACGGGCAAAAAGATCGGCGACCTGGAGTGGCTGGTCGAAGCGATCGGTAACCATCCCGCCACCTGGCCCTGGGAGCGGGCCATGCGCAACAAGGCCTCCGTGACGGGTGAAACGATCAAGATCGAGAACGGGTCCGAAGGTTCGATCAAAGTGACTGTGAACTGTGCCCCGATCGTAGACGACCGAGAGGGAGTGCGGGGTTGCCTGATTACCTTCGACGATCTGACCCTGGTCGAGCACATGAACCAGAAGCTGTTGGACATGGTGGCGCAGATCGAGGTCGCAAAGAAGAAGATCGAGGAGCAGAACATCGAGCTCAAGCATCTCGCAGATCACGATCAATTGACCGGCGCCTTGACGCGCCGCGCTTTCCTAGAGCAGTCGCAGAACCTATTCTTGGCGGCAGCCACGCAGCGCAAGGACATCAGCTGCGTGATGGTGGACATCGACCACTTCAAGTCGATCAACGACCGGTACGGACACCTGGTGGGCGACCAGGTCATCCATCGGGTCGCGCTAACCTTGCGCAACGCCGTGACGGAGGGGGATCTGGTGTGCCGCTACGGGGGCGAGGAATTCTGCTTACTCGTCGCAGGCGTGAACGCCCGACAGGCCAGTGAGTTCGCCGACCACATCCGCAACACCATGGAGACCGGTGTGGGCGCAAGCGTCATTCCAGGCGAGACGGTGCGCATCACTGCCAGCTTCGGTGTGGCTTCCCTCGAGAACGGGGCGACGACGCTGGCGGAAATGATCAAGCAAGCCGACCAGGCCCTGTATCTGGCCAAGACCACCGGGCGCAACCGCGTAGCGCGCTACGAAGAACTCGTCAGCGCGCAGAACTCTGGCCTGGTCGCGGCCTGAGCCCCTGCTAGACCCGATCCGACCGCGTTCATGCGAGCCACCGCCAGCTCGCAGCGCTATACTTGCCGCAGTCGTTGGATTCGGATGCGGGAAGGAGAACGGGGCGATGGAACCGGTAGCGCCAGAGCGGCGTGCGACCTTCACTTCGATGAAGGACAGCACCACTCAGGACTGGGAGATCATCCTCGAGCGGTATCAACCCTACGCCCGCGAGCTTCCCGACCGCATACTTTCGCACCTGAGGCTGTTGGACGGGGATTCCGGCGGCTACGCGGTGAATCGGCTCCAGCATTCCCTGCTGACCGCCACAGCGGCCCATAGGAACGGCGAGGACGATGAGTACGTCGTCTGCGCGCTCTTGCATGACATCGGCGACACTCTCGGCTCATGGAATCATCCGGAGGTGTCGGCAGCGATCCTCAAACCTTTCGTGTCCCAGGCCAATCACTGGATGGTGGAGAAGCACGGCATCTTCCAGGGTCATAGCTTCTTTCATCACATCGGCGTGGACCCGAACATGCGCGAGCAGTTCCGCGGCCATCCGCAATTCGAGCGCACGGCCCGTTTCGTCGAGCTGTATGACAGCCCCGCCTTCGACCCGCGCGGCGAGTACGCTCCGCTGCAGTTCTTCGAGCCGGTGCTGCGCCGGCTGTTTACTGACCCGAAGAACTCGATGTACCGCTCCACCTGCAGGCTCTAGGCAGAGCCGGATCGAGGGACGGCCTTGCATCGACCTGCACCCATTCACCGAGCTCCGCGCGTTCCACGTGGTCGTAGTCCCGCAGCCCTAGCTGCTTCGTGGCATCGGTCATGCGCCGCCCGATGATCTGCTCGCCACCGTTTGCGCGCAGCCGGTAGGTGGGTGGGGATGAACGGGCCGCGCCGGCCTTGTGCTCACCCAGGTTCACCATAGGACGGAAGAGGGGCCCCGAGCAGGTGCCCTGGGTGCGCACCTCGTGCGCCCGGCACATTTTCTGCTACGTCCGCCGGATTAACGTGGAGGGATACGCGACCTCCGCAGCTTGCGGTACGCTCATCGTTGTCGGAGGGCCTGGCTCATGACCATCAGTGTCCTCGTCCTGGGTGCCGGTCACATCGGCCGCGCCATCGCGCACCTGCTGTCCACCGGCGAGGGAGAGCCGGTGTACGACATCACCATAGCCGACCGCACCGTTCCCGCGGAGGTGCGTGGGCGGTTCCGCCGGTGGGCTGAGTTCGACTCCGAACGCGACCCGTTGTCCGGATTGCTCACCGGGTTCGAAATCGTCATCAATGCGCTCCCGTTCCACTTGGCCGACAGCGTTGCGCGCGCCGCCGCACAGGTCGGAGTCCACTACTTCGATCTGACCGAAGACCTGGCCGCGACCCGGACGATTCGCGCTCTGGCGAACGGAGCACGCACGGTCTTCATGCCGCAGTGTGGGCTGGCGCCCGGATTCATCGGAATTGCCGGCTATGCGCTGTCTCGAGACTTCGACACGCTGGAACGACTGCACATGCGCGTAGGCGCGCTGCCGCAGTACCCTACCAACGCGTTGAAGTACAACCTCACCTGGTCGATCGACGGGCTGATCAACGAATACCTCCATCCGTGCGAGGCGATCGTGGACGGGCGTCGGCTGGAGTTGCCGCCGCTCGAGGGCTATGAGATTTTCGCCCTCGATGGGGTGCACTACGAGGCGTTCAACACGTCGGGCGGGCTGGGAACGTTGGCGGAGACGCTGGAAGGCCAGGTCCAGTACCTCGACTACAAGACGATCCGCTACCCCGGCCACCGCGACATCGCCAAGCTCCTCCTGCAAGACTTCGGCCTGGCGGGCAAGCGCGAGACGATGAAGGACATCCTGCAGTCCGCAATCCCCAGCACCGAGCAGGACGTGGTGGTGGTCTTCGTCACCGCGTCCGGGCTGCGAGCGGGACGCCGGATGCAGGAGTCCTTCGCGCGCAAAGTCTATGCGCAAAGCTGGGCAGGCGTACCCATGACGGCGATCCAAATTACGACAGCTAGCGGCGCTTGCGCTGTCGTTGACCTATTCGCGCGCGGAATGCTGCCACGCTCCGGGTTCATCCGCCAGGAGGATGTACCACTCGCGCAGTTTCTCGAGAACCGGTTCGGACGCGCCTATGAGGCGGCCGCCATCAAGTAGGTGTGCCATGGAACTACATGCTGAGACACAGCGGATCCTGAGATCCCTGGGGGTCGCTTCCGCCGACCGGCCAGACGGACTTGCCGTGAGAAGCCCGATCGATGGGTCGCGCATCGGCGCGGTGGCAGCGGACGACGCGGCCAGCATCTCGCTCAAGATCGATGGTGCACAGCGGGCGTTCCTGCATTGGCGCGCTACCCCGGCGCCCAAGCGCGGGGAGCTGGTGCGGCTGCTCGGCGAGCAGGTGCGCGCACACAAGGCCAATTTGGGGCGGCTGGTGTCGATCGAGACCGGCAAGATTTTCCAGGAAGGGCTCGGCGAAGTGCAGGAAGTCATCGACATCTGCGATTTCGCCGTGGGGCTCTCGCGCCAGTTGCACGGGCTGACCATCGCGAGCGAGCGGCCGGGCCATCGGATGATGGAGAGCTGGCATCCGCTGGGCCCGGCGGCGGTCATCACGGCGTTCAATTTTCCGGTGGCGGTATGGGCGTGGAACGCCGCTCTGGCTCTGGTGTGCGGCGATGTCGTATTGTGGAAACCATCCGAAAAGACACCGCTCACGGCACTCGCAATGCAGGCGCTGCTGGAGCGCGCGTGCATTGCACACCAGAGTGGCGCCGAGAAGATCAATCAGCTGGTAGTCGGGTCCGCCGAGCAGGCTCGCCCGCTGCTCGATCATCCGCAGGTGCGCCTGGTTTCGGCCACGGGATCGACGCGCATGGGACGTGCGGTCGCCGCGCAGCTGGCACCGCGGTTCGTGCGAACCATCCTCGAGCTGGGCGGAAACAATGCCGCCGTAGTTGCACCTTCCGCCGACCTGGCGCTCGCCGAACGCGCAATCGTGTTCGCCGCCGTCGGCACTGCGGGCCAGCGCTGCACCACATTACGCCGGCTCCTGGTGGCGCGCAGTATCTACGAGCCGCTGCTCCAGAGGCTGCGAGCGCTGTTCCAGCGGGTCACGGTCGGTAGCCCGTTGGACGAGGGGACACTGGTAGGTCCTCTCATCGATGGTGCTGCGTTTCAGTCCATGCAGCAGGCGCTCACACGCGCACGGGCGGACGCAGCCTGGATATGCGGCGGGGAGCGGCTGCTGCAGGAACGCTACCCGGACGCTTACTATGTTCGTCCTGCGTTGGTCGCGATGCAGCGCCAGAGCGAGATCGTGCTGGAGGAGACCTTTGCGCCCATCCTTTATGCGATGCCCTACGACACGCTGGAGGAGGCGGTCGCCATGCACAACGCCGCGCGACATGGACTGTCGTCGTCGATCTTCACCAACGATCTGCGCGAGGCCGAGCTGTTCCTGAGCGCAGCAGGCTCCGACTGCGGGATCGCCAACGTCAACATCGGCACCTCGGGTGCCGAGATCGGCGGCGCGTTCGGCGGAGAAAAGGAGTCGGGCGGCGGTCGGGAGTCCGGTTCGGACGCGTGGAAGTCCTACATGCGCCGCGCGACCAATACGATCAACTACTCCCGCGATTTACCTCTCGCTCAGGGCATTCGGTTCGAGCTGGACTAGGCGCGACCTCGGGCCCATGCGCGGCGCCAAGTAGCGCGGCGGAGTCGAGCCGTCCGATCCTCGGTCCAAACCGGCCAAGCCTGTCTCACGCTAGCTCGCAGGCGCGCACAAGTGCAGCGCGCCCAATGCTTCAGCGTGCGGTCGAAGTGCGCCCAGCTATAATGCCAGTCGCGCAAGCTTGCGTCGCACGACAACTCCAGAGACTCCGATATGGTTCGTTACCTGAAGACCGGTATCAGCGCAGAGCGGGCCGCCGCCGAGACTGCCAAGGTGTGCGAGACAGTAGAGGCGATTCTTGCCGAGATCGAAGAGCGCGGCGATGCGGCGGTGCGCGAGTATTCGCGCAAGTTCGACCAGTGGGATCCGCCCGACTTCAAGCTGAGCCTGGCGCAGATCGAGAGCTGCATCGGCGCGATGTCGCCGCGTGATGTGGACGACATCCGATTCGCGCAGGCGCAGATCCGCAACTTCGCGCGCATCCAGAAGGAGTCGCTACGCGAGGTCGAGATCGAGACGCTGCCCGGGGTGGTTCTGGGCCACAAGAACATCCCGATCAACCGCGTGGGCTGCTACGTCCCCGGCGGGAAATACCCGCTCGTGGCGTCTGCGCATATGACCGTGCTCACGGCCAAGGTCGCAGGCGTCAAGCATGTGATCGCTTGCGCCCCTCCCTATCAGGGTCAGCCGGCTCCTGCCATCGTCACTGCCATGCATCTAGCCGGCGCCGACGAGATCTACTGTCTCGGTGGGGTCCAGGCGATCGGCGCCATGGCGCTCGGTACGGCCAGCATCCAGGGCTGCGACATGGTGGCCGGACCAGGCAACGCCTATGTGGCCGAGGCGAAACGGCAGCTCGCCGGGCGGGTAGGAATCGATCTCTTCGCGGGCCCGACGGAGACGTTGGTCATCGCCGACGAGAGCGTGGACGGTGAGATGTGCGCGACCGATCTGCTGGGCCAAGCCGAACATGGCCCGAACTCCCCCGCCATCCTGCTCACCAACTCGGAGCCGCTCGCGCGCGATACGATGGCGCAGGTGCAAACCCAGCTCCAGACGCTGTCCACCGCGGCCATCGCGGGCCAGGCCTGGCGCGATTACGGGCAGGTCATCGTCTGCGATACGTACGAGGAGATGGTGCAGGAAGCCGACCGCATCGCCTCCGAGCATGTGCAGGTCATGACGAAAGACCCCGATTTCTTCCTGCAGCGCATGACCAACTATGGCGCGCTGTTCCTTGGGCCAGAGACCAACGTATCGTTCGGCGACAAGGTGATCGGAACCAACCATACGCTGCCCACGCGCAAGGCGGCGCGCTACACGGGGGGGCTGTGGGTCGGAAAGTTTCTGAAGACCTGCACCTACCAGAGAGTGACTCCCGAGGCCTCGGCGATGATCGGCGAATACTGTTCTCGCCTGTGTGCGATCGAGGGCTTCGCCGGCCACAAGGCCCAAGCCGACCTTCGGGTGACGCGCTATGGTCACCTCAAGCGTACCGCGCACCGCTGACCTGCACGCCAACACAGGCTGTATCGATCGCGTTGCCCGACCTGCGCTACGGCGCCGCAAGAGGGACTTGAGGAATGCAACACCAGCCCATGGAAGGCACCGTGGCTGTAGTCACGGGCGGCTCCGGTGGCATCGGCTCGGAGATCTGCCGCCATCTGGCCCAAGCCGGTGCCACCGTGGTATTCACATTCCATCGGCGGGAGCAGGAGGCGCAGCGCTTGCAGGCTTCGCTGCCGGGCGCCGGCCACTGGGCCAAACAGCTCTCGGTCGACGACAGCGCAGCGTTGAACCTGCTCGCCACGGAGGTGGCGTCGAAGCATGGACGCTGCGACGTGCTGGTCAATTGTGCCGGCACCACGCGGTTTGTCCCCCACTCGGATCTGGAGGCGCTGGACGATCGGTTCATCGACGACTTGTTCCGCGTCAATTGGCGCGGCTCGTTCGCCGCGGTGCGCGCGTTCAAGGCGCTGCTCCAGGCAGCTGGCAGCGGCCTGGTGGTCAACATCTCTTCCATCGCGGGCGTGACAGGGATGGGCAGCAACGTCGCCTATTGCGCTTCCAAGGCGGCGCTCGACTGCATGACCAAGTCACTCGCGCGTGCGCTCGCGCCCGGCATCCGCGTCGTCTCGGTTTCCCCGGGTTTGGTGGATACCGAGTTCGTCAGAGGCCTGGATCAGAAGTGGCGCGACGAGCAGGCGGCTCGCACGCCACTGGGCCGGTTGGCGCGTCCCGAAGAGGTCGCAGCAGCGGTGCTGGCGGTCGCCACGGCACTCAGTTACTCCAACGGCTGCATCATCCCTGTAGACGGCGGACGACCGTTAAGCTGACGGTGGGGCAACGTCCCCACGCGCGGACACGAGCGCTTGAATGGCCGTGCGCGCGTCGTGGCCGATCACCGCATGCACAGATCTGAAGCCTGGTTCTACGCCCGGGAGAAATAGTTGTGGGACGCAGACGCGGGGCACGAGCGCGACGCGGACAGGCCCGCGCCGTCCGACCAGGCCGAGCGAGACTCGCTCCGCTACGGAATGCGGACAGGTGGGTGCGGCGCAGCCGCCCTACGGTCGCCGCTCGCGATCAACCAGCTTACGGTCGCTGGCGCGCAGCGTTTGCTCGAGCTCGTCGGGTGCCAGCGCTGTGGCAAGCGCATTGCCTTGCACGTAGTGGCATCCGAGCGCGACCAATGCGTTGAGCTGTGCGGCCGTCTCGATGCGCTTCGCGGTGACCGTAACCCCGAGTGAGTCGGCGACCGCGATGAGCGCACGGACGCGCTGGGACTGGTTCCTGGCCTCGGCGATGCGATCGGTGAGCGCCGAGTCGAGAATGATGTTACGCACGGGCATGCTGGTGAGCTGCGCGACCGAGGTTGACCCGGCGCCGAAATCGTCGATGGCGACATCGATGCCGGTAGTGGCCAGCTGTTCCAGGGCCGCCATGCACGGCTTCGAGTTCTGGATCCCGGCCTTGTCCGAGACCTCCACTTGAAGCCGGCCGCGCAGCGGGCTGCCTGCGCTCACTTCGCTGGTCAGACACGCGAGAAACTCCTCGTCCAGGAGCTGCACGGGAGACAGGTTGAGGGATAGCTTGAGCGCGTTGCCTGTCGCAATGCGACCCAAGTAGCGGGCCCAGTCCTCGCGCGCCCGCTCCACGGCGATGCGCCCGAGCAGCGAGATCATGCCATTGCGCTCGCAGATCGGAATGAAGGCCATCGGCGGCACGGTGCCCAGCTCTTCATCGTCCCAGCGCATCAGACCCTCGAGCGCCTCCAGCTGTCGCGTGGGCATGCGGTAGCGCGGCTGGTAGTGAAGGGAGAAGGGCTGCAGCGTGACGCTTTCGCTCAGCCGGTGCCGAAGCCGATGCTGCTGCTCGCGATCGTCCCAGCGCTTCGCTGCCGGTTGCGCGATGCCGTCCGAGACCGGCGCCGGAGATGGATGCATCGTGGAGTCCGATGCGACGGAGACCTCGACGGGTCGGATGGTCGTGCCGGGAAAGATTGCGGTCCGGATCTGTACCTCCAGCTGCGCGGCGGGCGATTCGAGGGCCGCCCGCCGATCCAGCGCGGTGGTGACCTTTTCGGCCACGGCGCACAGCTCCTCCTCACTCTCGACGTTCTCTATCAGGACGGCCAGTTCGTTCGATCCCAGCCGCGCGAGAAGGGCGCAATTGGGTATGACGCTGCTGAGTCGAGCCAGAACCCGGTTGACTACCGCGTCCTTGGAGTCGTCTCGGTCGGTCGCGTCCTCTGGTGCGAGCCTGCGCAGCTCGACGAGCACTACCCCCACCCGACGGCCTTGGCGCACCGCGCGCTCGATGGCGTTACGCAGGTGTTGCCGGAAGAAGGCTGCGTTGTGCGGTGCGCTCTGCCTGTCCTCGGCGGGCGCAGATGGCGCTTGGGTATTTCTGCCCTGACGCTCGATGGCGGCGCGCAGCGCGCGCCCCAGCACTGGCACCGACACGACAGGCTTGAGCAGATAGTCCTGAGCGCCGGACTGCAAGCAGCGATGCAGCGCGGTCTCGTCGTCGCCGTCGCTCAGCAAGATGACCGGTGGCGCATCGCCCGACCCGTGATCCAGCCGGGTCAGGACTTGAGCTGCAGTCATATCGTGCAACGCGTAGTCGAGAAGCACGCAGTGGTAGCGTTCTCCGGCGATGCGCTCGAGTGCAGCCTGGCCCGAGCCCGCCTCGTCGATCGCATAGCGCTGCGGAAACTGACGCACGAGCTTGCGCAAGTGCGCGCGGTCCCCTGGGGTGTCGGCGACGACGAGAATCTTCATACCGGCCTTAGGCAGCGCTCAAGCGTACAAGGGTCGGCCGATTTGCGGCCGGTTGGCTGCCGGTCGGGGCGATGTGGCATGCCGACCCGCGATTACATCCACGATGGCGGCTGCGCATCAACTCGCTATGATCTGCCGCACAGCGGGGACAATCGCGGCAGGGACGCGAGCTGGCATCGCGCCGCTCGCGTTCGCTGACATGCACAGAGGACGCTGCCTCACTCGGGGGTGTCGGGACGGCGGGGAATCCTCTAGGATCGACAGGAAGGGAGCGAACTTTAGGGGCCGGAGATTTCAGCCGGCCCGAGCGCACTGGGGGCTCCGTCATTCGTGTAGTCGACGACCCGGAGCGGGCGGACGGGCGCGACTCGAAGGTTGGCGCCGCAGCTCAAGATCGTCGGCGCGTCAACTCGCCGGAGGCGCCTGGTCTCCCGGGTTAGATCCGGGCGCCTGCATCTGCTTCGCCAGCCTCCATGCCATCCATGCCAAGAGGAACACCGCGGCGACCAGCACAGTCCACAGTCCCCAGATCTTGTAATCGCGCTTGGGCTGCAACGCGGCCTTCCCCGCGAGCAGGCGCTCAGGCAGAACTTGTGCGGCGGCAAGCTTAGGCTGGGCCCGGCTGCGCCAGCCAGGCACGACAGTCTCGATCGGATACGAAGCGGGCTGGGCGGTGGTGCTGCCGTATGCAATCTGGAACGGTCCTGCCCCGCGCGCGGCGAAGACCAGCTTCTGTGGCACCCAGCCTGCGGAGAGCTTGAGCACCCCGCTGCCGAGCCCACCCCCTCTCTGGTCTACGCGAACCAGCCAGTACCGGTCGCCGGCCCCGGCCACGGCGAGGTCGGGGCTCACGACTTGCTCGCCCTGTCGCGTCAGCCGGTACACTGTGGCGCCGGTCACCGGTTGCCAACCCTGCTTTGGATCAGACCGGGAGAGCAGCTCGACGCGCGCGATGGTGTTGTCCTGCGGCAGTGCAAGCCGCAGACGATCGATCGGGAACGGGCCGCCTAGGTCGAATAGATATTCGCCGGGCTTGGTCGCGTCCTGGGGTGAGGCTTGCAGCCAGACGCGATCCGGTTCGCGCAGGATCTCCCCCGCGCGCACCGTGGCGGCGGTGAGGTCAATCGGCTTCGCCGCTTGAGGCCACGACAGCCGCAAGTACTTCGACCGGCGTGGAGCGAAGTCGAGCGTGCGCTGTTCCAGGCGCTCGCCGTTGCTGTCGATGCGAACCAGCGGCGATTGCGCCAGCACGACCGACCAGGTCTTGAGGTCTTCGCTTGCCTCGAGCTTCACGTTGGCGGCGGAGCTCGACTCCTGCTGGCGCCAATCCAGCTCCAGCGTCTCGTAAGGCTGCTCGACATCACTCGCCTCGATCAGGTACCCGAGCAGCCTGCGCTCGGCCGTCGGTGGCGCACGGTCGCTGGTCACGTTCAGCACCGTTCCGCCTCCCGCTCTCTCCACGCGCAAACGCAGGCCTTCCAAGTCGGCGGTCTGCGCGCCGTACAGCGGAAAGTACTTCACGCGGGTAGGCGCGGGCCGCTCGCCGCGCCTCTCGGGGCGAGGCTCGAGTGCGAAGGGGACTGGCTCTCCCGCGCTGTTGAATACCCGCACGTCGCCGAGGTCGCGCCGGGTCACGCCGCGATAGACGGATGCGGGAATCTGCGCTTCGTACAGCGCATCGCTGCCCTCCGTTTGCAGCGGGACCGAATATGCGAAATCCTCCGGCGATTCCGCGGCGGCGCAGGCGGACGACAGGAGCAGCATCAGTGCGCACGCGGCCCTCACTGGGTGCCCTCCTGGGTCTTGGGGGGCACCGGCGAGAGGTAGCCGACGAGCAGCATCAGCACGCCCACCCCGATGAAGGAGACGATACGTTCCACGCCGCCGACGTTGGATAGGTCGACCAGGAATAGCTTCAACACCACCACGCCCATCAGGCTCGCGCCGACGATCCACAACGCTCTCACGCGCAGGCGGCTGGCCACCACCATCGCACACAGCGCGAGCACGGTCCAGAAGATCGAGAGCGCGGCCTGCACCAGCATCGATTCGAGCAGAGTGTCGAGCACGAAGGGCACTCCGGCCCAGTGGTGCAGGGCTCGCAGCACCATGCCATTCAGTGCAACGAAGGCGACAAGACCCAGCGCACCATAGGTGAGCCCAGGCGTGTCGCCAAAGTAGTCGCCGAGATGCAGCTTGTCTACCCAGCGCAGCCAAAGCACGACCGCAAGCACGGCGGCGACCTGGGCGAGGTCCAGCGGATTGAGCAGCGGCACGTAGGGGAGCGGACTTGCGTCGCCGTCGCTGATGAAATTCACCACGACCGTCCAAGCGAGAAGCAACACCGCCAGCGGCGCTGCGCCCAAGAGCGCGTAAGTCGCGACCCGCCCGCGCACGGGCCAGGCCATGCGCTCGCCTCGCGTGGCCAGCAAGCCGAGTACGATGCCGGGCACGACGGCCCATGCGATCGTGCTCCATGCCGCGCCGCCGGCGATCAGCTGATCGGTCGTCCACTCCAGTTGCCAAGACGCGAGCCCAACGAACAGCCACAGCCCTGCTGCATGCAGGAACCGCGTGTATCCCGACGCCGACTCCTCGTGCCGGCGCAGCAGCCACAGGTGTGCGCCGAATGCTGCGGGCCATGCGAGCCAGCCGATATGGGCCAGCGGTTGATGCGCCTCCGCCGCGTCGGTGGTCGCCGCCAGGATCATCAAGGGCAGCAGCGCCAGCGCCGGGATCCGCGCCATGCGCCAGTGCAGCGCACGCCATAGGACACTGAAGAGCACGCAAGAGGCGGCAGCGAACAGCAGCCAGGCATGGTTTTGATCATCGCCGGCAACCCAGCGCCAGATCTCGTGGAGGGCCCCCGCCGCCCACCACACAAGGCCCCAGACAAACAGGGCGCTCGCGACGGCGGGCTCCCAGCCGCGCAGCCGCTCGCGATTGCGATCGACGTACCAGTGGCAGAACAGCCCCGCGACGGCGATCAAGACACATCCGAGGTAGAAGCTGTTGAGCACCGGAACACTGCCGTAACCGCGATCGATCGTGGTCACAAAGGCAGCGCCCGCAGCCAGCTGGAGAAACATGCCGAAGGCGCGCGCCACCCAGCGCCGCTGGCGTACTCCGGCCCAGAGGATCGCTGCGCCTTCTAGCGCCCACCCCGCCGAAGTCCAGCGCCCGTCCAGGGCCAGCGGGATCGTGAGCGTGCCGAACACCACGCCCAGAGCGAGGAATGCTTCCACGAGCAGGCGCAGCTCGCCCCGCTGCCTCGCATACAGCCAGCGGGCGAGGACGAGATACACCAAGCTTAGCGCCGCCGCGCTGAACGCGGACCCGTACTCGATCTCGCGCACCAGTCGAGTCTGCAAAGCGAAGGCAACCAGTGGTGTGCCGAACACCAGCGTGGCATCGACGTAGTTCTGCACCTGCTGCTCCCCCAAAGCAGCGACGGGTCGCGCGCGCTGACGTGCAAATAGGATTGGGATCGCCAGGTACAGCAGGAAGAACAAGATGAGGAAAGGCTCGGTGCTCTGGAACAACTCCGGCTGGTAGAAGCGCGTTCCCCACAGCGTGCCGATGGCGAACGTGAACAAGAATCCGAGCAGGTTCAGCGGACGCCAGGCGCGGTACCAGGCAACGCCGAGAATCCCGAGGTTCAGCATCGTGTAGTAGCTGAACAGCATGACATGGCTGCCGCCGCCCGTGGAAGCCAGGATCGGTGCAAGGAAACCGCCGGAGGCGCCCAGCGCTGCGAGCGACTGTGCATCCTGCATGACGGCCAGCGCGGCGGACAAAGCGGCGATTAGAAACAGCAGCACGAGTGCCGCTTCGGGCGGCAGCAACTGATACAGCCGAAGCGCGGCGAACACGGTGAGGTAGAGCACGCCAACTCCCGCGCCTTGAAGCGCGAGCGCATAGCCGGGACGCTTGATACGCAATCGCCAGCCAATCGCGAGCAGCACGATCGCGCTGATCGCTACGCCGGTCAGGCGAACCGAGATGGGAATCTGCGTATGCTCATAAGCATATTTGAGCAGAAAGGCGACGCCGAAGAACAGGACCACGACTCCGATGCGAGCCACGGTGTTGCCGCCCATCACCCAGCGCCAGAGCGCAGAAGGCTCGCGCACCGCCTTCGGCCGCCGCGGAGCGAGCGTGGCCGCTTGGGGTGCGCCGGGAGACCCAGATCCGGAAGGTGTCTGCGGTGGTGCAGGCGGGGCGGCCGCAGCGTGTGCCGGCGCTTGAGTCGGTTCGGACGGCGCGGAGTCGACCATGTGCGGCGCGGGCTGCGCGGGCAGTTGCGCAGTCGGTTCCGGCTCGAGACTGGAGAGGCGCTGTTCCAATCCGCGCACCGCTCTCTCCACAGCTTCCAGCCGCGACTCCAGTCGAGAGCGATCGACCTTGGCGTCGTGGCTCCGGATCAACTGCCCCATGCCATAGCCGACCGCCCAGCCGACGAGCGCGCCCAGGATCGCCCCTTCAAACCCGTGGGTTCCCCCACCGATGACAAGCCCCAGCAACAGCCCGATGATCCACATCGCGCTCCTCATTGGCGTTCCCCTAACCGGACCTGCGGCGTCCGAGGCAAGCGACATGCCCGGGCGGATGCCTGCCGCCTCCGATGCTACGCATGCATGCGCGCGGGCGTGGGCCAGCGGCCTGGCGGCCGGTTACCAGGACTTCTCGCGCTTTGCCGGCGCCTCTTCCGACCGGGCCGCCTCCGCGGAGGGCCCTAGATCTGGACATGTCGAAGACGCTGATCGAACTCCGTATCGCCCGTGAGACTTCGGCTCGACGCGCTCCGCCTGTGTCAAACTTGCCTGCATGATCGAGATCCAGATCCCCGGCTTCGGTCACCTCGAGCTCGAGCAGCTGGTCTGCGACTACAACGGCACGCTCGCGCTGGACGGCGCACTGATCGAGGGCGTGGCGCCGCGCATCGTGGAGTTGTCCAGGTGCCTCAACGTGCATGTTCTCACCGCCGACACCTACGGCACGGCGGAGCATTGGCTCGCATCGCTGCCTTGTGGACTGACGGTGATCGGTGCGCGAGATCAGGACCAAGAGAAAGCTGCGTTCGCGGCACGACTAGGGCGCACTCGAGTGGCCGCCATCGGCAACGGTCGCAATGACCGTGCGCTGCTGGCCGGTTCGGCGCTCGCCATCGCGGTGCTCGGGAACGAAGGCACAGCCGTCGAGGCGATCGGCGGCGCGCATGTCATTGCGCCGAGCATCCTCGTCGCGCTGGACCTGCTGCTGAATCCTAGGCGCCTCGTCGCGTCCTTGCGCGTGTGAATTCGTCGGCCGCCGTACAATCAGAACCGAGTGCGCGCGGGCAGTGAGTCGCCGTGTCGGGGCGGTGGGCCAGCCACCGGATCAGGCGTCGAGCAAGGCGTCGTAGCCGACGGTGATCCGGTACTGGAGTTCCAGCAAGCAACGGCGTTCGCCGATGCGGCCCCGATCCTGCCAGCCGTGGCAATGCAACTGGCCCGCAACGGTGCGCATTCGGCGGGACAGCATGTCGGAGATGATGCGGCTCAGATCGAAGCCCCCACCGAGGCAGGATGAAAACGGACAGGGAACGTCGAAGTAGGCCCGGGCGGCTGGTCCGTAGGTGTGGGTCTGCGGTGAATGTTTCGCGGTCCCGCTAGAGTCGGCGAAGATCAGCTCCAGCACGAGCTGCTCCACGGTCGGAAACTGTTGCTTCAGGCTCGGCGCGGTCATGTACGCCCGGCGGCGGGTCTCGCGCTCCTGTCTATAGTTGTCGGTACTCTTCTGCACCATATGTGCTCTCCGAACATGCGTCGTCCGCACCGCCTGAAATCGCAGCCTACCTGCCGCCATCGCCCCGCCGAGGCAGTGGCGTTCAGTGCGGCCCGCAGTGTGCAAAGGATACGCCGACGGGCGCAGAAGGCAAACGCCAGAAGCGCTCACCGCTCCAGCAACCGGTCGCGGAGACTGGAGTAGCGGCTTCGCCCACTCTCCCCAGCATCAGAATCACCGCATCACATCCAGACCATCCCGACGCGCTGTTGGATCTGGCGCACGCCGACAGCGGGCGCCCGGCGCACCGCTGACCCCCAGCGCTCCGGAATCGGGCGTACGCCGCCGGCCAGGATGTCTAGGACGTGGACGGTGAGCTGACCTCCATCACTTCAGCTTCTTGAGGTCGAGGTTCAGTACGCGCGCCGTGTTCCGCACGACGTCATAAGCCGCGTCGTCAGTGGGCAGCCAACGCTTGATGACCGTGCGGCCGCCCCACGGCATGTCGTGGATCTCGGCAAAGGAGGCACGGATGCGCGCTTTGAGATCGCCGGGCAGGTCCTTGCGATACGCGAACGGAGCACCCGGGATTGGTATCGACCTCCAGACTACGACGATGTCCTCGCCTCTGACCACACCACGGTCGATCGCCGCCTCCAGCAGCAGTTCGGCCACGGCCGCAGCGTCCACTTTGCCGTTCTGGACCGCGATCGCACTCGCGTCGTGCCCGCCGGAGAAGATGACGCGGGAGAAGTAGGTGTCAGGGTCGTAGCCCGCGTCGATCAACGCCGCTTTCGGGAACAGATGTCCCGAGGTCGAGCTCGGGTCGACGAATGCGAACGTGCGGCCCTTGAGATCTTGCAGCGTGCGGATCCCGTGATCCTTGCGCGCGACGATGACGGAGCGGTAGGTCGGTCCTTGCCGATCCGTGTCCGGCAGTGCGAAGGCGTCGACCTGTGCCACGGCCGCGGCGAGCACGTAAGAGAAGGGGCCCAGAAGGGCGATGTCGAGCTTCTTCGCGCGCAAGGCCTCGATCACGCCGTTATAGTCGGTGGCGACAAACGGCTTCACCTCCATGTGCAGCGTGCGCTGCAGGTGATCGAGCAGCGCCTGGTTTTCTTGCACCATCACCCGCGGATCTTCCGCCGGAACCAGCCCGACGTTGAGCACGTCGCCGGCCATTGTGCTGGCCGCAACGCCCAACGCCGATGCGGCCACCAACCCGCGCCAGCGCTTGCGGATGAACTTCACCTTTGCCTCCCTGGAGGTCCTGTTCTGTACAACGATATCCTGTCCTGCGTTGACGCCCGTGCCGTCCGCGCCCGGCTACGCGATGCGCCGGCCCTCACGCCAGGTCGCCATCGACACCGGCACGCCGTGCAACTCCCGCACTCGCACGAAGTCCGCGCGCTTGCCGGCGGCGATCTCGCCGCGATCGTCCAGCGCGACCAGTCGTGCAGGATTGAGCGAGGCGGCGCGAACGGCTTTCGGCAGTTCCCATCCCGCCCTGTCGCGCAGCAGGAACACTCCATGCAGGAGGCTATGCGGGACGTAATCGGAAGACAGACAGTCTAGTAGATCCCCTTGCGCCAGTTCGAGAGCCGAGATATTGCCTGAGTGCGACCCGCCGCGCACCAGATTCGGCGCGCCCATCACGATGCCCAGGCCATGTTGGCGGGCGGCGCGCGCGGCGTGCTGCGTTGTGGGGAATTCGGAGATCACGAACCCACTCTGCGCCGCCTCCACGACATGCTCGGCCAGCGTGTCGTCGTGGCTTGCAAGCGGGATGCGACGATCGCGGCACAGCTCCAGCAGCGCACGGCGGTTGCGCTCGGCGTTGCGCGCTTGCATGTCCTGACGCTCGCGCACGACCTGGGCGAGGTACTCGTCGCTCCAGCGCTGGTTGCGCTGGGTGTAAACGCGGAAGCGCTCGATGTCCATCCATTGCCGTTGTCCGGGCGTGTGGTCCATGATCGACACCAGACGCACCGAGGGATCGGCAAGAAACGGCGTGACCACCGGCAGCATGTTGTCGCAAGCAAGCTCGCAGCGCATATGCAGCAGATGCTCGGCGCGCAGCAGATCGCGGGAGCGCGCCTCGCGCAACGCATCGGCAGCGGCCTGCAGGCCTTCCGCCCGCACCGAACGTTCGTCGAAGTCGCCCACCCCCATGGCATCCAGCACGGTGGTGATCCCCGCGGTAGAGACTTGTGCGTCGTGAGTGAGCAACGCGGACATCGCCGGCCAGCGCACACCCGGCCTCGGCTCGAGATGCTTCTCCAGATTGTCGGTGTGCAGTTCGATCAGCCCGGGAAGCAGGTAGTCGCCCTCCCAATCCTCGGCGTTTGGGACGCCGGTCAGCCCGGGTTGCAGCTCGACGAACCGGCCGCGCGAAACCGTTACAGTGCCCAGGACCAATTCATCACCGGTCACGATATGAGCATTGGTGATCAGGCGCATGGGGTTGCCGCGTGGTGGGTCGAATTGTTCAAGGTTTGTGATAGTTTAGCCCCGTTCGCGGGCCCCGATGCAGGGGGCGTCCATCCGGCCCGATTGCTGCTCCTCCGCCCACCGCGATGAGTCGCCGTTACGCACTGTATTTCGCGCCACCCGAGCATACCGATCTGTGGCGGCTGGGCTGTGCGTGGTTGGGGCGCGATCCGGCGACTGGCCGGAGACTGCGTCCGCCTGCGGTGGACGGGTTCAGCGCTCAGCGGATCCGCGGGCTTACTGCGTCTCCCCGCCTCTATGGGTTGCATGCGACGCTCAAGCCGCCTTTTCGGCTGCGTTCCGGCTGCACTCGTGACGATCTCGTAGAGGCGGCGCACGCACTCGCGGCGCGTCACGCGGCCTTCGCCTTGCCCGCGCTTGAAGTCGGCACACTGGCGGGATTCCTTGCGTTGCGCACCTCGCTTCCGAGCGACCGGCTCCGACGCCTGGCCGACGCGTGCGCTGTGGAGCTCGACCATTTTCGTGCGGATCCGCAGGAGGAAGAGCTGGTGCGACGCCGGCAAGCGGGGCTGACTCCGCGACAGGAAGAGCTGCTGTTGCATCTTGGTTACCCTTACTTGCTCGACCAATGGCGCTTCCACATCACCCTGACCGAGTCTGTCGCTGGAGTGGAAGCCGAGCGGCTCGCCGCTTGGCTGGCAAGCTACTTCCGTGCAGCTACCCAGCCGGTGCGCTGCGAGGACATCTGCTTGTTCGTCCAGCCGGCGCCGCGCGCGGAGTTCCAGATTCTGCGGCGTTTTCCGCTCCGCGAGACGTAACTTCGCAACCGCGTACTCCGCCGATCGGCGACAGACTACAGGCATATTCCTTGCGTTTTTAACGGTCAAGAAATCTTCGAACGAATCCGTCCGCTGCATCGGCCGCTGTGGGAGTTGGGATGCCCGAGCTTATCGCTTTTACCGCCGTCGTCCAGGCGTTCTTCATCGTTCACGTCTTTCGCGCGGCCAAGCCCTACTGGTGGGCCGTATTGATCGTCGCCACGCCGGTGGTCGGTTGCGTGGTCTACTATCTCCTCGAGATCTTTCCCGGCTCCTCCGAGCAGCGCACCGCCCGTCGCGCGACGCGGAAAGTCGCCACCGCGTTGATGTTCAACGGCAGCCTGCGCCTGCGCTTGGTCGATGCCGAGAGCTGCCCCAGCGTCGCCAACAAAGTCGCCGCGGCCGAGGAGCTGATGCGGCACGGCATGTACTACCGCGCGGTCGGCATGTACCAAAGCGCGCTGCAAGGCATCTACGCGAACGATCCTCAGCTCATGATGGGGCTCGCGCGAGCCCATGTGAACAACGGGACTTTCGAGCAGGCCCTCGAGGTGCTGGCGCGGCTGCAACGCATCGATCGCCGCTATTGCCCCGAGGAGGCATGCCTGCTCAACGCGCGCGCACTGGAGGGGCTGGGTCAGCATGAAGACGCGCTGCGGGAGTACCAGCGGCTCGTCCAGGTCTTCGTCGGCCTGGAGGCGAAGTGCCGCTACGGCCTGCTGCTCAAGCGCCTGGGGCTGAATGCCCAAGCGAACCGGGTGTTCGAGGAAGTATTGGCCCAGGCCCGGCGCTCGCATCTCCGCCTCTACACCGAGCAGGTGTGGGTCGACATGGCCAAGCGCAGTCTGGCTCACGCCCAGGCTTGATCCATCGGCCGAAGCGATAGGCGAGAGGTATGGAGCGGCACCGACCGCGCCTTGCGCGCGGCCGCGTGTTCTTCTACCTCTCACCTATCCCTTCTGCCCTTTAGCTGTCGACGCCGCTCGGGCGCCCCAACGGTCAGCGGACCCGCAACCCCATCGCACCGACGACGGAGGGTCCGGTGTAGGCCATCGATGCGCCGAGGATCGCCCGCCGCGCACTCCTGCTTCGTGCGCTTTTATTTATACGCATACAAGGTCACCTTATCCGGCTCGGAAAACAGGAAGCTCAGGCTTCGGCCGTACACCGAGTCGAGCGGCTTGTCGGCGCGGGTACCCACGGCAAGCGGGACGTTGCGACTCCAGCGTTGCGAGGGAAACGGCCCCCCGGGCATGATGATCGCGACCAAGCCCTGGCTCGCTGCCGCCTGTACCGCGATCACCGGCAGTCCGCCGGTCGCCATCTCCTGAGCTTGAGTCAGCGCTTTCTGGTCGCTGGCACGACCTAGCGATGTCCAGTGACCTCCCTTGCCGACCTCGGAAGCCACCTCGTGCGTCTGCAAGCACGCCTCGCTCTCGCAGAACTCGTTGATCCCGAAGAGTTGGTTGAGCGCGCGCGGCACGAAAGATCGGCACGCCAGCTCTCCGGTGCCTTGCTGGCAGGCCTCGACCTGCTGCTGTAACCACTTCGCGTTCTTGTCCCAAGTCGTCTGACCGGCCGGGCACGCTCCGCCAACGCACCACATCACTGCCCCGACCGCAAGGTAACGCTTGAGCATGGCTCGACCCCTTCGGCCGCGACGGGCCTCTCACTTCATGGTCGGCATGACGAACTCGGCCCCCTTGCGGATGCCGGTTGGCCAGCGACCGGTGATCGTTTTCAGGTGCGTGTAAAAGCGCACGCCTTCCGGCCCGTGCATGAAGTGGTCGCCGAACAGCGAGCGCTTCCACCCCCCGAAGCTGTGGTATGCCACCGGGACTGGGATCGGCAGATTGATCCCGACCATGCCCACCTGAACGCGGGCGGCAAACTCGCGGGCGCAATCGCCGTCTCGCGTGAACACGGACACACCGTTGCCGTACTCGTGCGCGTTGATCATCTGCACGGCACTTTCAAAGTCAGGAACCCGCACCACGGATAGGACCGGGCCGAAGATCTCCTCCTTGTAGATCTTCATGCTCGGCGTGACGTAGTCGAACAGGCAGCCGCCCAGAAAGTACCCCTCTTCGTATCCTGGAACCTGCGTGCCGCGGCCGTCTACCACCAGCTGCGCCCCTTCTGCCAGCCCCGCGGCCACGTAGCCCGTGACCTTCTCCAGGTGCTGCTTGGTGACAAGTGGCCCCATGTCCGCGTTTTCGTCCGCTCCGGCATTGATCTTTAGGCCGCGCGCACGCTGCGCCAGGCGCTCCACCAATGGGTCCGCAACTTTCCCCACAGCGACCGCAACCGAGATCGCCATGCAGCGCTCGCCGGCTGAGCCATACGCCGCGCCCGTCAGCGCATCCACGGCTTGCTCGAGATCGGCGTCGGGCATGACCACCAGATGATTCTTGGCACCGCCCAGCGCCTGGACGCGTTTCCCCTGGGCCGTACCGGTACGGTAGATGTACTCAGCGATGGGAGTCGAGCCGACGAAGCTCACCGCAGCCACGCGGGGATCGGCCAGCAACGCGTCCACTGCCACCTTGTCCCCGTGCACTACATTGAATACGCCATCGGGCAGGCCTGCTTCCTTGAGCAGCCCGGCCAGTAAGATGCTGGCGGATGGATCGCGCTCCGAGGGCTTGAGCACGAAGCTGTTGCCGCAGGCAATGGCCAAAGGGAACATCCACATCGGGACCATGGCTGGGAAGTTGAACGGCGTGATCCCCGCGCACACACCCAGCGGCTGGCGCATCGACCAGCTGTCCACACCCGTGCCGACCTGTTCGGAGTACTCGCCCTTGAGCAGGTGCGGGATGCCGCACGCGAACTCCACCACCTCCAAGCCGCGCGTGACCTCGCCGCGAGCGTCGGCAACGACCTTGCCGTGCTCGGCGGAGATCAACCGTGCCACCGCGTCCGCCTCGCGTTCCACCAGTTCCTTGAACTTGAAGATGACTCGCGCGCGGCGCAGCGGAGGCGTTGCGGACCATCCCGGGAAGGCAGCCTGCGCGGATGCGACCGCACGGCCTACCTCCTCAGTGCTGGCGAAAGGCACCCGCCCGGACTGCTGTCCCAGCGCGGGGTTGTACACATCTCCGTAACGCCCGCTGATTCCGGCCACCTCGCGGCCGTCGATGTAGTGACGGATTTCCTGCACCCGCAGCGCGGATCGTTCGACCGGTTTGTTCATCTCATCCTCCTGTGGGAAAGCTGAAGTCGGAGACGGCCCGCGTCAGCGATGGCCGCCAGGGAATTCGTCGAGCGGATAGATCGGCCGCCGCAGTTTCTTGTACTCGAACACAGTCCAGTCCGAGGATCCCACGCCCAGGCTGTCGCAGAACACCATGCCCTTGGCGATCGGGAGGAACACGGGCCGAAAGTACATGCGCGACTTCAACAGCAAGAAGCGCTTGCGTGTCGGATCGATGCCCGCGCTGGTGAACACGCCGCGGTCCCAAGGCTCCTGGTTGCGCTCCGTCACGACGATTTCGGCCGCGCCGATATCCAGCACCGCCGCTCGGCCCATATAGCAGCGCATGCCCCGGAATTGCGGTCCTGTGATCGTGTATTCGCCGTCCGTGATGGCCCTCACCACGCCGGTCAACTGCAGCGGCTCACCCTTCACCTTGATGGCCGGCATGTCCATCTTGCCGCCGACGTTCAAAGTCACCGTGGCGCCTACGCCGGCTTGGATCATCTGCCCGACCGCTTCGGGGTCGCGCACAGGTCCAACCGCAATATCGGTGAGCCCTTGACGCAGCGCTTCCTTCAGCACATACATCGTGTCCTGTGTAGCGCCGGATGCACAGTTGTCCGCGTGGTCCAGCAGCAGGACCGGTCCTCCGTTTTCGTCCGACAGGCGCTTAGCCCGCGCGAGTGCCTGCTGGAGCGGCTCGCCCCGGTAGATGAACTGCTCCTTGTGGCGCCACGCGATATCGAGGATCGACCTGCAGGCTTCCTCGGCTCGGCTCCGCTCGCCGTCGGCCACCGCCACCACGCTCAAGCCCGCGTCGTGAATGTCAGCGCCCTGGAATCCGCCGAAAGCCGTCGCGGCAAGCAGGCCGGCGCGCTCCGCCGCGCGTGCAGCGTCCACGCAGTCCTTCATGGGACTCTCGTCGGTGTTCTGACGCAGCGTTTGCGCGAGCAGCGGCACGTTACCCCATGCCATGACCGGCCTCACCTCGCCCTTGAGGTAGCGCAGCAGAATGCTGCCGGCAAGCTGTCCTGCCTCGTAGCCGTCGATGTGCGGATAGGTCTTGTAGCCCGCGATCACGTCGCAGTTGCGCACCATGCGGTCCGTGACATTCGCATGCAGATCGAGCGATACCGCGATCGGCGTGCGCGGAGCGATCGCGCGGATCTTCTCCAGCAGCACACCTTCGCCGTCGTCGGTGCGATCGGCGACCACCATGGCACCGTGCAAATCGAGGAAGATCGCGTCGCACCCCTCGCTTACCGCGCCGCAGATCCGATCGCAGAAGCGGTCGTAGGCATTGCCGTCCACGGGACCGCTGGGGTTGGCCCACGCCGCGAGCGGGGCAACGATTTGCGCGCCTGCCGCCTCGGCGAGGTCGAGGTAGGCGGCCATGGGCACGCGCGTGCCCTTGGTCGTCTCATATGCCGCCTGCCCCAGCGCAGGCCCGCCCTTTCCGCCGAAGGCTTCCCACGGCGTGGGCACCGGCGAGAAAGTGTTGGTCTCGTGCTGCATCTGAGCGATGACGAACTTCATGCTCGACCCTCTAAGACGGCGTTCAAAGGTGGAGATGCGAGCAGCACGCGCAGAGCGCGACCTGGATCGCCGGCCGACTTACCGGAGCCCAGCCGGCATGCTGCGTTGTTTAGGCGGCAAGCCGTGCTGAAGCGTCGCCCGATCCGATGCCATTTCGCGTGCCTGTGCTGGCCCCGGAAGATGCGGGGCTCGCGTCCTCCGCGCTCCGCGTCGACGCGCTCAGCCGTCGCTACGGAAGCGTTCTGAGCACTTCGCGCAAGGTCTCGAAGATCTGGTCGATCTCGCCCTTCTGCACGATCAATGGAGGCGACAGCGCGATGGTATCGCCGGTGGTGCGGATCAGCAGGTTGTGCTGATAGGCGCGCAGGAAAGCCTCGAAGGCGCGCGCGGTGGGCTTGCCGGGTATGGGCTCCAGCTCGATGCCGCAGACCAGTCCGATGTTGCGGATGTCGATCACGTTAGGCAGGCCCTTGAGCGAGTGGGCCGCGTCCTCCCAGTAGGGCGCCAGGTCAGCGGCGCGCTGGAACAGGCCCTCGGTCCTGAACAGGTCGAGCGTTGCGACCGCGGCCGCGGCCGCAAGGGGATGACCCGAATACGTATACCCGTGGTAGAGCTCGATCGCGTTCTCCGGGCCTTGCATGAACGCGTCATAGATCTCCTTCTTCGCGATCACGGCGCCCATCGGCACCGCCGCGTTGGTCAGGCCCTTCGCGCAGGTGATCAGGTCCGGGGTCACGCCGAAGGTCTGCGAGGCGAACGCGCTGCCGGTGCGCCCAAATCCGGTGATGACTTCGTCGAAGATCAGCAGGATGCCGTACTTGTCGCAGATCTGCCGCAGCCGCTCCAGGTAGCCATTCGGCGGGATCAAAACACCGGTGGAGCCGGCCACCGGCTCGACGATCACGGCGGCGACATTGGAGGCGTCGTGCAGCGCGACCAGTTTCTCCAGCTCGTCTGCCAGGTGCGCTCCCCACTGCGGTTGCCCGCGCGAATAGGCGTTCTTTTCCGGGAGATGCGTGTGGGGCAGGTGGTCCACGGCGGGCAGCAGCTGTCCATGGAACACCTTGCGATTGGCGGTCATGCCGCCCACCGAGATCCCACCGAAGCCCACCCCGTGGTAGCCGCGCTCGCGTCCGATCAGAACCCGGCGAGCGCCCTCGCCGCGCATCCGGTGGTAGGCCAGCGCGATCTTGAGCGCCGTGTCAACGGCCTCGGAGCCGGAATTGACGAAGAAGACATGGTCCATGCCTTTGGGCGTGATCTGCACCAGACGCTCCGCGGCCTGGAACGGCGCCGGGCTGTGCATCTGAAATCCGGTGGCGTAGTCCAGGCTTTCGGCCTGCTTCTTGATCGCATCGACGATGGGCGCGCGGCAGTGTCCCGCGTTGACTGCCCATAGACCTGCGACCCCGTCGAGGATCTGCCGGCCGTCGTGCGACGTGTAGTACATGCCGTTGGCCGCCACCAGCAGGCGCGGGCTCGACTTGAACTGTCGGTTCGCCGTGAACGGCATCCACAGCGGCTCGAGGTTGAGTTGAGCGAGAAGTTCCTGTTCGCGAGTGCCCATGCGTTCCTCCTGGATCCGGCGGCGTGCCGGCTGGCGCGACCGAGCTGGCCGCGGCGGCGACGGGAAGTGGATGGCGAATTATAGACCCGGGGCGAACGTGGGGCCACGCCGACGGGATGCGGCGCGTGAGCCGCCGTGCGAGCGGTTGCCCGCGGTAGGCGATTGCCGTATTCTTTGGGCTGCTCCGTGATGCGCCCGCCGCAGCGGCGCGATCGCACCGCCCCTCCCAGCATTCCGAAACATCGACCAAAGCTGGAGCACCCACCCAGTGGATCTCAACTACACGCCCGAAGAGCAGGCCTTCCGCGAACAAGTGCGCGCGTTCGTCCGCGCCGAGTTGCCGGCCGACATCAGCCGCAAGGTCCTGGAACACAAGCGTCTCGCCAAGGAGGATTACGTCCGCTGGCAGAAGGTCCTGCACCGGAAGGGCTGGATCGCGCCGGGCTGGCCTGTCGAATACGGTGGCACCGGCTGGAACGCGGTGCAAAAGCACATCTTCGACGAGGAGTGTGCAGAGGCAGGGGCACCGCCGGTGATCGCCTTCGGCGTGAGCATGGTCGGCCCGGTCATCATCGCCTTCGGCAGCCCCTGGCAGAAGCAGCACTACCTGCCGCGCATCCTCTCCAGCGAGGACTGGTGGTGCCAGGGCTACTCGGAGCCGGGCGCCGGCTCCGATCTGGCTTCGCTCAAGACGCGCGCCGAGCGTTCAGGCGACAAGTACGTCGTCAACGGCCAGAAGACCTGGAACACACTCGGCCAGTATGCCGACATGATCTTCTGCCTGGTGCGCACCTCGGTCACGGCGAAACGGCAGGAAGGAATCTCCTTCCTGCTGATCGACATACGCTCTCCGGGGGTCACCGTGCGCCCGATCATCACACTGGAGGGCGAGCACGAGGTGAACGAGATCTGGTTCGAGAACGTGGAGGTGCCGGTCGAGAACCTGGTCGGGGAAGAGGGCCGCGGCTGGAGCTATGCGAAATATCTCCTCGGCCACGAGCGCTCTGGCATCCCGGCCGTGGCACGCTCCAAACGTGAGCTGCGCTTGCTCAAGCACATCGCCTCGCAGGAGCAGAAAGACGGGCAGCCGCTCTCACAGGACCCGCGCTTCCGCGACAAGATCGCGCGTCTGGAGATCGACATCATGTCGCTGGAGATCACCAACCTGCGGGTGGCCTCGGCCGAACGGGAGGGGCGCGCGCCGGGACCCGAGGCCTCGATCCTCAAGATCCGCGGCACCGAGATCCAGCAGGCCTTGACCGAGCTCATGATGGAGGCCGTGGGGCCGTACGCGCTGCCGTATCTGCCGCAGGCGTGGGGCGAACACTGGCTGGGCGAGCACGTGGGGCCAGAGTACGCCGCGCCGCTCGCCGCGCGCTACTTCAACTACCGCAAGGTGACCATCTACGGCGGCTCGAACGAGATCCAGCGTAACATCATCGCGCAGCACATCCTGGGCTTGTAGCTCGGGGTTGGGTCTCTTCTCCTAAAGGATCGGCGATGGACTTCAATTACACGGAAGAGCAGGAGCTGCTGAAGGACTCGGTCGGGAAGTTCCTGGAGAAGAACTACAGCTTCGAGGCGCGACGTGAGATCGTCGGCTCGCGCCAGAGCATGAGCCCAACGGTGTGGGAAGGCTTCGCCTCGCTGGGGCTGCTCGGGCTGCCGATCCCACCCGAGTACAACGGGTTCGGCGGCAATGCGGTGGACACCATGCTGGTCATGGAAGCCTTCGGCAGGCACCTCGTGGTCGAGCCCTATCTGTCCACGGTGGTGATGGGCGCGGGCACGATCGTGCTGGCGGGCAGCGAGCCGCAACGCAGGATCCTGCTGCCGAGCATCGTGGATGGATCGATGAAACTCGCCTTCGCCCACGGCGAGCCCGGCTCACGCCACGCTCTTAGCCATGTAGAGACCACGGCGCGTCAGGAAGGCGGGTTCTGGGTTCTCAACGGGAACAAGTCCGTGGTGGTCCACGCGGCGGTAGCCGATCTGCTCATCGTCTCGGCGCGCACCAGCGGCGACATCCGCGACCCGCGCGGGATCTCGCTCTTCTTCGTCAACCCGGCGGAGGAAGGCGTGTCGGGCCGCGAATATCCGACCTATGACGGGATGCGCGCCGCCGAGGTGCAGCTTGTCGACGTGCACGTGGGCTTGGACTCCCTCATCGGGGTGTTGGACCAGGGTTATCCGCTGCTCGAACTGGTCGTCGATCGCGCGATCGCAGGGCTGTGCGCCGAAGCGGTCGGCTGCATGGGGGCGCTCAACGCCGCCACGCTCGAGTATCTAAAGACCCGCCAGCAGTTCGGTGTGCCGATCGGCAAGTTCCAGGTTCTTCAGCATCGCATGGTCGATATGCTGATCCAATACGAGCAGGCGAAGTCGATGGCCTGCCTGGCGGCCGTGAAGGTCGACTCGCCCGATGCCGGCGAGCGCCGGCGCGCCGTCTCGGGGGCGAAGGAGCTGATCGGACGCACGGGCCGCCAGATCGGACAGCAGGCGATCCAGCTGCACGGCGGCATGGGGATGACCGATGAGCTCAACGTCGGCCACTACTTCAAGAGGCTGACGGCGATCGATACCCTGTTCGGCGACAGCGACCACCACTTGGCACGTTTCGCGGCCGCGACCCGGACCGAGGCGCAGCCCCTGCCGCCGCGGCCGCAGTCGCGCTGGAAGCAGCTGGTCTAACGCCTCGGCGCAGGTTGCAGCGTTCGTACGACCCGCGGTGGCCGGGTCGCAGCGGGTCCGCGGCCTCCGTCTCGAGGCGCATCCACGATTCCGGAACGCTCGCAGCGCGGCTCTGATTGTCCCTCACCGCCTGCGGCGCGATGCGGAGGCACTGGCACCGTTTTTGCACTTCGATCCCGCGCCGTCAGTTGTCTGACGGGCGTATCGGATCGGAGAGCAAATCATGGGCAACCGCGGGGAAGCGGCAGGACGTTCTCTGGCGACATGGCTGGGCGGCGGCAGATTGATGCTGGTCGTGCTCGGCATCGCGCTGGTTTTCCTGGTGTCCGGGATGGTGGGGACGATCGCTACCGGGAACGTGGGGGTGCGCACAATGGTCGGCGTCATCAGCAAAGACGAGGTGACACCAGGGATCTACGTGAAGTGGCCCTGGATCTCGACCGTCGACGAGTTCTCCTCGAAAGAAATCGCCATCGAGCTGAACGACCTCAGGCCCAAGGCGAAAGACAACCTATCGCTGCGGGAGATGGACGTGACCGTGTACTACCGTGCCGAGCCTGGCAAGATCGCCGGCTTGCAGACGAAGTATGCGGGCCAGTCGATCCGCGCGCACGACGATCACTATTGGCTGCCCGCCCACGATCTGGTGTTCCGCGTGGCGCGCAACCGCATCTACGAGGAGGTGGCAAAGGTCGACTCGCTGGTCATGCACACGCGTCGCGAAGAGCTGGCGGGCGAGATCCAGAAGAATATGCAGAGCGAGCTGGACCGTACCGATCCCGGCGTGTTCAAGATCACGCGCGTGGTGGTGCGCTCGGTGGTCACAGACCCGTCGATCGAGGAGTCGATCCGCGCCGCCGTGGCGAATCAGAAGAAGCTCGAAGCGATGGCGGTGCAGACCGAGATCGCGAAGAAGGAGGCCGAGATCCGCGTCACCGAGGCGCACGGCATCGCCGAATCCAACCGCATCATCTCGGGCAGCCTGACTCGAGAGTATCTCCAGCACGAGGCCAATCAGGCCCTGCTCAAGTTCGCCGAGAAGGGCAACACCAACACGGTGGTGGTGCCCGCGAACATGAGCATCAGCCCGTTGATCAGCGCAACCGCAGGGCAGAAGTAGTCGAGGTGGGTCTGCACGGCGGGCAGTGACGGTCCGCGCTGCCCGATCCCGACTCCGATCCGACTCAGCCGCGTATGCCTGTCGACGCGGCGTGCCCGACCTGAGGACTTGTCAGGGCCGGTCACGTCCCGAAGCAGGCGACGCCGGCAACGTCGCCCCCATTTACCTAGCCGAACGCTCTACACTGCGTGCTGGGCACCAAGCCTTAGGGAATGATCCGATCCCGCTGGCGGCGCGCAAGCAGCCTCTTGGGTTATGCTGCGAGCCGCTACAGTGCGGTGATCTCCTCATCGCCGTCGGCGTTTCCATCGATGGTCCAAGCCAGACCCGTACAGGATGCACAGTGGGCGCAAAGTACTATTGGGAAGACTTCGAAGTCGGTGACACCTCTAGCCTCGGCGAACGGACCGTGGACCGGGACGAGGTCATTGCTTTCGCAAAGATGTACGATCCCCAGCCGTTCCACATCGACGAAGAGGCCGGCAGGCAATCGATGTTCGGCGGCCTGATCGCGAGCGGGTGGCACACGGTCGCCATGGTCATGCGCATGATGGTGGATGCGTATCTGCGCGATTCCGCCAGCCTGGGTTCGCCCGGGGTGGACAACGTGCGTTGGCTCAAGCCGGTCCGACCAGGCGATACGATCCGGGCGACGCGAACCGTGATGGAGACACGCCCGTCCAAGAGCCGGCCCGAGCTCGGCTCCGTGAAGACCAGGTGGGAGGTATTCAATCAGCATGGCGAGATGGTGATGAGCATGGAGGGCTGGGGCATGTTTTCCCGGCGGCATCCCGGCGTGCGGGAGGCCTGATGCTGCTCGAGCTCGGTCACAAGGTGCACGTGCTGTTCCGCCGCCAGGATCTGGACACCATCAAGCTACAGGGCAAGGTCGCGGTCGTGTTGGACGTGTTGTTCGCAACATCCACCATGATCGCGGCGCTCGCGCACGGCGCCTCGGAGGTCATCCCGACGCTGGACGAAGACGATGCGCGCGCCACGGCGAGCGGCCTGCCGGAAGGATCCTACGTGCTGTCCGGGGAGCTTTTCGCCGAGACGATCCAAGGGTTTGTGTCGCCCACGCCGCTGGCGTTGGTGCAGCACGGACTCGAGCGAAAGACGTTGGTCTATTCGACCACCAACGGTACGGTGGCGCTGCGCGATTCCTCCGGCGCCGAGCACGTGTACGCGGGGGCATTGCTCAACGCGGAGGCGGTCGTGCGGCACATCGCGCGCGCCCATCCGGGGCGTACGATCCTGGTCGTGTGCTCGGGGTCGATGGGCAACCCGAACCTGGAGGACATGTACGGAGCAGGGTATTTCGTGGAATTGATCGCACGCGAGTTCGGATCGCAGCGTGACTTCTCGGACGCAGCCTGGGCCGCCCGAGCCCTGTATCGGAGCGAGCCCGCCGAGAGCCTGCTGCTGCGCAGCCGGGTGGGCGAAATGATGCAGGAGCGCGGGCTGACGCACGAGGTCAAGTACGCGGCCCAGCTCAGCGCTCTGGATGTCGTGCCCAAGCTGTCGGGCGGCGTACTGAAAGCCGTGTGATCCAGGAACCCGATATGCAGCGCGAAGCGTGAGAAGGATGGGCCATGAATGTGACCGAGTATCTGCCCAAGGACCTGTTCAAAGGCAAGACGGCGTTCATCACCGGCGGGGGAAGCGGGATCAACCTGGGTATCGGGCAGACCTTCGCGGCCCTGGGCGCGAATCTCGGGATCTGCGGGCGAACCCGGGAGCGCCTGGACGCGGCGGCAGTCCAGTTGCGCGCGTTGGGAGCCGAGGTGGTCGCGGAGGTCGCCGATGTGCGCCAGCCCGACGCTCTGCAAGCCGCTGTCGATCAGACGCGCGCGCGGCTTGGCCCGATCGACATCCTGGTCTGCGGAGCGGCGGGCAACTTCCCGATCCCGGCGGAGAGGTTGAGCCCCAACGGGTTCAAGGCCGTGGTGGATATCGATCTGCTCGGTTCGTTCAACGCCTGCCGCGCGGCCTTCGAGCAGCTGCGCGAACGGCGCGGGTGCATCGTCTTCATCTCTGCCGGCATGGCCTTCGTTCCTTATCCGTACCAGGTGCATGTCGGCGCGGCCAAGGCAGGTGTGGACAACCTGATGAAAAACCTCGCGTTGGAGTGGGGCAAGTACGGCATCCGCTGCAATAGCATCGTGCCCGGGCCGATCGAGGGTACAGAAGGGGTCCGGCGGCTGGGCGGGGAGGCCTGGGCTGCCACTCGCAGCCAGTCGATCCCGCTCGGACGTTATGGAACGGTGGAGGAGATCGGCCACGCCGCGGCGTTCCTCGCTTCGCCGCTAGCCGGCTACATCACCGGCACCGTTCTGGTGGTCGACGGCGGCCAGAACCTGTTCGGTTCCTCCGCTTTCGCGTCGGCGATCGAGTCCATGCAAGTCAAAGAGCAATGATGCATTCGACGAGGCGCACGGGTGCCCTGCGCAGCATCACCCGGTAGGTCCGGTCTGCACCCTGCACCTCGATGTTGACCGACCGCTTCGCCGAGCTGTCCAACGGGATCCGCCTGCACTACGTGTGCGCCGGCGCCGGCCCGCTGCTGTTGTTCGTGCACGGCTTTCCGGAGTTCTGGTACGAATGGAAACACCAGCTCACGCACTTCTCCCGGAGCCATCTGGCGGTGGCGCTCGACATGCGCGGCCACAACCTCTCGTCCAAGCCGACGGAGGTGGCCGCGTACCGCGCCAAGTATCTGGTCGAGGACCTGCGCCTGCTGATCGACCACCTGAATGGCGCGCCGTGCGTCCTGGTCGCGCACGACTGGGGCGGGGCGATCGCCTGGAACCTCGCCGCGCTTCATCCCGATTGTCTACGAAAGCTCGTCATCATCAATGCACCACATCCCGCGATCTTCGCTCGGGAGCTGCGGACCAATCCGGCCCAGCAGCGCGCGAGCGCGTACATGAACCTGTTCCGCAGCGACAAGGCGGAGAGGGTGCTGTCCGAGCATGATTTCGCCCGGCTCACGCGTATGACGTTAGATGCGTGGGCGGTCAATGGAGGCGCTGCGACCCCGGACGACCGACGAGCCTACCGGCAGGCTTGGTCTCAGCCCGGCGCGCTGACCTGCGCGCTGAATTTCTACCGCGCCTCGCCGCTTTATCCGCCGGAGCCGGAGGAAGCGGTCGCGCCGGGTCGCCTGAAGGTGGATCCGGCGCCGTTCCGAGTACGCGTGCCCACCCTGGTCATCTGGGGCGAGCGAGACGAAGCCTTGCTGTCAGGCAACCTCGACGGGCTCGCGGAGCAAGTCTCCGACCTCACCGTGCGGCGCGTGCCCGATGCCTCGCACTGGGTGGTGCATGAGCGGCCGGACCTGGTGAATCAATACATCGACGAGTTCATCGCACAGTGAATGGCGGGACAGAGTCCGGAGCGCAGGCGCACGCGGCAAGGCGCAGTCAGCGCAGCGGCGATGTCGGCGGCTAGTGCGGGGGGATGCGATGTACAGGCATGCGCTCTCGTTGCTCCTGGTCGGCGCGCTTGGTCTGAGTGGCGCGACGGACGCACGCGCGGTCCCCGACTGCAGCAAGCCCAAGACCAAAATCGAGTGGCTGCTCTGCTCGAACGACCAACTGGCGGCAGCAGAGCAGCGGATGGCCCTGGCCTTCCGCGAAGCGCTGAGTCGCACCGGCGACCGCAAGGCCCTGATCAAGGAGCAGAACGAGTGGAGCGAGCGTCTGTCCGACGCGTGCAACGATGTGCCGTGCTTGATGCAGGCTTACCGGGAGCGCACCGAGGAGCTGCAGACGTATTAACAACAGATGCGCGCTTGGTGTCCGGCTGGCGCGCCGCGCACCGCTCAGCTCGTCACACTCAGACCGCGATCGGCTGGGTGATATCCGCCCCGGACAGCACCTGGGAGATCAGCGCCTTCAGCTGCTCTGCCACCGCTGGCTGAATGCTGGCCCCCGGATGGCGCACTCGGCTGCTGCGGAGCAACCCGCGCAGCCGCAGCACTTCTTTACGTACCGCCACTCCGGGTTGCTGCTCGAACACGAGCAGCGGCAGATAGCGGGTATAGAGCGCACGCATGCGATCGGCATCGCGCGCTTTCATCGCCTGCACCATCGCCATCAGCACCTCGGGGAACGCGAAGCCGGTGTTGAACCCGTGCGAGCCGGACTCGAGATCGAATTGACCGTACAGCGCGCCGAGGCCGGTGAGGATCGGGACGCGGCGCTGCATCCCCTGGATCAGCGCCCGGATCTTGGGCGGGGTCGGGGTGGCCTCCTCTTTGATGCACGCCACCGCATGGATCTCGTCCAGGATGCGCAGTAGGAGCGGCACGCTCATGTGGACCGCCGTCGACGCGGGATGATCCTGCACCACCAGCGGGATGTGGATCCCCTCTGCGATGGTGCGGTAGTACTCGAACACCCGATCGTCGTTGGGGACGGGCTCGGCGTGCGGCGTGACCATCACCGCGTCGGCCCCGAGCTCCTCGGCCATTTGGCTCAAGCCGAGCGCAGCGCGCGTGCCCGCGTGGCTCGCCCCGACGATGACGGGCAGCCGTCCTCCCGCAGCGTTCACCGCGGTGCGGATCAACTGCTCGCGCTCGCGGTCCAGCATGCGGTTCGACTCACCCAGCACGCCCAGGATCGTGACGCCGTCGACTTCAAGGCCGGCCATGAAGCGGATCAGCCGGTCGAAGGATTCGAGGTCGAGGCTCTCATCGTCGTGGAACGGCGTGGCCAGGATCGGGTAGACGCCGTGAAAGGAGATCTGTCTTGCCATGACAGCGTTGTGCTGGAGTTGGATGGCGGCATTCTGGCGCTCGCATGGGCGTCTGTAAACCCGAGACCGCTACCCGGGTCCCGCCGTCGTATCACCGCTCGACCTTTCTGACCCGAGCGGACGCTTTCACGACCCTAAGCGGCAAGGCAAGTGCCCGATAGCCTCCGGCGGTGCATGGAGCAGGCTTGCGCGGGCCTCCCGGCGATGCCGTGACGAGGGGTATGCGCAGCGCGTATCAGCACTTGGCGTCGGCTAACCATCCGACCTGCGTGTCGTCCGTATCCAATACCTGGACGGGTTTGCCGCAGGCTTCCTTCGGCGCACCACCCGATCCGAGCCACAGGATGGGACCCTCGGGGGGCACGGTCTCACCCGGCTCACGCGGCCTGAAATTGGCCTGGGTGCCGTCGCGCTTGGCCGTGCAAAGCAGGTCTTCTCCCGCGGTGCCACGCAGGCGCATCGCCACCAACTCGCCGTCCTCTTCGGACCATGCGGCCACGATCGCGCGCGGTGCCGGTGACATGCTGGCGACGCACGCGCGGATGGCCTTCATGTAGGCGGATGCATTCTGTGACCAACCCGGCCCGGTCTCCTTAATCAGGGATTCGGTGAACCCCTCCTGGCGCTTGGCCGGCTCGTCGCCAGGATAATCCGGCCGTGCCTTCACCTCCGCGATGCGCGCCTCATAGCGAGCTTCCAAGCAGTGGGGCGGGTCTTTGTCCTTCTCGCATGTAGTACGGGCCGCCCACCATCGCCGCTGCTCCGCGCTGAATGCCTTCTCGGCGTTGCCCGATACCGCATGCAGCATGCGCGAGTAGGAAAGCGCCATGTCCATGTCCAGCTCGGACAGACGATCGCTGGCGCAAATCGTCTTCTCCAGCCAACTTTTGGCCTTGCTGCACACGAAGCTGGGGGTTGCAGCCGAAGCGAGATGCACGACGGTGGCAAGCAGAGCCCCGCCGGCGAAGGCGAGCAAGCGGAGGCGCGCGCCCGGCACGGGCAGGGACGGTCTGGGTTGGGGTGATCTCGTTCGCATCTCTAGGCGCATAGGGGACGGGAGGCTGGATAGAGGGCTGGCGGCGGGCAGACGGATCGGCCGCGGGACGACCGTTCGGAGGCATGCAACCTCCGTGCTCACTAGACAGGGCAACGCGCCAGCCGTGATCGCGTGCGTCGCCCGCCGCAGACGATCGCGACCGCTTCCGGCCGAGCGGTCAGGTGGGAAGCCTGGGGTGCAGAGCGGGTAGGGTCTCTAGGATGTGCCGGACGATCGTCGCGGGGTCGGGACCGACATCCACGCGCAAGGCATCGACGGGAGGTTCGAGCGCATCGAACTGGGACTGCAGGAGCTGAGCCGTCATGTAGTGCCCCTTGCGGACATCCAGACGTGCCTTGATCAGTGCGAAGCTGCCGTCCAGATACACCCAGCGGATGTCTTTCACATCGCGCGCCAGCCGGTCGCGGTACCTCTGCTTGAGCGCGGAGCAGGCCAGCACCGCCGATCGGCCGCTAGGGCCCGCTTCTCTGAGCAGGGCGTTCAGGCGGTCGAGCCAAGGCCGGCGGTCCGCATCGGTCAAAGCAACGCCTCTGCGCATTTTCGCGACGTTCTCTGGCGAATGGAACTCGTCCGCATCGTAGAACGGCCAGCCGGTTTGCTCAGACAATATTTTGCCGACCGTGGTCTTCCCCACGCCGGAGACGCCCATGACGACGATGATCATTGGGCCATGCCGCACGACGATTGTGCCGCGTGGCCCTTCGCGCTGAGGGTGCTACGTTCCATGCTTGAACTCCCAGTCGGGCCTAGTCTAACGTGCGCGCGCTCTGTGTGTGCGCCACCGTATAATCGCGCCTTTCCCTGCCTATCACACTCTCGTGCCCATGCTGCATATCGCTCACCTGGCCGACCTGCGCGACAAGGTGGGTCAGGAGATCGTCGTCAGCGATTGGCTGAAGATCGGGCAGGACCGCATCGACGCGTTCGCCGAGTGCATCGGAGATCACCAGTGGATCCACGTGGATGTCGAGCGGGCGCGCCGTGAGTCGCCGTACGGAACCACCGTCGCCCACGGCTTCCTCACCTTGTCATTGCTGAGCAAACTGCTCAGCGATTCCCTCCGGTTCGATACCGCGAAGATGGGCGTCAACTACGGGTTCAACCGCGTGCGCTTTACTGGGCCGGTGCCGACAGGTTCGTGCGTGCGCGGCCGCTTCAAGCTCAAGCAACTGGATCAAATCCAGGGCGGTGTCCAGATGACCTGGGACGTCACGATCGAGCGCGAAGGCGATGACAAACCCTGCCTGGTCGCCGAGTGGGTCACGCGGCGCTACGAGTAGGTCGCTGAAACCGGTGCGATCGCGCCTCGCGCACGGGCGTGTGCCGTTGGATCTCCGCTGCGCAGACTGAGCTGGCGGAATTGCCTCGACATGTCGCGTAGCCGATTCACCCTGTTCCACACGCTGCGTGTGCGATGGGCCGAAGTCGACTGGCAGGGCATCGTGTTCAACGCCCACTATCTTACGTACTTCGATGTCGCGATCACCGAATACTGGCGGGCCATCGGCTATCCTTATCCTCAGGCGCTCCTGGCCATCGGAGCCGACACGTTCGTGGTCAAGGCGACCGTGGAGTACCATGCGCCGGCGCGATACGACGATGTGCTGGATATCGGCGTGCGGGTGGCGCGCATCGGCCGCACGAGCATGCAATTCCAGCTCGACGTCTACCACGCCGAGGAGCACCTCATCTCGGGCGAGGTCATCTACGTCACGGCAGATCCGGACAACCGCCGCCCGCTACCCGTCCCGCAACCGCTGCGCGACGCGATCTTGCGCTTCGAGCGCCTGGCGCCACAGGCTTGACCGACCCGCGGTTTGCGCCTCTGTCGGAAACCGGCTAGAGTTCATCCGGCTTCGGTCCACCGCCGCGTCTCCGACAAGACGACTGAGGCGACCTCAAGTTTCGGAGACATTCGCAGCCCCCGGGACACAGTGTTATGGATTTCGCCTACTCCGATAAAGTGAAACAGCTTCAGGCTCGGTTGGATGCCTTCATGCAGCAGCACATCTATCCCAACGAGACGACGCACGCACGGCAGGTGGCGGAGGGCGACCGTTGGCGTCCGGTCCAAGTCATCGAGGACCTGAAGAAGATCGCCCGCAAAGAGTCGCTGTGGAATCTGTTCCTGCCCGAGTCGGAGTACGGGGCTGGCCTGACCAACCTGGAGTACGCGCCGCTGTGCGAAATCATGGGCCGCGTACACTGGGCGCCGGAGGTCTTCAACTGTTCTGCGCCGGATACCGGCAACATGGAGGTGCTGGTGCGCTACGGCACGGCAGAGCAGAAGAAACAGTGGCTGGAGCCTCTGCTCCACGGCGAGATCCGTTCCTGCTTCGCGATGACCGAGCCCGCCGTCGCGTCGTCCGACGCGACCAATATCGAGAGTCGGATCGAGCGCAGAGGGGATCACTACGTGATCAACGGGCGCAAGTGGTGGTCCTCCGGGGCCCCGGATCCGCGGTGCAAGATCTTCATCTTCATGGGCAAGACCGATCCGGGCAACCCCGACAAGCACAAGCAGCAGTCGATGATCCTGGTGCCGCGTGACACGCCGGGTGTGACGGTGCGACGTTGGTTGCCGGTATTCGGTTACGACGATGCGCCCCACGGCCACGGCGAGGTGGTGTTCGAGAATGTGAACGTCGCCGTATCCAACATGCTGCTGGGCGAGGGCCGGGGCTTCGAAATCGCGCAGGGGCGGCTGGGCCCTGGACGCATCCACCATTGCATGCGCATCATCGGGCAGGCGGAACGTGCTCTGGAGCTCATGTGCGAGCGGCTCCAGGCCCGCGTGGCATTCGGCAAGCCGGTGGCCGAGCAGAGCGTATGGCACGAGCGCATCGCGCAGTCGCGCATCATGATCGACTCGGCGCGCCTGCTGGTGCTGAAGGCGGCGTATATGATGGATACGGTGGGGAACAAGCAGGCGCGCGCCGAGATCGCGATGATCAAGGTTCTGGCGCCGAACGTCGCCGAGCAGGTGATCGACTGGGCCATCCAGGCGCACGGTGGCGGCGGGGTGTCCGACGATTTTCCGCTCGCCAGGATGTACGCGTGGAATCGCACGCTGCGGCTGGCCGACGGTCCAGACGAAGTGCATCGCAGCCAGATCGCCAAGCTCGAGCTGCGCAAGCGTCGCCATCGGTGACTGCGATCCGGACATCTCTGCTCGCAGATGTTCAATCCGGTTGAACGTTCCATTAGGCCGCTTGCTGCAGGTGCGGCCTCAAGGCTCGTGTTCTGAATCTCTGCGGGCGGAAGAGCCAAGTGGTCCAATGTGCGGCAGCGGTGATCGATTTCTGCTGCAGCGCAGAAATCGGTTCCGTCCCAGGCTCGCCGATCACTCGCCTTTCCAAGTCGGGAATGCTGGCCCAGACGCTTGTTGAAACGCTGTTTTGATTGGTGTATTTTTCGAAAGCTGTGTAGTGATAAGTAGTGGCTGCAGGTAGTCCAATCCCAACCCATCTCGAAGGGGGAGCATTTAAATGGCTATTTCATTAACGGTGAACGGTAAGAGCGTGACCGTGAACTCGGCACCCGACACCCCGCTGTTGTGGGTGCTGCGCGACGAGCTCGGTCTCGTCGGAACCAAGTTTGGCTGTGGCAAGGCATTGTGTGGAGCATGTACCGTCCACCTGAATGGCATGGCGATCCGCTCGTGCCAGACGGCAATCGGGTCGGTGGCGGGGCAGAAGGTGACCACCATCGAAGGGTTGGGCATGAACAAGGTGCAGAAAGCTTGGATCGCCCTCGATGTCCCCCAGTGTGGCTACTGCCAGCCTGGCCAGATGATGTCGGCAACGGCATTGCTGTCGATCAACAAGAATCCCAGCGACGCCGATATCGATGCCTTCATGTCGGGCAACCTATGCCGCTGCGGGACCTATCCACGTATCCGCGCAGCGATCAAAGAAGCTGCGAAGGCCTAACCGGGGGGTGACACATGGAACAGATCAAGAGCCAATCCCGCCGCGATTTCATCAAGACGTCCGCCGCCGTGAGCGGCGGCCTGGCCCTGGGCTTCTATCTGCCGGGTAAGGCCGGCGTCGCGCAGGCGGATGCGGGCGGCGGATATGCAATGCCCAACGCCTGGGTCAAGGTGGGCGCCGACAACAGCATTTCGATTCTGGTCGCGCGCTCCGAGATGGGCCAGGACGTTGCCACCTCCATGCCGATGCTGGTCGCCGAGGAGCTGGAGGTCGACATCAACAAGGTCAAGGTCGAGTTTGCGCCGCCGGCCGAGGTCTACATCAACTCCCTGCTCGGAGGTCAGCTCACCGGCGGCTCGACGTCGGTGCGGGACGCCTGGGAGAAGCTGCGTAAGGCAGGCGCCAGCGCGCGCATGATGCTGGTCGCTGCCGCTGCCCAGGAGTGGGGCGTGGATCCGGCGCAATGCAAAGCCGAAAACGCTGTGATCACGGGCCCGGGCGGGAAGCGGATGACCTACGGGATGATCGCGGCCAAGGCGGCGCAGATGGAAGTGCCGAAGGATGTTCCCCTCAAGCCGGCAAGCGCCTTCAAGATCATCGGCAACCCGAAGCAGAAGCGGCTGGATACCCCGATGAAAGTCAGGGGCGAGCCGATCTTCGGTATCGACACTCGCGTCCCCGGCATGTTGTACGCAGCCGTGGCCATGAGTCCCTACATCGGCGGCAAGGTCAAGGGCTACGACGATTCGCGGGCCAAGAGCATGCCCGGCGTGAAAGCGGTCGTGCAATACAGCCGTGGGGTGGCGGTCGTCGCCGATTCGTATTGGCAGGCGAAGAAGGCCAAGGACCTGCTCGTCGTGGACTGGGATCAGGGCGCCAACGCAGGCCTGAACATGTCGAAGCTCTGGGCAGGACTGCGCGAGGCTTCGAATCAGCCCGGCGCCGTGTTCCGTGAATCGGGGGATGCAGAGGCTGCGTTGTCCGGCGCGGCCAAGACCATCTCGTCCACTTATCAGCTGCCGCAGCTGTCGCATTCCCCGATGGAGCCGCAGAACACGACGGCGCATGTGATGTCCGACAAGGCCATCATCATCACGCCGACGCAGTTCCAACAGCTCATCCCGCACGTCGTCGCGGGGGCAACCGGCCTCAAGCCCGAACAGGTGGAGGTGCACACGACTTTCCTGGGCGGTGG
>DATJVI010000101.1:0-9248 GCA_035501875.1 Burkholderiales bacterium
TAGGAATCAACGTGGATCGCCGTCCAGGCGACCTCGCGGAACACTGCGCCAGCGAACTCGAAGACCTGCGCGGCGCTTACTCGTCCCGGCTGTTCGAATTGGTCGTCGTGGGCGATTGCCGCGGCCTGTGGGACGGCGAGCGGATCGAGCAGATGGTCGGGAATCTGATCATCAACGCCGTGAAGTACGGGGCGCCAGACGCTCCGGTACGGATCACAGTCGTGGGCGGCGAACGCGACGTCTCAATCGAGGTTGTCAATCAGGGGGACCACACGATCCCGAGCAGTTACCCACCCTGTTCGAGCCTCTGCGACGCGGAGCGAGCGACACTTCTGAGAACGCCAGCCTCGGACTCGGCCTTTTCATCGCCCGTGAGGTTGCGCGCGCCCACGGAGGTTCCACTGATGTGCGGTGCGAAGGGACGGAGACGATCTTTTCGGTTCGCCTGCCCAGGTCGCAATAAGCTGCTCTCGGCGCTCTCGCGCCCATTGACGAAGTCCGCAACGGGTCGAGAGCTCGCTTCCGATTCGTTTGGGAGCCGACCTCGGGGCGCACTCGGCTGCGCGGTGCCCGTGATCCACCGCTTTACCTTCCTCTCGATCTTCACGTCGAATCGATCGAACGCCCGGTGACAGCGTGATCGGTTTCGGAATCGGATCTAATCATTTCTCCTTCGGTTCCACGTACGGCTCGATCTTGTAGGCATCCATGTGGTAGCCGCTCTTGCCCATCATCGAGTCCTGCCGCTTTGCCTGCAGTCGGCCGCTGATCCACACCACGTCCATCGAGCGCAGGCCGCGCGCGGGCTTGGTGGGCACGACATGAACGATCTGGTTCGCCGGCGGTGGAGGCGAATGGATGCACGCGCCAAAGTACGGCACCAAAAGGAACTCCTTGATCGCGCCACCGACCTCTTCGAGCGGCACGACATATCCAGGCAGCTTCACGACTGCGCCGTCCATCGCCTCGTTCACCGGCGCGGTGTCCCAGATCTCACGCATCTCGCGCAGGACTTGCATGATGCGCGGATCGGCATCGCTGATGTAGCCGCCCCTGTCCTTGTTTTTTTCGCGCAGGATCGCCATCGGATCCCATCCCGGCGGAACAAGATCCAGCCAGCGGATCTGGCGCGCGGTTTCCGCTGCGTCTTTGCTCGATGCGGCCCGCGCGTCGCCGGTTCCAGGCAAAACGCCGCCTGCGTATACGCCGAGCGCAACAAGCACGGCCAAAGCGACCATCTTCATGATCAGATCCTCGGTGACAGACCATCGGAAATCGACAGCCGATACGCACGGAAGCCCGGCAGTAGGCTGGCCAGCCATCCTGCGATGAGGACGGCAGCAAGCAATAGAAATTCGTTCGTTGAAGGCGGGCGCGCCTGTAGCGCGATCCCAAAATGCGCCTGCATCCAGCCTCGCAACAGCACGATCGCGACCATCTGAGCAAGTGCGCCGAGCAGCACACCACAAGCAGTGATCAGCGCCCCCTCGATCGCGAGCAGGACCAGGACCTGGCGCGGCCCCGCTCCGACGGCACGCAGAATCGCAAGTTCGCGCCGGCGTTCATTCAGTCCGGTCAGTATCACCGCGACCAGACCGGCCAGGCTTACCAGGGACACGAGCGCACTCATCGCGAGCAACCCGCGTTCGCCGATGCCGACGACGTCCCACAGCTCGTCGAGTGCCACACCGGGCAGCACCGCCATCAGCGGCTCGCCTTCGAATTCGGCGACCGCGCGCTGGACGGAAAACACGGCCGCGCGCGACTTCAAACCGACGAGTAGCGCGGTGATGCTCCTCGGGTTCAGGTCGTAGTTCGTCACTTGGTCGGCCGGAACGGCGAGACCAGGCATTGGCGCGCCTGCGATCCAGTCGATGTGGATTGCCTCCATGCCGTCCAAGCCGATGAACACCGAGCGATCCACCGGCGTGCCCGTCGGTTGCAGCACGCCGACCACGGTGAAGGGTTTGTCAGCGTGATCGTTGCTCGTGAGCACGCCATCGCCATGGCTGAGCACCAGCCGATCGCCGCTCTCGTAGCGGAGGCGGCGCGCAACCTCTGACCCAAGCACCGCGTCGAAAACACCCTCAAAGGGGTGACCCTGCGCAAGCTGGACCGCCTGCCGATCGCCGTAGCGGAAATGCTCGAAAAATGTCCGCGTTGTCGCCACCACAGAAAAACTGCGATGCGAGTCCCCCAGTGAGATGGGAACCGTCCACGCGACGGCGGGGTTGCGCGCGAGCGCCTGCGCGCTGCTCCACTTGATATTGTTCGACGCGCTGCCGATATGAAACACTGAGTAAAGAAGCAATTGAACCGCTCCCGTGCGCGCTCCCACGATGAGGTCGGTGCCGGACACGCTGGTCGCGAAGTTCTCGCGCACGTCGACGCGGATGCGCTCGATTCCGAGCAGCAGGAACGCCGACAGCGCGATCGAAAGGACGACCAGGGACAACACGAAGCGCCGGTTCCAGGCGCTTTGCACCGCGATGGTGAAAAGGGCCTTCATGCGGCCTGCAGCTCGGCCGCGGCGCCGGCGCGGTGGTTGAGTGTCGGGAGATCGACCTGGCGCTCGAAACGCTCCGCCAGGCGGGCGTCGTGGCTCACGAACACGAGTGCACTGCCGGCGGCTGCACACGCACGCAGCAGCAGTTCCATGAAGGCTTCGCGCAGCGCCTCGTCGAGCGCCGACGTCGGCTCATCGGCGATCACGAGTTCGGGTCGGCCGATCAAGGCACGCGCGGCGGCGACGCGCTGCTGTTGGCCGACCGATAGTTCCGAGGCAGCACGTTTCCAGAACGCGGCGCCGAGCTGAAGCTCTTCGAGCAGGGCTTGCGCACTCTGACCTGGCTTGCGCCCCCGTTCGGAGGCACGCCCGGCGCGCTGTGCCGAAAAGCGTGTCGGCAGCAGCACATTGTCGAGCACCGAGAGGTAGGGCAGCAGATTGAACTGCTGGAAGATATAGCCGACGTGATCGGCGCGGCGCTGGTCACGTCGCGCCGTGGACAACGTACGCCAGTCCTGGCCAAGCAAGCTCACCTCGCCGCTCGTCGCGGTCAGCACCCCGGCCAGCAGCGACAACAGCGTGCTCTTGCCGCACCCGCTGGGACCGCGCACGAACAGCATCTCCGCCGGTCGCAGGTCCAGCGCTTCGATATCGATCACGTCGTGCGGCGCGCGGGGCCAGCGAAACGTCAAAGCGCGGACGCTGAGCAGCGGGCTCAGGGGCGGGACGACCGTGGGCTGCATGTTCACCGCCCCCAGCGCAGCGTCTTGTCGGGGCGCGTCACCACCCGTTTGACCTGCACGCCTGGCGCGACGACCACCGCCTCCACGCGGACGATGCGGGGAAACGCGGCAAGCAGGCCGCCGAGATCGATCGAATCGATGGCACTAGCCTGCTTGCATTCGAAGACGAAGCTGCCATCGAGATCCGCATGCTCCTCGGCGCCGGTCGACGGTTTCGCGGCATCGGACTTCAGCGCCTCCGATTCCGCGCTGTGCGTCCTGAGCGAGCACTGTGCAGCGGCTGGCAGACCGAACAACGACTGCGGCGCGTTGAAACGATCGAGCATCGCCTGTGCCGCCTGCTTCTGCGCTGCGGTGCGTGGCGCGTGCTCGAATCCGACCAGGCTGTCGAGCGGCGCCTCGATCTGCAACGTGACGACACCGGCCTCGATTGCTGCATTCAGCTGCACTACACCGTGCACGTGCGCCGGCTCGGCCGCTCGCGTTGCGACGAGCATGGACGAACCGAGACTGATCGCGAGGGCAAGCGCACGGAGGGCGGCAAGAGAGTCATTCATTCTCCGGCTCCTGATCGTCGGCGTCGCGCGCCGTAGTCGAGGAGACATGGTTCAGCGCGCCCCAGGTACGTACTGCTCCACTGCGACCGCGTCCATCGCGTAGCTGCTGATCCCTGCTCTGGAATCGCTGCGCTCGCCACGGAGGGTCCCGCTGATCCAGACCGTGTCCATCGCGTGCACGCCCGGCACAGGGCGCTGCAGTCGGACGTGGACGATCTGATTCGACGGTGGCGGCGGGGAGTGAATGCAGGCGCCGAAGTACGGAACGAGCAGGAACTCCTGCAAGCCGCGGCCACTGGCCTCGAGCGGGACGACGTAACCAGGGAGACGCACCGCGTTGCCCTCGAGCGCCCGGTTTGTCGGCGCGTCGTCCCACAGATTTCGCAGCTTCTGCAGCATCGCGATCGCGCGCGGATCCGTGTCCCCAACGCCACGCAACCCCTGCTGCAGCCGGCGCGCCTCCTGATTCGGATCCCAGCCCTGTGGCATGAGCTCGTACCAGCGCGTTTCGCGAAATGCGCCGGTCTTCGTCGCTCGCACGGCACCAAATAGGGTGAAGTCCAACGCCGCTCGCGGTATTGGAATGACCGCGATGCAAACAAGCGCGACCAGGACAACGCCTGCGAGCGCGGGGCCGGGTGGGATCAATCTTGCGTTGCGCGCCATGACACTTCCTGCGGCGGCTCGGACAAGTTGCGGTCACGTCCCGAACGGCTTGTTGAGCGTGACGCGTGACACACACATGATTTTTCATCCTCTGAACGTGGCAACAGGCGCACGCCTTGCGTCACTGCGCGACGCAAGGCGGCATCAAGGAGCAACGCGATCAGAGGAACTGCGGCGGGCCGCGGCTGCGCTCGGCGGGGAGATGAACGACCTCGAGATGGCCTGGCACGACCGGTGCCACTTCGTGCGACAGGCCGGCCAACGGCAAAGGAGCGACGTGCTGCACCGGCGCGGCCGAACCGATCTGGGCAAAGGCCAGGCAAAGGTCGCAGACATCACTGCGGTGCGATTGCTTCTTGGTGTCGCCAGCCCTCTCGGCCGGCGCGTAGTGACTCAGTTCATGGAGCATCCCACCCTGCTGCGCGACCACCAGCAGCAATGGAACGAATAGGCTGCGGAACAGCCTCATCCATTGCAGGCGCTTGTGGCCAACTGTGCCGCGCATTGCAGGAGCCCGGTCGAAGTCCCTTTCGATTATGGCACCGCGTCGCGGCGTGAAACACCATGTGACTGACGTACCGTGTCAGCTTGGCCGTGTGCGAATGCGCGCGAAGAGCGCACGGCAGGCGGATAATCTCGATCTAGGTGCCGAGTCCGATTACGAACAGCGGCTGTTACAACCTCGGGGGGCCGCTGCCTGGAACTTCGGACATCCTCCGTCGATCAAAACGCCCGGCGGCTCTGTCCCAGGAGAGGATGATGCTGAAAGCGATTGGCTGGTTGTCTCTTCCCCTGCTTCTTTCGGCCTGCGCAACCACCCCTGAAAGGCACGGCTCGAACCTCGATGCATTCGGTCCGCGCAGCAGCGCGCCCAACTACAGCTACCAGTCGGCCCCAGGTCTGACCGACCAGAGTTTGTTCGATCCACACTTCTACATGGACAACGATGCAACGCCGCGTTGGATGCTGGGCACCGAGCGGCCGATTCGCTGAGATCACGCTAGGAGTTCAATGCGGCGTCGGCCCCACGCTGACGCGCGCCAGATCTTCCGGTCGCACCCACTTCGCAAACGCAGCGCGTACCTCATCGGCGGTCAGATCGAGATATCTCTTGGCTGCAATCGTGGGCTCGTCGAACGGCAGTCCCAGGCGCCATCTGTCGAGCAGTCCAACCGCGATTCCGTTCGTACTCCCTTCGGCAAGCTGCGTGTGCCGCACCAGCATCGCCTTGGCGCGCTGAAGCTCGTCGCCGGTAGGCGGAGCCTTGCGCATCGCTTCCAGTTCACGACGCACGCCCGCCTGCACTTTGCTCACGTTGATCGGGTCGCACGCGTAGGCGGTCAGGAACAAACCGCGCGACTGCTCGAGTTCGAATCCGGAATCGATGGAATACACGAGGCCGGCATCCTTGCGCAGATCGCGGCTCAGGCGCGTCGAATAGAACCCACCGCCAAGCACTGCATTGCCGAGGCGTAACGCGTAGACGTCGGGATCCGAGCGTGTGAGCGGAAGCGATTCGACAAGTGTCACCTCGTCCTGCACGCGGCTGGCATCGGGAACCGTGTGCATGCTCGCGCGGCTCGGCGGCACGCGGGGCAATATGGTCGGCGGAGGGTCTCCGGTTGCGTGCCACTTGCCGAAAGCGCGTTCGATGACCGCCCGTGCTCTCTCGGGCGCGACCTTACCGATCACGACGATCGCCGTGAGGTCGGGGCGAAACGCGTCCTGGAAGTACTTGCGCAGATCATCGAGCGTCAGCGCGTCGATCGTCTTCGGCAATGCCTCGCGCAACGTGGGATCGCCGGCCGGAACGAGCGCGCGCTGTGTAGCGCGGCGTGCGAGGTAGCCGGGGCTTTGCAGGCGTCCGGCGACGTGGTCCTTTGCCTGTTGACGCACGATCTCGAATGCCTGCTGCGGAAATGCCGGGTGCAGTTCGTTGTCGGCAAGAAGAGCCACGGCGTCTTCGAAATGGTCGGAAAGAACCTGGACTGAGAAATCCGAACCGGCCGACGCCTGCGCGCCGATCTCGTCCAGAGCGCGCTGAAACGCCAGGCGATCGAGTTTCTCGGTGCCGTATGCGAAGAGTGGGTCGAGGACCAGCGACAGCCCTTCCTGGCCCTGCGGAACCTGCAGCTCGGGCCGGTTGCGGATGTGCCCCAGCACGGTGACGCTGTCGCTGACGGTCTCCGGCTGCACGATCAGCGTCAGGCCGTTCGGCAGGCGCGAGACGATCGGTTGCACGTGCGAAGGCGGCACCTGGAGTTTTGCGAGGGCCGATCGCGCCCAAGGCGGCAGCTGCGTCGCCTTCGGTTCGCCGAGGGAGATGGTCTCCTGGCCGCCGAAGCGGGAATCAGTCTTCGGTTGTCCCGACGGGTGTGGTGTCAGGTGCGCGACGACCGCATGATCGAGGTCCAGATAAGCGCGCGCGACGCGGTTGACGTCGGCAACGCTGACGGCTTCGAGTCGCGCAAGCTCCTGCTCCGGCGAATCGGCACCGTCGACGGCGACTGCTTCCGACCATTCGGTGGCAAGCCCTTCGATCGAGTTCTTCGAGAATTCGAGTTGGCTGCGTTCGTGCAGCTTGGCCGCTTCGACGAACTCGGTCGGCACGCCTTCTTCGGCGATGCGTGCCAGGATCGCGCGCACCTCGCGTTCGAGGGCCGCAGCGTCGCCATGTGCGGGAAAGTCGAGATCGACCGTGCCGATGCCGGCTTTCGGCAACGGTTCATACGAGAAGCTCGCCGCGAGCGCCTTGCCCTGCGGTACCAAGCCATATAGCTCGCCGCGCTGGCTCGACAGCACGTCGGAAAGCAGCTCCAGCGCGGGGTAGTCCGGGCTGTCCAGCCCCGGCAGGCGCATCGCGATCGAGAGCCGTGCGTCCGGTAGATCCGATTCGATATTCAGCGTCTGCGGTGTGACAGGTGCCAACTTCAGCGAACGCCTCGGCGGCAGCGGTCGCGCCGCAATCGGGCCAAAGAGCGTGCGGATCTTCGCCAGTGTCGCGTCGGGATCGAGATCGCCGACCATAACCAGCACAGCGTTGTTCGGCGCATACCACCGGTCGTGAAACGACTTGAGCATCGCCGCCGTCGTCCGATCGAACGAAGGGCGCGTGCCAAGGGCGTCGTGCTCGTACGGCGTGCCCTTGAAAAGCGCGGTGCGCAAGCGGCTGGCGAGCATGTATTCCGGATTGGAAAGGTCTTGCGCGACCTCCTGCTCGATCGCACCCCGTTCCTCGCGCCAGTCCTGCGCCGAATCGATCACGGCACGCATGCGCAGCGCCTCGATGTACAGCGCGATCTCCAGATCGTCGGACGGCACGGTGTAGAAGTACTGCGTGACGCTCTGGCGGGTGTCGGCGTTGAATCGGCCGCCGAGGATGCTGCCGATGTTGGCGAGTTGATCGGCCGACAGGCCAGGGCTGCCGCGGAACATCATGTGTTCCTGCGCGTGCGCCGTGCCGGGGAACCCGGGAGGCGTTTCGTCGGCGCCAACGAGGTAGTTCAGCGAGGTCGCAACCACCGGAGCCAGGTCGTTGCGCACGATCACCACACGCAGTCCGTTGCCCAGCGTGGCGCGCACCACGTTCTGCGCCGATGCCTGCACTGTCTGGTGCGGCTGCGCCACCGCGTGGCGCGGATTTGCAAATTGCGGTAGCACCAGCGCAAGCGCCAGCGTCACCGTACACAGCGTCCAACGATTTGCGGCTTTCATCGTTTCCATCGTCCTCGACCGCGGCGGACGGGAGTTCCTGCCCGCACGACGTCGGTTGGACCGCGGCAACGCTGAATGATTGCCCGCAGTAAAGACAGTCCGTCAGCGTCCGTTCAGCCGGCCTCGGCACCAGTAAAGTTCCCGCCTCGAACGCGCGTGGTACGGCGATTTTGAGGCTGCCTGCAACCGTCCGACCGGGTGCTTCGGTTGGAATCATCGGGGCCACCCGTCATGTCGCCCGCTTTCTGGTCCTTGATCCACTTATAAAGCGGTTTGCCTTTGTAGGCCCACTGCTTTGCGCCGTCGTCACGCGTCACGATGGTCCAGTCGCCGCTCGGCTTTGCATCAGCAGCGGCTGCAAGCGGCGGCCAATTGGTGGCACACGCACCGTTGCACATGCTCTTGCCGCCGCCGTCCTTGTCGAACGTGTAGAGAGTCATGCCCGAGCTGTTGACCAGCATCCCGCCGGCGGTCTTTGCAGGCGCTTGTGCGAATGCGAGCGGAGTCGCCAATGCCAATGCCGCGACGCTGATAGCCATTTTCATCTTCCTTCTCCCCAAGAACGGCGCGGATGAGGTCCGCGCACCGTGCAACCCAAAACAGCCACGCACCGCGTTTTGTTCCCGCGCTGATGCTGCGCATGGATGGCGCTGGCGATGTACGCACGCCGCGTTGCCTCAATCTGCAACTCCGTCGAGGTCGGGGCGCGTTGCGACGGAATGGCCCCACCGCCGCGCATGGCGCTTCTTCCACCAGATATAGATGCCGGTGACCGCCAACAGCGCGACGACGAGGCCCACCAACGCGACGAAGATCCGGAACGGCATGCCCCAGACCTTGGCCATGTGAAGGGCGAAGATCCACGTGTGCAGCGTGCTGCCCGCGTTGCTTCCGGTCGGCACGAAGAGGCTGCGCACCGCACCGCTGCCGTCGAAGACGAGCGTGGTCGCGCCGTCCTGGTCCCACGGATCGCGATCGGTGCGCGCGATGTAGAGGTACATGCCCTTGTCCGGCATGTACAGCAGGAAGCTTTCCTCGAGCACCCGGAATCCCTTCGCGGCG
>DATJVI010000102.1:0-2480 GCA_035501875.1 Burkholderiales bacterium
CTGAGCTTGACGGTCTGCAGTGCCTCCCAGAGTGACAGCGTCGATACCTGGTGGAAGACCGGATTTTCGTCGTGGGCGCGTTGGAGGTTGTAGTTGGGGATTCTTGCGTTGAGGTGGTGGACGTGGTGCAGCCCGATGTTCCCGGTGAAGAACTGCAGCAGCTTCGGCAGCTTCAGGTATGAGCTGCCGCGCAGCGCAGCGTCAACGTAGCTCCAGTCCCCGGGGCTCTGCCAGTACGCGTCTTCGAACTGATGTTGCACGTAGAACAGCCAGATGCCGACCGATCCAGCCAGCATCGCCGAGGGTGCCCACACGAGTAGGAGCGTCTCCCAGCCGCACAGCCAGACCAGGCCGGCCCCGACGGCGAGCAGAACGGCGTCCGTGCCCAGCACGCTGTGGCGCATCCGAGGGCGTTGCGAGCGGGTGGGGATCCGCGGCCCGACCATCATCGCGATGATCGGCCCGAGCCCGAACATGACCAGCGGGCTGCGTAGCAGGCGGTAGGCGAGACGGCCGCGCCACGAGCGGGCCCGGTACTCGGCCACGGTGAGCGTCAGGATGTCTCCGACGCCGCGGCGCTCGAGGTCGCCGGAACTGGCGTGATGGACGGCATGGTCATGTCGCCAGCGCTCGAACGGCGAGAGCACCAGCAGCCCGGCAAAGCGTCCGACATACCGGTTGGCGCGCTTGGATGGCAGCAACGCGCCGTGCGCGCAGTCGTGAAAGACGACGAACGTCCGGACCAGGAATCCTGCGGCCAGCACCATGAGCGCGACGGTCAGCACGAGAGCGACGCCAAGCGTCAGGTACATCCCGACCGAAAGCGCCAGATACGGCACAACCGAGGTGCCGATGTCAAGCACGCTTCTCCCGAGGCGAGGCTGCGCGTAGACGCCGAGGCCATGGCCGGGCTGGCCCGTCGATGGATGGGGCATAGGTCACTCCGAAGCGAGGGGTTGACGTTGCCGAACCGCAACGCCCCCGCATGCCGCCATCAGACCGCTACGAGCGCGAGCCGCTCACGGTCGAAGCGCTCCTGCCATACCCACACGTGGTCCTGCAGGGTAGCCTCGACAGGATCGAGCTTAGCTGAATCCCGGGTCCGTGAGTGGCAGCGACCCGTCGGGGGCCCGATAAGCCCGGATCAGCGCAGCACGCCCGGCGGGATGACGTATCGGCGCGGCGCGACGGTGTCATTCGCCCCCCTGCCTTGTAAGCGTCCACCGTGCAGGCCCCCTCGAGCGGAGGCAGAAGCTGGCGCCTCGGGCTGTCCGCCGTGGTCGAGGATCCACGTCACGATCAATTCGGTGTTCGCACCCTCGGCCAGGATCGCTGCACGCTCGATCACGCTTGCGCCGCGGCGGTCCTGCCGCGAGAGGCGCGTGACCAGTTCGCGAACCATCTGCTCGTCGCTCGTGCGAGACCGCCGCTCCCGATCCCCGGAAGCAGCGGCTGGGACGTCAAACATCGCCGCCGGGCTCCCGTGGCGACCCGACCTCGAGAGCCGAAGGTTCAACACTCACGGCCCGCCCGACTGCCGGCGTCGGCGCCGGTGCCTGCCACTCCGGCGGGTACGCACCAACCATGTACTTATCGCCCCGGAGAGCGCTCAGGACCCTGGCAAGGCCCGCACGAAACGGATTTCTGGACGGCGCCAAGTCCTGTTCATCGGCGCGGACCGGTACGGAGACGGCCTCGGGGACCGGCGGTCCGGTTGGAACAATCGCTGGCTTTGACGGCATCTCGACACCTTCCTGAGCACGGTCGCTCAAGGCTTCCGCAGGCTCTGGTCAAGGACGGCTCTTCCGTCGCCGGGGACGAAACTGTCCGTGAGGGCGCCGCTGCGCTGCTGGCCGGCGGTGCGCTACGCGAAGTCGCTTCGCAGGAGCGGTGAAGTGGCCCTGTGCAAATCGATCCTACGCCACACCCCCGGGAAAGCAAGCAGACGCGCGACAGCCGCACGACACGAGTTACGCAAAGCCAGTGTGATTCACGCGTGTTCGGCGCCCGGCTCGCGGGATGGTGGATCGACGAGCTCCAACGCGCCGAATCCAGGCACCGGCCCGTCCATCAGGAACATCTCGACCGTGAGGTCGGGTTCCACGTGGGCCTGGCTGAGGAATGCGAGGACCTTCCTCCCGGTGAGCTGTTCGATCATCGTGCAGTAGCGCTCTCTCATCAGTTGCTGGAAGTCACGCCGGATTTCGAGGACGCGGTCAGCTTGCCCGCCTTCCATCATCGTGCGCTCAATCGCGGTGAAGCCGTCGGTCAGCACGCACGTGATCAGGTTGTCAAGGACGTAGGTCTTGGCGCGTATCGGTCCGCGGCCGTAGTGCTCGCGAATCAGCGCGACGATCCGGTTGGTTATCTCCGCCAGCAGCCTGCCGCCACCGAGCGGCGACTCCTCTGGCTGGGCATCGCCCACGCTCACGCCGCGTCCTCGAATGCTTCGCCCTGTACGACGGTCACCGGTGATGCAA